>NZ_VLKT01000017.1 GCF_007830515.1 Mesorhizobium tianshanense
AGAGCGATGCGCCTTGACGTGGCTGCTATCGATGGAAAGCTCATCCGGAACGGGCCCGGCAGCCGCCATCTTCTCGAAGATACGCTGCCAGATGCGGCGCTGCGACCACCTGTTGTAGCGATTGTAGATTGTGGTTGGCGGACCATAGGCTGCAGGCACGTCGCGCCAGCGGCAGCCGGTCTTGAGAACATGCAGGATGCCCGAAATCACCCTGCGATCATCAACCCGAGGTTTCCCCGCTTTGCCGCGAGGAAGATGCGGTTCCATCGCACTCCACGCCTCATCCGACAACCAAAATAAGCTCTTCGACATCACTTCGGCCTCCAGCGACTCATTGAGGGCGAAGAATATCAATGAAAATCAGTCAATTGTATGAGTTCTCAACCTAGTGCTCGGACTCGAACAGGACTGTTTCTGGGACTTCGACGTTCGACGGGAACTCTTGTTCTTGACCTATGACCGATGGGAGGATTTCTCTGAGGCGAATCGACTAGCTTTGGCCGACCGCCTGCTCGCAGGGCCGAATAGGTTGTCTCACTGGTCTGACGATGAGTACCCAAAGATCAGAGATGAATTAGCCGCCCGCTACACTAGGTGGTTGACCATTCGAGGGCGACGACTGTCAGCGGGACAGCAAGAGCGCCTAGAAGAAATGATCTCGGCACTGCCTGAATGGCGCGAAGGGGCAGCATCGAGCATTGCGATCGAAAACGGGATGCATGGCGGCTGGGTAGGTACTGACGAGGCGCCTGACGCCGTGATCGACTTGCCGATCAACGAAATTGCGGAACGGGCTCAGGCCGGCCTTCAACGCGACTTCGGGAGCTTCACGGAAAAACGCCCATTCACAGGACTCGTGAAAACCAACCCCAGAAAAGCGTTGGCGTCACTGTCCTTTGCTGCGCGAAATGGCGCGTACCCGCAAGCGCTCTGGTCCGCCCTGATCCGCGACTGGCCTGAGGATACCAAGCCAAGGCTCTACCGCGCATTCTTGAACCGACTGAGTCGGTTGCCCGAGGTCAGCATAAGAGAGGTTCGGCACACCCTAGGCAGATGGGTCGAGGATAAGTTCACTAAATCCTTTGAGTTCGACAGCCGCCTCGCTTGGGACACCTTCGATCATGTGATTGCCGGCCTCGTTTCCGACGGAGGTTCAGCCACAGGGAGCGGGATGGGGGAAACGCGAGTGGGGCATGAAATCATCCAGAAGTCTCGGCGGACCCACGGTCACGCAATGAACGGACCTATTGGCGAAGCAACTGAGGGGCTACTTCGCGCATTAAACTCGCTGAAACCTCCGCAAGGCCGTGGCATACCGGATGAGTTCAAGTCACGGATCGAACGACTGCTTGTGGCTCCCGGAGAGGGCGCAGACCATGCGGTCGCAATCCTGACGCATCAGGTAAGCTGGCTTCATTATCTCGATCCAGTGTGGGTCATGGATCGGATGATGCCTTGGTTCTACTTCGAACATCCTTCAGCCGAGCCCGCATGGAATGGGTACCTTTCTGCGGCAAGATTTCCACCCCAGGAGATTGGCATCCGGCTGAAGCCAATGCTCATTCAGCTGTTTCCGGCGATCTATCAATGGAGTTGGGATCGTCATCTTGCCGAAGTGGCTGCCCAGATGGTGGTAGAGCTGGGCACAATGCGGCGCGACCGGCCTGACGGTTTGGATCGATACGAGGCTCGCCAATGCTTACGAAACATGGACGACCGAAGTCGTCAGGAAGCTATCTTCCGGCTTGGTCAAATCGGTAAGCGGAGCGAGAAGGGATGGGGAAACCATGTCATTCCGTTTATCGAAGAAGTCTGGCCACGGGAGCGGAAATTCCGGACGTCGTCCTTGGTTTCGTCATGGGTAAACTTACTCGATAGCACGGGCGAAGATTTTCCAAAGATTTTGAAAGCCGTGCGGCGGTTTTTGGTGCCGGTGGAGCGCGACATTCACTGGTTGTATCAATTCGCTAGGGAGGTCGGAGGCGAACAGCCAATGACGGCCAATCACCCTCAAGCAGTCCTGGAGATGCTGGACGCCATCATCCCTAACAGTCCGGAAGCTGCTCCTAATGAACTAGCGCAGATACTTGACCTGATAGAGGAAAAGAACCCTGGCCTTACCCGTGATCGTAGGTTTATGCGTCTTCTCGAACTGGTTGAAATGAAATAGGACGCGCGTCCGCGGCGTAGACAAGCCACAAAGTCTGCCTTGCCGTTGGCGCAAAAAGACTTCGCCACCGCCCATTCTTTTCGCTCTCGCTGGCGCAGTGGGCAGTCCTTCTGACCTGCCACACTCCACCCCCTCACACAGCCAAACTCCCCTGCTCCGCCTCCTCCGCATTAGGATCCCCCGGTGCCGTCGCCCAGGCCAGTTCCACCAGCGTCACGGTCCGCCTTCCAACCCCGTCAAGCTGGCAGACGATCAGCCCCTGCTCCTCGATATAGGTCAGCAGGCGCCGGGCGCGGCGCAGCGAGTGCGAGCCGTAGGCGCGGGCGATCGCCGCGTCGCTCGGGCAGGGCCAGCCCTCCTTCGCCGCGCGGGCGATCATCATGAACACGCCCTGCATATCCTCGGGCAGCAGCGAGGCGCGCACCGAGACGTCCTGCCACGCGTCATCGCCTGCCATGTCGGAGCCGAGGCCGGCGCGGGCGCGCGTCAGCATGCGGCGGAACTCTGGCAGGTCCGGCACGACCGAGGCGAGGCCCTCTATGCGGCAGCGGACCACGAACTCCTGATAGAGCACGCCGATGACGCGAAAACCCGCGTCGGGCTGCGCCAGCACGGCGCGCAGGACGCGGTCCACCCGCTCGCGCCGCTCCGCCAGATCCTCGGCGCTGATCGGCGGCTCCACCGCTTCAGGACGGATTTCCAGCGCCGCCGATTTCGCCGCCATGAGTTGATCGAGCAGGTCCGGCGACGACCGGCGCTGCGGCCGGACGGTTTCCGGCGGCGGCGCTGCCAGGATGATCGCGCGGGCATCCTCCAACGCTGCTTCCGGCAGCGGCATCAGGCGCGGGGTGCCATTGCGCGGGCTTGTCTCCGTCGGGCCGATGCGCAGTCCCAGCGGACGGCGCGACAGCGCCGGGCCCAGCGCCATGAATTGCCCTCGCTCCAGGTCGCGAAAGGCCTCGGCCTGTCGCCGCTCCATGCCGAGAAGATCGGCGGCGCGCGCCATGTCGATGTCGAGAAAAGTCCGGCCCATGAGGAAATTGGAAGCCTCGGCGGCGACGTTCTTGGCGAGTTTGGCCAGCCGCTGGGTGGCGATGATCCCGGCAAGCCCGCGTTTGCGGCCACGGCACATCAAATTGGTCATGGCGCCGAGCGAGAGCTTGCGCGCCTCGTCCGAAACCTCGCCGGCAACCGCCGGGGCGAACAGCTGCGCCTCGTCCACCACCACCAGCATCGGGTACCAGTGGTCGCGGGCGACCTCGAAAAGCCCGCCGAGGAAGGCGGCGGCGCGCCGCATCTGGTTCTCGGCGTCGAGCCCCTCGAGATTGAGCACCGTCGAGACGCGATGGATGCGCGCCCGCTCGCCGGCGCTCTGCAGGCCGCGCTCGGTATGTTCCTCGGCATCGATCACCAGGTGGCCGAAACGGTCGCCCAGCGACACGAAATCGCCTTCGGGGTCGATGATGGTTTGCTGCACCCAGGGGGCACTCTGCTCCAGCAGCCGGCGCAGCAGATGGGATTTGCCGGAGCCCGAATTGCCCTGCACCAGCAGGCGGGTCGCCAGCAGCTCCTCAAGATCCAGGGCCGCCGGGGCGCCCGCGGTCGTGTGGCCCATCTCGATCGCAACGGTCATGTCTCGACTCTCCTTGAGGAGAGGGCTTATCAACCCGATCGCAGCCCGTCGAGCGCGCATGGCCGGCCGCTCGGTGTTGCGCACAGATGGACACCGCCGAGGCCTTGATGGTCAGTTCGCAGACGTAAGCATTCCGGAATCATGCGCGAGAGGCTGTCGCTTGATCAGGACGATCGCCGAGAAAGCCAGTATGCCGAGCATGCCGACCCCAGCGGTCAACCAGAGCGATGGTTGGACGCCCATGCCTGCCATCGCCATGGCAAGGGCAAACGGTGCAAGTGCCGAGGAAAACTGACGCGCGGCAGTCACCCAGCCGAGCCGTGCGCCGTAGCGTTCCCGCCCGAACAGTTCCAGGGGCAGCGTGCCGCCGACGATGCTGGCGAGGCCCGAACCCAATCCAAACAGGATGACGAAGGCGACGGCTCCAGGCACCGATGGTGTCGTCGCCAGCAGGACGACAAGGCCGAGCGGCAGCAGTGTCGCACCGATGACCGCGAGCCAGCTCTGCGCCAACCGGCTGCCGAACAGCATGTTGATCAGCCGGCTTGCCACCTGGGACGGACCGAAAAGCGTGGTCACGACAAGCCCGGCCGAGCCAAGCCCGAGCGCCGCCGTCAGCGGGACCATGTGAACGAGGATCGAGGACAGCACGAAACCCTCGACCGCGAAGCCGCCAAGCATGAGCAGAAACACTCTGCTGCGATCACGCGGGGTGAAGGCAACCGGACCGCCGGCCGGCCCGATGGCCGCAGGTGTCGCCGAAGCGCTTTCGCCTGTCCGACGCGACAGCCGCGCCAGCCAGGCGTGGATGGGGAGGCAGATGGCGAGATTGATGACGGCAAAGACCAGGTAGACCTCGCGCCAGGTCAGGTATTCGTGCAGCGCAGCCGTCAACGGCCAGAACAGCGTCGAGGCGAAGCCGGCGATCAGCGTCAGATGGGTGATGCTGCGCAGCGCCTTGGCTCCGCCGATCTGGACGATCGCGACGAAAGCGGCGCTGTAGAGAACGAAGGCGGACGCCAGTTCCATGGCCACCAGGGCCAGCACGAAGGTCACCCGGCCGGGCGCCGCCGCGCAAGCGACAAGCGCTGCCGCGGCCGCTGCCGAACCAAAGGTCATCACCCGGCCGGCGCCGAAGCGATCGGCCCAGCGCCCGGCTGTGGGGGCAAAGAGGCCACCCACCAGCAGCGACGCCGACAGGGCGCCAAAAACCCATTGCTCCGGCCAGGCGAACTCGAGCGCGATCGACGGCACCAGGATGCTGAAGCTGTAGTAGAGCGTGCCGTAGCCGATGATCTGCGTCAGCCCCAACGCCCAGAGCGCGGCAGCCGGGATCTTCCGGTCGCTCATTCGGCGGCGTCCGCGATCTCGAGATCGCCGCTGCGCGCCGCGGCGATCGCTTGGGTGCTGCCGCAGCCGCAGCCTGACTTGCCGCTCGCCTTTGCCGTGGCGTCGTCGACACAGCAGGCATCGACAGAGGCCGGCGCTGGTCCGCCGCAGCAACCCTGGGATGACGCGCCTGAAACAGATACCGGCACCGTGCAGACGCCGGTCTCGGGCAACACCAGCTGCACGGCATCGGCGGCAGCCATGTCGCCGGCGAGCGCCGCGGCGACCGAACGAACCTGCTCATAGCCGGTCAGCAGCAGGAATGTCGGCGCGCGGCCGTAGCTTTTGACGCCGACCGTGTAGAAATCGGGCTCGGGATGGCTGAGCTCGCGGTGACCGTGCGGAGGCACGTCGCCGCAGGAGTGTTCATTGGGATCGATGAGCGGCCCCAGCGCCTTGACGCCTTCGAGCCACGGATCGAGGTCCAGCCGAAGCTCCCGGGTCAAGGCGAGGTCGGGGCGCTGACCAGTCGCGGCGATGATCCGGTCGACGGGACCGAGCGTGCGCAATCCGTCCTTTGTCTGGCCTTCGACAACCAGGCGGCCGTCGACCTCGCGGATGGCGACCGTGGCAAAGCCCGTCACCAGCCGGACGCGTCCGCTCTCGGCGAGTTCCCGGACATCGGAACCAAGCTCGCCCCGCGCCGGCAAGGCGTCGGCATCGCCGCCGCCATAGATGCGGACGAGGTCGGTGCTGCGCGTCGCCCACAGTGCCGAGGTGCCCGGTTCGGTTTCCGCAAGCCTGGCCAGTTCCAGCAAGGCATTGGCGGCGGAATGGCCGGCGCCCACAACCAATGTCGTGCGGCCTGCATAGAGATGACGGTCGCGGCCGAGAACATCCGGTATGCCGTAGGCGATGCGGTCTCCAAATTCCCTTTCACCTTCGGCCGGCAAGCCGCCCGCGCCGAGCGGGTTCGGTGTTTGCCAGGTGCCGGACGCATCGATCACGGCACGAGCGCTATCCCGGCGCGTGCCCGCGGCCGTTTCGACCAGAAGTATGAACGGCCGCGTCTCCCGCGCCTTGCTCAAGACCTTGTCGGCCCCCCACCGGGAAATGGCGACAACACGGGCATTGGTCTCGATCGACGGCGCCAGTTCGGAAAGCTTGGCGAGCGGCGCGAGGTACTGGTCGACGATCTCTCCGGCCGTGGGGAACGCCTCCGGCTCCGGCATCTGCCAGCCGTGGCTCTCGAGAAGCTGCCGGGCGACCACGTCGACGCAATAGCGCCACGGCGTGAAGACCCGCACATGACCCCAGTCCAGAAGGTTCGACCCGACCGCGGAACCGGCCTCGTAAACCTTGACCGGGAGACCGCGGCTGACAAGCTGGGCGGCGGCCGCCAGGCCGACAGGTCCGCCGCCGATGATGGCGACCGGGAGATTGCTGCTGGGAACCATGATACACCTTCTATGTTTCTAGGATTATGGAAATATCCACCAAAAAAAGAACTACGCGGCCGCCTCGCCAACAGCCGGGCCGCATGCGGCATCGGCGCAACATTCGTCGGCGAGAAAACCGAGGAGATCGTCCATCACCGGATAATTGGCGCGGCAGATCAGCGTCGTTGCCTGACGTTCCTGGGTGACCAGGCCGGTCAGGATGAGCCGGTGGAGATGATGGGACAGGGTCGATGCAGCGATGCCGAGCGTCTCTTGCAGGTATCCGACCGGTCGCCCGGCCTCACCTGCCCTCACCAGCGTGCGATAGAGATTGAGCCGCGTCGGATTGCCGAGCGCTTCGAGCTGTTTTGCTGCTTGTTCGAGTTTCATAGAAATAAACTAGCGCCGAAACGATGCCCCGTCAATGCTAATTCGAAAATTCTCGAAATAACTGTATACCGGTATCCAGCCGCGACGCTTGTGATGGCCGATCAGGATGACCGTGCCCCCCCAAGCTGCGACTCCGAAGATCGGCAATCACCCTCAAATCGACCGCTGGTTGACCCGCTTGGCGACCTCTTCGGCGCTTTCGACGCGCTCGGAGTAACGGTCCGTGAGATATCCGGACCGATCCCGCAGGAGCAGCGTGAACTTCATCAGCTCCTCCATCACATCGACGATTCGATTATAGTACGGTGACGGCTTCATGCGGCCGGCCTCGTCGAACTCGTTGAAAGCCTTGGCCACCGACGACTGGTTGGGGATGGTGACCATCCGCATCCAGCGGCCGAGGATGCGGAGTTGGTTGACGGCGTTGAAACTCTGCGAGCCGCCGGAAACTTGCATGACGGCAAGCGTCCGGCCCTGAGTGGGCCGCATCCCGCCCAGCGACAATGGCAGCCAATCAATCTGCGCCTTCATGATACCGGTCATCGAACCGTGGCGTTCGGGCGAACACCAGACGTGACCTTCCGACCACAGCGACAGCTCACGCAACTCCTTCACCTTAGGATGATCGGCAGGCACCGAATCCGGCAACGGCAGACCAGCGGGATTAAAGATACGGACTTCGGCACCGAGCCAGGTCAAGATACGTGCAGCTTCCTCAGTGGCCAGCCGGGAATAAGAACGCTCCCGCAAGGAGCCGTAGAGCATCAAAATTCGAGGTTTGTGAGCGGCGACGGGCACATTGAACAGCGCCGATTCATCGATCGCCGGGAACTGCTCCATCTGGATGTTCGGAAGGGACCCTGCATGGTCGGCTACTGTCATGATCCAAGGCTTCTTTCATATTTCGAATTTCATCGAAATAGATAGATACAGCTTGTCACTGTGTCAAAGCAAATTCGAAAAATGTCGAAATATCTAGACGACGCGCTTACCCTCGGCGTCGATGACCACCTCGCCGTCCTCCTTGGTGAAGGGGCCGGTATTTGGGTTGGGCAGGATGTCGAGAACCGCCTCGGACGGCCGTGCAAGCATGGTGCCGAGCGGCGTGACGACAATCGGCCGGTTGATCAGGATCGGATGCGCCAGCATGAAGTCGACGATCTCGTCGTCGGTCCATTTGGGATCGCCGAGATTGAGGTCGGCGTAAGGCGTGCCCTTCTCGCGCAGCAATTCGCGCGGCGTCATCCCCATCGCCGCGATGAGCTCGACCAGCCGTTCGCGCGATGGCGGGTTTTTCAGATACTCGATCACATCAGGCTCTTCGCCGGACTGCCGGATGATGGCGAGCGTGTTGCGCGAGGTGCCGCAGTTGGGGTTGTGATAGATGGTGATGGTCATTGTGCGGCCTTTTCCGTCGACATCGTGTTCCTGACCGCGGCGCCCTGCTCGTACCAGCCCCTGCTTCGATTCACGATCCACACGACCGACAGCATGACGGGCACCTCGATAAGCACGCCGACAACCGTTGCGAGCGCGGCGCCCGAGTTCAGCCCGAACAGTGCGATCGCGGCGGCAACGGCCAGCTCGAAGAAGTTCGACGCGCCGATAAGGGCGGATGGCCCGGCCACGCAGTGCCGCTCGCCGGACATGCGGTTGAGGAGATAGGCAAGTCCGGAGTTGAAATAGACCTGGATCAGGATCGGCACCGCCAGCAGCGCGATCACCAGTGGCTGGGCAATGATCTGCTCGCCCTGAAAGCCGAACAGCAGCACCAGCGTCGCCAGCAGGGCAAAGAGTGACAAGGGCTGCATCCTTGCGAGAAGCGCGTCGAGCGCGGCCTGCCCCTTCGTCGCCAGCAGCCGGCCTCGAACGAGTTGAGCGACGATGACCGGCAGCACAATGTAAAGTGCGACGGACAACACGAGCGTGCCCCAAGGCACGGTGATCGCCGAAAGACCGAGCAGCAGCCCGACGATGGGCGCGAACGCGACGATCATGATCGCATCGTTCAGCGCGACCTGCGAGAGCGTGAAATTCGGCTCGCCACGCGTCAGGTTCGACCATACGAACACCATTGCCGTGCACGGGGCAGCGGCGAGAATGATCAGCCCGGCAATATAGGAATCGATCTGCGCCTTGGGCAGTAAGGGCTGGAACAGCCAGCCGACGAAGAGCCAGCCGAGCAGCGCCATGGAGAACGGTTTCACGGCCCAGTTGATGAATAGCGTCACGCCGATACCGCGCCAATAGGTTCCGACCTTGGCAAGCGAACCGAAGTCGACGCGCAGAAGCATCGGAACGATCATCAACCAGATCAGCACGGCTACGGGAAGGTTGACCTTCGCGACCTCCGCCGCCGCGATCGCGGAGAACGCGCCCGGCAGCAGGTGGCCAAGCGCGACACCCGCGACGATGCACAAAGCCACCCAGACCGTCAGATAGTTTTCGACGAAACCGATACCGGGTCGCGGCGCCTCGCCCGCGTTCAGAACGTGATCTGTCACGATGCGTCCCTCCTCAACCGGCTTTCGGTAGATCGCGGCCGATTTCATCCAGCCGTTTCTGCAGGGCGAGCTTGTCGATCATGTTCATCGGCAGGCTGACGAAGATCGAGATCCGGTTGTTGAGCATGCGATAGGCTTCGGCGAAGGCCAGATGCTTTTCGGCGTCGGTGCCTTCCACGGCCGCCGGATCGGGCACGCCCCAATGCGCCGTCATCGGCTGTCCTGGCCAGACCGGGCAGGATTCATTGGCCGCGTTGTCGCAGACGGTGAAAACGAAGTTCATTTCCGGGGCGCCGGGAACCGCGAATTCCTCCCAGTCTTTCGAACGGGCGAAGGACGTGTCGTGGTTGAGGGTCTTCAAGAGTTGGAGCGCGAACGGATGGACCTCTCCCTTCGGGTGCGATCCGGCCGAATATGCCTTGAACTTGCCGGCTCCGACCCGATTGAGAATCGCTTCGGCAAGGATCGACCGTGCCGAATTGCCGGTGCAGAGAAAAAGAACGTTGTATGGCTCACTCATCGCGCATCCTCCTTCAACATTCGCAAGTGACAGCTTGAATGACGGGCCGGCACAGCTCCGGCGCACCGTTGCAGCAATCCTCCATGAGATAGGCAAGCAGGTCGCGGAAGCCGGTCATGTCGGCGACGTAGCGGATCGTCCGGCCGTCGCGCTCGGCACGCACGAGGCCGGCATGGTCGAGGACCTTCAGGTGCGCCGACATGGTGTTCTGCACCGTATCGAGGCGCGAGGCGATCTCGCCGGCTGGCACGCCGTCTGCACCCGCCCGGACCAGGAGACGAAACACCTCGAGCCTGGTGTCCTGGCCAAGGGCTGCCAATGCAAGAAGGGCGGTGTTCTTATCCATGTATCTTTAAATCCGGAATTATGGATGTATACGGCGAACATATGACAGCCGGATGACACGGGCAAGCAGTTCATCATCTTCACCCGCAATTGTTCAGCGCGGGGAAATATGGCGCACGTTCTTCACTGCGTCACAGGCTTCGACGCCAGGCGCGGGCCGGTCTTGACGTCGTCGATCTCGGGCTTCGCGGTATCGATTGTGCCATCCCAGCCGCCGCCGAGCGCCTTGTTGAGGGCGATGTAGTCGGTCGCAATTGCAATGCGGCTTTGCAGCAGATCGTCCTCGGCCGAATAGAGCGATCGTTCGGTGTCCAGCACATCGAGAAGGCTCGTTTCCCCAGACTTGTAAAGAGTACGCGCGATGCGCGCGGCGTCGCCATAGGATTTCGCCGAGGAGGCAAGCTTGGAATTCCGGATTCGCTCCTGGCGCAGCGAAACGAGTGCGTTTTCCACGTCCTCGAGCGCCGTCAGCACGGACGATCTGTAGGCGATGAAATACTGATCGCGCTGGGCTCTCGCCACCTCGACGGCGGCCTTCAACTGGCCACCGTTGAACACCGGCACGCTGAGCGTCGGCCCGAAGGACCAGCCGATCGTGGAATTCTTGCCGAGATCGCCGACTTTGAAGGCGGTCGTGTCGATGTCTCCCGTCAGACTCACGCTGGGATAGCGAGCCGCCTCAGCCTGGCCGATCTTGGCGGTATATTGCGCATACTGCCGCTCCGCCATACGGACGTCGGGGCGGGAGAGTAGAATGTCGGCGGGAATCCCGGTCGGGATGGGCAGACGCGGCGTTGGTATCGGCGCAACGCGCTTCAGCCGCTCGGTCAGTACCGCTGGCGGGCGTCCCGTGAGCACGGAAAGCCTCTGCACCGCTTCGGCATAGCTTGCCTCCAGCGTCGGAACGTCGGCTTCCGTGCTGCTTGCCTGCCCCATCGCCTTCGCAACATCCGCCGCCGTCGACATGCCGGCTTGCTGCATGGTGCGGGTGAGCGCTGCGGTTTGCATTTGCGACGCGGCTGCACGCCGGGCGAGGCCAATGCGCGCCTGATAGCCGCGCGCCTCGGCATAATAGGATGCAACATCGCCGATCAGGGTGAGAAGCGTCGAACGAAGCTCTTCCTCGGACGCATCCATCCCGTAGCGGGCGGCTTCGACGTTCCTGCGATTGGCCCCGAACAGGTCGAGCTCCCAACTGGCGTCGAAGCCGGCCTGGTACTGGCTATAGGCATCGCTGGCGGTTCCGCTCGATGTGGACGAGCTGTCCTTGTTACGGGTCGCGGACCCGGAGCCGTCGACGGACGGGAACAATGTGCCGGCGCTCTGTCGATAGCTGGCGCGCGCCTCGCGAATCTTGGCTTTCGCGGTGGCAACGTCGAGATTGCCGGTAACCGCCTCGTCGACAAGCGCATTCAGCTGGGGATCACGCAGGCGCTGCCACCATTTCGACAATTGCGGCGGCTTGACGGGCTTTGACGATTTCTGGCCGCTCCATATCGCCGGCATCGCCAGAATTGGTTTCCGATAGTCCGGGCCGACGACGCATCCCGCAAGCGCTGTCGCGGTCAGCATCAGGACAGCAATTCGCATCCCTGCCGGTGTTCTCGCGGACGCTCCTGCCGTCGAGCCGACTCGGCCTTCATTTCTCATACGTCTACCCTCAATTCCGATTTGACTGTTGCTTGCCACCGGCATCCGCCGGCGCGTCCACCAGCGTTTCGCAGACTCGGCGGTGAGGCGGCGAAGGAAACGGCGGCGGGCTTTCGTGACCGGCGTTCCGATTACACCTTTTCGGTGCGAGCGCTCGGCAGCTCAGTTGCTGCCTCCGCATCGGATCGTTCCACCAGCAGCTTGCGCAGATGGCGGCTAAGCAGGCGCTGGATGTCGTCCATGAAGGTGTAGACCACCGGCACGTAGATCAGGCTGAGCACGGTCGAGGACAGCAACCCGCCGATAACGGCAATGGCCATCGGCGCCCGCGTCTCGGCATCGGCGCCGATGCCGAGCGCGATCGGCAGCATGCCGGCGCCCATGGCGATCGACGTCATGACGATCGGACGCGCCCGCTTGCGGGCGGCATCGATTAGCGCCTCGAAACGGCTCATGCCGCGTTCCCGTTCGGCGATCAGCGCATACTCGACCAGCAGGATCGAGTTCTTCGCGGCGATCCCCATCAGCATCAACAGGCCGATCAGCGGCGATATGCCAAGCGCCTTGCCGGTGATCAGCATGAAGCCGAGCGCACCGCCAACCGAGAGCGGCAGCGCGACCAGGATTGTCACCGGCTGCACGAAGCTCCGGAACAGAAGCACCAGCGTCAGGTACATCAGCAGGATGCCTGCGGCGATTGCCGTGGCAAATCCGCTGAACAGTTCCTGCATGCGGGCAGCATCACCGCGCGCCAGTTCATGCACGCCCTCGGGCAGGTTCTGCATTGCCGGCAGGGCGCGGATCGCGGTGGTCGCCTCGCCGAGGGTGATGCCGGAAAGATCCGCTTCGACGGTGGCGCTGCGGCTGCGATCCACCCGCGCAATGCTGTTCGGGCCGGCGCTGAAGCTGATGTCGGCGATCGCGGCAAGCGGTACCGTGCCCTTGCTGCCGGTCAGCGGCAGGATGGCGAGCTTCGAAGGATCGTCGATGGCGCCATCGGGCAAGGTCACGACAATCGACACCTGGCGGTCGCCGAGATTGAATTTCGGCAGGCTGGTGTCGGTATCGCCGACGGTGGCGATCTTCACCGTCTCGGCGATCTCGGTCGGGGTGATGCCAAGCTCCGCCGCCTTGGCGCTGTCGGGGCGCACGATCAGCTCCGGCTTGGTGGTCGCGGCCGTCGAGGTCGGATTACTGAGGCCGGGGACTGACTTCATCTGGTCGATCAGCGCATCGCTGGTCTGCTGCAGCGCATCGCCATTGTCACCGACCAGCGTGATCGACACCTTGGCGCCAGAGAAACCATCAGCGCCGAACTGGATGCGGGCGCCCGCAATGTCGTTGAGCTTCGGTGAGACCGCGGCCTCGAATTCCTGCTGGCTGACCGTCCGCTCGTCGCGCGGCTTCAGATTGACGGTGACATTGGCACTGCGCACCTCGGCCGATGTCGATCCGCGGGTCGGCCCGCCGCCCGACTCGGCCGCCGTGCCGATCGTGGCGAAGATGCTGTCGACCGCCGGTTCGCCTTCCAGGCGCCTGGTGATGTCCTGCACCACGGCCGTCGTCTGCTCGATCGTCGAGCCGGGCTGCAACTCGACCGAGATCATCGAGCGGCCACGATCGGTCGCCGCCATGAATTCGGTCGGCAGCTGCGTCGCCAGCGCCATCGAACCGGCGAAGAAGGCGATGCCGGCAACAAGCGTGATCCAGCGATGGTCGAGCGACATGCGCAGCAGCCAGAGATAGGTCGGCACCCAGGCCGGCGTGTCCTCCTCGCTGTGACCGCCGGCGCGCACGAGGTAGGCGCCCATCAGCGGCGTCAGCATGCGCGCCACCAGCAGCGAGAACAGCACCGACACGCAAACCGCAACCGCGAAGCTGAAGAAGAATTTTCCGGGAATGCCGGGCATGAAGGCCACCGGCAGGAAGACGGCGACGATCGTGGCGGTGGTCGCCACCACGGCAAGCCCGATCTCGTCGGCGGCTTCGATCGCCGCCTGATAGGCGCTGGCGCCGGTCTGGCGCATGTGGCGCACGATATTCTCGATCTCGACGATGGCGTCGTCGACGAGGATGCCGACCACCAGCGACAAAGCCAGCAAGGTGATGTTGTTGAGCGAGATGTCGAACGCCGCCATCACCGCGAAGGTCGGAATCAGCGACAACGGCATGGCGACCGCGGATACCAGCGTCGCCCTGATGTCGCGCAGGAACAGCCAGACGACGCCGATGGCGAGCAGCGCGCCAAGCCACAGCGCCTCGAACGCGGCATCGTAACTTTCCTGGACGAAGCCGGAAGACGAGGTGACCTCTGTGAATTTGGCTGCAACTGTCTTGGTGCCCATCTCGGCAATCGCGCCACGCGCGGCCTTGACCACGTCGATCTCGCTTGAACAGACGGACCGGTAGATGTTGAAGGCAACGACTTGCTTGCCATCGAGATAGGCGGCCTGGCGCGGCTTTTCCCAGCTGTCGACCACCGTGCCGAGGTCGGAGAGCTTGACGTCTCCGGCGCCCGCAAGCGCGATGTGTGTATCGGCCAGCGCCTCGACGGTCTGGGCACTGGCCAGCGTGCGAACCGATTGCTCCTGGCTGCCGATGGTGGTGCGGCCGCCCGGCTGATTGACGTTGATGGCAGCCAGCGTCTGGCTGACATCGCCGGCACTGATGCCGAGCGCGGCAAGGCGGTCGGGATCGAGCTCGACGCGGATGACCCGGTCAACGCCGCCCGAACGGGTGATCTTGGACACGCCATCGACGCCCAGCATCGCCTTGGCGACGTCGTTGTCGATGTACCAGCTCAGCGCGTCGGGCGACATGGCCGGCGCCTCGACCACATAGGTCAGCACCGAATTGCCTGATGCATTGACCTTCGTCACGACGGGCGTGGTGGCAGCGGCCGGCAGGCTGGACTGGACGCTGGAGACCGCGTTGCGCACGTCGTTGGTGGCCGTTTCGGGATCGGTATCGAGCGTGAATTCGACTGATGTGACCGAGGAGCCTTCGTTGAGCGCAGTCGAGACGTCGTCCAGGCTTGCCACGGCGTTCTCGATGACCTGGGCGACCTGCACTTCCATCTCGCTGGGTGCGGCGCCCGTCTGCGTCACCGTCACGGTGACCGTCGGCAGATCGATGTCAGGCATGTTGTTGGTTCTGAGCTGCATGAAGCCGTAAAGGCCGGCGATCGTCAGCGACAGGAACAATACGATGGTCGGAACCGGATTGCGGATCGACCAGGAGGAAATGGCGTTCATCGCGCCGTCTCCGTGCTCGATGCGGCCTGGCCGGCATCGTCCGCCGCGACGCGAACGAGATTGCCGTCATTGAGCAGGCCTGCGCCGGAGACGACGACGCGGTCGCCTTCGGCCAGCCCGGAGACAATGGCGACGCGGCCGTCCTTGCGGCTGCCGGTCTCCACCGCGCGGGCCGCGACCTTGCCGTCCTGACCGACGATGAAGACGCTTGGCTTGCCGTCGCGCCAGGTCAGCGCGCTTTCCGCGACATTGAGGACTTGTGCCGCAGACGTGGCGATCGAGACGCGGGCGAACATGCCGGGCCTGAGCCCGGAATTGTCCTGCGCCGCGACATAGACCGTACCCAGACGGGTGGTGCCGTCGACCTTCTCGGCGATCGAGCTGACCCTGCCGGAAAACGCCCTGCCGGAGGCGTCGGTAATCGTCGCCGCCTGGTCGGCGGTGATAGCAGCCAGATCCTTCTCGGGCATCTGGACGGCGACCTCGACCTTGCCGTCGCGCACAATCCTCATCAGTTCCGTGCCGGACTGAACGATGGAACCGGCGACTGCGGGCCTGGTGGAAACCGTACCGTCGAAGGGCGAGCGGATTTCGGTCCGCGCGAGTTGTGCGGCGATGTTGTCCGCAGCAGCCTGCGCCTGAACGAGTTGTGCCCGGCTGGTCTTGACCGTCGTCGCTCTTTCCTCGGCCGTCTCAGTGCTGATCGCGTTGCTGGCGATAAGCTTTTGGGCGCGCGCCGAAGCCGTCTCGGCCGCCTCCAATGTGGCACGCGCCTGCTCGACGGCTGCCTTCTGCTCGGCGAGCTCGGCTCTCAGAACGGTATCGTCGAGACACGCGATCACATCGCCCTTGCTGACATGATCGCCCTCGGCAACGAGAACCTCGGTCAGTTGCAGGCCGCTCGTCTGCGAACCGATCGTGGCTTCCTGCCATGCCTGAACCGTGCCGGTGGCGGTGATCGCCGAGGCGATTTCATCCTTGCGCACCTTTTCGACCGAAACTGTCAGCGAGGCAGCCTGTACAGGTGTCTTGTCCGCGGTCGCATCGGCCCCGTTCGCATCGACAGTACCGCGCCCATAGGCCTTGAGCATGGCGGCAATCGCGATGGCCAGAATGACGGCCAAAAGCAGCAGGTATTTCTTGCGCGATGATCTAGCGGCCATGGGTCTTTTCGTCGTCGGTTGAACTGGTTTTCTCGAAATGGGGAACGCCGAGCGAAAGGCGCCAGGTGCCGAAGACGAGCCTGGTCGCTCCAGTGAAGGCCTGCAGCGACCGCAGCGCCGTCACGGTTCCGCGCCGCTGCTCAGGCGCGACCGCCATCAGCAGCCGCATCGTCACGAACATCTCCCACATGAAGTCCTCTCTCATCGGCCCACGGCCGGTCTCATCAGTCGAGGTGGCAGCGGACCGGCGCGAATGCGAGCACAGGCTGGCCACCGGCCAATTCGACCTGATCGTGCTCGACGTCATGCTGCCCGACGGCTCGGGGCTCGATATCTGCCGCGCCCTGCGTGATAGCAAACCCCACATTCCCGTTATCCTGCTGACGGCGCTGAAGGAGGATGTCGACCGCATCATCGGATTGGAGCTTGGCGCCGACGACTATCTCGGCAAGCCGTTCAACCCGCGTGAGCTGACCGCCCGCATCCGCGCCGTGCTGCGGCGCTCGGCGCAGGAGCAGGCGGCA
Source organism: Mesorhizobium tianshanense (assembly GCF_007830515.1). Taxonomy (GTDB): domain Bacteria; phylum Pseudomonadota; class Alphaproteobacteria; order Rhizobiales; family Rhizobiaceae; genus Mesorhizobium; species Mesorhizobium tianshanense. The sequence continues at coordinate 16,922 of NZ_VLKT01000017.1, forward strand.
CCCGCCATGGCCCGCGTCTATCGCTTTGCCGGCTACACGATGGAGCCGGAAATCCGCCGCATTGCAAATGCCAAGGGAGAGGCGATCGAGCTGACCGGTGCGGAGTTTGACCTGCTTCAGGTCTTTGTCGACAGACCAGGCCGCGTTCTGTCGCGCGACCAGCTTCTCGATATCACGCAAGGGCGCGAGCGTGAGCCGCTCGATCGCTCCGTCGACGTGCTGATGAGCCGGCTGAGGCGCAAGCTTGGCGAGAATGCCGCAGCGCCGCTTTTCAAGACCGTGCGCAATGGCGGTTACCAGTTGACCGTCCGCGTCGAGACCGTGGACGCGCCGGCATGACCTCGCTCAGGGCGCGGATTGCGCTGCTTCTGGTAGCGTCGATCGTCGGTGTGGTGGCTCTGGCGACGCTTGCGGTCGTCAGTGTGGTGCGAGGACCAACACCCGAAGCCACGATAGAGCCGGTCGCCCGGCAGATCAGGCTGCTGGCGCAGTCGCTTCCCGGCCATGTCGCCAGCGCAAGCGATGTCCAGATCGAGCTTGGTGATCAGCCGGCAAAGGGGCAGGAAGACGAACGCGCAACACGTCTTCTCAACCGAGCGCTGGAACACCGCGGGGCAGCGTTTCCGGCCACCGTCGTGCGGGTCGAGGGCAAACAGGGCATGGTCGCCTCGGTGCAACTCCCGGACGGCCGCTGGATGGCCGTCGATATTCCCGACTTCTCGCCGCCGGCCAACCGCTGGCTGGTCCTGGCCGGCTGGATCACGCTCATCGTGCTTGGCGCCACCGCCGTTTCGCTCTACTTCGCGACGGTGCTGACGAGGCCCTTGGTCATGCTGGAATCCGCGACAGTCCGCATCGGGCCGGATGGCATTCTTGCCCCTCTGCCAGAGGAGGGCCCCGGCGAGGTCCGCGCCACCGCACGGGCGCTGAACCAGCTTTCGGCGCGGCTCAAATCGGCCATGGAAAGCCGCATGCGCCTCGTCGCTGCGGCGGGCCATGATTTGAGAACACCGATGACGCGCATGCGGCTGCGCGCCGAGTTCCTGGCTGACGAAGAACGCGAGAAATGGCTGCACGATCTCGAGGAGCTCGACCGCATCGCCGACAGCGCCATCCGCCTGGTGCGCGAGGAGGTCGACCAGGACGCCGTCGAGCCGATCGACCTCGAAGGGCTGGTCCGTGACATCGAGGCCGAGATGATTTCGCTCGGTCACGCCGTGTCGATCGCGCATCTCGACAAGGTCTCGGTCAAGGCAGGCGCGCTCGGCCTTCGCCGGGCACTGCGCAATCTGATCGTCAATGCCGCCACCCACGGCAAGGGCTGCAGCATCTCTCTCTCCGCAACGGGCAATCACGCCATCCTCACCATCGCCGATCGCGGACCAGGTATTCCGCCGGAACTGCTGGGCAAGGCATTCGAGCCATTCTTTCGGGTCGATCCCGGCCGCCGGCAATCCATTCCGGGGGCCGGGCTAGGCCTCGCCATCGCCAGGGAAATCATCGAACGCTACGGTGGAACCGTCACACTGGAAAACCGCGCCGGCGGCGGTCTTTCGCAGAAGGTCGTTTTCGACGCCATTTCCTGACTGGACCGCTCGACATCAAGATCGCTGCCACTGCACCGTCGTGCCGCCTAGCTACCGCAGGCTGAACGAGAACGGCGCCGTGCGAGTTATGCGGGAGCCGAGTTCCGACGGCGGTTCGGGTACCGAGGCGCCCTGCAATGCGTCGAGCGCCGCGCGATCGAGGTCCTGATCGCCGGAGGAACGAGCCAGCCGGGCGGATAGGACCCGGCCGGATCCGTCGACCGTAAAGGTCACTTGCGGACTACCTTCCGCGCGCCGGGCCCTCGCCGCCCTCGGATAGCGCGTGTGCCGCCTGATCCACGCATGCAACCGCGAGTTCCACTTGGACGAGCTCACACCGGATCTCGAAGCCACTGCTTTGGCTGATTTTGGTGCGGCCGCCCTGGCTGCCGTCGTCGTGCGTGGTGGTGCAGCTTTTTCCCTTTTCGAACGCTTTTTGGCCTTTTCGACGGGCTCCTTGGCCTTGGCCCCAACCGGCTCCTTCACCTTGGCCTTCGCCTGTTTCCTTGTCTTGGTCTCGACGGGTGTGTCGACCGGTCTTGGCTGCGGCAGCGGGATGACTACTTCCGGCGTGACGGCCTCGGCAACATCGGGCACGACCTCCTCGAGCGGCGGCTGGTCGACCCGTTCCGCCACGGTCGGTGGGGTGGGCTCGATTGTGTCGGCCGGAGCGGTTTCCGGCTCGGCAACCGGCTCTGCCCGTTCGACGGGCGGTTCGGGCGGAGGCTCCGTTTCAGCTGTCTCGGGCTCCTCGACAGGATCCGGCTGATCGGGCGCCACCACCTCGTCGGGCATCGGCGCCGGCATGGCCGGCGTGACGGCCATCGGCGACAGCTCGATCACCTGCGCCTGTGGCGGTCCGCCGTCGGGCTCGGCCGGGCGCCAGCTCTGCATCGCATAGGCGATCGCGGCATGCGCCACCAGAACCAGCGCAGCCGCGGCCACCCACCAGGCAATCTCGCGCATGCCGAAGCGCGGCTGATCGACCATGGGCAGGGCGGCCGCCGGCGACATTACTGGCCCGTTCCGGCTTGCGGAGCCGCGGCATCGCCGGTCTCGAGGCCGACCAGCGCGATCTTCAGATAGCCGGCGCCCCGCAAAAGGTTCATCACCTCCATCAGTTCGCCATAGCCAACCGCCTTGTCGGCGCGCAGGAAGATGCGCGTCTGCTTGTCGCCTTTTGTCCTGCCGACGAGCGTGGCGGCGAAAGTTTCGCGCGGCACGGTGTCGTTGCCGATCGCCAGGCTGAGGTCATCTCTCAGCGTCAGAAACAGCGGCGTCTCCGGCCGCGGAGCCGGCGTCGCTGTCGAGCCTGGCAGGTCGACATTGACGTCCACTGTCGCCAGTGGTGCCGCGACCATGAAGATGATCAAGAGAACCAGGATGACGTCGATGAACGGAGTGACGTTGATCTCGTGGTTTTCCTCGAGATCGCCGTCGATGTTCTCTCGAATTCTAGCCGCCATGGCGTCGCTCCGTGTTCATTCCGCGGCCATCGGCTTTGCCGGTGCGACGGTGCGGAAATCCAGATCCCGGCTGACCAGCCGTTCGACCCCTGCCGAAGCGTCGGCGAGGATCTGCCTGTAGCCGGCTATCGATCGTGCGAAGACGTTGTAGATGACCACCGCCGGGATCGCCGCGACAAGGCCCATCGCGGTGGCCAGCAAGGCTTCCGCAATGCCCGGGGCAACGACGGCCAGATTGGTGGTCTGCGCCTGCGAGATGCCGATGAAGGCGTTCATGATGCCCCAGACCGTGCCGAAAAGGCCGACAAAGGGCGCGGTCGAGCCGATCGTCGCCAGCACGCCGGTGCCGCGCGACATGCGCCGCGCCGCCGCCGCCTCGATGCGCGACAAGCGCGAGGTCACGCGTTCCTTCAGCCCGTCGCCAGACACATGATCGAGCGAGCCGGCCGAAAGCGCGGTTTCTTCCTCCGCCGCCCGCACCAGCAGGGCGCCTGGGCCGCTATTATGACCAAGCGCTCGCCCGGCCTGGTTCAGCGTCGCGGCATTGCCGATCGCTTGTGCCGCGCGGCGGGCGCGCAGCTTGCCGCCAAGGATCTCCAGCGACTTGGCCAGCCATATCGTCCAGGTGACGAACGACGCAAACGCCAGTCCGATCATCACTGCTTTCACGACGATGTCGGCCGCCATGAACATGCCCCATGGCGACAGGTCATGCGGCAGGGTCTGAGACGTCGCCGTCGAAGGACCCGTCTCGGTAGGCGTGGTCTCGACAGGCGTGGTCTCGGTGGGCGTGGTCACGCCGGGCTGCGTCGCCGGTGGCACGACTGCGCCCGGCGCAGCCTCTCCAGGCGCGCGAGCGGGCGCCTCGATCGCCGGCGCCGTACCCGGTTGCTCCTGGGCGGCAGCGCCGCCAGCCGACAGGATGACCGATGCGATCAACGCGGCAAACAAACCATGTCTGGACAAGGGTTTCTTCCTTATTCTCACGGGTGGCCTCATTGCACATAGCCGATGGGCTGGCCGGTGACGGGGTGCGCGAACACGCCCATCTCCACGCCAAAAATTCCTCTGAGCACGTCGCCCTGCATGATCTGGTCCGGCGTGCCGCGCGTCAGCAGCCTGCCGTCCTTCAGTGCGATCAGTTCGTCGCAGTAGCGCGCCGCCATGTTGGGATCGTGCAGCACGACGACGACACACAGGTCGCGTTTGCGGCTGAGGTCCCTGACCAGTCCCAGCACCTCGACCTGATGGGCGATGTCGAGCGCCGAGATCGGCTCGTCGAGCAGCATGACGCCGGCATTCTGCGCCACCAGCATGGCCAGCCATGCGCGCTGCCGCTCGCCGCCGGACAACTCGTCCACCAGCCGGTCGGTGAAATCCGCCATGTCGGTCAAGACAAGCGCCTCGTCGACATGGCGCCTGTCCTCATGCCCGAAACGGCCCAGCGCGCCATGCCAGGGATAGCGGCCGAGCGTCGCCAGTTCGCGCACGGTCAGGCCGGTCGCCGCCGGCGTCGTCTGCGGCAGATAGGCCAGCGCGCGGGCGAGTTCTCGGGCGCCCCACTGCGCCAGCGGACGCTGCGCGAAGGTGATGCCGCCCGAGCTTGCCGGCTGCTGACGCGCCAAGAGCTTGATCAGCGTCGACTTGCCCGAGCCGTTATGTCCGATCAGCCCGTAGACGCGCGAGCGCTGCAACTCGAGCGTGACAGGACCGAGCAGCGTCCGCTCGCCGACGGCGAACCGCACCGCTTCGACGTGGAAGGCAGTCTGGGCATGAATTCCTGCCACGGTCTCGGCCTCTCTCCAGTTTCGCGCGCGCATTTCGAAATCCGGTTTGGGCAATCCGGTTTCGGCGCCAATGCCCGGTTGACTATGAAACATGACTTTACTAGTCAACAATGAAGATGACTTTTTGAGTCAACAAAATGTCGTGACGCGCGGATTTGCGTCGAAATCGAAAAAGTGGGGGATGCCGAGATGGTGGTTGGTCCTGATCGCGGAACAATTCGGGACGAAATGACTGCGCGCCGAACTTTGCTGTTCGCGGCAATGTCTCTGCCGGCACTGCTTGGCGGCGGCCACGCCGTCGCGCAGGAAGCGACCACCACTCTCGACCCGATCAACGTCCAGGAACGCGTCGAAAGCGCATTTGGAACGGTCGACGGCTATGTCGCCACCCAGGGCTCCACCGCCGCCAAGACCGACACACCCCTGATCGAGACGCCGCAGGCGATATCGGTGGTGACGGCGGATCAGATCACAGCGCAAGGCGCCGAGACCCTTGGCGGCGCGCTGCGCTACACGGCCGGGGTCACCGGCGAACTGTGGGGCACCGACTTGCGCGGTACTGGCCTGCAGATCCGCGGCTTCAACGTCTGGGACGAAGTCTTCTACGTGAACGGCCTCAGGATGAAGGGGTCGGACTTCTCCTCCTTCCTCTCGCTTGAACCCTATGGCGCCGAGCGCATCGAAATCCTGCGCGGACCGAGCTCGGTGCTGTACGGCCAGAACAGCCCCGGCGGCATCATCAACTATGTCAGCAAACGGCCGACGGATGGGACTTTCCGCGAGATCGAGGTCAGCGCTGGCAGCTTCGACACCTATCAGGGCCAGTTCGACATGGGCGGCAAGCTCGACGAAGCGGGCGTATGGAGCTTTCGCCTGACCGGTCTTGCCCGCGAGGGCGGGGCTTATACCGACCATGTCGACAACGATCGCCTGTTCATCGCCCCCGCGCTCAAATGGCAGCCGGATGCGGACACCAGCCTGACCCTGCTCGCGGCGATCCAGAAAGACAAAGTCGGCTGGGGCATCCAGTTCCTGCCGGCGAACGGCACGGTGCTGCCCAATGGGAACGGGTCGATACCCCTGAATCGCTTTGTCGGTGAGCCCGATTTCGACGAATACAACCCGCTGATGGCCATGATCGGCTACGAGTTCGAGCACCGCATCGACGACACCTTCATGGTCCGCCAGAACGCCCGCTACGCCTATCTCGACAATGACGAGCAGTTCGGCGTGTTCGGCGCGGGCCTCGAATCCGACGACCGCACCTATAATCGCTACGCCGATCTCGGCATGTCGACCTTCGGCAATTTCGCGATCGACAACCAGGTGCAGGCGGAGTTCGACACGGGCCCGCTAGCCCATCTGCTGCTTGCCGGGCTCGACTACCAATATACGGACTATAGCGACTATGGCGCCTCGGCCGAGATCGGCCCGATCGACATATTCGACCCGGTCTACGGCTCGCCGATCTCGGAGTTCACGCCCTATCTGGACAGGGACACCACGCACAGTCAGACCGGCATCTATGTGCAGGACCAGATCAAGCTGGACAATTGGGCGCTCACGGTCGGCGCTCGTCACGACTGGACGCGGACAGACACGGTCGACCATCTCCCCGACGGCGCCCCTAGCGAGCAGTCCGACAGCGCCACCACATGGCGCGCTGGTCTCGTTTATCTCTGCGAAATCGGCCTTGCGCCTTATGTCAGCTATTCGACCTCCTTCCTGCCGGAGCTCGAGCACAATCCCGCCGGGGCGCCTTTTGAGCCGGAGACCGGCGAGCAGTATGAGGTCGGCATCAAATATCAGCCGCTCGGTTGGAATTCCTTCATTACCGTCGCCGCCTTCGACCTCACCAAGCAGAACGTGGTTCGCCATATTGGCAATGATGCCTTCCAGACCGGCGAGATCCGCTCGCGCGGCATAGAGGTCGAAGGAGTCGCGAGCCTCGACAACGGGCTCGACGTCAAGGCGGCCTACGCCTACCTCGACACCGAGATCACCGATGACGGTGACGGGACCGAGGGCAATACGCCTTATGGCGTGCCACAGCATAGGGTCTCGCTTTGGGCGGACTATACGATCCAAAGCGGCGTGCTGGAGGGGCTGGGGCTGGGCGGCGGCATCCGCTACATTGGCGAGACCTACGGCGACGATGCCAATTCATTCAAGGTGCCGTCGGTCACCTTGTTCGATGCTGCGGTCCACTACGAGTGGCAGAACGTAAAGTTCCAGCTCAATGCCACCAACCTGTTCAACAAGGAATACATCGCCTCCTGTTCCGACGCGAGTTTCGGCTGCTACCCCGGAGAGGGCCGCAAGGTCACCGGCTCGATGAAGTATCGTTGGTGAGCGAATCGCGGCGCCGCACCGAGACCGCTGCCGGCTCGCTCACCAGGCGTGAGTGCGTCGGGGCATTTGCTGCGGCGTGGTGTGGCGTGGCGCCATTGCCGGCGCGTGCGGCGCGGCCGCCGCGGATCGCCTGCCTCGAATGGACCTCGGCCGAGATGGTTATCTCGCTCGGGGTCGGGCCGGTCGCGGTCGCCGACACCAAAGGTTACCGCGACTGGGTGGTGGATCCGGATCTTCCCGCCGGCTGCCTCGATCTCGGCTCGCGCGGCGAACCCAATCTCGAACTTCTGACGGAATTGCGGCCCGACCTCATCGTCGGCGCCTATGGCTATGGCTTGGACGAAGCTCCGTTCAAGCGGATCGCACCATTGCACACCGTACCCTTCTACGACGGTACCGAAGCGCCTTATCGCCAAGCCGAGACTGAAACGCTGAAACTTGGCGCGCAGCTCGGCCGGGAGGTTGAGGCTCAGCGCCTTATCCACGAGACCGCGGCGACAATCGCCGATCTCAGGGCGCAATTTTCGGGACGGGCAGACCAACCGCTCGCGGTGGTCAGCATGTTCGACGACCGTCACGTCCGCGTCTATGGCAAGGGCAGTCTGTTCCAGGACGTGCTCGACAGGTTGAGCCTCGCCAATGCCTGGACGGCACCGACCGATAGCTGGGGCTTTTCCACAGTTGGCATCGAACAGTTGGTCGCGATCGGCGAAGCCCGGCTGATTTCTCTCGATCCGATCCCCCCGCATGTGAAGATCAGGATTGACCAGAGCAGCCTTTGGGCGAACCTTCCTTGCGTCAAAGCCGGCAACGCCAGGACAATCCCGCCGATATGGCCTTTTGGCGGACTTGCCGCCGCTGCCCGCTTCGCAACTTTCCTGGCCCGAGCATGACCGTCATGCAGTCCACGGCCGGCCATCGTGCTGGTTTCATGGGAGGCGGCTGGATGCTCGTCGCCCTCGTGGGCGTACCGGCGGTGCTCGCGGCGTATCTCACCGCTGTCGGGCTTATGAGCCTGTTGCCCGCCGACATGTGGTGGCAGTCGCTCGGGGCGACGGACGTTGCCGATCCGCGGCAGCTGCTTTACCGGCATGCCTTTCTGCCGCGTCTGGCGATCAGTCTGCTGGCCGGCGCGGCGCTCGGCCTGACCGGCACGCTGCTCCAGCAGGTCCTGCGCAATCCGCTCGCCGAGCCGACGACCATAGGCACGAATGCAGGCGCGACCGTCGCCCTCACGATCGCCACGCTCTACGCGCCGTGGATGCTGGAGCAAGGTCGCGAATGGGTGGCGCTCGCCGGCGGCGCCCTGTCGACGCTGGCGGTTCTGGCTTTGGCCCAGGGCCGGAGTTTTTCGCCGGTCGCGCTCATCATTTCCGGCCTGGTGGTCAGCCTCACATGCAGTTCAGCGAGCGCCCTGCTGATGGCGGCCAATCGCGAGTATTCCGAGGAACTTTTCATCTGGCAGAGCGGTTCGCTGATCCAGAACGGCAACGCCGTGGTGTTCGGGTTCGCGCCATGGCTCGCAGTGGCCGGCATTGCCGCCTTCCTTCTGCTCCGGCCGCTGCGGCTTCTGGACCTGAGCGATGAGGGAGCGGAAAGCCTCGGGACGAACCCCGTGGTGACACGGCTGGCGGGGGTGACTGTCGCCGTCGCGCTGAGCAGCATGGTGGTCGCAGCCGTCGGCGTCATCAGCTTCGTGGCGCTTGCGGCGCCGGCGCTGGTCAGGCTCGCCGGCGCACGGACCTTGCGCCAGCGCATGATCTGGGCGCCCCTCGCAGGCGCCACCCTATTGTGGCTGACCGACCGGCTGGTGCAGGTCCTGCCGTTTGCCTCCGAGATCCCGGCAGGTGTGGCGACTGCTTTCCTCGGTGCGCCGCTGCTGTTTCTCCTCCTGCCGAAATTGCGCACCAACCCGGATCGGGACGGCGTCACGCTGTCTTCCGTGCGCAGGCGAAGCGGGTGGGTCTATCTCCTGCTCGGGCTCCTCGCGATGGCGATTCTTCTCTGCGCCGCGCTTGTGGTCGGGAGAGGCGCGGCAGGCTGGCACGTGGCCTCGACCGCCGAACTTGCCGACCTCTTGCCGCTCAGGGCGCCTCGCATCGCCGTCGCGGTTTCCGCTGGTATGATGCTGGGCGTGGTCGGCACGCTGATGCAGAGGATGACCGGCAATCCGATGGCGGCGCCAGAGGTGCTGGGTGTTTCCGGCGGCGCCTCGCTAGGCATCCTGCTGCTCTTCGTCGCGACTTCGACAGTCAGTCGCCCGGCAATGATCGCTGCCGGCCTCGTCGGAGCCCTGGCCAGCCTGGCGATGATTTCGCAGACCGGCCGCCGACAGCCTGTCGCGAATGATCGGTTGCTGCTTTCCGGTGTCGCCGTGGCGACGATGGCATCGGCATTCTCGGCGGTGATGCTCGCCAGCGGCGATCCTCGGCTCGATACACTCATCGCCTGGCTATCCGGCTCCACCTACCGGGCCACCGCCGCCGACGCCACAATCGCAGTTGTGACGGCGACCGTGCTGCTGGCCATCGTGCCCCTCACAATCCGCTGGCTGGAAATCCTGCCGCTTGGAGAGGCCGCCTCTCGCGGGCTCGGGCTTGGCCTCCTTCGTGTGCGGCTCATCCTCCTGGTGCTTGTTTCGGTGCCGACGACGATTGCGACGCTTGTTATCGGGCCGTTGAGCTTCGTCGGATTGATGGCGCCGCACCTGGCCCGCATGCTCGGGTTCCAACGCGCCTTGCCGTCGCTTTTCGCATCCGCGATCCTTGGCGGCATGATCCTTGTTTCGGCCGACTGGGCTGGCCGGATGCTCATTTTCCCGTGGCAGATTCCGGCGGGTTTGCTAGCTGCCCTGGTCGGCGGTCCCTATTTCATGGCGCTGATGTGGAAGGGCCGACAATGAGCGGGGCCTTGGCATATTGCCGCTTGCGCCGTTGCGGCTGTAAGCAACCAAAGCTGGCGGCGAGCGGCTCAAATGTGCGCGCCGCGCAATCATGACAGGTTCCGGTTCGCCAGGATGATCAGACGCTTCCTTTCCTATTACGCCCCATGGAAGGGGTTGTTCGCGCTCGACTTCTCCTGTGCGGTGCTCGCCGGCCTGCTCGAGCTCGGCTTTCCGATGGCGGTGCGCTCCTTCGTCGACGACCTTCTGCCACGGCAGGACTGGACGCTGATCATTGCCGCGGCGGCCGGCCTGCTCCTCATCTATCTGCTCAATACGGTGCTGATGGCGGTGGTCACCTATTGGGGTCACATGCTCGGCATCAACATCGAGACCGAGATGCGGCGAAAGAGCTTCGACCATCTCCAGAAACTGTCCTTCCGCTTCTACGACAACCACAAGACCGGCCATCTCGTCGGCCGCGTCACCAAGGATCTCGAGGAAATCGGCGAGGTCGCGCATCACGGCCCGGAGGACCTGTTCATCGCCGTCATGACCTTCGTCGGCGCCTTCGCGCTGATGTTCGTGGTCAACGTTCCCCTGGCGCTGGTCACCGCGGCGATCGTGCCTGTCATCGCCTGGGTGACCATCCGCTATGGCGACCGCATGGAGCGCAACTGGCAGGCGCTTTATGGCCGCGTCGGCGACTTCAACGTGCGCATCGAGGAGAATGTCGGCGGCATGCGCGTGGTCCAGGCCTTCGCCAACGAGGAGCATGAGCGGACGCTGTTCGCGCATGACAACCGGCGCTACCGCCAGACCAAGCTCGACGCCTACCGCATCATGGCGGCCAGCAACTCGCTGAGCTATATGGGCATCAGGCTGATCCAGCTCGTGGTCATGATCGCCGGCAGCTATCTCGTCATATCAGGCAGCCTCAGCAATGGCGGTTTCGTCGGCTTCCTTTTGCTCGTCGGCGTCTTCGTGCGCCCGATCGAGAAGATCAACTCGGTCATCGAGACCTACCCGAAAGGCATTGCCGGCTTCCGCCGCTACACGGAACTTCTCGACACCGAACCTGACATCGCCGACCGCCCCGGCGCCAAGGCCGTCAGCAGCCTCATCGGCGACATAGACTACCGCGATGTCAGCTTCGGCTATGGTGGTGGCAAGCCGGTGCTGAAAGGCGTCGACCTGTCGATCCGGGCCGGCGAAACCATCGCCTTCGTTGGCCCCTCCGGCGCCGGCAAGACCACCATCTGCTCGCTGCTGCCGCGCTTCTACGAGGTCGATTCCGGCGCGATCAGCATCGACGGCATCGAAATCAGAGCCATGACGCTTGCCTCGCTGCGCGGCCAGATCGGCATCGTCCAGCAGGACGTGTTCCTGTTTGGCGGCACGGTCCGCGAGAACATCGCCTATGGCCGGCTCGATGCGACCGACGAAGCCATCGCCGACGCTGCGCGGCGGGCCCAGCTCGACGGCATGATCGCCGGACTGCCGGCCGGCTACGACACCATCATCGGCGAGCGCGGCGTCAAACTTTCCGGCGGCCAGAAGCAGCGGCTGGCGATCGCGCGCATGTTCCTGAAGAACCCGCCGATCCTCATCCTCGACGAGGCGACGTCGGCGCTCGACACCGAGACGGAACGGGAGATCCAGAAGGCGCTGTCCGAACTTGCCGACGGCCGCACCACGCTGGTCATCGCCCACCGGCTGGCGACGATCCGCGGCGCCGACCGCATCGTCGTCGTCTCCGACAGAGGCATTGTCGAGCAGGGTTCGCACAGCGAATTGATCCGCGCCGGCGGCACTTACCGGCGGCTGCATGACGCCCAGCACCTTGCATCGCATTGATGCCACGGCGCGACGCACAGAGCGTGGAACCGCTGTAGGCCAACCGCAAGCTCGTTGGCTTCACCAAGTTGCCGGATCTCGCCCGGCGAACCCGGTGTCAGCTCGAAGACATCGGCATGCCGTCCGGCGACCCTGAGCGCCGTTCCGGACTGTCCGCCCATGCGGATGGTCATGTCGGCGCCATGCGGTCCCTTGCGAGGCACATAGCCGCTTTTGACGCTGTAGAAGGCGCCTTCATGGTCGAACGGCCTGTCGTTCGACCACAACCGCTTCAGCAGCACCAGATATTCGTCGATCCGTTGCCAGACGACCATATGGCCGACCGGACGTGTTTCGGCATCGTCGTCGCTCAGCGGCTCGCTGAGCATCCTGAGCGACAGCCGCCCGCCGCTTCTCACATCGAGGGCCGCCACCGTCGGCTCGATCACACCTGCCCAATGCGTGAGAACGACCTCAAGGGATGAAGTGCGGCTCAGCGCCCGAGCTGCAATATCCAAATTGGTTAGCAGCCCGGCCGGATCATCGACGACGATCTTCTGGAAACCGATGTCCTCGATCAGCGACAGCTTTGTCGCGGTCTCCGCGAAATCGTAGAAAAAAGTCACGATTGAATCGGCAGGCCGAGTTTTACCGGGAACATGCGTGAACTCGATCGGCATTGCCATCTCCTCCATCACGTTGGGATCACTGGGCGCGCAAAAGCGCACCGGGATTCGGTCCATTCAACTCCGGAATTCTGAAAGCGGCAGGTCGCTATCCCTGTAAGTCAGGACCCGATGGCTGGGTCCCCATGATCAGGGAATAAGGCCCAGAACGACTGCCCCGGTGAACACGAACGCAAGGGCAAAGACGAGATAGGCAAAGGCGCCTGCATAGGCCGGCCGCCAAGTCTGGTCGGAATCCAGCCTCTGGCCTTTGCGGGCAGTCTGGGCGTTCTGGATATAGGACATATCGACCTCCGTCTCGGCATTTAATCTATAAAATCAGTAGACTTTGTCGAGTGCTATTTTTGCGCAATCTTTAGAATGAATTGCTCAGAGCCTGCCGTAAATTGGTTTTTCTTACTGAATTTTGTTGCACTGGACCGGCCGGCGCAAATCCGCCTTGCCAACATCGCCCTGTCGCCGCCGTCGCCTGATGCTGTCGCCGGAAGAGAGTTCGCCGTGTCCGGCGGTTCGCTTGGCAGGCCGGTGCCTGAGGCATGGAATGCGACGTCACGGGCTGGCGAAGCGATCTCCTATCTGCTGGGCGGCACGTAACCTTCCAAACCGAACAGCATCAGGGCTAGCGACACCAGGAAGAAGCCAACAGCCGCGCCGAGCGCAATCCGGGCGTAGAGTTTGTAAACGTCGCCCAAGACGGTGCCGAACACCCGTCGCGCCGGGCCATCGGCTGGGCGCGATTCCTCGTCCAGATAGAGCCAGACTTCGGTGTGTTTGGGATTCTTGATGCCTGCGGTCATGGCTTTCCACATCAGTGCCAGTGCCATGGTCAGCGTAAGGAACGCGCCGGAGCGAAAGGCAGATACCGGGTTGAAGGAGAAGCCGATCATGACACAGCCGATGGCAAGCGATCCGAACATTACGGCGCGCCCGATGCACTCCACAGCTACCCGCCTGATCTCGTTCATCAGCTGCCTCGGCAACAAACTGGCCAAGAATGTGCAAGTGCTTCGACCATATCAAATCACTTTAAGGCGAATGGACACGCCGGCGCAGCCCCGGCTGACCCCGGCGCATCGTTGCGAACGCCATAGCCTGAAATTCAGCCGTCGACGCGGCCTGTCGGCGCGCCTTATGCTGCAAGACATCCGGCAGGGAGGCTTTCGGCTATGTCGAAGGGGACGGGAATGAAGCGGGCGACCGGCGCGACACCACTGATAGCCATAGCGGCTGCGGCCGTCGACACCGAAACAACTGGGCTCGACGCCACAAAGGCACGCGTGGTCCAGATTGGCGCAATCGGCATCGCGCACGGCAAGGTCGTCCGGGAACCTCAGTTCAATCTCCTCATCGATCCTGGTGAAGCGATCCCGGCTGAGGCCTCGCTCGTCCACGGCATCACCGATGCCGATGTTGACGGAGCCGGGAGCTTCTTGGATGCATGGGCAAAATTCCAGGAGTTCGCTGGAGACCGCATCCTCGTCGGCCACTCGATCGGCTTCGACCTTGCCGTGTTGAAACGCGAATGCCGACGCGCGCATTTGCCATGGAAAAAGCCTCGGTCGCTGTGCGTCCGGCTTCTTGCAACCATAGCAAATCCCGATCTGGCAGACCATTCGCTGGAAATGACCGCCGCCTGGCTTCGCCTGGAGATAGCTGGCCGCCATTCGGCTCTGGGCGATGCGATCGCGGCGGGAGACATCTTTGCCGCGTTGATTCCCGAATTGCGCAAGCGCAACATCCGAACACTCGGAGAGGCCGAGGTCGCCTGCCTCGCCCTTTCGCACACTCTCGAAGCCGGCCATCGCGCCGGCTGGGCCGAGCCGGTGTCGCGGCCCCAGGCTCCCGCGTTTCAGCCGGTTGATCCATATGCCTATCGCCATCGCGTCGGCAGCCTTATGAGCGACCCGCCAGTCGTGGTGAAATCGACCAAACCGACAAAGCAGGTCATCGACCTCATGGTCAAGCGCAAGATCAGCTCGGTCCTCGTGTCCGACCGAGGAACGCCCGATCAACCGGTTGTGGAGTACGGCATCGTTACCGAGCGCGATCTGATGCGCCGCATATCATCCGACGCCGAGCGCGTTTTTGACCTGCCGATCGGAAGCACTGCAACGCGGCCGCTGATAAGCATCCGCGCCGCCGCATTCGCTTATCGAGCGATCGGGCGCATGGATCGGCTGAAAATTCGCCACCTCGCCGTCCGCGACGATGGGGGCATGCTGGTCGGCATGCTTTCGGCACGCGACCTGCTGAGGCTCCGCGCCACCGCGGCTATCAATCTCGACGACACGATCGAGCATGCCAAGGACGTCGCCGAATTGGCGGCCGCCTGGTCGATGCTGCCGGGCGTCGCACGTTCGCTCATCGGCGAGGAGATCGACCCGCGCGTGGTGGCGGAAATCATCAGCGAGGAACTTTGTTCGCTTACGCGCCGCGCCGCTGTACTTGCGGAACACCAGATGCAGACCGAAGGCCACGGCCCGCCGCCCTGTGCCTACGCCGTGCTCGTGCTCGGCTCCGGCGGCCGTGGCGAGAGCCTGATGGCACCCGACCAGGACAACGCAATCGTCTTCGCACATGGCGAGCCGGGCGGGCCAGAAGACAGCTGGTTCAAGAATCTAGGCGCCAAGCTCGCCGACATGCTCGACATCTCCGGCGTGCCGTATTGCAAAGGCGGGGTAATGGCCGCGAACGCGGCATTCCGCGGAAGTCTCGACACCTGGAAGGGGCGCGTCGAAGATTGGGTTCGCCGCCTACGGCCGGAGGACCTCCTCAATGTCGATATCGTTTACGACCTGAGGCCGGTTCACGGCGACATGACGCTGGCCGCCCAGTTCATCGGACATGCGTATGGCCGCGGCCACGCCGAGCCAGTGTTCGCCAAGCTTCTCGGCGAGCAGATAACAGCCGGCAATCCCTTCACTCTTTTTGGTGGCTTTCAGCTTGAAAATGGCCGGCTGGACGTCAAGAAGCATGGCCTTTTTCCGATCGTTGCGACCGCACGCACTCTTGCAATCCGCCACGGCATCCGCGAGCGGAGTACGCGCGCCCGGTTCGAGAAACTCGTCGCGCTGGACATTGGCGGCGAGCGCGACATGAAGGCAATGCTGGCTGGCCATGCCATGCTGATCGGGTTGCTGCTCGGTCAGCAGACGCATGACATCTACGCCGGCATTCCTGCCTCCAACCGCATCCAGATCGATGCCCTTACGCGCGAGCAGCAGGCAGAGCTCAAGCGTCTCATCAAGCGCCTCCAGTCAGCACCCGACCTGGTGCGGGACCTGATGTTCGCATAGACGGCGACGCCCGGACGGCGCAAAGTCGTCGAAGGGAACCCTTGGAATATAGGCGTGGTGGAGCAAATTCAGCGCGCGGCGCCAAGCAGTTCGTCGACCAGGGCACTGCGGTCAGCCTGCGCAAGGAAATCCTCATGCGCGCGCAGCAGATTCATTCTCAGGAAGTTGAAAATGTAGTCATAGTCGTTGGTCAGGAGATTGGGGTGGATCGGGACCGCCTCGAAAACCGTTCGCGCCAGCGGCTCGGGGATTTCACGCACCGGCCGGGACGGACCGGCCTGCGTGGCGGCGAGGCGCTGTCGTGTCAGCTCGGCGGCGTCCTCCCAGAAGGTGGGGGGCGAACCCTCCGGAACGGCATATTTGGAGAAGCTCGCCAGGGCCACCTTTTCCAGCGCCGCTGGCAGGCCGCGCTGGCGCGACCCGGCGGGTTCGCGCAGCGCACCCTCCACCATTTCCGCCACGATGGCGTAGCACGCAGGGTAGGCGCGCCAGCGTGAATGGTTGAGCGCCGCCTGGAACTCCTTCTCGCTGAACAGCTTCTGCCAGTAGACCCCTGCCCTGACGCGGCAGAACTCGACGATGCTTTTCTGCGCCAGGAAGGCAGCGCGCGAATCCATGAAGTCGGCCAGTTGGCCGACGCTGCCGATCGGCTGCGGCTTGCGCAGGAACTCGGGCAACAGGTTGTCTAGCAGGCCCATGGCGCTCTCCCTTCGGTTTTGTTTCCAACCGATATTGACCGTTTAGCCTTCGCGACACCGCGCCGCCAGTCCTCTCACCGATTCTAAAGTCGTATGAACAGCAGCGACAAGAAGTGTTACCCCTATAAAATTACGGTCGGCTGATTCTTACCCGGCCGCCAATATGCCGGAGGGCTTCCGCGTTAGCGGAAGAGGCAAGCTTTAAACGGCGCCTTGCGGTCGAGATGGTTCGCAAGCTGCCCAACCAAGGGAGGGTTCAACGCTATGGCGACGCCAGATCGCGTAAGTTATTGGAACAAGACCAGAAGCCTCATGTTCGTCATGTTGGGCCTGTGGGTGTTCTTCGGTTACTTCATCCACCTGTTCGCGGTGCAACTCAACAACATCGTCATTTTTGGCTTTCCGCTCGGCTTCTACATGGCCGCTCAGGGTTCGCTCATAGCTTTTGTCGTCATGCTGTTCTGGTTCGCCCGTAAGCAGAACAGCATCGACGAAGAGCATAACGTCGCTGAAGATTGATCGGGGGGAACTTCAATGGCTAACACGACAGCTACCACGGCAGGCGGAGGCGACTTCACCTCCAATCTCGGCCGCATCTACGGCATCTACACCGGCGGCTTCATCGCTTTCATCATACTGATGGCGATCATCAGCGCGATGGGCGTCCCTAACAGAATCATCGGCTATCTGTTCGTGGCGTTCACGATCACAATCTACGCCGTCATCGGCATTCTCAGCCGCACCATGCAGGTCGGCGAGTACTACGTGGCGGGGCGTAGGGTCCCGGCGATCTACAATGGCATGGCGACCGGCGCTGACTGGATGTCAGGCGCGTCCTTCGTCGGCATGGCCGGCACGCTTTATCTGCTCGGCTATGACGGCCTCGCCTTCGTGCTGGGCTGGACCGGCGGCTACGTGCTCGTGGCCATTCTCGTTGCGCCCTATCTGCGCAAATTCGGCGCCTACACGGTTCCAGACTTCCTGTCGGCGCGCTATGGCGGCAATCTGGCGCGCTTCATCGGCGTGATCGTGCTGTTCTCCTGCTCATTCACTTATGTGGTGGCGCAGATCTATGCGACCGGCATCATCTCGGCACGCTTCCTCGGCCTCGACTTCAACGTCGCAGTCTATGTCGGCCTTGCGGGCATCCTGGTCTGCTCAATGCTGGGCGGCATGCGCGCCGTCACCTGGACGCAGGTCGCACAGTACATCGTGCTCATCATCGCCTACCTGATCCCCGCCATATGGATGTCCACCGTGAAAACCGGCGTGCCGATCCCGCAACTGATGCAGGGCCAGGCACTCGCGAACATCACCGCGCTTGAAACAGCGCAGAACATCGCGACGCATCACATCACGCCGTTCGTGCATGGCGGCTACAATGCGCTCAACTACTTCTTGCTTATTCTCTGCCTGATGGTCGGAACGGCGTCCCTGCCGCACGTTCTGATGCGATATTTCACCACTCCGTCGGTGCGTGAAGCGCGTGTCTCGGTCGCCTGGTCGCTACTGTTCATTTTCATCCTCTACTTCACGGCGCCGGCCTACGCGGCGTTCGCCAAATGGACGATGCTTGACCTGGTGGCATCGGGCCTGACGCCCGAAAACATCAGTGAAAAGGCCGGATGGATGATGCGCTGGGCGGCAGCCGACGGCACGCTCGTACAGATCTGCGGCAAGGCTGCCACTGACGCCGCAGCGATTGCAGCTGCCTGCGCCGAAAAGGGTGTGACGGCACTTTCCTTCGCCGACATCAACCTCAACGCGGACATGATCGTGCTGGCCACGCCCGAAATGGCCGGCATGCCTTACGTCATCTCGGGCCTCGTCGCCGCCGGCGGTCTTGCCGCCGCGCTGTCGACGGCGGATGGCCTGCTGCTGGCCATCGCCAACGCGCTCAGCCACGACATCTACTACAAGATGATCGACCAGAATGCCCCGACTGCCCGCCGTCTGGTGGTGTCGCGTGTTTTGCTCGTGCTCGTGGCCATCGCCGCCGCCTACGTGGCGTCGACCAAGCCGGGCGACATCCTCGCTATGGTGTCTTGGGCATTCTCGCTCGCCGCCGCGGGTTTGTTCCCCGCGCTGGTGCTCGGCGTTTGGTGGAAGCGCACGAACTCTGCCGGCGCCGTCGCGGGCATGATCGCCGGTTTCGGCATCTGCCTCTATTATTTGCTCGGTACCCGTTACGGCGCGGTAGGATTCTACGAAATGTGGAGTGGGCTGTCCGCGGCACCGGCTGACGCCGTTGCGAAATATGCCGAGCTGAAGACGGCTTGGGCTTCTGCGGCACCGGACGCGCAAGCCGCTGCATGGGTGGCGCTCGACAAGCAGGCCCAGACCATCGCCAACTGGTGGGGTGTCAAGAACCTGTCGGCAGCCGCGTTCGGCCTCCCCGCCGGCTTTCTGGTCATGATCGTTGTCTCCAGGCTGACCAGGGAACCATCTTTGGCAATGCAGGAGTTCATCGAGGAACTGCGCATACCTCGCGGCAAGCAGATGATGGAAGAAAAGACCGTCTGATCCCGCGTAGGGACCGGCGCTCGAAGCGGGGTCCGGCGACGGACCCCGCTTTCATTTCGGGGGCGCCGCTGTCATAACGCGGCGGCGCCGCTCCTTGGAAAATTCCATATGAACAATTTCTGGTCCTACTGGTATTTCCACATACCGAATTTCATCCTTGCCGCCGTGATGTACACGCTGATGGGGCGTCTCCTGCTCGGCCTCTTCGTGCCCGAAAGCTGGGACAACTACATCTGGCGCTTCTTCAAGGCTGTCACGGATCCGTTCCTGCGGATCGTGCGAACCATCACGCCGTCGATCCTGACCCAGCCGGTGGTGATCGTCTTCAGCGTGCTCTGGCTTATGGCCTTGCGCGTGGGCTATCTCGCCTTGCTGATCAATTTCGGCATTGCGCCGATGGCTTCACAAGGGGGTTGAGGCAATGGGCAAAAACGCTCTTGTGCCTGTCATGGCCGTCGCCATTGTTAACGGTATCTTTTCGCCGTGGGTGCTGATGGTGTTCCTGCTCTATCCGGTCTGGTATCCGGGCTGGGCGCCTCCCCTAAGTCAGATCGTTTACATGACAAGTGCGCTGATCCTGTCGACGGTGACCATTATGCTCGCCGGCGTGCCGGCCGCGCTTTATGAGCGCTGGTCGGCGTACCCCAGGAGCATCGTCGTCTCGTCTATCTGGCTTGCCAGCACGGTGTTGTTGACGCTGCCGGCGCTGCCGAATGTGATGCGGGCGCTCAGCGGCGGCTGAGAATTCCCTTCGGCTCGGGCTTGATCGACTTCGCAGCGCCGCCACCCGCGCATATCAGCCTGCAATGGATTCGAGCCGACCGGGGCGAGCGGCTTTCCCCTCGCCATTTGAAGGGGAAGCGGGATTCCGGCCACGGCCATATTGCCGTGGCGTACAGTCCATGACCCTCTTGAAGGCCGTGCTGAAGGCACTTTCGGATTCGTAGCCGAGCGACAGGGCAATGACGGAGATTGGATCGCTGGAATTCGCCAGCCTGTCGCCCGCCAGCAGCATCCGCCAGTTCGTCAGGTACTCCATCGGCGACGTCCCAACCATCTCTTTGAATTTCAGGGCAAAGGTCGAGCGCGACATGCCGGCACGCTCCGCCAGTTCCTGTAATGTCCAGCGATGCGCCGGATCGTCGTGCATGGCGTTGATCGCAGCGCTCATCTGCTTGTCCGCGAGGGCGAAAAACCATCCGACGCCATCTCCCAGCCCTTCCGCCAGATGCAGGCGCAGGGCCTGAACCAACATCATGTGGGCGAGATGTTGCGCGATCAGAAAACCGCCCGGCTGCGGCTCGTGCAGCTCCTGCATCATCCGCTCCACCGACCAGCGCAGCGCCGCCTGATCCGTTTCTTTCCGGATATGCACGATGGGCGGCAGCATTCCCAACAGGATGCCGGCATGATTGCCGCTAACGGCGAAGCGGCTGCCGACAAGAAAGAAATCACCGCCGCCATTGTACGTCACGACGCCGCCAGCGCGCGCCGGGGGAAAAATCGTGCCGGCGTCGACAGGCGTCAAAGCCATGTCGCTTGCCAGCCGGAAAGGCCGCCCACTCGGCAGCACGAAACAGTCCCCCTTCTCCAGGCGCACCGCGTCGGGAACGCCCTCCACGGACAGCCAGCACCCGCCGGAAACCACAGCGTAGCATTTGATGCGTTCGTGCTGGTCGGAGAACTGGATTGACCAGTTTCCACCCGCGTCGAAGCCAGCGGACACATAACTGCGTGGCTTCAGCAGCGACAGCACATCTGAGAGCGGATCCATGGGCGTTCCGGACGATTGCGAAGATATTGCGGACTTTACAGCATAGACCGCATTCCCTCAATTGGTTATTTAATAACAACGTCTCCGCAAACGTGGCAACAGGCGAAGTAATAATAAGAATACTTGAAAGATTCAGATGTTCTCGCCGTAGATAACGGAGAAAAATTCTATGGATAACGGATAAAGTGGTCACCATCACTGAATGATACCAGATGATTGCGCCAGATAAGGGAACAAGAGTCATGACAGCGTTCACGATCAATGGACGGGCGGTGGATCTCGCAGCCGAGCCCGATATCCCGCTTCTATGGGTGATACGGGAGCATCTGAAACTCACCGGCACCAAATTCGGCTGCGGCATCGCGCAATGTGGCGCCTGCACCGTTCACGTCAACGGCGAGCCCACGCGCTCCTGCGTAACCCTGCTTCAGGACGTGGCCGGCAGGCAGGTGACGACGATCGAAGGCCTGGCGCCTGACACCAGCCATCCGTTGCAGCAAGCCTGGATCGCCGAGCAGGTGCCGCAATGCGGCTATTGCCAGTCCGGGCAGATCATGCAGGCGGCGGCGCTCCTCAACAGCAACCCCAACCCCAGCCGCGAGCAGATCGTCGAACACATGGACGGCAACATCTGCCGCTGCGGGACCTATGTGCGAATCATCAGCGCCATTCAGCGCGCCGCGCGGGAGGCTTGAGCCATGACCGGGACATTGCAGCTTCATACCAGAGCGCTCTCGCGGCGCAACTTCCTCATCACCGTCGGCGGCGTCGGCATCGCGGTTGCGTTCGGCGGTCTGCCCCAGGATGCCTCGGGCGCCAGCGTGGTGCCGGCGGTCGAGGGCAGCTACCGGCCGAACGCCTGGCTGTCCATCGCGGCCGACGGCACCGTGACCATCATGTCACCCGCCTCGGAGATGGGGCAAGGTATCATGACGACGCTGCCGCTGCTCATCGCCGAGGACATGGACGCCGATTGGGGCAAGGTTCGCGTCGTCCAGGCTCCATCCGACGCGGAGACGTACGGCAACCCCGGCTTTTACGGCGTACAGCTCACCGGCGGGAGTGAATCCACGCGCGGCTATTACACTATGCTGCGCCTGGTCGGAGCCCAGACCCGCAAGGTCATCCTGGCGCGTGCCGCCGCCATGCTGAACGTTCCGGTGAGCGAACTCACCACGCAGCCCAACCGGGTCGTGCACGCGCCGTCGGGGCGCTCGCTCGACTACGGCGAGGTCGCCGCGGCCGGCGCGATTCCCGATCCGCTGCCGCAGGCGACCGATGCCGATCTGAAACCGCGCGATCAGTGGCGCTATATCGGAAATCTGACGGTGCCGCGTGTCGACGTGCCCTCGAAGGTCGACGGCACCGCGATCTTCGGCATCGACGTGCAGCTTCCGGACATGCTCTACGGAGCGGTGCTGCGGGCGCCCGTACAGGGCGAGCAGCCGGAAACCATCGACGACGCCGAAGCCAGGGCCGTGCCGGGCATCACGCACATCGTTCCGCTGCCCTACGGCGTCGGCATCATCGGCGAAACGGTCGAGGCGACGAAGCGAGCCAAGGATCTGCTTGAAATTACCTGGACCACGTCGTCGCGAATCCGCAATTACAACAGTGATCGGCTGTTGGAAGCGTATCGCAGCGTTGGCCGCGACCTCGCCCAAACCGGCGTCAGCGCTGCCACGGAAGGCGGCGCACAGACCGCGATCTCGACGGCGGCAACGGTCATCGAGGTCGATTACATGAGCGACCATGTTCACCATGCGACCATGGAGCCGATGAACGCCACGGCGCTCGTGACCGGTGATACGGTTGAAGTCTGGGCGCCGACACAAGGCCCGACGGGCACCCAGGCCTTTGCCGCGGAGGTGGCCGGCACCACACCTGACAAGGTCAAGGTGAACACCACTCTGCTCGGTGGCGGCTTTGGTCGCAAAGCCGAAGCCGACTTCATCATCGATGCGGTGTCGCTGGCCAAGGCGGTGCAAGGCCGCCCGGTCAAGGTCATCTGGAGCCGCGAAGACGACGTCCGGCATGGCAAGTACCGGCCGCTCGAGGCGCAACGTCTGCAGGTCGGGCTCGACGCCGACGGCAACATCGTCGGCTGGCGGCATCGCATCGTGGCGGATTCCATTTTTGCCCGCACGATGCCTGAGCAGTTCGAGAGCGAAGGCGGCCACGACAGTGTGGTGACCGAGGGCGCGCATTTCAACTATGCCGTCCCCGCGCACCAGGTCGAGTACATCCGCCAGGATAACGGCCTGGATGTGGGCTTCTGGTTCGCGGTCGGGGTCGGCTACACCAGATTCGGCATCGAATGTGTCATCGACGAGATCGCCACCGCCACGGGCGTCGATCCGCTGGCGCTTCGGCTGGGGCTCCTGAAGGACCAGCCGCGGGCGCGCAAGGTCATCGAGACCGTCGCCCAGATGGCAGAATGGGACCGCCAACGCGACGGGCGGGCGTTGGGCATCGCCTATTCCGATGCCTTTGGCTCCCATTGCGCTGAGATAGCCGAGGTGTCGCTTGACCGGGCAACCGGCGAGATCCGCGTGCACACCGTGTGGTGCGCTGTCGATCCGGGAACAGCGGTGCAGCCGCGCAACATCGAGGCACTGATGATTACCGGGATCACAAACGGTGCCAGCCACGCGCTGTTCGAGCAGATCAACATCGTCGATGGCGAGGTGCAGGAATCGAACTTCGACACCTATCGGGTGATACGCATGTCCGAGGCGCCCGAAATCAAGGTCACTGTGACTCCAACGCCCGGGAATCCGATCGGGGGCATCGGCCAGGTCGGCCTGCCGCCGATCGGTCCCGCGATCGCCAACGCGGTGGCGCGGCTCACCGGTGGCGTGCGGCTCCGGCACTATCCGTTCCTGCCGGAGCGGGTGCTGGAGGCGCTCAACGCCTGAATTTGGAGGTGTTCACCCTCGCCTCGTTGCGGCGGCGGTCGGCACTTTCGCCCCAGCCTGTCAGCGTTCTTCCCGGCGAAACGGCTTGAGCAGCGCCGAGGGTGCGACGGCATTGCGCGACATCACCGCCATGGCGACGATGGTGAAGATGAACGGCAGCATCAGGAACGCCTCGTAGGGGATATGGCCGAGCCCGCTCGCCTGCATGCGCAACTGCAAGGCGTCGACGAAGGCAAACAGCAAAGCGGCCCCTGCCGAACGCCAGGGATCCCAGCGGCCGAAGACGACGAGCGCGATCGCCACCCAGCCGCGCCCCGAGACGAGGCCGAAGGTAAAGGCGTTGAACTGCACCATCGACAGGAAGGCGCCGGCCAGCCCCATCAGCGCGCCGCCGAGGATCACCGCCTGGAAGCGTGTTGCGATGACGCTGACGCCCGCCGAGTCGGCGGCGCGCGGATTTTCGCCGACCATGCGCACCGACAGGCCCCATGGCGTCCGGTAGAGCACGAAGGCGGCCAAGGGGACGGCCAGCATCGCCATGTAGACCAGCGAAAACTGGTTGAACACAGCCGGTCCGAGCACCGGGAGGTCGGACAGGATCGGGATCGGTAGCGTTTCGAAACTCTTGATGCTCGGCGGAACCGATTGCTGGCCAAAGATCAGCCGGTAGAGGAAGTAGGCGAGCCCCGACGAGAACAGCGTCACGCCGATGCCGCAGACATGCTGGCTGAGGCCGAGCGTCACCGTGAACAGCGCGTGCAGGGCGCCCATCACCGCGCCGGTCAGCACCGCCGCAAGCACGCCGAGCCACAGGCTGCCGCTGAGGCTGGTCGCCGTGAAGCCGGTCATCGCCGACAACAGCATGATACCTTCGATGCCGAGATTGAGCACGCCGGCCCGCTCGGAGAACATTTCGCCGAGCGTGGCGAAGGCCAAAGGCGTGGCGATGCGGATGATCGCGGCCAGGAAGCCGACCTGAAATATCTGTTCGAGCACCACGCTCACTTGGCGACCCCCACGCGGCGGATGCGGTAAGCGGTGAACAGCAGTGCCACCAGCATGGCAAGCAGCGCGGTTCCCTGGATGACGTCGCTGAGGAAGGCTGGTACGCCGGTGGCCCGCGACATCGCCTCGGCGCCGGTCATGACCGCGGCAAGGAAGATCGCCGCCGGCACCACGCCGAGCGGATTGAGCCTCGCCAGCATGGCGACGACGATGCCGGAATAGCCATAACCCGGCGAGATGTCGCTCATCACCTGGAAATGCACGCCGCCGACCTCGCCGACGCCGGCCAGTCCGGCCAGCGCGCCGGATAGCAGCGCGGTCGAGACCAGCACGCGCTCGACATGGATGCCGCCATAGCGCGCGGCTTCGGGGTTCTCGCCGATGACCCTGATCCGGAAGCCGAGCGTCGTACGCACGATCAGGAACCAGATCAGCGGCGCGGCAAGGAACGCCGCCACGACGCCGAGATGCAGCCGCGTGCCTTCCAGCAGCACCGGGAAATTCGCCGAATCCTCGATCGGCGGCGAGATCGGGTAGCCGCTGAAACTGTCTTTCCACGGGCCTTCGATCAGCGCCATCAGGGCGTAGAAGATGACCGAGTTGAGCAGCAGCGAGCTGACCACGTCATCAACCCTGAACTTTACCCGCAGCGTCGCCGGCACCAAGGCGACCGCCGCACCGGCGGCAGCGCCCGCCACCGCCATGAGCAGCATGGCGAGCGGCGCCGGCATCGGGATGGCGCCGACCGCGCAGCTCGCCACCGCACCGGCAAGCAACTGCCCCTCGGCGCCGATGTTCCAGAACTTGGCGCGGAAGGCGACAGCGACGGCAAGCCCGGTGAAGATCATCGGTGTCGCGCGCACGAGCGTTTCCGTGATCGCGTAGCTGTCGCCCAACGACGCCGAAAACATCACCCCATAGGCCTCGATCACCCCGGCGCCGGCCAGCGCGATCAGACCGCTGCACAACACCAGCGTCGCCCCGATCGCCAGCAGCGGCAGAGCGAGATTGAACCAGGCGGGCGTGCTGGTGCGGGCCTCCAGACGGAACATCAGGCTTCCCCCTTCGCGCCGGTCATCATCAGGCCGAGCCGCGCGATCGTGGCGTCGGCGCTGTCGAGCGTACCGACAATGCGCCCCTCATACATCACCGCGATGCGGTCGCAGAGGATGAGCAGTTCTTCGAGATCCTCGCCGATGACGATGATGCCGCAGTCCTTGGCTCGCATGGCGAGGAACTTTTCGTGGATGAAGCGCGCCGCGCCGATGTCGAGGCCGCGCGTCGGCTGCGATACGATCAGCACCTTGGGATCGAAGGCGAGCTCGCGCGCCAGCAGCGCCTTCTGCAGATTGCCGCCGGACAGCGCTCCGGCCCGCGTCATCGGTCCGGGGCAGCGTATGTCATAGGCCTTGATCTGTTCCTCGGCGAAGGCACGGATCGCATCCGGCCTGAGCAGGCCGTTGCGGCTGAACGCCGCCGTACCGATGCGCGGCAGCACCATTGAATCGGCGAGCGGCAGATTGGTGACGAGCCCGGTCGTCATCCGGTCTTCCGGGATGCGTCCGAGACCGAGCGCCTGCACCTCGCGCGGCGAGAAGCGCGAGACAATTTTGCCGGCTATCGTCATCTGGCCGGCATCGGGTGCGTGAACGCCGGAGATCACCTCGGCCAGCGCCCGCTGGCCATTGCCCGAGACGCCGGCAATGCCGAGAATCTCGCCGGCACGCACGGCGAGCGACACGTCGCGCAGCGGCATGCCGGAATGGCGCGACGTCGAGACGCCGTCCAGGGTCAGCACCGCGGCACCTGGCGTCGATGGTCCCCTGGCCGGCGGAACGATCTCGTGGCCGCACATCAGCCGCGCCATCTCCGCGGAGGTGGTGCTGGCGGGGGCATCGACACGCCCGGTCACGCGGCCATGCCGCAACACCACGCAGCGATGGGTCAGCGCACGCACCTCGTTGAGCTTGTGCGAGATGAAGATGATGCCGAGGCCCTGGGCCGACATCGACCGCAGCGCCGAAAACAGCCCGTCGACCTCGCTCGGCGCCAGCACCGCCGTCGGCTCGTCGAGGATCAGCAGCCTTGCGCCGCGAAACAGCGCCTTGACGATTTCGAGCCGCTGCTGCTCGCCGACCGACAACGCCGAGACGGGAAGGTCCGGATCGAGCGCAAGCCCGTGCTGCCGGCCGATCTCGTCGAGCCGCGCCAGCCCGCCGGCACGGTCGATCCGGCCTGACTTTCCGGGAATGCCGATCAGCAGGTTTTCCAACACTGACAGCCGCGGCGCGAGATGGAAATGCTGATGCACCATGCCGATGCCTGCGGCGAGCGCATCAGCAGAACTGTTGATCGTCACCGTCCGGCCCTGGATCAGGATGTCGCCGGCGTCCGGCGCATAGGCGCCGAACAGCACGTTCATCAGCGTCGTCTTGCCGGCGCCGTTTTCACCGAGCAACCCGAGGATTTCGCCAGGCGCAACGCTGAGATCGATGGCTTCGTTCGCCTTGACGGCGCCGAAGCTCTTGGAGATGCCGCGCATTTCGATGAGAGGGGCGGGCGTTGACAAGGCGGGATCCTGGTGGCGTTGGCGCGGATACTCCCCCTCGAGGGGAGGGTGCCGAGCGAAGCGAGGTGGGAGGGGTGGGTCACCTCAACCGCCTCGACCTTTAGACCGATAAGGATGGAGCGCGTCACAACGGACCCCACCCGGCCCTTCGGGCCACCCTCCCCTTGAGGGGAGGGAGGCATGTTAATCCGAAACCGGCGTGTTCTCATCGACGTCGACGCGGAAATTGCCGTCGAGGATTTCGGCCTTTTTCTTCTCGACCAGTTCCTTGACGTCGGCGGGCAGCGTCTCTTCGAATTTGTGGTAGGGCGCCAGCGAGGAACCGCCCTTGGCCATGCGCGAGAAATCACCGTAGTCCTGCGCGGTGAAGACACCCGCCTTGACCAGTTTGATCGCCTGCTCGACCGTCGGATACATGTCCCATACCGGCCCGGTGATCACCGTGTCGGGGGCGAGGCTCGACTGGTCGGACATGTTGGAGATGGCGAGGATCTTCCTCTCCGCCGCCGCTTCGATGACGCCGAATCGCTCGGCATAGATCACGTCGACCCCGGCGTCGATCTGGGCGATCGCCGCTTCCTTCGCCTTCGGCGGATCGAAGAAGGAGCCGATGAAGGCGACCTTCTTCTTGATGTCCGGATTGACCTCCCTGGCTCCGGCGAAGAAGGCGTTGACCAGCCGGTTGACCTCGGGGATACCCATCGCCGCGACGGCGCCGATCGTGCCTGATTTCGACATCTTTCCGGCGATCAGGCCGGAGAGATAGGCTGGCTCGTGAATCCAGTTGTCGAAGACGCCGAAATTCGGTTCGGCCGGCCCGGCGCCGGAGCCGAACAGGAAGGCGACCTTCGGAAACTGCTTGGCCGTCCGGCGGGACTCCCGTTCGGCGGCGAAAGCATCGCCGAGAACCAGCTCATAGCCGCCTTGCGCATATTCGCGCATGACACGGCTGAAATCGGCCGTCTGCACCTTCTCCGACCATTTGTATTCGATGCCGAGTTCCTTCTCGGCCCTCTGCAAGGCGACATGTATCTGATGGTCCCATGGCTCCTCGATCGGCGTGGCGAAGATCGCCGCCACCTTCAGCTTCTTGTCCTGCGCCAAGACACGGCCCGGCAGCATGGCTGCAGCCAGGCCGAGCGCGCCCAGTTCCAGCAAATTGCGTCGCGAAAGTCCTTCGCGTTTCAATTGGATTTTGCTCTTCCCATTTTCCATTGCATGCCCCTCTGATTGACGCCGTGTCGAGCCGGCTTTGTTCTCTACAGCGCCGCGCGTCCATTTGGACGCGCAAAGGACGCTGTAGCACTTTAATTCTGCGCATGATCCTTTCCGAAAATCGAACCCGATTTTCGGGGTCATGCGCTAGAATATCAGCTGGAGAACTATGGAACGGCGTCCGACCTTTGTCCACATGGTCAAATTTACAGGCGCGCGGCTGCTGCCGGAAGTTCGCGCAAACGCTCCGCTCAGAGCGGATGCACCCCAGGTGCGTAGCGACCGCCGCGTTCGCGAAGTTCCAGCGCCGCTGTGCCGGTGATGCGCGCACCCGAGCGGGTCATGCGCCGGCTACATGCGCCGCTTGCTTGCGCTCAATGCTTGATACGGTCGCGCATGGCGTACCAAAGCATGCCGAGCACATAAAGCGGGCCGCGCAGCGCCGTGCCGCCGGGAAACGGCAGCGGGCTGAGCGTCGAAAACAGATCCAACCGCGAAGCATCGCCGGTGATCGCCTCGGCGAGCAGCTTTCCCGACAGCGTCGACAGGATCACGCCCTTGCCCGAATAGCCATGCGCGAAGTACACCTCGCCATAATGTCCGACATGCGGCAGGCGCGATGTCGTCACCGAAACCAGCCCGCCCCAGGCATGATCGATGCGGCAGCCGCGCAATTGCGGAAAGGTGTTTTCCATGTGCGGCCGCACGAAGCCGGCGATGTCGGCCGGCGGTGACGGCGTGTAGCGCTCGCCGCCGCCGAACAGCAGGCGCCCGTCTGCCGACAGCCGGTAGTAATTGACCACGAACCGCGTGTCGGAGACGGCCACATTGCTTGGAATGACGTCGCTCGTGTCGTCCAGCGGCTCGGTGGCGACGATGTAGTTGCCGACCGGCATGATGCGGCTGTTGACGCGCGGCTCGAGCCCCTGAAGCAGCGCATCGCCCGCCAGCACGACATGCTTGGCCCGGACCGAGCCCTTGGCCGTCGAGACCCGGATGGAAGGCTCGCGCTCCAGCCGCAGCGCCACCGAATTCTCATGGATGGTGACGCCCGCCGCCGCCGCTGCGCGGGCGAGGCCCAGCGTGTAGTTCAGCGGATGCATATGGCCGCCGAGCTTCTCGTACATCGCGCCGTGATAGGGCGTGTTCACCTTCCCGCGCGCCTGCTCCGCCGACAGCACCTCGACTTCATGAAAATTCATCACGCTGGCGAGGCATTCGGCCTCCTCCTCAAGGTCGCGCAAGTCGGAGCCGTTGACCGCACCGGCGAGATGGCCGGTCAGCCTGAGGTCGCAATCGATGGCATGGCGCTCGATCAGGTCGAGCACCAGCCCACGCGCCTCGAAGGCGAGATCGAAAAGCGCCCGCGCCCGTTCGGGCCCATAGAGCTTGACCAGACCCTTGGCGCCCTTGCGCAGGCCGGGGATCATCTGGCCGCCATTGCGCCCTGACGCCCCCCAGCCGATCTTGCCGCCTTCGAGCAGCACCACTTTCAGCCCGCGCTCTGCTGCATGAAGCGCCGCGGACAGGCCGGTACAGCCGCCGCCGACCACCACCAAATCGGCGTCGATGTCGCCCTGCAGCGCCGGATGATCCGGAGCCGGGTTGGCCGTCGCGACATAGTAGGATTTACCGATATCCAGGCCGGAGTTGAAGCCCCCAGAATTGGAGCCCATCATCACACCTTGAGCAGCAGATGGTCGCGTTCCCAAGACGTGACGACGCTCTGGAACAGGTCGAGCTCGACGCTCTTGACGCGCAGATAGGTCTGGAAGAAATCCTCGCCGAGCAAGTCCCGAACCGGACTGCAGGCGGCGAACCGGTCGAGCGCCTCTTCCATGGTTTTCGGCAGCGTGCTCTTGCTGCGATAGGCGTTGCCCGATGCCTCGGGCGAACGCGAGAGCTTTTCCTCGACGCCGAGATAGCCGCAGAGCAGCGAGCCGGCCATCGCCAGATAGGGATTGGCGTCGGCGCCGGGCAACCGATTTTCCACCCGCCGCGCGGCGCGCCCGCCGGCCGGCACGCGCAGGCCGCAGGAACGGTTGTCGTGCGACCACTCGATGTTGGCCGGCGCGCTGTGGTTCGGCCTTATGCGGCGGAACGAGTTCACGTTCGGCGCAAACAGCGGCATGATTTCAGGAATGTATTTCTGCAGGCCGCCGATGAAATGCCCGAACATCTCGGTGTCGGCATCGTCGCGCCCGGCAAACAGCGTGTTCCCCGCCTCGTCGATGACCGACATGTGGAGGTGCATGGAGCTGCCGGCCTGTGCTGCGATCGGCTTGGCCATGAAGGTCGCGTGCATGCCGCATTCCTGCGCCGCCTGGCGCGTCATCCGCTTGAACAGCAGCACCTTGTCGGCCAGCGCAAGCGCGTCGCCATGCAGGAAATTGATCTCGAGCTGCGCCGTGCCTGATTCATGGATCAGCGTGTCGAGCGGCAGCCCGACCTTTGCCGCGAAGTCGTAGAGCCGCTGGATCACCGGCTCGAATTCCTCCAGCGCCGCCATGTCGTAGGGATGCTGCACGGTTTCGGAGCGGCCATTGCGCCCGACCGGCGCGGTCAGCGGCCGATCGGGATCGGGATTGGGCGCGGTCAGGTAGAATTCGAGCTCCGGTGCGACTACCGCCCGCCAGCCGCGCTGGCGATAGAGATCGAGCACGGCCCGCAGGACATGGCGTGGCGAGGCCATCCACGGCCTGTCGTCCATGTGAAACGCATCGGCAAAGACATAGGCTTTGCCCGCTCCGGCACCGGGCGCGAGGCAGAGCGTCGCAACGTCCGGCACCATCCGCATGTCGGGATCCTGATAGGCGAAACCCTCGTCGATCGAACCGGAATAGCGGCCGTCGATGCAGACCAGGAAGGCGCTGCTCGGCAGATAGAGCGCGCGATCCTCGAGCGACTTCAGGAACTTCGCCGTCGGCAAGGTCTTGCCGCGCAACACGCCATTCACGTCCGGCACCAGGCACTCGACTTCCCTGATCCCCTGCTGCTCCAGCCATTGCTTCGGATCGTCCGTTGGGGTCATTTGCGGTGCATCCGTTGTTGCGGCGTTGACCATCAGGTCACGTCCTTACGAGGGCGAGAATGGCTTCGGCAGCGGCGTCCGTTCCCGGTGCCCGAGCCATGGTGGCCGCATTCTCCTTGAGGCGAAAGCGCATCTCGCCATCGGCCATTAGGCCAAGGATGGCCTGTTTCAGTTCATCATCGCTCCAGCCGTCGCGGCTGATGTGGCGGCCGACTCCGGTTTCTTCGGCGCGTCGCGCATTGTCGTGCCCGTCCCAGCAATAGGGCATGATCAGCGACGGCACGCCGAAACGCAGCGCTTCGCAAAAGCTGTTGTTGCCGCCGTGATGGATGAAGAGGTCGGATTTCGCAACGACCGATGGCTGCGGAAACCAGGCATCGAGATAGACATTGTCCGGAACCGCGCGGTAGCTGTCGCGCAGACCGCCGGCGTTGACGATGAAGCGGGCCGGCAGCCTGTCGAACACGGCGAGCATGCGCTCGATCAGACCGACATCCATGGCGCCCAGACTGCCGAAGCTGAGATAGACCAGCGGCCCGTCATTGCGCGGAAAGACCGGTACGTCGAACCGTCCTTCCGAACGGACACAGCCTTCGAGATAGACGAAACGGGCCGGGTCGAGCGGCTCTGCGCGCTCGCGGCGCACGATCGTCGGGGTCAGCAGCAGATTGAGGTCAGGCGAGGCCTCCAGGAACAGCCCCTTCGGCAAGGGCGCAAGACCGGCATCCGCCCGAAGCCGGTTAAACCGGTCGTGCGCCGGCGCAACGGCTGCCAGGTAGCGCGCCTCGAAGGCCGCGCGGCTTGGGTCGTCGGCAGCCAGGCCCGAAAGATAGGGTGGTACATTGGCGTCGGGAAGCTCGGTCTCGGCGCAGGAGACGACGCGCACCCATGGGCAGCCGGCGGCAGCCAGTGCGGGAAACATGATGACATTGTCGAGCACGACGGCATCCGGCTTCAGCCGCGCCAGCAATTGGCGCAGCGGCGCCTCGGCATTGACCGCGGTGTCGACGATCGCTTCCCAGGTCGGGGCGACATAGGTTTCAAGCTGGTCGATCGGGCTCAGCCTGAAATGCGGCAGATGGCGGCGCACGAAAGCCTGCCAATAGCTCTGGCGTTCGCTGTCGCTCAGCGGATCGTCCGTCGGCAGCTGGTATTCCTGAAAACCATAGTCGGCAAAGACACCGGAAAAGCCGGCATGGCAGATGAACACCGGCCGTGCGCCCCTTGCGCGCAGCGCCTGCGCGATGCCGACGCAATTGAGCGCGGCGCCGAAGCTCGCTTCGGGGAACAGCGCGATCGTGGGGCTGGCTCTACGCTGCAATCCTCGAAGTCCTCGTCAATCCGGCCGGCTGATGGTGCCGAACAATGCGGGGGCCCCGCGACTGGCCGCCTGCGGTCGCTGGCTGCGGGAGAGCCGCAGATGAACGCGAAGCAGATCGGCTGCAACCTCATACTGCCGGCTTTCCAGTTGGTCGAGTATGGTCAGGTGCTCGCGCAGCGATTGCTTCAGCCGGAAGACGTTGACGCCGGCATAGGTTCCCGGCAGCCGGCGCAGCCTGAGATGGTCGGACAGCGCATCGGTGACGAACCGGTTGGCGGCGCCGTCGGCGATCATGCCGTGAAACTCGATGTCCAGCCGCTGGAACTCTCTGGTATCGAATGCGGCGTCGGGCAGCGCCAGCAGCACCTCCATGCCCTGGCGCAATGCTGCCGCACGCGACCCGTCCAACCGAAAGCCCGGCGCCAGAATGGCGGCGGGTTCCAGCAGCAGGCGGAACTCATAGCTTTCCCCTTGCGCCTCCGGATCGTCGGGCGCCCGGCGGAAAAGCCAGGATTGTCCCGGTGCGCGGTCCAGAAGATTTTCGTCTGTCAGTTTCTTTAACGCTTTTAGTACCGTCTTTCGCTCGGAACCATACCGCCTCATCAGCGCGCCGATGGTCACCGTCTGGTCCAGCCGGCGCGCCGACCGATCGCGCAGGATCATCTCCGCGAGTTCGTCCTCCTCGGCGCTCGGCAGGTCGGCGGCAATGGTCGCCTGGTTGGCGAGGTCCACGGCCAGCCGATAACCGGAGTCAGCCTCCCAGCGCACCACGCCTTTTTCGGTGAGCAGGCGCAGCGCGGCGCGCACCGGAGTCCGCGAGACGTTGCAGAGCGAAGCGATCTGCTGCTCGGGCAGGTGGGCGCCGGCTTCGAAGCCGCGCTGCCGGGCCACGTCGAGAATGCGCTGCGCAAGATCGAGATGATTGGTGCGCGGTCGTCTGGCAACGGCTTGCATGGCGATTCTCGTGAACGGACTTGACCGGTGGCCGATCGTCCTTGCGGACGCAATCGGCCAGATTCGTTAGGCGTCTGGCAAATTATGGATTGACGTACTTTTTTCTGCAATAGTACTGTCTGACCAATCGGCACAAAAAAGACCGGGGAACAGGATCGAAGCGTCGGCACGGTCGCAAGCGCAGGTCCGACGACTGAAAGTCGACGATCAACCAGAATGGGAGTCTGTCATGACCGCCTCAACACGCCTGCGCCGTCCGCTGAAGATATCTTCGATCGCGCTTGGCCTCGCCCTGGCGCTGTCGGCGCCGGGAGCCGCCGCCGAACTCGTCATCTCCAATTGGGACGGCTACATGGCGCCGGATGCCATGGACGCCTTCAAGGCCGCGACCGCTGTTTCCGGCGAGCTCGTGGTTCACGCCACCAATGAGGAGATCATGGGCAAGCTCGTCGCTTCGGGCGGCAAGGGCTATGACGTGGTCTTCGTCTCCTCGCCCTTCGCCGAGGTGCTGAACAAGCTCGGCCTGATCGAGACGATCGACCACGCCAAGATCCCCAACCTCGCCAATCTCTATCCCGAGGCGGCGAACCTGCCGCATGATGTCGGCAATAATTTTTCCGTGCCTTATACCTGGGGCACCACCGGCCTCTGCTACCGTTCCGACCTGGTGAAGGCAGAGCCGGCGAGCTGGAACGATCTCCTGGCCCCATCCGACGCGCTCAAGGGCAAGACCACCATGCTGGCGACCGATCGCTGGCTGCTTGCCGCAGGCCAGCTTGCCAAGGGCTATTCGGTCAACGAGACCGATCCGGCCAAGCTCGCCGAGGTCAAGGACCTGTTGATCTCTGCCAAGAAGACCTTGCTCGCCTATGACGACACCACCTTCTATTCCAAGCTGGTCTCCGGCGAGGCGTTGATGGTGCAGGCATGGGACGGCTGGTGCAATTATGGCATCGCCGAGAACCCGCAGATTAAATATGTCATCCCCAAGGAAGGCTCGGATCTGTGGGTCGACACGATGGTGGTGATGAAGGCCTCGGCTAACAAGGACGCCGCCTTCCAGTTCATCAACTTCATGCTGGACGCCAAGAACCACGCCTGGGCAGCCCAGAACATCGACTACAAGGTGCCGAACAAGCCGGCTATGGAAAGCCTGCCGGCGGATTTCCTGGCTAAGTTCCCTAACATGGGCATGCCGGTGGCTGAGTTGGTCAAGTTCGAGCAACTGCGCGACGTCGGCGACGCCCAGCGCGACTATTCGAAGATCGTCAGCGAGATCAAGGCTGCGCAGTAAGCGCTTCAAAGTCAGAGATCACGATCGACGGCGGGCTTCCGCCGTCGATCGTTGAATGCGGTACCGCAATCGTGTCCCCAACCAGACTTCGCTCCTCCTTGCTGATGGCACCGGCGCTGGCGTGGCTCACCGCTCTGATGGTGGTGCCATGCGCGCTGGTGCTGGCGCTCGCCTTCTTCCAGCGCGGCATCTATGGCGGCATCGAATACACCTTCACGCTGGGGAATTTCGGGCTGGTGTTCGACCCGCTCTATGCCGGCATCTTCCTCAATTCGGCACGCATTGCCGGCACCGCCACGCTAGTCGCCGTCATCATCGGCTATGCCGCAGCTTATGCCATCGCGGCAGCACCTCGCCGGTGGCAGCCGGCGTTCCTGTTCTTCGCCGTCTTGCCTTTCTGGTCCAACTACCTGATCCGCACCTACGCCTGGATCGTGCTCCTTAACCGCGAAGGCCTGATCACCCAGCTCTTGCGCTGGTTCGGCTATACAGGCGAGCCGCCGTCGATGCTTTATACCGAAGGCGCCGTCATCGCCGGTCTGGTCTACAACTACCTGCCCTTCGTTATCCTGGCCTGCTACGCGCCGCTGTCGCGGCTGAATCCAGAACTCGCCGAGGCCTCGCGCGACCTCGGCGCTTCTGCCATGACCACATTTCGCCGGGTCATCCTGCCGTTGACCGTGCCGGGTATCGCCGCCGGGGCGGTCTTCGTCTTCGTGCTGTCGATCGGCAATTTCGTCACGCCTGCTCTGCTAGGCGGCGGCCGCTTCCAGATGATCGGCAATCTCGTCTACGACCAGTTCCTAACCGCCAATGACTGGCCATTCGGCGCGGCACTGGCGATGGCGCTAATCGCCATCATGCTCATCGTGCTGATGGCGCAAGCCCTGGCCGCGGATCGCGCCGCGGGCCGTATCGCCGAAGCCCGCGGAGGCGCCGATGGCTGAGCGTTCTCCCGCCACGCGGCGCACGCTCTGGCTTGTGCTTTCGCTGGTCTTCGCCTTTCTCTACATCCCGATCGCCGTGCTGGTGGCGCTTTCCTTCAACCAGGGCGGGCAGCCGACCGTCTGGTCGGGCTTTTCGCTGAAATGGTATGCCTCGCTCGCCGGTAACGCCGCGATTCTTTCCGCCGCCCTCAACACGCTGATCGTGGCGCTGGTCTCGACGGCCATCGCCACGCTGCTCGGCACGCTGCTGGCGATCGGCGTCGAAATGCGCCGGCAGTATGGGAGAGGCCTCGAGGCGCTGATCTTCGCGCCGATGATCATTCCCGACATCGTGCTGGCGATCGCGCTGCTCAGCTTCTTCTCTTTGCTGGATTTCACCCTGGGCCTGCATACCATCATCCTCGCCCATGTCGTTTTCAACCTCGCCTTCGTCTGTTCGGTGGTGCGCGCGCGGCTGAAGAGTTTTGACTGGTCGAT
Organism: Mesorhizobium tianshanense; assembly: GCF_007830515.1. Classification (GTDB taxonomy): domain Bacteria; phylum Pseudomonadota; class Alphaproteobacteria; order Rhizobiales; family Rhizobiaceae; genus Mesorhizobium; species Mesorhizobium tianshanense. The sequence continues at coordinate 53,538 of NZ_VLKT01000017.1, forward strand.
CGTCGAAGCTTCCGCCGATCTCGGTGCCTCCGCGCTCACCACCTTCAGGCGGGTGACATTGCCGGTCATTCTGCCGGCGGTCGTCGCCGGCGCGCTGCTCGCCTTCACCCTTTCGGTCGACGAGTTCATCATCGCCTTCTTCACCGCCGGCGCCGGGCGCGCCTCGACCACGCTGCCGATGCAGATCTATGCGATGATCCGCTTCGGCATCACGCCTGAGATCAACGCGCTGGCGACCATCGTCATGGCGGTCTCAATCACCGCGCTGACCCTGTCGCAGCGGCTCAATCGTGGGGTGATCGGCCAATGAGCGCACCGCGCACGCTGTTGGCGATCGACAGGGTGTCGAAGAACTTCGGCCGGGTGACGGCCGTCGACGGCATCTCGCTCGATATCCGCGAGAACGAGTTCTTCGCCTTGCTCGGACCTTCGGGCTGCGGCAAGACCACGCTGCTGCGCATGCTGGCCGGCTTCGAGACACCCAATGACGGGCGCATCCTGCTCGACGGCCGCGACATCGCCAGGACCCCGCCCAACAAGCGGCCGGTCAATCTGATGTTCCAGTCCTATGCGCTGTTTCCGCATATGAGCGTCAGGGCCAATGTTTCCTACGGCCTCGAAATGGAACGCTTGCCGGCAAACGAAATCCGCTCCCGCGTCGACGCCATCCTGGCCACGACCGAACTCGCCGCCTTCGCCGACCGCAAACCGGAGCAATTGTCGGGCGGCCAGAAGCAGCGCGTCGCGCTTGCCCGGGCGCTGGTCAAGCGCCCCCGCCTGCTGTTGCTCGACGAACCGCTCGGGGCGCTCGACAAGAAGCTGCGCGGCGCCATGCAGCTGGAGCTGAAGCGCCTGCAGCACGAGGTCGGCATCACCTTCGTCATCGTCACCCATGACCAGGAAGAATCGCTGGTCATGGCCGACCGCATGGCGGTGCTCAGGGACGGCAAGCTGCTGCAATGCGACACGCCGCACGCGGTATACGAGTATCCGGCGAACCGCTTCGTCGCCGACTTCATCGGCGTGATGAATTTCGTCCCGGGCAAGGCGACTACTGACGGCGTGCTCGCGGCCAATGGTGCGCGGATATCAGGCACGGTTCCCGCAACGCTTTCGCCCGGCGCTGCGGCGATCGCATCAGTGCGGCCCGAACGTATCCGGCTGTTCCCGTCGCCAGAGACGGCCAACCGCATTGCCGGCACGGTCGAGGCACTGGCCTATCAGGGCCTCGACCTGCAGCTGCACGTCCGCACCGCTTTGTCGCCAAAGCCGTTCCTGGTGCGCGTCACCGCCGACGCCGCCGACCGCCGGCCGGTCGCGTCAGGCGATGCGGTCGAACTCGGTTGGGATGCCGTCGACGTCAGAATTTTCGCGGATTGATTGGAAGGAGAAGCTTGATGGCGCAGAAGACGATCGCGTTTTTTCCGGAAGCGGCCTATGGCCCGGCGCTCAATTCCGTCGGCATCGCCCAGGCGGTAGAGGCGCGCGGCCACAGAGCTGTGTTCCTGTCGGACCCAGGCTTCGTCGACGTCTACAAGGGCTACGGCTTCGAGGCTCATCCGGTGAACCTGTCCGAACCGATGCCGCCGGAACAGATGGCCAAGTTCTGGGAAGACTTCATCAACGGCCACATCCCGAACTTCCGCAAATCGCCCTACGACCAGGTCGACAATTACGTGAAGGATTGCTGGACGGCGATCGTCGACAGCGCCAAATGGGCTGAGAAGGACCTGCCCAGCGTTCTGGCGAAGATCAAGCCCGATGTCATCTGCGTCGACAACGTCATCCTGTTCCCGGCGATCAAGCAGTACGGCAAGCCGTGGGTGCGCGTCATCTCCTGCTCGGAAAACGAGATCGAGGACGAGGACATCCCGCCGCATCTCTCCGGCTGCGGCGAGAACGATCACGCCTGCCATCAGCGCTATCGCGATCATTTCAACGCGGTCATCAAGCCGATCCATGACGACTTCAACGCATTCTTGAGCGCCAATGGCGAAGCGCCTTATCCGATCGGCCAGTTCTTCGAGGCCTCGCCCTACCTCAACCTGCTGCTCTATCCCGAGGCGGCAAAGTTCAAGCGCCGCCAACCGCTCGACCCGGCAAAGTTCCAGTATCTGGAAGGCTGCGTGCGGCAGGAGAAGCCCTACACCGTGCCGACCTTCGCGAAGAACAATGACGGGCCGCTGCTCTATGTCTCTTTCGGCAGCCTCGGCGCGGGCGATGTCGACCTGCTGAAGCGCATCATCGCGACGCTCGGCAAGACGCGATACCGGGCACTGGTCAATGTCGGCGGCTACAAGGATCAGTACACGGATGTGCCTGAAAACATCATCGTCGAGAGCTGGTTCCCGCAGCCCTCGGTCATCCCGCAGGTCGATGCGGTGATCCACCATGGCGGCAACAACTCGTTCACCGAGTGCCTGTATTTCGGCAAGCCGGCGATCATCATGCCCTATGTCTGGGACGGCCATGACAACGCCACCCGGGTCGAGGAAACCGGCCACGGATTCGGCATGCCGCGCTACGACTGGACCGATGCCGAGCTGATCGCCAAGATCGAAGACTGCCTGACCGACCCGGCAATCCAGGCCAAGCTGGCGAAGACGTCGGCGCAGATGCAGGCGCAGAACGGCCCCGAGAAAGCGGCGGGGCTGCTGGAGAAGCTGCTGTGACCTCCTCCGCCCCGTACCTCCATCAGGCTTCGTCTCGCACCGACCTCATCGACTGGGGCGCCCAGCCGGCTCCGCTGGAAGGCGCTTCGCACTCCACCGGCAGGCTCGTCCACAAGGGGCCGAACAACCAGCCGGAATCCGGCATCTGGGTCTGCACCCCAGGCCGCTGGCGGCTGGCGATCCCGCGCGACGAATTGTGCCATTTCGTTGCCGGCCGCGCGACTTACCGATCGGACGACGGCGAGGTCATCGAGGTTTCCGCCGCCACCGTGGTGATGTTCCCGGCCGGCTGGGCGGGCGAATGCACCGTCCACGAAACCATCCGCAACATCTACATGCTGGCTTGAAGCCAGCCCTGGAGCTCACGATATGCCGACACCCATCATGAAATCGCCGCTCGCCATCACCGACCTAGTCGACTGGGGCGTCATTCCCACCATGATCGAGGGAGAATCCTGCACCTCGGGCAAGCTGCTGCACAAGGGGCCGGGGGGGCGTTCCGAATGCGGGCTGTGGGTCTGCACGCCGGGCAAGTGGCATTGCCACGTCACTCGCGACGAGTTCTGCCATTTCCTCGAGGGCCGCTGCACCTATGTCCACGAATCCGGCGAAGTGATCGAGATCGAACCGGACACTGCGGCCTTCTTTCCGCAGGACTGGAAAGGCGTCTGCACCGTCCACGAGACGATCAAGAAGGTCTACATGATCCGCTGAGCGGCATGAAAGGACGACCATGGATTTCTCCACTGACCGGCCGACCTTCTTCATTAATCCGGATTATCGGCCAATGACCGGCGCGGCAAAGCCGGTGATCGATCCGGCGACGCTCGAAACCGTCGGCGCCATCGCTGCCGCAGCCGATGGCGAGATCGACGCCGTGCTGACCGCGGCGGCAAAGGCGCAGGCGGGTTGGAAAAAACTCGACGCCAAGAGCCGCGCCAGGCATCTGCACGCCGTTGCCAACGCCATCGAGGCGGCCGACTTTACGCGCTGCGCCGAGCTGATGGTGCGCGAGATGGGCAAGCCCTATCCGGAAGCGATCGGCGAGATCGCCAACTGTGCGCCGATCTTCCGCTACTATGCCGAGATGGCGCGCGACGAGGCCGGCAAGATCGCCGGCACGACGCAGGCCGGTTCGTTCCAATATGCGCGCTACGAGCCGTACGGCACGTCGGTGCACATCATGCCCTACAATTTCCCGATCCTGTTGATGTGCTGGACCGTTGCCGCCTCGCTCGCCGCCGGCAATGCCTGCGTGATCAAGCCCGCCGAGGCCACGACACTGTCGACGCTCGACTATATCAAGGTGTTCCGCTCTCTGCCGCAGGGCCTGGTTTCCTGCCTGCCGGGCGGGGCGGCCACCGCACAGGCGTTGATCACTTCGGAGCGCACCCACGCGGTCGCCTTCACCGGCTCGGTCGCCGCCGGCAAGGCCGTCGCCGTAGCCTGCGCCGAGCGCATGAAGCCCTGCATCATCGAGGCCGGCGGCAGCGACCCACTAATCATCAGCCAACACGCCCCGCTGGACGTAGCGGCCGCCGGCAGCGTCACCGCCGCGTTCCACCTCACCGGCCAGGTCTGCACCTCGGCCGAGCGGTTTTTTGTGGTCGATGCCGTTCACGACCGCTTCGTCGAGCTGTTTGCCGAGAAGACCCGCGCGTTGCGCATCGGCAACGGCCTCGACAAGACCGAGATCGGGCCGTTGGTCAGCGAGGCGGCACGGGCGAAGGTCATGCGGCTGGTCGACGATGCGGTGCGCAGCGGCGCCAAGGCGGTCACCGGCGGGCGCATTCCGCCAGCGCATAATGTTGGCTGGTTCTACGAGCCGACGATCCTGACCGGCGTCACATCAGACATGGCGATCGTGCGCGAAGAGTGTTTCGGACCGGTCGCCGCGATCTGCCGGGTGGAGAATTTCGACGAGGCAATCGGGCTCGCCAATGACAGCCCGTTCGGGCTCGGCGCCTCGGTCTTCACCACCGATCTTGCCGAGGCGCATGAGGCGGCCGAGCGGCTCGAGGCCGGCATGGTCTGGGTCAACAACCCGCTGATCGACAATGACGCGCTGCCGTTCGGTGGTTGGAAGGCGTCGGGCCTTGGCCGCGAACTCGGACGCCAGGGACTGGATGCCTTCCGCCGCTCGAAGATGGTGATCATCGACCACAAGCCGGCAATCCAGGACTGGTGGTATCCCTATCCCGACAGCTGGTTCCGTGAGGCCGGCGGCCGAAAGCACGTATAGGCTGCTCAGCCGATGCTTTCACCGCCGTCGATCACCAGCGCCTGGCCGGTCATGAAGGACGAGCGATCGGAGACGAGAAACAGGATTGCTTCGGCGATCTCTTCCGCGCTGGCCCAGCGCTGCATGGGAATCTTGGTGCGGACGTAGTTTTCGATCGCGTCCCGCCCGCCCATCTGGGCGATGAACGGCTCGTTGAACGGCGTGTCGACCCAGCCCGGGCAGAGCGCGTTGACGCGGACATTGTGCTTGGCATAGTCGAGCGACATCTGCCGGGTCATCGCCACCACGGCATGTTTTGAGGTTGCATAGGCGATCATCTCGCGGTCGTAGAACACACCTGAATTCGAGGCGGTGTTCAGGATGACACCGCCGCCCTGTTCGATCATCGACGGCATGACGAGCCTGGCCGCGAGGAACTGTGCCCGCACATTGATCCGCCAGGAGGCATCCATGCCGTCGACGCCGACTTCGGTCAGCGTGCCGCCGACCTGAACGCCGGCATGGTTGTGCAGGATGTCGATCCGCCCATGTTTGCCCAGCGTGTCCGCAATGAGGTGCTCGACCGCCGCGTCGTCGCCGACATCGGTGGCGATCGTCTCCGCGCGGCCGCCTGCCGCACGGATGTCGGATGCCGCCGCTTCGCCGGCAGCCTGATCCCTGTCGGCGATCACCACCACGGCCCCTTCCCTCGACATGATCATGGCACCGGCGCGCCCGATGCCGGAACCAGCGCCTGTCACCACGGCGATGCGGTCTCTCAGGATCATGATTCGACTTTCAGCTTGATGGTTTGCGTTGACGCAGCTGCCATTGGGCAAGCACGACGAGCAGCACCGAGGCGACGAGGACGATCGTCGCGATGGCGTTGATTTCCGGCGTGACGCCGCGCCGAATCGAGGCAAAGACATAGATCGGCAATGTCGTCTGTGCGCCGGCGACGAAGAAGGCCACGATGAAATCGTCGAAGGAGAAGGTGAAGGCGAGCAGGAAGCCGGCGATCACCGCCGGCATGATCTGCGGCAGCACGATCGAACGGAACGTCGTCAGCGGGGTGGCGTAAAGATCGCTGGAGGCCTCGACCAGATTGCGGTCGAGGCTGCCGAGGCGTGTGCCGACGATCATCGCCACCAGCGCCATCGAGAACAGCCCGTGCGCGGCGATGATCGACCCGTAGCCGAGCGTCAGGCGTGGCGGCTGGTTGTTCGGCCACAGTGAGGCGAGAAACGGATTGACGGCCGCGAACAACTGGACGAGCGCGACCAGCGTCGAGATACCGATGACGACGCCCGGAACGACGATCGCAGCACCGAGAAGCACATCGAAAACGGCTCGCGTGCGCACGCCGACGCGCGCCAGGCCAAGCGCCGCCGCCGTGCCGCACAGCGCCGCGAGCAAGGCGCTGGTGGTGGCGATGAACAGGCTGTTCTTCAGCGCCTCGACCAGGAATGGGTTCGACAGCGCCTTGCCGTACCACTGAACCGAGAAGCCGGTGAACTCGCTGGCGTGGCGACCCGCATTGAAGGAAAACAGCACCACCAGCGCGATCGGCAGGTACAGGAAGGCAAATACCGCTACGACGAAGGCGCGCATCAGATCAGATCCACCCGGCGGGCGCCCGAAAGCCGGGTCGAAATGCGGTTGGCGACTATCAGCACCACCACCGAAACCAGAACCAGCGTGATCGCGATTGCCGATCCGAACGGCCAGTTGCGCGATTGCAGGAACAGATCGACCAGCGCGTTCCCGATGAAGAAGACCTTGCCGCCACCGAGCAGCGTCGGGATCAGATATTCGCCGAGCAGCAGGATCATGACCAGCGAGAAGCCGGTCATCACACCCGGCAGCGACAGCCGCAGCGTCACCCCCAGGAATGTCGAGATCGGCGTCGCACCGAGATCGGCGGAGGCTTCCAGCAACCGGCGATCGAGCCGCTCGAGGCTGACATAAATCGGCAGGATCATCAGCGGCAGATAGCCATAGACGATGCCGAGCAGGACCGCGCCCGGCGTGTTGATCAGCCTGACATCCTCGAACCCGATAGTGGCCAGTAATGCCGGGATGCCGCGCCCGCCAAGGACGTACATCCAGGCGTAGGTTCGCATCAGAAGGCTGGTCCAGAACGGGATGACGACGAGTGCGAGCAGGATCAACCGCCACCGCTCCGGCGCGCGCAAGGCAAGGTAATAGGCAACCGGATAGGCGACGAAGAGACAGGCCAAGGCGCCCGCCGGCGCCAGCACCATCGTGTTCCAGAAGGCGGTCGCCCGCGCCGGAAGATTGGCATATTGCGCCAAGGTGAAAGCGGCCTGGTAGCCGCCTTCCGGCGCCCGCTCGCCGACGCTGAAGACGCCGATCGCGACGAACGGCAACACCAGAAAGACCACCAGCCACGCGGTTGCTGGACCGAGCAGCAAGGCGGTCAGGAGATTATGACGAAGAACATTGCTGCGCATTGAAAACCGCCCCGGTGCCGGCGGACATCTGCCCGCCGGTAGTTGCCTGCATCGGACCTGCGGCCCGGCCGGTTCAAGCCGACTTGAAGCGTGCCATCAGTTCGGCGCGTCCGGGATCGGTCAGCGTCGCGGCCGCACCGAATTCCAGCGGAGTCAACAGATCCGCCGCCGGATAGAGGATCGGATTGTCCATCACCTCCTTGGGCAGCAGCGCATTGACCCGCGCATCGGTGGAAGGCGCACCGTTCGCCAGGTGCTCCTTGACCGCGACTTTGGGGTCCATCAGGTAGTTGAGCAGGGCATAGCCGGCGGACTTGTTGGGCGCATCCTTCGGGATGGCGTAGAAGTCGGTCCAGATCTCGCCGCCTTCCTTGCCAAGTACATAGGCGATCTCGGGGATGTCGCGGTGGAGCTGCGCCCCATCATTGGTCCAGCACATCGTCATCCAGGCGTCGCCGGCACGCATCGACGGCTGATAGTCGCTGGAAACCGCGAACAGATGCGGCTTGACCTTCAGCAGCAATTCCTCCGCTTTGGCGAGTTCGTCCGGCTTCAGCGAGTTGAACGAGAAGCCGAAATATTTCAGCGCATTGCCGATCGTGGTGAGCTGGTAGTCATGAACCATGGTCCGGCCGTCGCCCTCGGCCATGGCCGTGTCCCAGAATTCCTTCCAGCTCGTCATCGGCTTGGTGAGCTTCTTGGTGTTGACGGCAAATCCGGTGGTGCCCCAATTCTTCGGCACCGCGTAGGTCACGCCGTCGATCGTGCCTTCCGAGGTGAAGCGCGGGTCTTGTTGCGAGCCGTCGAAATTGGCAAGCTTGGCCATATCGAGCGCTTCGATGATATCGAGCTTCTTGTAGGTGGAGATCGTGTAGTTGGTCGGCACGAAAAGGCTCCAGCCCGAGGCGCCGGCCTGCAGCTTGGCCAGCATCTCCTCGTTTGACCCGAACACATTGACCTCGACGGCGACGCCCGTCTCGGCCTTGAAATTCTCGAATGTCGCCGGGTCGTGATAATTGGGCCAGGTGGCGATCGACATGCGATCGCCAAGACCCTCCTGGGCGAAGGCCGGCGACGGCATGATGCCGAGCTCGCGGGCCATCACCGCCGTTGCGATGCCAAGACCGGTGAGGCCTAGAAACTCGCGGCGGCCGATGGAACCGCGCTTGAGCCGCATCAATTGATCAACAAACTTTTCCGGGTTTATCGGCAGTCCGTCACGATATGGTTTCGACATGTTTGTTTTCCCTCTGGTTGGTCCCGTTGTTCTTGGGGTCCGGAAACGCGAGCGGCGTTCCGGCGGTAAAGCCGATGGCGACGGATTCACCCGGCTTGAAGAGATTTCCACTGCCGATCAGGTGATCGGCCTTGGCGAGCAGCGTTCCGATACCGCCGACCTCGATCGCATATTCCGCGGTCGAGCCCAGAAAGATCCGGTTGCGGACAATGCCGTTCAGCCGGCCGCTTCCCGGTGCACCGAGACTTAGCGATTCAGGGCGCAGGCTGACCGAAACGGCCTCGCCCTTTTGCAGCGAAGTCCGCTCGCGCGCGGCAATGACGGTACCGTCGGCAAGCGCCACCTCGACGAGGTTGGCCGAGTGCCCGGCGACCTTGCCGCTCAAGAGATTGGTCTTGCCGACGAAGTCCGCGACGAAGAGATCGGCGGGCTCGTCGTAGATTTCGCTCGGCTGCCCGAGCTGGACGATGCGCCCGCCATTCATGACACAGACGAAATCGCTCATCGACAGCGCTTCTTCCTGGTCGTGCGTGACAAGGACGAAGGTGATGCCGATCTCGCGCTGCAGGTTCTGCAACTCTATCTGCATGTCGGTGCGCAGCTTCTTGTCGAGCGCCGCCAGCGGCTCGTCGAGCAGCAGCACCGCCGGCTTGTTGACCAGCGCGCGCGCCAGGGCGACACGCTGCTGCTGGCCGCCGGAAAGCTCGTGGATCTTGCGGCGGCCGTAGCCGGCAAGCCGCACCATGGCGAGCGCCTCGCCTGCCCTCAGGCTGATCTCCCGCGACGACAGCCGCGGCCGCGTCTGGCGCAGCCCGTAGGCGATGTTGTCCTCGACATCCAGATGCGGAAACAGCGCGTATTGCTGGAACACCATGTTGACCGGCCGCCGATAGGGCGGCGTGCCGGCCATGTCGCGGCCACGGATGAAGACCGCACCTTCGCTCGGCTGTTCGAAGCCCCCGATCATGCGCAGGCAGGTCGTCTTGCCGCAGCCGGACGGTCCGAGCAGGGCGACAAAGGCCGACGGCGGGACGGCAAGATCGATGCCGCTGACCGCGGTCACGCTGCCGTAGCGTTTGGTGACCCCACGAAACTCGATGTCGGGCACTGCGGTCAAAGCTGCGGGCTCCAGCGACAGGACAATTCTGAGACGCTATCAGAGCCAATGGCAGCTAGTATATACCTCGCAGGTGGTATATCTGATGTATTTTCTCGTTTAAGGGGGTAGGGATTGAGCGTATCGCGCAGCGACGAATACAATCAGCTCGCCACGCTCATCGCCTCGACACGGGAGACGAGCGGCGAACTTTTCGGCAAGGCGATGGTCGGCTGGCTTCGGCAGCATGTCAGTTTCGACCACTGTGTGATCTTCGGCTATCGCGGCGCCTCGCGCCCGCCGCTGCTGTTCGAGACGTTCTCGCCGTCGGAGAGTCACGTCTTCGTCGCGCTCTATCAGGAAGGCCCTTATCTGCTCGACCCGTTCCACCATGCGGCGGTCGAGCGCAAGGAAGGTTTTTGGCGCATGCGCGAACTGGCGCCGGACCGCTTCTACGCCAGCGAATATTACCGCTCCTACTATAGCCAGACCAGGCTGGCCGAGGAGGTCGGTTTCTTCGTGCCGCTGCCGGGTAAGGACGCGCTGGTGGTCTCGCTGATGCGGCTGCACGCTTCGGGACCCTTCGGAACCGCCGATGCCAGGCTGCTGCGCGACATGGCGCCGGCGGTGATCGGCTTCGTCAGGCTGCGCTGGCCAGTCCTTCCGGCTGACGAACCGGCCGAGACGAAGCAGGACGAGGCGATTGCCGCGGCCAGCGAGTTCGAACGTGCTCATATCTGGAAGAGCCTTTCGCTGACGCCGCGCGAAAAGCAGGTCGTCGATCTGGTGCTTCAGGGGCATTCCACGGAATCGATCGCCAGGGCCATGCGCATCGTACCGGGAACCGTGAAGGTTCATCGCCGCAACATCTACCGCAAGCTCAAGATCAAGTCCCAGGCTGGTCTCTTCGCACGTTTCGTCGAGATCATCGACGCGCGGATTCGGTAGCCCACGATTTCGGAATGACCTCGCTCGGGCGGTTAGCTGGCGACGTCCTCCCAGGAGCCGGATGCTGCCATCTGCCTGAGCAGGGGCGCCACCCGAAAGATGTCCTTGCCGGTCCGCTCGTGCCAGTGGTCGAGCCGTCCGATGATCTTGTCGCCCCCTTCGAGACCGGCCCAGAACATCGGCCCGCCCTTGCCCACCGGAAAGCCATAGCCGTTGACCCAGACGACATCGATGTCGGACGCGCGGGCGGCGATCTTCTCCTCGAGAATCTTCGCCCCCTCATTGATCATCGGATAAAGCGTACGCTCGATGATCTCCTCGGTGCCGATCGCCCGCGGCGCGATGCCCTTCTCGGCAGCCTTGTCGCGGATCAGCGCTTCGACCTCGGGATTGGGAGCCGGTGTGCGTGAGCCGTTTTCATAGCGGTAGAAACCGCTGCCGGTTTTCTGGCCGAAATGCCCCTGTTCGCACAGCGTGTCGGCAATCGCCGCCGTCTGGCCCCGCGCCTTGCGGTTGCGCCAGCCTATGTCGAGGCCGGCGAGATCGCCCATCTGAAACGGCCCCATCGGCCAGCCGAAATCGGTGAACACCTGGTCGATCTGCTGTGGCGTTGCCCCTTCCAGCAAAAGGGCCTCTGATTCCGAACCCCGCGCCGCCAGCATGCGGTTGCCGACGAAGCCGTGGCACACGCCGACGACGACCGGCACCTTGCCGATCCGCCGCGCCAGCTCGACCGCGGTCGCCAGCGCATCCGGCGCGGTCCTTTCGGCGCGGACGATCTCCAGCAGCTTCATGACATTGGCCGGAGAAAAGAAATGCATGCCCACGACATCCTGCGGACGCGACGTCGAGGCGGCGATTTCGTTGACATCGAGATAGGAGGTGTTGGTGGCGAGGATCGCTCTTGATTTGGCCACTGCATCGAGCCGGCCGAACACCTCCCGCTTGACCGCCATCTCCTCGAACACCGCCTCGATTATCAGGTCGCAATCGGCGAGATCGCCATAGTCGGTGGAGCCCTTGAACAGGTCGAGCCGCTGACGCTTGGCGTCTTCGCTCAGGGAACCGCGCGCGACGGAGACGGCATAGTTCTTCTCGATCGTCGCCAGCCCGCGTTCCAGCGCCTCACGGCTGGTTTCCAGCAGGGTCACCGGGTAGCCGCCATTGGCGAACGCCATGGCAATGCCGCCGCCCATGGTGCCGGCGCCGATGACACCGACCCGCGCGATCCTGCGCCGGACGATATCCTTGCCAGGAATCTTTGCCGCCTCACGTTCGGCGAAGAACAGATGACGCTGCGCGCGCGATTGGTCGCCTCCGACCAGTTTCACGAACAGTTCGCGCTCCACCGCCAGCGCCTCGTCAAAGGGCAGCGTGATGGCATTGCGGACCGATTGCGCACAAGCGATCGGCGCCTCGAGGCCGCGCGCCTTTTTGGCAAGTTCCGCCGCTTGCTTGTCGAAGGCGGCGAGATCGGCTCCGGCAAGACGATCGTTGCGGTCGCACACGGGCGTGAATGGTTCGCCGCCAGTGACCATTTCGCTGGCGAAACGAACTGCCTGCGCGACGAGATCGCCGTCGAAGACGGCGTCGACGAGGCCGGCGGCGAGCGCCTCGGCGGCATCGATCGGCGTGCCCGAAACGATCATGTTGAGCGCCTTCAGCGGCCCGACAAGGCGTGGCAGCCGAACCGTGCCGCCGCCGCCGGGCAGCAGGCCGAGTTTGACCTCCGGCAGGCCGAGCCTGGCCCCTGTGTCCGCAACGCGAAAATGACAACCAAGCGCCAGTTCCAGGCCCCCGCCGAGCGCGGTGCCGTGGATCGCGGCAACCGTCGGTTTGGCGATGGTTTCCAGTACGGCAATGATGGCGCGCAGATCCGGCTGCTGCACCGGCTTGCCAAACTCGGTGATGTCGGCTCCGGCGACGAAGGTCCGCCCGGCGCAAGCGATGACGATGGCCGCGACATCAGGCTCGTCCCGCAACAAAACCAGCGCCTGCATCAGTGGCTCGCGGACATGGAAGCTCAGCGCGTTGACCGGCGGATTGTCGATGGTGACGACCGCGACGCCGCCCTCCCTTGTAACGCTAACGAAATTGGACAAGCAAAACCTCTCGCAATGATGACGGCCGACAACGCCGACGGGATTTACAGGGCGAGCACCCGGGGATGGGAACCGGATGTTTTTGCGGAAGACCTCGCCGCAGCAGCGAGGGTGTAGTCAACGCAGCGCCTTCTGGCCGCCGGCCGCTGTGATCACACCGACGATGATCAGTCCGGTCAGCAGCAGACGGACGCCGGCACTGACACCGAATGTGTTGAGCATGGTCAAGAGTAGCACCAGGAACAGTGCCGCTCCCCAGACCCCCGGCACATTGGCCTTGCCGCCGGCCACCGACGTGCCGCCGATGACGACCACGGCGATCGAGGCCAGCAGGTACTCATTGCCGATATCGACATTGGCGCCGCGGAAGTAGCCGGCGAGCAGCGCCCCGTCGAGGCCGCCGAGCGCACCCGACAGCGTGTAGGTGAGGAAGCGGATGCGGCCGACATTGACGCCGGCCAGCCACGCCGCACGGATGTTCTGGCCGATCGCCAGCACAGAGCGGCCATAGATCATGCGCTGCAGCGCGATGGCAGCTCCGATGGTGAACAGCACGGTGAGGATCGCCAGTACCGGAATGCCCAGAATCTGCCGGTTGGCGAAATCGGCGAAGCCCGGCGGCGGCTTGATCTGCAAGCCGCGCCCATAGCTGATGTCGATCGACTGGATGATGAAGCTCGCCGACAACGTCGCGATGATCGGCGGAATGCGCAGCGCCCAGATCAAGAGATAGTTGGCGGCGCCGATCGCCATGCCGCAGGCCAGCGCCGCCAGCAGCCCGACGGCGATCATCTGGTCATTGCCGTCCATCACTTTCATGGCGACGGCGCTGGCAAGGCCGATATTCGCCGGCAGCGACAGGTCGACGTTGCCCGGCCCGAGCGTGATCACGAACATCTGGCCGACACCGACGATGACGGTGAAGACCGCGAGCGACAAAGCCGCGGTGATCATGCCGCCTCCGCCATACCCGCCGGTGAAGGTGACCGTCGCCAGCCACACCAGAGCCGCGCCGATGAAGGACCAGATCCAGGGTTTGGCGAGCAGCAAACGCAACGAGGCCATCGCTCATCTCTCCCTGCGGCTGATCAGCACCCGGGCCGCCAGCACGATGATGAGGATGGCGCCATTGGCGGCGACCTGCCAGTCGGGCGGGATGTGCATGAAGGTCAGCAGCGGCGACGCGGCGAGCGCCAGCGTCAGCGCGCCGATGACCGCGCCGATCGGCGACACCCGGCCGCCGACGAATTCGCCGCCGCCGAGGATGACGCCGGCGATCGACAGCAGCGTGTAGCCATTGCCGATATTGGCGTCGGCCGAGGTGGTGATGCCGATCAAGGCCATGCCGGACAGCACGCCGAACAGGCCGGCCAGTGCAAACAGCACGATCTTGGTCTTGAGCAGCGACCAGCCGGCGCGTTCGAGCGCGGCGGCATTGCCGCCCGATCCGCGCAGGATCACGCCATAGGAGGTGCGCATCAGCCCGAAATAGACGACCGCCGCGATCAGCAGCGCCGCAATGATCGGGAACGGGACGAGAGGCGGCTTGAAGGCCATGAGCGACAGCAGCCAGTCGGGCGCCTTGCCGCCGGGCTTCGGCAGGGTGAGGATGGCAAGGCCCTGCCAGACGAAACTCATGCCGAGCGTCACCACGATCGAAGGCAAATTGCGCAGATGGATCAGCGCGCCGAGCAGCGCGTAGACGCCGATCGATGCGAGCAGGATCACGACACCAACCAGCGGCGCATCCTTCAGCCATGTCGCCGTGACGCAGCCGACGAACCCGACGAAGGTGCCGATCGACAGGTCCAGCTCGTTGCCGGCGATGACGAACATCTGCGCGATCGTCGCCAGCGCGATCGGGATCGCAAGGTTCAGCATCAGGCTGAAGCCGAAATAGCTGATGGCGCGCGGGTTGAGCCAGGCGATCGCCAGCAACACCAGCACCAGCGACAGCGCCGGCAGCAAGCTGCGCAACAGGCGCGCCCGCGCCAGCTTGCCGCGCTCGGAGGAACCCCTGGGGCCGGTCTCGACAGGTGCTGCCGTCATCTCAGGCCGCGTCGCCGAACGAGGACTGGATGATCTTTTTCTCCGTCAGCTCGTCGCGACGAAGGTTGGCGACGATCCGGCCGTTCTTGAAGACATAGATCTGGTGGCAATTGTCGAGCTCTTCGGTTTCGGTGGTGTACCAGAGGAAGGTGCGGCCGCGGCCGGCCTCTTCGCGCACGAGATCGTAAACCTCGAGCTTGGTCCCGATATCGACGCCGCGCATCGGGTCGTCCATCAGCACGATCTTCGCGTCGGAGCCGAGCGCCCGGGCAAACAGGGCCTTCTGCTGGTTGCCGCCGGACAGCGAGAAGATGTTGTTGTTCATGTCGGGGGTGCGGATGCCGATTTTCTTTTGCCAGAAGGTGGCGAGTTCGGCTTCGCGTTGCGGCGAGATCAAGAGGCCGCTGCGCAATCGCGCCAGCGAGCGGATGCCGATATTTTGCGCAATCGACCATTGCGGAAAAATCCCGTCCGACTGGCGGTCGCCGGCCACCAATGCCACCGGCGCGGTGACCTCGATGCCGGCTTTGGAGCGCGCAGCAGCAGCGAAGATCGCCAGCAGCAGATCGGTCTGTCCATGGCCGGCCAACCCGGCAAGCCCGATGATCTCGCCGGCATGCGCCACGAGTTCGTTGCCGTCCTCTTGCCGGGCCGGGCGGGCCCGGACCCGCAACGGGCCGGCCTCCGGCTTTTGGGTCGCGATTTCGGCCGCGATCTTCTCACGCGCTTCCGCACCGCCCATGGTCGTCACCAGCCTGTCGCGATCGAAAGCCTTCGCCGCATCCGACGCGACGACCTTGCCGTCGCGCATCACCACGATGCGGTCGGCATTCCCGAGCACCTCGCCCAGAAGATGCGAGATCAGGATGCAGCTCCGGCCAGCGGCGACAAAGCGCCGGACGAAGGCCAGTAACTGTCCGGCCGTATGCGCATCGAGCGAGGATGTCGGCTCGTCGAGGATGACCAGTTCGAGCGGATCCTGCGTCACCGTGAAGGCACGCGCCACCTCGACCATCTGCCGCCTGCCGATCGAAAGGTCGCTGGCGATATCTGAGGCGGAGATGCTGTGGCCCGGGAAGATCTCGTCGAGCTTGGCGGCGATGAGATCGGCCGCCTTGCGCCGCCAGCCGAAGCCGCTGAGCGCCGGATGGTTGATGCGCGTGTTCTCGGCAACGCTGAGGTTCGGGCACAGCGACAGTTCCTGGAACACGCAGCGTATGCCGAGCTGCTGGGCGCGCGGCACCGAATAATTGTCCTCGATGACGCCACGCACCGCGATCTGCCCGCTGTCGGGCACAAGCGTGCCCGCCACCATATGCATGAGCGTCGACTTGCCCGCGCCATTGTGGCCGACGAGGCCGACGCATTCGCCGGCGCGGACGTGGAAATCGACGCCGGCGAGCGCACGGACGGCGCCGAAGTGTTTTTCGGCGCCGTCCAGCCTGACGATGTCTGCGCTAGCTTCCGGCATTCCTCAGCAATATCCGTTCGGCGACGCCGGAAGCAATGCCGGAAGCAACGATTGTGTCACGCTCACTTGATGTTGGCTTTGATGGCCGCGATGGCATCTTCCTGCGTGTACTCGTGGCTGGCCACGCCACCTTTGGGGATTTTCGGCAGCGCGGCCTCGAAATCGTCCTGGGTGAAGGCGAGGTATGGCACCAGCAGATCATGCGGGATGTCGGTGCGGCCGTCGAGCACCTGCTGCGCCACCCAGAAGGCCAGCGACGATACGCCCGGCGCGATCGACGCCGACCAGGTCTGGTAGCCGTCCTTTTCCTTCTGCTCCTTCCACCACTGCAATTCGTCCTGGCGGTTGCCCATGATGATGGTCGGACGCGGCTTGCCGGCGGCGGCGAAGGCCTGTGCCGCGCCATAGCCGTCGCCGCCCTGATCGACGACGCCGACAATTTCCGGCAGCGACGGCAGGATCGTCGCGACCGCCTTCTGTGCCGTCGTCTGATCCCAGTCGCCGGTGACCGAACCGACGATCTTGAATTCGGGATGGGCGGCGACGCCCTCCAGGATGCCGGCATGGATGGCGTCGTCGATCGAGGTGCCGGCGAGGCCGCGGATTTCCAGCAGATTGCCGCCCTTGGGCTGGAACTTGGCCATCTGCTCGACTTCCTGCTTGCCCATATCCTTGAAGTCGACGACCACGCGATAGGCGCAGGGTTCGGTGACGATGCCGTCGAAGGAGACGACGACGATGCCGGCGTCGCAAGCCTGCTTGATGGCGCCGTTGAGCGCGTCAGGCGAGGCGGCGTTGATGACGATCGCGTCATAGCCTTGCAGGATCAGGTTCTGCACCTGGGCCGCCTGGGTCGGCACCTCCTTGTCGGCCGTCGTGAAGATGTCGGCGGCCGCGACCACCCCGTCGGCGACCGCCTTCTTGGTGACGATGGCGTAGCTGTCGAGCATCGCCTGCCGCCACGAATTGCCGGCATAATTGTTGGAAAAGGCGATCTTCTTGTCGCTGGTGTCGGCAAGCGCGGTGCCTGAGGCGAGCATCGCCGCAAGGGCGCTCAGGACGAGTAGCTTCTTCATGTCATAATCCTCCCATGGATTGCTGGTCTTTGTTGGCTGCTAATGGCTGCTATGATGACCTTCGTTTCAATATTGTCAGACAAATTTAGATGGGCGCACTTGTCAACAGCGATCAGTGACGGTTTGACGATCAACTTGCGGTGCAACGATTGAAAAGGGTTCGGCTCCTGGTCTACCTCTGAACCAGGAGACCGAGATTATATGGCAGTGACGCCGAGTGTCGGTCGGCGCGGCTTCTATCCCTCAAGAACCAGGACGAGAACATGCAGATTGGAATGATGGGACTGGGCAGGATGGGCGCCAACATGGTGCGGCGCCTGCTGCGCGATGGCCACGAATGTGTCGTCTACGACATCAACCCAGCCAGCGTCGCCGCGCTGATCAAGGACGGCGCGATCGGAGCGGCGTCGATGGAGGAGTTCGTCGGCAGGCTGACCAAGCCGCGCAGCGCCTGGCTGATGCTGCCGGCGGCGATCACCGGCAAGATCGTCGAGCAAGTGGCCGCACTGATGGAGCCGGGCGACATCATCATCGACGGCGGCAATTCCTACTACCACGACGCAGTCAACCAGGCGGCGCGCCTTGCCTCCAAGGGCCTGAACTATGTCGATGTCGGCACCAGCGGCGGTGTCTGGGGCCTCGAGCGCGGTTATTGCCTGATGATTGGCGGCCCCGACGGCGCGGTCCGGCATCTCGATCCGGTCTTCGCGACCCTGGCGCCGGGCGCCGATGCCGGCACGCCTGCCCCAGGCAAGGATGCAGGAACAGCCCCCTTCGGCTATCTCCATTGCGGACCGAGCGGCGCCGGCCATTTCGTCAAGATGGTCCACAACGGCATCGAATACGGCGTCATGGCCGCCTATGCCGAGGGCATGAACATCCTGAAGTCGGCGAATGCGGGCAAGAAGCAGCGGATGGCGGATGCCGAAACCAGCCCGCTGGAGAACCCGCAATACTACCAGTTCGACATCGACGTCGGCGAGGTGGCCGAAGTCTGGCGGCATGGCAGCGTCATCGGTTCCTGGCTGCTCGATCTGACGGCGGGCGTGTTGAAGGCCGACTCGGCGCTGACCCAGTTCGGCGGACGGGTTTCGGACTCCGGCGAAGGCCGCTGGACGCTGAAGGCGGCGATCGACACCGGCGTGCCGGCGCCGGTTCTGTCCTCGGCCCTGTTCGACCGGTTCTCCTCGCAAGGCGAATCCGAATTCGCCGACAAGCTCCTGTCCGCCATGCGCTATGCTTTCGGTGGCCATGTCGAAAAGCCGAAGGCCGGCTCGTGACTGGGGAGAGACACTTATGAGCCAGGAACGGTCCGACACGCTGGTGCTTTTCGGGGCAACCGGCGATCTCGCCCACCAGAAGATCTTCCCGGCGCTTTATACCATGGTCGCCAAGGGGACCCTGACCGAGCCGGTGATCGGCGTCGCTTTCGACGCCTGGGACCTGAAGCAGTTGCAGGCGCGCGCCCGCGACGGCATTGGCAAGACCATCGGCAAGGTCGACGAAAAGATCTTCGCGAAACTTGCCGCGCTGCTTCGCTATGTCAGCGGCGATTACCGGAGCGCCGCGACATTTGAGAAGCTGAAAAACGTGCTGGGAACCGCGCAGCACCCGCTGCACTATCTGGCGGTACCGCCGACCATGTTCGAAACGGTCATCCAGGGGCTGGAGCAGTCGGGCGCGGCCCAGGGCGCGCGCCTGATGGTGGAAAAGCCCTTCGGTCACGATCTGCAATCGGCGCGCTGGTTGAACCGGGTTCTGCACCTGGTGTTCGACGAGCAGTCGATCTTTCGCATCGACCATTATCTCGGCAAGGAAGCGATCCAGAACCTGCTCTATTTCCGCTTCGCCAATTCCTTTCTCGAGCCGATCTGGAACCGCAATTTCGTTGAGAGCGTGCAGATCACCATGGCCGAGGATTTCGGCGTCGAGGGCCGCGGCCACTTCTACGACGAGGTCGGCTGCATCCGCGACGTCATCGAAAACCACCTGCTCAACATCCTGCTGCTGCTCGCAATGGAACCGCCCGTCGGCCGCTCGGCCGACGATCTGATCGACGAGAAGGTGCAGGTGCTGAGGGCGATCCGGACGCTGAACAAGGACGATGTCGTGCGCGGCCAATTCAACGGCTATCTCGCCGAGCCCGGCGTGGCGCCGAACTCGCCGGTCGAGACCTTCGCGGCGGTGCGGTTTTTCATCGACACCTGGCGCTGGCAGGATGTGCCCTTCTTCATCCGCGCCGGCAAATCCCTGCCCGTGCATGCCACCGAGGTCATTGTCCGGCTGAAGCGGCCGCCACTCGACGTCTTCGATCCGATCAAGCCCGATGACGCCAACCATGTGCGCTTCCGCATCAATCCGCAGGTGGCGATCTCGATCGGCGCCCAGCGCAAAGCCCCCGGCGACGACATGATCGGCGAGCAGGTCGAACTGACGGCCCTGGACGAGTCGAAGGGCGACATGCCGCCCTATGAGCGGTTGATCGGCGATGCCATGAACGGCAACCGCCAGCTGTTCACCCGCCAGGATGCCAGCGAGCTTGCCTGGCGGATCGTCGGCCCGGTGCTTGGCGATACCACGCCGCCTCCGCTTTACGAGCCAGGGACATGGGGCCCTGCCGACGCGATGGCCGGGTTCGGACCGCCGAACGGCTGGATCAATCCGGCGAAATGATCTCGAGAGCCGGCGGCAATGTCGACAAACTCGACGAACTGCCTGCCGATTGCAGGCGCGGCGACAACACCCGCGCCTTCGAAGGCGGATTTCGACTGTGGCGCGACAAATCACTGATCGTCTGATATTCTGATGGTTGGGGTCAGACCTGTTGATCTGAGTGCTGCTGTTAGTATTGTGTCCAAAATAATGTGCGGCGTCATTGCGTTACGCAGATTTGCCGACTAGGAATTCTGCTACCCCCCTGGATGGAGAAAATAGATTGACCGACGATAGCAACAACGCTCGCAAGGACATCGATCTGCTCGAGCTGACCGCTCACATCGTGTCCGCCTACGTCGAGAAGAACCGCCTGCCGGCTTCCGGCCTCGGCGATCTCATCGCAAGCGTCAGCGCTTCGATAAGCGGGCTCGGACAACCCGCCGTCCCGGCAGCAGCGCCGTTGGTCCCCGCGGTCAACCCAAAGAAATCGGTGACGCCGGATTTCATCATCTGCCTCGAAGACGGCAAGAAGTTCAAATCCCTGAAGCGCCATATCGGCGTTCATTTTGGGCTGACGCCGGACGCCTATCGCGCCAAATGGGGCTTGCCGGCCGACTATCCGATGGTTGCTCCCAATTATGCGGCTTCGCGCTCGCAACTGGCGAAGGCGATAGGCCTTGGCCGCAAGGCCGCCCCGCCGGCGCCCGTCAAGAAGGCGAGGAAGCCCAAGGCCTCGGCCTAGCAAGACGAGATCAGGTCTGGTCGCCCCGCCCAGTGGTAGCGCCACGGCGGGGCGCGAAAATTGCTTGATCCAGGACAGGTTTTTGCACGCGCCCCGCACCGAACTGCGCTAAAGGCTTCGTGGTCGGACCAGCGCCCATGTGGAAGTGCCCCACCGGCCCGCCATTGCAACGGGGCCTAAATTCATGACATCCGAATCCGATTCATCGCCCGACCAGCGCTATGCCGCCTTCCGGCACAAACCCTTCCTGAGTTATTGGGCGGCGCGCTTCCTTTCCACATTCGCCACCCAGATCGTATCCGTCGCCGTCGGCTGGCAGGTGTACGACCTGACCCGCGATCCGTTCGATCTCGGCCTTGTCGGCATTGTCCAGTTCCTGCCTTCGCTGCTGCTGGTGCTGGTCACCGGGGTGGTCGCCGACCGTTTCGGACGCCGGCTGATCATGGCGCTGACGGTGCTGCTGGAGGCGATCTGCGCGTTGGCGCTTTTGCTGCTGACGCTGCGCGGCCTTGGCGGACCGGGGTTGATCTTCGTCGTGCTTGCCATGTTCGGCATCGCGCGCGCCTTCTTCGGGCCGGCCGCGGCGTCGCTGTTCGCCAACCTCGTGCCACCAGAGGATTTCGGCAACGCGATCGCCTGGAATTCGTCTGCCTGGCAAACCGCGACCATCATCGGGCCGGTCGCCGGCGGCCTGCTCTACGGGCTTTCGGCGGAAGCGGCATACGGCACCGCCGCCGTTTTGATGTTTGTCGCCGCAGTGCTGGTCTTTACCATCCCCAAACCTGCCCAGCGCAACGAGACCGACAAGCCGACCATGCAGACCCTGTTTGCCGGCTTCGGCTATATCTGGGGCGAGAAGATCGTGCTCGGCGCCATTTCGCTCGATTTGTTCGCCGTGCTTTTGTCCGGCGCCACGGCACTGCTGCCGGTCTACGCGCGCGACATCCTCGAACTCGGCCCATGGGGTCTCGGACTGTTGCGATCGGCTCCCGGCATCGGCGCCATCTGCGTTGCCATCTGGCTGGCCGGACATCCGATCCGCAACCATGCCGGCGTGGTCATGCTCGGCTTCGTCGCGCTGTTCGGCGCCTTCACCGTGCTGTTCGGCCTCTCGACCATCACCTGGCTGTCGATCGCGGCACTCGCCTTGCTCGGCGCCACCGACATGTTCAGCGTCTATATCAGAGAGACGCTGATCCAGTTGTGGACGCCGGATCAGGTGCGCGGCCGCGTCAACGCCGTCAATCAGGTTTTCGTCGGCGCCTCCAATGAGCTCGGCGAATTCCGCGCGGGCACCATGGCGGCGTTGATCGGCACCGTGCCGGCGGTGGTGATCGGCGGCGTCGGCGCAGTCATTGTCGCCGGGCTGTGGGCAGTGCTGTTCCCGCAACTGCGCAAGGTGCGTCACCTCGACGGGCGAAACTGATCCCAGGGCGCACTGATCCAAGCCGCAGGGTCAGCGAACTCCGAATGGCCGGAAGTTACGAGACGACGTGCCTTTGTGCGGCCCGGTGCCGTTACACGCTCATGCTGCCTCCGCGCATCGAGGAGGTGCCTTGAAGAGGTTGCCGCCGATGGCGCGCGCGGCGTCGAAATGGGAGGTCGGATCCTGCGTCTCCGAGCCGAGCAGAAGCTCAGACGTCACAACGGATGCGCCACAATAGTCGAAGATGCCATGGTCGATCTGCGTCTTCATGGCTCCGAAATAGCCGTGCCGCGCATAGGTTCGCAGATCGGCGCCTCCGATGGCCACCAGATGAACCCGGAGATGGCGAAGTTTCTTCACCAGTTTGGCGTCCGGGCCTTCATCGTAAGCCCAACCATTTGCGAATACGCGATCGATCCATCCCTTGAGAAGCCCCGGCATAGACCACCAATAGACGGGATAGACCAGCACAAGGGCGTCGGCGCGATCGATCCTCGCCTGCTCGGCGGCAACATCGGCTGAAGGCGGCACCTCCCTGCGATGGACGGCGAGATCAGTCGTGGAGAATTTCGGATCGAAGGCTTCCGCTGCAAGGTCGGCAATTTCGAAGGAATTGCCGGGATCTGACCGCGATAAACCCTCGGCGACGTGCCTGGCGACGCCATGGCTGAGCGATCCGGGATTGGGATGCGCGATAACGATCAGCGCGTGCATATCGAGACTCCTGCTGATTGGGTTGCGGCCAATGGGTCAAACTTATATACTTTTGGTAAGTTACTTTTGGTACATAAGCATGTCAAGCGCCGGACTGAGAGAACAGGTTTCCCATTCGCGACCGCGTCGCCGGCTGTCGCGGGAGGAACGGCATCGCCAGCTTCTGGACGTTGCATGGCGGTTGATCCGGGAAGAAGGAACGGAAGCCTTGACGCTCGGACGGCTGGCCGAGCAATCGGCTGTTACAAAACCCGTCGTTTATGATCATTTCGGCACGCGGTCCGGACTGCTGGCAGCGCTCTACCGGGAATTCGACGAACGCCAGAATACGCTCATGGACGCCGCCCTTCAGGCGAGCGAATCGACCTTGGCGGGCAGAGCCGCGGTCATCGCGTCCTCCTATGTCGACTGCGTGCTTCTCCAAGGCCGCGAGATACCCGGTGTCATCGCGGCGCTGGCCGGTTCGCCTGCGCTTGAAAGGATCAAGCGCGACTACGAGGCGGCGTTCATCGAGAAGTGCCGGATTGCGCTTTCCCCATTCGCCGGAATTGGTGCTGTCGCTCCAGCGGGCCTCTGGGCGATGCTCGGTGCAGCCGAGGCCCTGTCCTATGCCGCCGCGATTGGAGAAATCACGGCTGCGCAGGCGCGGGACGAGCTCTTCCAAACAATCGTTGCAATGGTTGCCAGAAACGCGCGTCCGCATGCGCTAGATTAGAACAGTGCGGGGTTGCCGAAGATCATCTGCAGGAACTCGCCGAGCCAGCGCTTCAGATGCATGTCCCAGACCAGCCGGCCGCCGAGATGATCGCGGCCTGGCTGCGCGCCGGGCAACTCAAAGCGGTGCGCGCCGCGAACGACCCAGCGCTGCATCATCGCCCGGGTCAATTCGCCGTGGAACTGGATGCCCCAGGCGTTGTCGCCGTAACGAAAGGCCTGGTTGGGATAGGTTTCGGCCGTCGCCAGCAGCGTCGCGTCCCTCGGCAGCGAAAAGCCTTCGCGGTGAAACTGGTAGACCATCTCCGGCCAGTGCATCAGCTTCCGGCCATCCTCGGTCGCCTTCAGCGGATACCAGCCGATCTCGACCAGCCCCTCGCCATGACCCTCGACCTTGCCGCCAAGATGGTTGACCAGCATCTGCGCGCCGAGGCAGATGCCGAGCAACGGCCGGTTCTCCCTGAGCGGAACCTTCAGCCAGTCGGTCTCGCGGCGGACGAAGTCGTCCTCGTCATTGGCGCTCATCGGACCGCCGAACACCACGGTTCCGGCGTGACCGTCCAGCGTTTCCGGCAAGGCGTCACCGAGCGGCGGGCAGCGGAGATCGAGGTCGAAGCCTTCTTCGATGAGCATGTGGCCGACGCGTCCGGGGCTCGAACTTTCCTGATGCAGCACGATCAGGATTTTTGGTCTCGGCCTCGGCGTGGATGGCATCGGGATCCTGTCTATTCGTCGCTCGACGTTCCGGTGGCGCCCGGCGCTTCGGCCGCCGCCTTGCGACGCGCCTCGACCCGGTCGCGGCGTTCGACGCCGATCAGTTCGGCGACTCGCCAGACGATATTATCCTCAAGTTCGTGCAACTCGCCATCGGCATAGACGATCTCCCACATCAGGCCGATGAAGGCTTTTCGCGCGTGCGCGTCGAGCTGGCGCTTCAACACGCTGGTGAAGGCATAGAGGTCGACCGCCTCATTGTCGGCCCGCTCGCCGGCGGCGGCCAGCGCGTCGAGCTCATCGCCGCTGATCGAATAGCTTTCCGCCAGCACCGCCTTGAACCGCTCCCATTCGGCATCCTGACGCACGCCGTCGGCGTTCATCACATGGTAGAGAAGGGCGGATGCGGCAACGCGCGGATCATCGGCGTCATTGCTGGCGCCGCCACCTGCCGGCAGCTCCTTCAGAAATGACAGAACGCGTTCGAACATGCGATTACTTCCCATGGAGCCAAAACTACCAAGCTCAGCCAAATCAGAACAAGCGAAACCTGCGTGTTGATTTTTCGTTCTCGTCGTCCGGGTCGACGCCGGGGTCGTCGGGCAGCCGGGCCAGTTCCTCCGCCGGTTCGACAGCTTCGGCATCCGGTGGCGCAGCGGCAAAGGCCGAGGCGGTAACCGGAGTGACATGGTCTTCGCCACCTTCCGATGCCGCAGCCGTGGTCTCGGCTGAAACAGCGGGGTTCAGCTCGATCACATTTTCCTTTGCCGGCTTGGTTGGCGCCGCAATGGTCGGGACCGGGGCGTCCGGCGCGTCCTCATCACTGTCGATGAGCTGGCCGAGCCGCTCCATCGGCGCCCGCCATTCGAAGGCGTCGAGCTTGCCGGTGATCGGCGATACCGGCGCCCAGCGTTCGGAGACGACGCCGTCGGCAACCCAGGCCGGATCGCGCGGTGCACGCACTGCCTTGGACAAAAGCTGCCGCACCTTGCCCTGGTCGCCGGTCTCGGCTTCCTCGATGTCGGCCAGCAGCAAATAGGCGCCCTCGCGGCGGTCCATGCGAATGGCAGCCTCGGCCTCCCGGCGGGCGGTTGAAAAATCATGCGCGTCGAGCGCGGCGCGCGCCACCGTCAGCGAGGATTCGGCGTGGTTCTTCTTCATCTCCTGCAGCTTCCTCGCCCGGTTCAGCCGGTCAAGCACGGCATCGCCGGGTCGGGCGTGGGTGTAAAGCTCGGCGATCTCCGGATGCGGCTCGGCCTTCCACGCCGCTTCCAGGATCTTCGAGCCCTTGCGGACATCGTTCTCCCGAAACAGCATTCTGGCGGCGGCGACGGCCGCCGCCGTGAAATCCGGCCGCAGCCGGTTGGCCTCGAGGGCGGCAGTCCTGGCGGCGTTGGGGTCGCTGTCGATCAGCGCCTGCGCCTTGGCGGTGAGTAGCACGGCGCGGCGCCGGTTGGCGGCGTCGCGCTCGATCTGCCGCGTCGATTTCTGCGCCTCGACCAGTTTCAGCGCCCCGTCCCAGTCGCCGCGCCCGGTCAGGTCTTCCAGCGTCGATTCGGCGGCCCAGGCCAGTTGCGGCGCCATAGCCGCGGCGCGCCCGGCATAGTGCCGCGCCGCGTTGCGGTCGCCGAGGCGCTCGGCCTCGAGATAAAGTCCGCGCAGGCCGAGCAGCCGCATTTCCGGATCGTCGAGCATGGTCTCGAACTTCTCGCGCGCGCCCTCGTGGTCGCCTTCGAGCAGCGAGGCCTGCGCCTCGAGCAGCTGGATCAGCGGCTCCTGGTCGGAGCGGATCAGCTTTGCCGCTTCCTTGGTCTTCTTGCGGGCAAGTGCCCCGTCACCGGCGCCGGCGGCGATCATGCCGGTCGACAGCGCCTGATAGCCACGATCGCGGCGGCGCACTCGGAAATAGCGCGAGATGGTGTAAGGGCTGTTCCACAGCGACTTGATCAGCCACCAGACGATCATCACCGCGGCAACGACGGCGACGACCGCCACCGCCGCCACCATCAGGCTGACCTGATATTGATAGCCGCTGAAGGTGACGACCATCTCGCCCGGCCGGTCGGCCAGCCAGGCGAAACCCAGCCCGAGCGCGAAAACGACGGCGAGGAAGAGGAGAATGCGAATCATCGGGTTTTCCTCATCACGCCTTCATCGCCCCGGCGATCAGTGCGTCGACCTGTGTCTCGACCTCGATCCGTGCCTTCAATTTGCCGGCAAACTCGGCTCCTGCGGCCTTGGCCGCCTCGGGCAGCGTATCGTATTCGCTGAGCGCCTTGGCGTAGTCGCCCTGGTTGACCGCCACCTCCATGCGCGCGACGGTTTCCGGCGCCCCGGCGCCTTCGACGGCACCGATCGGCCTGACCTTGACCAGCGATTCGGCGCTCGACAACAGGTTTTGCAGGAAGCCGGCATTCTGGTCGACGGGCGCCGAGGCAGCAACCATGGCATTGGCCGCGGCGGCCACCTCGGCGGCGATGTCCGCGCGTGTCGGAACGCCCTTTTCGGCGTGGGGACGCAAGATCGCGATCTCCGGCGCGTCCGGCGAAATCGCCGCGAAGGTTTCGAGTTCGGCCGCGAATGGCGCACCGCGGTCGAGTGCCGCCTTCAGCGCCGACGCGGCGATGGCGAGCGCGATCTTCGGCTGCCCCGCCTGTGCCTCGACCTTGCCGGAAAGCTGCGACACCGACTGTTCCAGCGCGGCAAGCCGGCTTTCCTGCGCCGTCGTCGCCTCGCCGGCGGATTTCACCGCCGCGTCGAGCCCGGCCAGCTTTTCGTTGAGCGGCCCGAGATCGGCCGGCGCTGTGTTGCCGGCCTCGCCGAGGGCCGCGACCGCCGTCTCGATCTGCCTGACCTTGTCGCCAAGCGCCTCAAACCCGGCGGTGTCGCCAGCCCCACCCTGCTCTACCGCCGATTTCAGCGCCGCGACATCCGCCTTGACCTGATCCAGCGCCGACGACAGCCCGTCCACCTCGGCCGACCCATCGCTGTTGCCGGCCGTGTCCTTGAGCCCGGCGATCTCGGTCTTCAGCGCGGCGATTTCACCATTGACGCCGTCGAGCGACACACCGCCCGAGCCTGGCGCGCCCAGCAGGCCGGCGAACTGCAGCCCTCCTGCTGCGGCGAGCGCGATGACGCCGCCGACGATGCCGGCAGCGATGCCGTTGATGCCGCCACGCTTCGGCTGCGCTGCCATATCGTCATTCCTCGTTTGGGCTTCTTTCGGCGCTTCCTCGCTTCCGCTGGCCCCCGTCCCGCTGGCCCCCGTCACACTGGCTTTGGCCGATGCGTCGTCGAAACTGTAGTCGAAGGCCCGATTCGCCGATGCCTCCGAGCCGGCCGGATAAGTCGATTTGGGCCCTTCAGGACCCCCGACGTTACCCTCTGCCGGCGGAACCGCGTCGGCATGTTCCCACGGCTCGAGATCGGTCTGGTCGGCATGCACCGGTTCGTCAGGAGCCTCCGGCTGCGAGGCTGCTTCCTCCACCTTCGCCTCCTCGGTCTGGGCTCCCTCGGCCTGGTCTCCCTCGGTCCGTGCCCCCTCAGTCCGTGCCTTGACGGCATCCTCGTCGGCAACGCGCGAGACGGCGCCGGGTTCGAGCTCGATGGTCACCGGCTCGCGACGGCTTTTCGAATGCCGCATCTTCGGCGTCTTGACCATGCTTTGGCTCCGCAAAAATTCGCTTCGGGATGGTTCAGAAAGGGTCTAGCACATCACCAAGCGGTGAAAAGGGGCGGCGTGATGACACGGGGGCTTCGAAGGATTGGCGTCGACACCGGAAATAAAAAAACCGCCTCGGCGGGCGGGTCGTTGGCGCAATCAGCACCACACAGAACTTACTAGCATAACTGCCGGCACAAAGTAAGAACAAATACGCTATACCTCAGGGCAATCGCCCAGCCCCTCATCGCCCTGCCGGCACCTTCTGCCCGGATAGGGCAGCGGCGGATGCTGGTCAGCGCCATGCCCGCAAAAGTCCCAGCAGCGCGTCTTCGCTGGGTTCCGGCGCAATGTGGATTTTTTTGCCGATGGCGTCGCCCAGGGCCGCGGCGATACGTCCGGACAGGGCGAAGAAACATGTGTTTTCAAAAAGCGCATGCAGCGCCGGCCGCCCGGTCAAGGCCTGCATCGCTGCCGCAGCCTTGGCCGAATAGAGCAGCACCGCTTCAACTGGCTGGCCGGACAGGCGCGCAAGGATTGCGGCGTCCGAATAGCCAGACGTAACGGTATCGTAGGTCTCGATGGTGCGGACGTTGATACAAGCGGCCCTCAGCCGCGCCTCGAACGCCGGAAACCGCACGCGTCCGCACAGATAGACGACCGTACCAGCCGCGAAGTTGCCGGCAAGCGCATCGGCCAGCGCCTCGGCATCGCCCGGGCCTTCGCTGACGGACGGGAATCCCGCCGCGCGGGCTGCTTCCGCCGTCCTTTTGCCGACGGCGTGACAGGGCAAGGCGGCGAGCGTCGCGATGATCTCCTTCGGCGCATGGCGCACGGCATTGGCACTGGTGACCGCGACGGCCACGGCATTGTCGGCGGCTGCATCGGCATCGACCGGCAGGGCCACCGTTTCTGTCAACGGCAACAGGACCGGCCGAAAACCTTGGTTCTCCAGCCGCTGTGCCGTGCGCGAGGCGCCCGGTTCCGGCCTCGTCACCAGGATGCGAACCATGTCAGGCCCAGCCGTCGAAGAATTTTTCGCCGGCCTTGGCTCGCACGGTCCTGGCGGCATCCTCGCCGATGCGGGCGGCCTCCTGTGCCGGGCCTTGCGCCTTGACCTCATGGGATTGCGTGCCGTCCGGCGAGATGATCAGCCCGGCGAAGAAGACCGTTCCGCCCGATATCGTCGCATGCCCGGCGATCGGCGTGCGGCACGACCCGTCGAGCGCCGCCAGGAAGGCGCGTTCGCAGGCCAGCGCCTGCCCGGTCGGTACGTCGTGGATCGCCGTCAGCATCCTTCCCACGTCGCGATCGCCGATGCGGCTTTCGATGCAGATGGCGCCTTGCCCCGGCGCCGGCGGAAAGATGTCGAGCGGCATCAGGTCGGTAATGATATCTTCGAGCCCGAGCCGCTTCAGCCCGGCATAAGCGAGGATGGTGCCGTCGGCGACGCCCTCGTCCAGCTTGCGCAGCCGCGTCTGCACATTGCCGCGGAACATCACCACATCGAGGTCCGGCCGCATGCGCCGGATCAGCGCCTGACGCCTGAGCGACGACGAGCCGACCTTCGCGCCCTGCGGCAGTTCGGCGATTGCTTTCGCCGCCTTGCCGACGAAAGCGTCGCGCGCGTCCTCGCGCGGCAGGAAGGCGGACAGTTCCAGTCCGTCGGGCAACACCGTCGGCATGTCCTTCGAGGAATGCACGGCGATGTCGATACGGCGCGCCAGCAGCGCTTCCTCGATCTCCTTGGTGAACAGTCCCTTGCCGCCGGCTTCCGACAGCGGCCGGTCCTGGATACGGTCGCCGCTGGTCGAGATGACGACCACTTCGAATGCCTGTTCCGGCATGCCGTGCGCGGCCATCAGCCGCGCCTGCGTTTCATGCGCCTGCGCCAGTGCCAGCGGGCTGCCGCGTGTTCCGATTTTCAAGGTTGTTTGCATGGCGCGCAGTCCGTGATAACCCCCGGCAGATTGAGGCCGTTTTCCGAGCTTTCTCCTAGCGGGGAAAGATCGGTTTGTACAATCTCTAGAGGCAGCGACGAATTGATCCGCGTTCTGGGCATTGAGACGAGTTGCGACGAGACAGCCGCCAGCGTGGTGGCGCTGGACGGTGATTCAACGCCCAGGATCTTGTCCGATATCGTGCTCAGCCAGATCGAGGAGCATGCCGCCTTCGGCGGCGTCGTGCCGGAGATCGCCGCGCGCGCCCATGTCGAGGCACTGGATGGCATCATCGAGGCAGCGCTTGCCGATTCGGGCGTCGATCTCGCCGACATCGACGCGATTGCCGCAACAGCCGGCCCCGGCCTGGTCGGCGGGCTGATCGTCGGGCTGATGACGGCGAAAGCCATTGCCGCGGCCGCGAACAAGCCGCTGATCGCCATCAACCACCTCGAAGGCCATGCGCTGACCGCGCGGCTGACCGACGGGCTCGATTTTCCCTACCTCCTGCTGCTGGTTTCCGGCGGCCACACGCAGATCGTGGCGGTGCGCGGCGTCGGCGACTACCAGCGCTGGGCGACGACCATCGACGATGCGCTCGGCGAAGCCTTCGACAAGACGGCCAAGATGCTCGGCCTGCCCTATCCCGGTGGGCCGAATGTCGAGAAGGCAGCGGCAGACGGCGATGCCACGCGCTTCGCCTTCCCGCGCCCGATGAAAGGCTCGGCGCAGCCGGATTTCTCCTTTTCCGGGCTGAAGACCGCCGTGCGCCAGGCAGCGACGGCCATTGCCCCGTTGAGCGACCAGGACGTCGCCGACATCTGCGCCTCGTTCCAGGCGGCGGTGGCGGATGCACTGGATGACCGTGTCTCGAGAGCGCTGAACCGATTCCGTCAGGAGTTTCCGGGCGAGGTGGAACCTGCGCTCGTTGTCGCTGGCGGCGTCGCCGCCAACCGGACGATCAAGGCGACACTGGAAGCCCTGTGCGAGAAAGCCGGTTTTGCCTTTGTCGCGCCGCCGCTCAAACTCTGCACCGACAATGCGGCGATGATCGCCTGGGCCGGCATCGAAAGGCTGCGCGCCGGCATATCAGGTGAGAACACCGCCGATTTCGTGCCGCGCTCGCGCTGGCCGCTGGACAGCATCTCCGCCCCGATGGTCGGTTCGGGCCGGCGTGGGGCCAAGGCATGACCGGCGGCGATGTGAGCAAGGCCACGAGCGGCTGGCGCGTCGCGGTTCTTGGCGGTGGCGCCTGGGGCACGGCGCTGGCGCTGGCCATGCTGCGCGCCGGCCATTCGGTCCGGCTGTTCGCGCGCGACCAGGAGACTGTTGAAGCGATCGGTCGCGGCGAAAATCCGCGCTATCTGCCCGGCATCGCGCTCGAGCCCGGCATCGACGCGACAAGCGATATCAAAGTGGCTCTTGCCGATGCGGACTGCGTGCTGGCGGTGGTTCCGGCACAGTCGCTGCGCGCCATGCTGACGGCGGCAAAAACCCATATGCCGAAGGGCGTCCCGCTGGTTCTCTGCGCCAAGGGCATCGAGCGTGACACCGGCGCATTGCTGTCGGCGATCGCTAGGGAGATCCTGCCCAAAAATCCGGTCGCCGCCCTGTCCGGCCCGAGCTTCGCCACCGACGTCGCAAGGGGTCTGCCGACGGCCGTGGTGGTCGCCGCCCGCGGCGAGGGCCTGGCGGCGGACCTTGCCGCCCGCTTTTCGGCCGAGAACCTGCGCTGCTATTCGAGCGATGATCTCATCGGCGTCGAGATCGGCGGCGCGCTGAAGAACGTCTTCGCCATCGCCGGCGGCGCCATCACCGGCGCTGGACTCGGCGCCAGTGCCCAAGCCGCGATGGTGACGCGCGGCTTCGTCGAATTGCGCCGCGTCGGCGCTGCATTTGGCGCAAAGCCGGAGACATTGATGGGGCTTTCCGGTCTCGGCGACCTGCTGCTCACCTGCTCGTCCGCCCAGTCGCGCAATTTCGCCTATGGGCTGGCGCTGGGGCAAGGCAAGCCGCTTGCCGGCCTGCCGCTGGCCGAAGGCGTGCCGACGGCGGCGATCGCCGCCCGCATCGTCACCGAACGCCGGATCGACGCGCCGATCATCACCGCCGTTGCTGCCATACTGGACGGCACGATCACCATCCGCCAGGCTGTGTCGGCATTGATGACTAGGCCGCTGAAGACCGAAACCGACGTGTAACCTCGACCAATCCGGAGATGGAAAGATGCTGTTTGCACTGATTTGCAAGGATAAGCCTGGAAGCCTGCAGGTGCGGCTCGATACGCGGCCCGAGCATGTTGCCTTCCTGGAAGGATTGAACGGCGAGAAGAAACTGGCTTTCGCCGGCCCGTTCCTCGATGCCGGCGGCAAGCCGAACGGCAGCCTCGTCGTGGTCGAGGCGCCCGATCCGGCCGCGGCAAAAGCCCTGTCGGCGGCGGACCCCTACGCCAAGGCCGGGCTGTTCGAAAGCGTCGAAATCCGGCAATGGAACTGGACCTTCAACAAGCCGGCTGCTAGCTAATTCCGGCTGCCAGGAGGAGCAAAACAATGAACTACTGGCTGTTCAAATCGGAACCCTCGGTCTTCTCCTTCGAGGCGCTGAAGGCGAAGGGCAAGGCCGGCACGCAATGGGACGGTGTGCGCAACTATGCGGCGCGCAACAACATGAAGGCGATGCAGATCGGCGATCTCGGCTTCTTCTACCATTCCAACGACGGGCTCGACGTGGTCGGCATCGCCGAGGTCTGCGCGCTGGCCCATCAGGACACCACCACTGACGATCCACGCTGGGAATGCGTCGATATCCGCGCCGTCAAGGATGTGCCGAAGCCGGTGACGCTGGAACAGGTCAAGGCCAATCCCAAGCTTGCCGACATGGCGCTGGTCCGGCTCGGACGGCTTTCCGTGCAGCCGGTGACGCCGGCCGAATGGAAAGAGGTCTGCCGCATGGGCGGCCTGACGCCGGCTCCGTGACGGCGCTGACGCCAAACAGCGCGAAAAACTTCATCCTCGACAACACGGTGCTGATGGCGCCGCCGCATGTGCCGGAGATCCTGCTGCATCTGGCCGACGAGGCGCATGAATTGTGGCAGCGGACCGAGGACGAGCTGGCCGAAATCGGCCTGCCGCCGCCCTTCTGGGCCTTCGCCTGGGCCGGCGGCCAGGGTCTTTCCCGCTACATCCTCGACAATCCGTCTGACGTGCACGGCAAGCGCGTGCTCGACTTCGCCTCCGGTTCCGGCCTTGTCGCCATTGCAGCAGTGAAGGCCGGCGCGGCAGAGGTGATCGCCGCCGACATCGACCCGTTCTGCGCGACAGCGATCCGCCTCAATGCCGAGGCCAATGGTGTCGGGATAGAGTTTCTGAGTACCGACTGCATCGGAACCGATGCCGGCTGGGATGTGGTTCTGGCCGGCGACGTCTTCTACGACAGGTCCTTCGCCGACAGGCTGATGCCGTGGTTCGCAATGCTGAAGGCGCGCGGCGCCGACATCCTAGTCGGCGATCCCGGCCGCTCCTACATGCCGAAAGCAGGGCTGCAGCCGCTTGCCGTCTACGAGGTGGCGGTAACCAGGGAGCTGGAAGATTCCCTGGTCAAGCGCACCACCGTCTGGCGCTTTGCTTGACGGCACCGCCGAACCGGCGTTCCATCGCGCTTCGATTTTGAGAATACGCATGTCGTAGTCCCAAACCCGCTTGGCACTTTTGGGCGACATGCTTCCGGGGAGGAAAATGCATGGATTTTTCAGCGGTGAACTGGCTGGCGGTTGTCGTCGCCGTCGTGGTGGCGTGGTTGTTCGGCGCCGCCTGGTACATGGCCTTGAGCAAGCTGTGGCTCAAGGCCGCCAAGCTTGATCCTGCGACCATGAATAAATCGCCGCTGCCCTTCGTCATCAGCTTCATCGCGGAACTTGTCATGGCGTTGGTCATGTCGCTGGTCATCGGCGCCATGACCGGTGGCGAACCGAGCCTCCTTGCCGGACTGGTCTTCGGCTTCGTTCTCTGGCTCGGATTCGTCGCCACGACGCTATCCGTCAATCATCGCTACGAAGGTTTCGGCTGGGACCTGACCGTCATAGACTGCGGCCACTGGCTTGGCGTGCTGCTTATCATCGGCGCGGTGATCGGCTGGTTCGGAGCAGCGGCAGTCTGAGTCAGTGCATGTCACCCAAAAGCACGCCTTCGAACACCCCGTGTAAGTGTTCGCCAAATCACGTCGGCGTCTTCGTGACTTCGTTGAGAAGCCATTCGCGAAAGGCGACGATGCGAGGCTCATCGGCGACGCTCTTGGGGTAGACCAGGAAATAGGCGAATTCGGGCGCCACCTTCATGCCCAGTTCAAAGGGACGCACCAGCCTGCCCTCGGAAAGGTCGTTTGCCACCATGGCGAAATCGGCGAGCGCGACGGCATTGCCGTCGAGTGCAGCCTGAACGACATCCGAGGACGTGCCGAAGACGAGCGTTCGGCTGTCGTCGAAATCGTCGACGCCGGCCGCCGCCATCCACATGCGCCAGTTCGGCCACGTCACGCCCTGTCGCGCCCACTCGATATGGGCGAGCGTGTGATGGAACAGGTCGCGCGGCTCCTTCAGCGGCGGCCCCGCCCGCAGTAACGCCGGACTGCAGACAGGAACGATGACGTTGTCGAACAGCCGGTGGGCGCAAAGGCCCGGATATTTTCCGGCGCCGAAACGGATGCCGACATCGACGTCGTCCAGGTCGAAATCGCGCAATTCGGAGGCTATGTCGAAGCGGAGCTCGACACCGGGTTGATGCTTGCGAAAGTCGTCGACGCGCCGCATCAGCCATTTTGTCGCGAACTGGGCATCGAGGGTCACTTTCAGCAGCGACGTTCCGCGCGCTGTCTTGTGCGCCCGTGAAACGGCACGGCCGAGCAGGTCGAGCGCGTCGGTCGCGGCCTCGAACAGCACCGCGCCCGCTTCGGTCAGCCGGATGGTGCGGCTGGTGCGCGTGAAGAGCACGATGCCGAGTTGATCCTCGATTTCCTTGATCCGGTGGCTGACCGCGGCCGGCGTCAGGCCGAGCTCGTCGGCGGCGCGGGTGAAATTGAGGTGCCGGGCGGCTGCTTCCAGCGTCCTCAAGGCACGGGTTCCGGGCAGCAGGCGGGCCATCAGCGCGGAATGACTTTTGGCAGGATCATTGCTCTCGATCCACAAATAAAACTTGATGATTGAGAAAAAACTACTCGTTTCCCCCTTAAATTTCAATCCGGCATAATGGGATCATCGATAAACCATCAAACCGGACTTGATGTTCGGATAGAAGGAGTCACGTCATGTCCCACATCGTCTTGAAGTCTCCGGCCACCGGGCCAATCTGGCTGCGGGCGGCAATTGAGTGGTTCCACCACGCGAAAATCGCGCTCCATCTCCCGCATGAGCTTCCGCATGAAAACGTCGAGGATCTTTCGGATCGCCAATTGCGCGACATCGGCGCCGAACGAAAGGATGTCGCGCGTGCGACGGACCGGGAACTCGGCCGGCTGGGTCTGCTCGACATCGGCTGGCAGCGGCCGAGGTAGGGGAGTAGGGGAAGCTAAGCGGCGCGTTCGCGCAATCTTACCGACACTTGCTATTCCCCTATTCCCTATTCCCCTATTCCCCTATTCCCTTACTCCCTACCTCACCACCCTCACCACCGTCCGATCCGACAGCAGCGGCAACAGCCGGGCCATCGTGCGTGCCGTCACCGCCACACAACCTTGCGTTGGCGTGAAGCCGGGGCGCGCGAGATGAAAGAAGATGGCGCTGCCGCGCCCGCGGCGACGCGGCGAAATGTTCCAGTCGAGCACCAGGCAGGCATCATAGAGCCGGTCGGCGCGCAGCATCCGCTCGTGGCTGGCGCCATAGGGAATCCTGACCGGACGATTGTAGTTGCGATCATCAGGCACTTCGCACCAGCCGAGATCGGGGCCGATCGGCGCCATCTCCAGCCGGGTTTTGCGGCCGCCGGAAAAATGATCGCTACGGAAATACCCCGACAGGATCCGCATCGAACCAAGCGGCGTGGCACCGTCGCCTTCGCGTTTGCCGGCCGATATGCCGCCGCGTCCCAGCGCACATGAAAACACCAGTCCGCCGGCCTGCAGGAGCCCTTGGCTGGCCTGGCCGGGCCTGGCGCGCACCGTGAGCACACGAAGCCCTTTTCGCAAAAATGCGCTCGCCTCATTGCGCGCGCGTTTTTTCTTGTATGATCGTGCCACGGAACAAATCACTGTGATCGGCTGTTGTGCCGGTCAGCTTCCGCATAAACAGGTAGCGGTCAACTGAATTTTCTTTTCAAAACAACGGATTGATCCATGACTTCACGCACCATTCTGATCGTCGATGACGATGACGACCTGCGCGGCACACTCGTCGAGCAATTGTCTCTCTACGAGGAATTTGACGTCCTGCAGGAATCAAACGCCGCCAAAGGCGTCGCCGCGGCACGCGGCGGCCTCGTCGACCTGCTCATTATGGATGTCGGTCTGCCTGACATGGACGGCCGGGAGGCGGTGAAGATCCTGCGCAAGGGCGGCTACAAGTCGCCCATCATCATGCTGACCGGACACGACACCGATTCGGACACGATTCTCGGCCTCGAAGCCGGCGCCAACGACTATGTGACCAAGCCGTTCCGTTTCGCGGTTCTTTTGGCCCGCATCCGTGCGCAGCTTCGCCAGCATGAGCAGAGCGAAGACGCCACCTTTTCGGTCGGCCCCTACACTTTCAAGCCCAGCCAGAAGCTTCTGATCGACCAGCGCGGCGCCAAGGTGCGGCTGACCGAGAAGGAGGCCTCGATCATCAAATATCTCTACCGCGCCGACCAGAAGGTAGTGACGCGCGACGTGCTGCTCGAAGAAGTGTGGGGCTACAATTCCGGCGTCACCACGCACACGCTGGAAACTCACGTCTACCGGCTGCGCCAGAAGATCGAGCGCGATCCTTCCAATGCGGAAATTCTTGTGACAGAAAGCGGCGGCTACAAGCTGGTTCCTTAAACATTTCATTATCCAATGAGCGGTCGGGGCGGGACCGCTTTCGGGTGCGGTCCTGAGACTGGAGGTGGTTCTGGACCGAACTGACGCATCGGCCCAAAGATCGGAATCGATTTTTGGAAAGCACGATGCGTCGATTCAAAGTGTTAGAGTGTCCTTTGCGCGTCCAAGCCGCGCGGCGCTCTAAGGGAGGGATTGGACTGACCGTTCGGGGACATAGCTAGATGGCGCTGGATGACGACATCCGCATCCTGTCCACCGTGAGGCTCTTCGAGGGCTTCACGCAGGAACAGTTGCGTTTGCTCGCCTTCGGCGCGGAAACCACCGAGCTGCAGGCCGACCACAAGCTTTACCGCGAGGACGACGAGGCCGATTGCGCCTATATCGTGGTCAGCGGGCGCATCGTCCTCTATCGCGAGCAGGATGGCGACCGCATCCCGATAGGCACGGCCGGCCCCGGTACCATGTTGAGCGAACTGGCGCTGATCGCCGACACCAACCGGCTGACCAGCGCATCCGCCGCGATCGATTCGGAAGTGCTGCGGCTCAGCCGCAAGATGTTCCGCCGCATCCTGGAGGAATATCCCGATATCGCTGTCCATCTGCACCAGCGCATCTCCGAGGATTTTCAGGCGATGATCCGCCGCATCGAGAAGCTGGCGCCGCGTTTCGAGACCTGAGTGGGCGGTATCTTCCGTACGCCGGAGGGACAGCGCCGGACAGCGCCCCCTCTGTCCCGCTGGCATCTCGCAAGATTGCACCGTTGCGGCGCTCAAAAGGAACGGCATGGATCCTCGGGTCTACGCGGTTCGCTTCGCTCCCGCTCCGCCCGAGGACGACGAAGCCGTGGAGGCCTACGCCAGGTCGAAGCGCGCAATCACCGGCACATGGTCCGACGGCCGTTCCCAGCCGCGCGCCGGCCGCAGGATTTCGTAGCCGGCAAAGCTCGGCACTAGGTTTGGCGACGACCAGACATGGTCGAGCCGCCGGCCGCGATCCGATGCTTGCCAATCCTGCGCGCGGTAGCTCCACCAAGTATAGAGCTTCTGCTCATAAGGCACGTTTAGCCGCATCAGGTCGACCCAGTCGCCGGCGAGCCGCATCGCCTCGAAACTCTCCGTCTCGACCGGCGTATGGCTGACCACCTTCAAGAGCTGCTTGTGCGACCAGACATCATGTTCGAGCGGCGCGATGTTGAGGTCGCCGACCAGGATCGAGCCGGACACGTCGTCGTGCTCGGCGCGAATGGCGTTCATCTCGGCGACGAAATCCAGCTTGTGCCTGAACTTGCGGTTGATGAGGGGGTCGGGCTCGTCGCCGCCGGCCGGAACGTAGAAATTATGCAGCAGGATCGCCTTGCCGCCGGCGCGGATGGTGACCGACAGATGCCGGCAGTCCTCGATCTCGCAGAAGCGGCGCTTTTCGACGATCTCGATCGGCCGGCGTGCCACCGTCGCCACGCCGTGATAGCCCTTCTGGCCATGGAAGGCGATGTGCTCGTAGCCGAGCTTGCGGAAGGCTTTTTCCGGAAACAGCTCGTCCGGGACTTTGGTTTCCTGCAGGCAGAGCACGTCGGGTGCCTGTTCGACAAGCAGGCGCTCGACGATGGGCATGCGCAAGCGGACGGAATTGATGTTCCAGGTGGCGATGGAAAAGGGCATGCACAGAATCCGGGAGCAGCGCACATGACCCGCCAGGTGGTTCCGACGGGAATGACGCCTTTTGAAAAATCGATCCCGGAAACTACTGCCAGCCGCGCACCGCAAAAACAAGCCAGCCCACGCTCGAAGCGCTGCCCAGGCTGGCACCAGGGTTCGCCGAGATTCAGGTCAGGCCAAGCCGAGAATGGCGGATTTCGAGAACCGGAGCGGAGCGTACTTAAAGTACGTGAGCACCGGCCTACGCCGGCCGTAGCCTTAACTGCCACGACCGCTCATGAGTGCTTGGGCCGGCGAAGGCCGGAAGCGCAGGAAAACTCCATTCGCAGGCCGGCCTCGCCTGAATAACAGCGGACCCTAGCGCGACTTGGTGTTCAGCTCGCGATTTGCCGTATAGTCGATGGCAAAGGTGTCGGGGGAGAAACGCACACCTTCCCTAACGTTGAAGATCATCACCGTGGTGTCCTTGCCTTGCGCGTCGGTGATGGTCCACTGGCGCAATTCGTAGGATTTGGGATCGAACATCATCGTGATCCTCGAATTGCCGAACACCGACTTGTCGGCAAGCTGGATGGTGGTGAGGTCGTTCTCCTCCTTGACGCTTCTGACGCGGCCGCCGGAGAGGTCGATCCTGGTGTCGAGCAGCAGCTTCAGCGGCGTCTTCGACAACGGATACAGATCGGACGTTTTCAGCCTCTTGTTGAGGATGACCACCGACTTGCCGTCGGAAATCACCCTGAAATTCGAGGCCCCGTCATAGTTGAAGCGGATCTTGCCCGGCCGTTCCAGAAAGAACTTGCCGCCGGTCTGCTCGCCCTTGGGTCCAAACTGCACGAACTCGCCGGTCATCGATTTGACCGAGGAGAAATGGTCGGCGATCTTCTGCGCCGCCGGCGGCACCGCTGCTTGCGCCGACGCCAGCAACTGGACGCCGGGCACGACATTGATGGCTGCCGCGCCGGCAAGGACCACGCCGAGGCCAAGCACCTGGCGGCGGGTCGGGGCAAAATCACTGATCGGGTCAAAGGAAGAGTTTTTCATACCGGTCACTCTCATCTGGTTCATATAGTGTCGCAGTCCCTTGGCCCCCAGTTGGGCTTAAGTTTGGCGGCCCGGACAGCGCTCAGTCGCAGCAACGCGCCAAAAGGTTCAAAGTTGCCGTCACCGACGTTGCACCCCGGGCAGACCCTGGTGGATCTTCCCGGATCGGATCAGAACTTGTCCTCCTCCGTCGGCACCAGGATCTCGCGTTTTCCGGCGTGGTTGGCCGGGCCGACAATGCCTTCCTTCTCCATCTTCTCGATGATCGAAGCGGCGCGGTTGTAGCCGATGCCGAGCCGGCGCTGGATGTAGCTGGTCGAGGCCTTGCCGTCGCGCAGCACCACGGCAACCGCCTGGTCGTAGGGATCGTCGGAATCCTCGAAATTGCCGCCGCCACCGCCTGAACCGCCCCTGCCCGACGGCTCGTCGTCATCCTCGCCTTCATCCTCGGTGATGGCGTCGAGATATTCCGGCACGCCCTGCAGCTTCAGATGCGCGACGATCCTCTCGACCTCGTCGTCGGAAACGAAGGGACCGTGTACGCGCTGGATGCGGCCGCCGCCGGCCATGTAGAGCATGTCGCCCATGCCGAGCAGCTGCTCGGCGCCCTGCTCGCCCAGGATGGTGCGGCTGTCGATCTTCGACGTCACCTGGAAGGAGATGCGGGTCGGGAAATTGGCTTTGATCGTGCCGGTGATGACATCGACCGACGGCCGCTGCGTCGCCATGATGACGTGGATGCCGGCGGCGCGCGCCATCTGCGCCAGGCGCTGCACCGCGCCTTCGATATCCTTGCCGGCGACCATCATCAGGTCGGCCATCTCGTCGATGATGACGACGATGTAGGGCATCGGCTCGAGATCGAGGTTTTCCGTCTCGTAGATCGCCTCGCCGGTCTGGCGGTCGAAGCCGGTCTGCACGGTGCGCGAGATTTTCTCGCCTTTCTTCTCCGCCTGTTGCACGCGCGCGTTGAAGCCGTCGATGTTGCGGACGCCGACCTTCGACATCTTGCGATAGCGATCCTCCATCTCGCGCACGGTCCATTTCAGCGCCACCACTGCCTTCTTCGGATCGGTGACGACAGGCGTCAGCAGATGCGGGATGCCGTCATAGACCGAGAGCTCCAGCATCTTCGGGTCGATCATGATCAGCCGGCAGTCCTGCGGTGTCAGCCGGTAGAGCAGCGACAGGATCATGGTGTTGATGGCGACCGATTTGCCAGAGCCGGTGGTGCCGGCGACCAGCACGTGCGGCATCTTGGCGATGTCGACGATAACCGCCTCGCCATTGATGGTCTTGCCCAGCGCCAGCGCCAGCTTGGCCTTGGTGGTCTCGAAATCGCGGCTGGCCATGATCTCCCTGAGATAGACGGTCTCGCGCTTGGCGTTCGGCAGCTCGATGCCGATGGCGTTGCGGCCAGGTACCACGGCGACGCGGCAGGCGATCGCGCTCATCGAGCGCGCGATGTCGTCGGACAGGCCTATGACCCGCGACGATTTGATGCCAGGCGCTGGTTCCAGCTCATAGAGCGTGACGACCGGACCGGGGCGGACATGGATGATCTCGCCTTTGACGCCGAAATCCTCCAGCACGCCCTCGAGCAGGCGGGCATTCTGCTCCAGCGCATCCTTGGACAAGCTGGCGTCGCGCACGACGTTCTTCGGTTCGGACAGGAAATGCAGCGACGGCATTTCGAATTTTTCGGAGCCGATCAGCGAGGTCTGCGCCTCGCGCTGGACGCGGGCGCCCGGCACGGGCCGGGGCGCCGGCGCCGCGACGCGCGTCGCGGCATTGGGCGTGGCGCGACGCTGACCGGTAGGCTCCGGCGCAAAATCCATGTCGTCATCGTCGAAGACATCGGCGTCGTCGGGATCGAGCGAGACGCTGCGGTCATTGACCATGGCGGCGAAGAATTCCGGCTCGACGCGGGCGCGCCCATCGGCACTCATCCGCGCTTCGGCGAATTCGGCCGATTCGACCCTCTCGGCAGCGCGCCGCCAGGCGCTGGCGCGCGGTTCCATCTCCGGTTCGAAATCGTCGCGCTCCTGGCGGCGCGCGGCACGGCGGCGCAAATAGGCGCGCAACGACAGCCACCAATGCGTGATCGCGCCAAGCGCCAGAATGCCCTCGTCGCCTTCGTCCTCGTCATTGTCGAAAAGCAGGTCGTCCTGGTCTCGGGTATCGGGTTCGGCCGGCTGCTCCAGGACGGCGAAACCGTTCTTACGTGCGATCAGCGCCGAGCCATAGGCAAACAGCCACAGTGCCGGCGCAGCCAGAAGCACGGCAAGCACGCTGGCGATGAGACCGGTCGGATAGCCGCCGACGACGAGACCGGGAATCTTGAGCACCATGTCGCCGAACACGCCGCCGAGGCCGGTCGGCAGCGGCCAGGTCTGGGGCGGCACCACGCAGCCGGCGATGGCCGCGGCAAGCACCGCGTAGCCGAACCAGGCGAGCCCGCGCTTCGGCAACCTGTCGACGCCGCGCGCCGAAAACAGCAGAAATCCCCAGATCACCGCCGGCACCAGCGCCGCGACGGCGGCGAGGCCGAAGAACTGCATGGCAAGGTCGGAAAAGACAGCGCCCGCATAGCCCATGGCGTTGGTGACGATGTTGCCGGTGGCGTGGGAGAAGCTTGGATCGGCGACGTTCCAGGTGGCGAGGCTGGCGACACCGAAGGCGACCAGCGCAAACAGCCCGGCGCCGACCAGTCGGCCCACCTGACGCCGCGCGAACGCCCGGATGCCGTGCCCCGTATCGGCCAGCGCGAGCGGTGCTGAAGCCCCTGAACGCATGCTCTTCCCCGTCTGTCGTTGCCCGGCCGGACGCGTGCGCGCAACGCGGCGGATTCGGGCACCAGACTATCGGCGGGAAGGTTAAGGCCGCATTAACCATGGGTGCGTGCCGGCATCTCCGGGTGGAAAAGCGGTCACAAAAATGGCGGGCACGCTGGCCCGCCATCATTTGGGTCGCCAGGTCGATCAAGCCTCAGCCTGATCGCCAGACCTTAGAGCGCGCGTCCTGTTGGACGCCCAAAGGCCGCCCAACACTTTAATTGACGCATTTTCGCACTAGTTGGCGCTGCCGAGCGCCTGCACGTTCGCGCAGAACTCGGCATACGGCTTTCCGGCGGCGCGGCGGCGCACAACAAAAAAGAGGCCCGGTGCATGTCCGGGCCTCAGGGCGCGAGCCCCTTTCGGGAGCGTCGCGACGGGATGGGAGGATGCGGGGCAGCCAAGGCCCGCCCCGCACAGGACTTACGGATGATAGGCCGCTTCGCCATGCGAGGTGAGGTCGAGCCCTTCACGCTCTG
The DNA here is from genome assembly GCF_007830515.1 of Mesorhizobium tianshanense. GTDB lineage: Bacteria > Pseudomonadota > Alphaproteobacteria > Rhizobiales > Rhizobiaceae > Mesorhizobium > Mesorhizobium tianshanense. The sequence continues at coordinate 96,464 of NZ_VLKT01000017.1, forward strand.
CATCGGCTGTCGGACGCAGGCCTACGATCATATCGACGATCTTGTAGAGGATGGCGCTGCCGATACCCGACCACAGGACGGTTACCAGGACACCCTTGAACTGCGACCACAGCTGGGTGGCCGTTCCGGCATAGCCGGCGGCGAAGTCGGCCGTCGAATAATCGACGATGCCGGCGCCGCCGAGCGCGGGATTGACCAGGATGCCGGTGCCGAGCGCGCCGATGATGCCGCCGATGCAGTGGATGCCGAAGACATCGAGGCTGTCGTCATAGCCGAACTTGTTCTTCACGACCGAGACGAAGAAGTAGCAGCCACAGGTGGCGACGATGCCGAGCACGATGGCGCCCATCGGTCCGGCAAAGCCGGCAGCGGGCGTGACGGCGACAAGGCCGGTAACAGCGCCCGAAACCGCGCCAAGCATGGACGCTTTGCCGCGCAGCAGCGTTTCAAGCACGATCCAGGTCACTGCCGCCGCCGCTGTGGCGACGAAGGTGTTGATCATCGCCAGCACCGCATAGGCGTTGGCTTCGAGGTTCGAACCGGCGTTGAAGCCGAACCAGCCGACCCACAGCAGCGAAGCGCCGACCATGGTCAGCGTCATCGAGTGCGGCGCCATGATGTCCTTGTTGTAGCCGATGCGCTTGCCGATCATGAGCGCACCGACGATGCCGGCGATGCCCGCATTGATGTGAACGACCGTGCCGCCGGCGAAGTCGACGGCACCGAAGCCGAAGATGAGCCCGGACGGGTCGCCATAAGCGCTCGGGCCGCCCCAGAACCAGACCATGTGCGCGATCGGGAAGTAGACGAACGTCACCCAGAGGATGGTGAAAAGGATCACGGCGGAGAACTTGATGCGTTCGGCGAAGGCGCCGACGATCAGGGCAGGCGTGATGCAGGCGAAGGTCATCTGGAAGATGACGAACACCAGTTCAGGAATGGCGACGCCCTTGGTGAAGGTTTCCGACAGCGTCGTCACGTCGACGCCGGCGAGAAACATCTTGGAAAGGCCGCCGATGAAGGCATTGCCGGGGGTGAAGGCAAGGCTGTAGCCGTAGAAAACCCAGACGATCATGACCACGCTGGTGATGGTGAAGACCTGCATCAGCACCGACAGCATATTCTTGGCGCGAACCAGGCCGCCGTAAAAAAGAGCAAGGCCGGGAATGGTCATCAACAGCACCAGAATGGTGGAAAGCATCATCCACGTCGTGTCGCCCTTGTCGACGGTAAAGGTCGGCGCCGCTGGCGCTGCCGCTTCGGCGGCCGGCGCCGCTTCCTGTGCGAAAGCGGCAATCGTGCCCAAGGCTCCAAGCGTAAACGCGCCCAGCAGCGCAGTGCGCGCCGCCGACTTCAAAGTAGAAGGAATATTCATTGAACTCTCCATTGGAATACGTGTCCGCAGCTCAAAGCGCGTCGGTGTCTGTTTCGCCGGTGCGGATGCGCACCGCCTGGTCGATGCCGAAAACGAAGATCTTGCCATCGCCGATCTGACCTGTCTTGGCCGCCGCGGTGATGGCTTCGACGGCCTTGTCGACCATGTCCAGGCCGACCGCGACTTCGATCTTGATCTTCGGCAGGAAGCTGACCGCGTATTCCGCCCCGCGATAGATTTCCGTGTGTCCCTTCTGACGCCCGTAGCCTTTGACTTCGGTGACGGTCAGGCCCTGGATGCCGACTGCGGTGAGCGCTTCGCGCACCTCGTCGAGCTTGAACGGCTTGATGATTGCCATCACGATTTTCATAAGGTTTCACCCTTTGCTGTTGCGGGTCCCCCGCGTTTGCACGACTTCGCCGATCCCCATGAGAGCCGGAGAGTGCCAGCTAGGATTCAAGCTCCGTGCCAATTGCCGAAGCAGGCCATTAACCTATTGTAAACAAAGTGATTGAGAGGTGTTCAGCTGCCGGCTGTTTATTGTCGCGGCAATGCACCTGATTAAAAAATAGGCAATTTTTGAAAAATGCCTATTCGGCGGGCGGTCGCTTCAGGCGAATCAGCCCTTCCTGGGCAACCGAGGCGATCAACGTGCCGTCGCGGGCAAACAGCGACCCGCGGGTGAACCCCCGCGACCCTTGCGTCGACGGGCTGTCTTGCGTGTAGAGCATCCAGTCGTCGAGCCGATGACTGCGGTGGAACCACATGGCGTGATCGAGGCTCGCCGCCTGGATGTCGCTATCGAAAATGGCGCGGCCATGCGCAAAGGTCGACGTATCGAGCAGCGTCATGTCGGAAAGATAGGCAAGCACGGCCGCCTGCGTGGCGCGATCGGCCGGAACCGGGCCGGTCGTGCGAATCCAGATGTTCTGCTTCGGCTCCAGCTTTTCGCGGCTGGTGTAATGCTCCAGCATCACCGGTTTCATCTCGATCGGCCGGTCACGCTCCCAGTAGCGCCTGATGCCGGCGGGCACGGCCTCCCCGAACTTGCCTATCAATTCGCGCTGCGACAGCAACGTGTCGGGCGCCGGCACGTCCTGCGGCATCGGCACCTGATGTTCGAGACCGACTTCATCTTGCTGGAACGAGGCTTCCAGCGAAAAGATCGCATGGCCGTGCTGGATCGCCACGACGCGGCGCGTGGTGAAGGAGCCGCCGTCGCGGATGCGGTCGACCTCGTAGATGATCGGCACCTTGGTGTCGCCGGGCCGCATGAAATAGCCATGCAGCGAATGCACGTGGCGTTCGGGCTCGACCGTACGCTGGGCCGCGACCAGCGCCTGGGCAATGGTCTGGCCGCCGAAGATACGTTGCCAGTCGAGCTTGGGGCTGCGACCACGGTACAGGTTGTGTTCCAGCTGCTCGAGGTCGAGAATGCCGAGAAGCTCGTCCATGGCCGCCGTCATGTTTCGCGCCCTCACCGAAGAAATGTTATGGCGGTTTCCGACAGGAATGACGGGCAGTCAAGGCCGGAAAGGAATTTGCTATGGTGGACCGTGAGGCGGATGCAAAAAACCGAACCTCGCTCGATGTTCTGGTCGCCGGCGCCGGCTATGTCGGGCTTGCCGCCGCGGTATCGCTGAAACAAGCGCGGCCAAGCCTGGCGGTCGCTGTCGTCGACGCCGCGCCCGCCGGCGTCTGGCAAAAGGACGGCCGCGCCTCGGCCATCGCCGCTGCCGCTTGCCGCATGCTCGACCAGCTCGGCGTCTGGGCCGAAATCGCGCCGGAGGCGCAGGCGATCACCGAAATGATCGTCACCGATTCGCGCACGTCCGATCCAATGCGCCCGGTGTTTCTCACCTTCGATGGCGAGGTCGCGCCCGGCGAAGCCTTTGCGCATATGGTCGCCAACAAGGATTTGAACGGCGCCTTGCGCCGGGGCGCCGAAGAACTCGGCATCGACATCATCGAAGGCGTCGCGGTCAACGCCTTCGACGTGAACGGCGCCGGCATCACCGTGCATCTTGCCGACGGCGCGACGCTGAAGGCACGACTGCTGATCGCCGCCGACGGCGTCAACTCGAAGCTGCGCGACATGGCCGGCATCAAGACGGTGAAATGGGAGTATGGCCAGTCCGGCATCGTCTGCACCGTGGCGCATGAACGGCCGCACAATGGCCGCGCCGAAGAGCATTTCCTCCCTGCCGGCCCGTTCGCCACGCTGCCGCTCAAGCCGGACAAGGATGGGACCAACCGCTCGTCGATCGTCTGGACCGAGCGGACGGCCGATGCCGAGAAACTGGTTGGCGGCGACGACCTCGTCTTCGAGCATGAGCTCGAACTGCGTTTTGGGCTGAAGCTCGGCGAGATTCGCGTCGCCGACAGGCCGCGCGCATGGCCACTCGGCCTGACGCTTGCCCGCGCCTTCGTCGCGCCGCGCATTGCGCTCGCCGGCGACGCCGCCCACGGCATCCATCCGATCGCCGGCCAGGGCCTCAATCTCGGCTTCAGGGATGTGGCGGCATTGGCCGAAGTGGTGGTCGAGGCCGACCGGCTCGGTCAGGATATCGGCGCGCTCGACGTGCTCGAACGCTACCAGCAATGGCGGCGCTTCGACACGCTGCAGATGGGCATCACCACCGATGTCCTGAACCGGCTGTTTTCCAACGACATCGGCCCGCTGCGCGCCGTCCGCGACGTTGGCCTCGGCCTTGTCGAACGCATGCCTCGGCTGAAGGATTTCTTCATCCGCCAGGCATCCGGCCTGTCCGGCGACACACCGAAACTGCTGAAGGGCGAGGCGATCTGATCCGTCTCACGGACATGCCAAGGTGTGTTGAGATTCAGGTCAGGCCAAGCCGAGAACGGTGAGTTCCGAGAACCGGAGCGGAGCGTACTTTTTGGCACGTGAGCACCGGAAGCGCAGGAAGTCGCCGTTCGCGGCCGGCATCACCTGAATGTCAGCACACCCTAGTTGACCTCGAAGCCAAGCTTCTGCCGCAGCCGCAGCATTCGCTGGTCGGATATCTTCAGGGGTTGCTCACCAGCCTGCGCTGCGCGGTTCACCATCTGCAGCAGATCATTTCTTTCGGCCACGTCAAGACGTTCGCGCAGGAACGGCGCCAGCTTGTCGACGACGATCGCGGCATCGTCGATCTGCGACGCCGCCCATTTGGCATAGACCACCGCCTCATCGGTCTTCTTTTCGTCCGCAATCTCGGAGATCACCAGCCGAATCGCGGCTTCGCGCTGCGGCAGGACAGGGCCGTTCTCGGAAACAATGGCAACGATCAGCGTCGCGGCCGCCACGACCGGATCGTCGATCGCCGTCAGCGGTGAAAGCGCCGCCTGCTTGCGCAGTTTCTTGCGGCGCACATTGCCCTGGACGCGACCGAAGACATCCGCAACCTCACGCGCTGCGTCGTTCATGATCTTCAGCCGGTACCACCAGAACGCCGCCACTCCCAGCAGGCCAATCGCAGCAATCAGTATATGCATGCCCGAAATCCCCAAACCGCAGCGACGATAGGAGAAGAATTGCCTTGCTTCAACACGCAAAAGTTGCGCCCGCCGAAGAAAATTTGATTCCGCCGGACGCAGAACGGAACAATCCCTAAGTGCATGTCGCCCAAAAGTGCGCAGCGGTTTTGGGATAACGACAGGCATAGAACAAGAACTTAAAGCGCGTCGCATGAATCCACTCAGACACGACGTGCTTTAAGACCCCGGCACGTTGTAGATCGCCCTGACCTCGATCGTGCCGATCTCGGCCAGCGGAATGCCGCCGGCAATCTCCAGCGCCTCGTCGAGATCCCCGGCCTCGATCATGACGAAGCCGAGCAACTGTTCCTTGGTCTCGGCGAAAGGGCCATCGGTGATCAGCCGCTTGCCCTTGCGCCGCCGCACGGCCTTCGACGTCTTCACCGATTGCAGCGCCTGCGCGATGATCAGCCGCCCGCTTTGCTCCACCGACCTGTCATAGGCCAATGAATCCGCGTCGAGCTTGGCCAGCCTTTCGGGAGTCATTGCGTAAAGGTCTTTTTCTTCACCATAGACCAGGCAAACATATTTCATCTTTATCTCCATTCCTGGATTGAATCGTAAGACGAGGCGACGGTGGCATCAGCCGGTCCTCTGCCCACCGCAAGATCGAGAAGGCACACCGTCACCCCGATGATGGCGACGGCCGCAAGCAGTCGGCCAAAACCAGAGGATGGCCGATGCCACCAGTCGGCTTCTTGTTCGCCGGCCTTCTTGCCAGTGTATCCCCAGTGAGCAGAAAACAGATTGTTCATATGATCCTCCATCCGGCCACGAATTCCAGGGCCGCCCGCAGGACGGTCGAGGCGGGTGGAAGTCGACATTTTTGCACGCGGATTTTTTTTGGATGCGGCGCTGGCCATGCGAAGGCACGGGTGGCCTTCGGACTCGCGCGCGCTATAGTCAACCGGACGCCGATCACGGCTCGACAATCAAGGAGGAATTCATGGACCGCACAGCAAACGCCGTCTGGAAAGGCGATCTGAAGGGGGGCAAGGGCACGCTCGACACGCAGAGCGGGACCCTGAACGGCACGCCCTATTCGTTCAAGGCGCGCTTCGAGGATGAGAGCGGCAAGTCCGGCACCAATCCGGAAGAGCTGATCGCGGCGGCGCATGCCGGCTGCTTTGCCATGCAGTTCTCTCACTTCCTGGCCGAGAACGGCACGCCTGCCGACGAACTCGACGCCAAGGCGGTGGTGACGCTGGTTCCCGGCACGGGGATCACCGGCAGCGCTCTCACGGTGGTCGGCAAGGTGCCCGGCATCGATGCCGCCAAGTTCAAGGAATTGGCCGAAATGGCCAAGGCCGGCTGCCCGGTGTCGAAGGCACTCGGCGCCATAAATGTATCGCTCGACGCCAGGCTCGGCTGAGAATCCCTGATTGCGTAGCCATAGCCGGTTTGATTCCGCCGAAGGTGACGCGGACTCTTGGGGCGCCGTCGCCAATGACCTGTTCGGACGTCGAACGCGCACGAACAAAAAATCGTGATTCCGACTGCAGGAAACGGGCGATGGACATTCGATCGACGCTGATGGAGCTATGTGAGGCCTTCAACGCGCACGACCTTGATCGCATCATGGCATTCTTTTCCGACGATTGTGTCCTGGAGATGCCGAGGGGGAGCAAGCCTTGGGGTTCCCGTTTCGAGGGCAAACGGAACGTGCGTGAAGCGCTGGCAACACGCTTTGAAGGCCTGCCTGACGTCCACTACGGCAACGGTGAACATTTCGTGGATTCGACTGCCGATACCGGCATCTCAAAATGGACCCTCACAGGCACCACCCGCGACGGGACGAGAAAGGAGGTCCAAGGCTGTGACTTCTACACGTTTCGCGACGGCAAGGTGATCCGCAAGGACTCATACTGGAAAATCGTGGAGTAGGCGTCCACCGCTCTGGCTAGCCTTCGCCGGCCAGCGCGTCGAGGCGGGCGCGCAGCGCGGCAACCTCTTGCTCGAGAGCTTGCACGCGCGCTTCGATATCCGAAGCCGGCGAAGGCGATTGCAGGGGCGTTGCAGCCACTGGCGCCTGCACATGCCCGCACAGGAGATGCACATAGCGTTCCTCGCGCTGGCCGGGACCGCGATCGATCTGCTGAACGAGCGGCGGCTTGCGGCCGATCAACAGGTCGAGATTGCCGCGAAGCTCGTCGATGGACGGGAAGCGCGCCATGCGTTCGCTTCGCGCCAGCAATTCATGAGCCGTCTGCGGGCCGCGCAGCAACAGCAGGCCAAGCAGCACGAATTGCGCCGAGGTCAGGGAAAAGCGCTGCGCGACGATATGCTCATAGCGTTCGACGCGCGAGGCAAAGACCTGCCTGACCAGGCCCTTGTGCTCAAGCTGGCCAAGCGCTCGTCTTACCTCGGCAAGCTCGACCGACATCACCGGCTCGCGCGCCGTCTTCTGGTTCGCGGCGGCAAGTGCCGCATTGAGCGTCAGCGGGTAGACATCGGGTGTCAGTTCCTTCTTTTCGATCAGGCAACCGAGCACGCGCGCTTCGATGGGGGATAGGATCGGCAGTTCGGTGTCAGTCATAGGATCGGCTATCCTTTTGAAGTCGGCGCGAAGGATCGCTGCGGACGATCCCGGCGGCAACCCGTCCGAAGCTATACCCTTCTCTCCACCATCATCTTCTTGATCTCGGCGATCGCCTTGGCCGGGTTGAGCCCCTTGGGGCAGGTTTGGGCGCAGTTCATGATGGTGTGGCAGCGATAGAGCCGGAAAGGGTCTTCGAGATTGTCGAGCCGTTCGCCCTTGGCCTCGTCCCTGGAATCGATCAGCCAGCGATAGGCCTGCAGCAGCGTCGCCGGGCCGAGGTAGCGGTCGCCGTTCCACCAGTAACTCGGGCAGGAGGTCGAGCAGCAGGCGCACAAGATGCATTCATAGAGGCCGTCGAGTTTTTCGCGGTCCTCATGGCTCTGCAGCCATTCCTTGGCCGGCTCGGGCGACACCGTCTTCAGCCACGGCTCGATCGAGGCGTGCTGGGCGTAGAAATTGGTGAGATCGGGCACCAGATCCTTGACCACCGGCATGTGCGGCAGCGGATAGACCTTGATCGCACCGGAAATGTCGTCGCAGCCCTTGGTGCAGGCCAGCGTGTTGGACCCGTCGATGTTCATGGCGCAGGAGCCGCAAATGCCCTCGCGGCAGGAGCGGCGCAGCGTCAGCGTCGGGTCGATCTTGTTCTTGATCCAGAGCAGCGCGTCGAGCACCATCGGCCCGCAATCATCCATGTCGACGAAATAGGTGTCCATGCGCGGGTTCTCGTCATCATCCGGCGACCAGCGGTAGATGCGATATTCCCGCAGATTCGTCGCACCCTCCGGCTTCGGCCAGGTTTTGCCCTGCTTGATCTTCGACTTTTTCGGAAGCGTGAGTTCGACCATTACCTCAGGTCCTTTCGGATGACGAGCTTCAGCCCGGACCAGATCCCATTCACGGCGGCGACCTCGACGTCGACGAGGTCGAGCTTCAGCGCTTGCGCGCGGATGATAGCCGCCATCGCTAGTACACCCTGGCCTTCGGCGCGATCTTGGCCGGGTTGATGCCGCCGTCTGCTTCCCTGAGCAACGTCTCGGTGTGCACCGGCCGGTAGGTCAGCGTCACCTCGCCGGCCTCGCTGAGCCGGGCCAGCGTATGCTTGCGCCAGTTCGCGTCGTCGCGCGCCGAAAAATCTTCCCGCGCGTGCGCGCCACGGCTCTCCTTGCGCGCCTCGGCGCCATGGACGGTGGTGATGGCGTTGGCCATCAGGTTTTCCAGCTCCAGCGTCTCGACCAGATCGGAGTTCCAGATCATCGAGCGGTCGAACACTTTTACGTCCTTGAGCTCGCCCCAGATCTGCGAAACGCGCTTGCAGCCGCTTTCCAGCGATTCCTGGGTGCGGAACACCGCCGCATCCTCCTGCATCGCCTTCTGCATCTTCTCACGCAGCACAGCGGTCGGCGTCGAGCCGTTGGCATGGCGCAGCCGGTCGAAGCGATCCATGATCTTCTCGATCGACGCCTCGTTGGGCGGCGGGATCGCGGCGTTGCGGTCGATCACCTGGCCGGCCCTGATCGCCGCCGCGCGGCCGAACACCACCAGATCGATCAGCGAGTTCGAGCCGAGCCGGTTGGCGCCATGGACGGAGGCGCAGCCGGCTTCGCCGACCGCCATCAGCCCAGGCGACACCTGGTCCGGGTTCAAGGCGGTCGGGTTGAGCACCTCGCCCCAGTAATTCGTCGGCACGCCGCCCATATTGTAGTGGACCGTCGGCAGCACCGGGATCGGCTCCTTGGTCAGGTCGACGCCGGCAAAGATTTTTGCCGATTCTGAAATACCCGGCAGCCTTTCGTGCAAAACGGCCGGATCAAGGTGGTCGAGGTGGAGAAAAATATGGTCCTTCTTCGGTCCGACGCCCCGCCCTTCGCGGATCTCCAGCGTCATGCAGCGCGAGACCACGTCGCGCGAGGCAAGGTCCTTGGCCGATGGCGCGTAGCGCTCCATGAAGCGCTCGCCCTCGGAATTGACGAGATAGCCGCCCTCGCCGCGCGCGCCCTCGGTGATCAGGCAGCCGGCGCCGTAGATGCCGGTCGGGTGGAACTGCACGAACTCCATGTCCTGCAGCGCCAGCCCGGCACGTGCCGCCATGCCGCCGCCGTCGCCGGTGCAGGTGTGCGCCGAGGTGGCCGAGAAATAGGCGCGGCCATAGCCGCCGGTCGCCAGCACCACCATCTTTGCCGAAAAACGATGGATGGTGCCGTCGTCGAGGTTCCAAGCGACGACGCCAGTGCAGGTGCCGTCCGGCTCCATAATCAGGTCGAGCGCGAAATACTCGATGAAGAACTGCGCATTGTGCTTCAGCGACTGGCCGTAGAGCGTGTGCAGCATGGCGTGGCCGGTGCGGTCGGCGGCGGCACACGTGCGCTGCACCGGCGGCCCCTCGCCGAAATTCATCATCATGCCGCCGAACGGCCGCTGATAGATTTTCCCGTCCTCGGTACGGCTGAAGGGAACGCCGTAATGCTCAAGCTCGTAGACCGCCGCCGGCGCCTCGCGCACCATGTATTCTTGTGCGTCGGTGTCACCGAGCCAATCCGAACCCTTGACCGTGTCGAAGAGATGCCACTGCCAGTTGTCGGGACCCATATTGGCGAGCGAGGCGGCGATGCCGCCCTGCGCCGCCACCGTGTGCGACCGCGTCGGGAAAACCTTGGTGATGCAGGCTGTGCGCAGGCCCTGTTCGGCCATGCCGAGCGTGGCGCGCAGGCCGGCTCCGCCGGCGCCGACGACCACCACGTCGAATTTGTGATCGACATAGGTGTAGGCGGAAGCCGTGTTGGCGTTTTTCGCGTCCTTGGCCAAAACGTCAGCCTCCAAATGCCAGTTTGAGCAGGGCGAAGATCGAGGCGACGCCGATTACTACGGGAAAGAATGTGTTGAGGGCGAGCAACGCCAGCCTCATGCCCTCGCCATGCACATAGTCCTCGATGATCGCCTGCATGCCGAGCCGCATGTGATAAAGCCCGGACAAGAGCACCAGGGCCAGCACCACAGCCACGAACGGATTGGCAAGTGCGGCGCGCACCTCCGCATAGCCGGCGCCGTTGAGCGCAATCAGAAAGCCGACGAAGAACAGGATCAGCGGGATGTTGGCGATCGCCGTCAGGCGCTGGCGCCAGAAATGCTCAGTGCCCTCGCGGGCCGAGCCGAGGCCGCGAACCTTCGCCAGCGGCGTGCGCATGTCGGTATTGTTGGCGCTCATGTCAGGCTCCCCGCGCCATGTAGCCGGCGATCCAGATCAGCAGCGTCAGCACAATCGAGCCGGCCAGCGTCGCCCAGGCGATCCTCGAGGCCGTGTCCTTTTCAAGACCTGCCCCGGTGTCCCAGATCAGATGGCGCACACCGCCCAGCATATGGTGCATCAGCGCCCAGGTGTAGCCGAACAGCACCAGCCGCCCCAGCCACGAGCCGAAGCCCCAGTTGACGGCATCGAAGGTGGATTGCGAGCTTGCCGCCGCCATCAGCCACAGGGCGACCAGCAGCGTGCCGAAATAGAGCGCCCCGCCGGTGATGCGATGGATGATCGACATCGTCATCGTGATCGGCGGTCGATAGACGGTCAGATGCGGCGAAAGCGGCCGTTCACGTCTGGCAAATTCGCGGGTGGCTGGTGATTTGCTCATGGCTCCCCCAGTTCGGCGTCTCTGGAGCCCCAGGTGGAAATGCGGCGTGACCGCTTCCGGATGCGACTTCGGACAGCCGGTTTCTAATGCTCTTTTTGCACCGCGTCAAAGCCGGAAAATCGTTTTGGAAACGTAATTTAGTCTGAAGAAAGAAGGGGATTTCGGCTTCAATCGATTAGCCAGGCGCATCGTCGCTGCAGTGCGGTATACGGGCGGGTCCGCTGACCGAATCAGCGGGTGCAGGTCAGCGGCGTCTTCCCACCCTTCATCACCAGCGCGTCGCGGCCGTCGATCACGATTGCGTCATGCGCCTCGCCGAAGCGGCTGTTCTGATTGGCGGGCGAAGCCGGCAGATCCTGGCTGACGCCGTCGGGACCAAGCACGCGCACCGACGTGCCGAGATTTTCGATGGTCATCGTGCCGCCATCGGCACACTTGTAGGTCGCGGTGCGCGGCTGCGGTGCCGTCAAATCGGTCGCGCTGGCAGCAGCCTGATTCCCGGCCTTAGTCTGCGACACGCAGGCAGCCGCGGTCAGCAATGGCAAAAGGGCGAGCGTCACCCGAAACGTCCGGCGTAACGCCATATGCTGTCTCCTCACGCATCGATCCAACCGCGATGCTATGCCAAGATCCCCCGCGCCGGCCGCGATGGTGCGGGCAAGCATGGCCGAAAGATGGCCGCGGCCGTCCGTTAACCATGTTTGCCAAGACCTGGCAGCCTGCAAAGTTAGCCTCTTAACAAAGGTTAAGAAAAGGTTAATTTCTGAGTCAGAGGAGGTTCGCCTCTGACAATGGAGGACGCCATGCGTTCGAATTCAGGCAGATCGCGCCTCCCGGCGCTCGTCCTGGCGGCTGCGGTCATCGGCTTGGCGGCACCGGCACGCGCCGGGACACGCGACCGCGTCTACGCCGATTCCTTCGGCAATCTCGTCATAGAAAGCGCCGCCGGCTACAAGCGCATCCTCGTCGGGGAGGGCAAATTGGCCAAGGAATTGTCCAACTACGTCGGCGCCGACCAACCCAAAGTCATCTATGAAAACGAAGCGGACGATGTCAGCGGTCGCGACTGCTACAGGCCGCCGGTTTTCGTAAAGGGCCGCAGCTATATGTACGGTCTTTCCGACGGCGAGATGCCCGAACTCAGCCCCTGCCGCTGATTCGATCCGGCGTTGCCACCCCCGCCTTCGACCCCATGGAGATGCGCACGCGATCGCGTCCGCTGCCCTTGGCCTGGTAGAGCGCCTCGTCCGCACGCCGCATCAGATCGATGAAACCTTCCGCTAGGCGAAGCTCGGCAACGCCGAAGCTGGCGGTGCAGCGATGGTCCGCCGGCAGACAGTCTATCGGCAAGGCCCCGAAAGCGCTGCGCGCGCCTTCGGCGAAGAGCCGCGCGGCGGCGAGGTTGGTGCCCGGCAGGATGATGGCGAATTCCTCACCACCGATGCGGCCGGCGACGTGATGGTCGGCGGCCGCATCACGCAGGAAGCCGGCAAAGGCCTCGATGACCCGGTCGCCGGATGCGTGACCGAAACTGTCGTTGATGCTCTTGAAATGATCGAGGTCGGCGATGACCAGGGCGACCGGAATACCCTTGCGCACGGCGTCACGCATCGCGATCTCGGCGTGACGTTCGAAGCCGCCTCGGTTGAGCAGCCTTGAAAGCGTGTCCGTCTCCGACTTCAACGTCACCTCGGCGAGCACGTCACGGACCAGAATGACCAGTATGAGAAGCGCGATTGCCATACCGAAGACAGTGCCGAGCGACTGCGACACCAGAGCGTAGTTGCTCTGCAGGTAGGCCTGTGGATTGGCACCCCAGCCACCCAACGCATGGGCGATGAACGGCTTGCTCACGAATTGCAGGGCGCTGGCCGCCAGAACGGCCATCAGCAGATGGTCGAGCCGGTCGCGTCTTTGCCTGGACGACCAGACGATGCCAACGCCGACGAACTGCATGGCGGCATAGGGAAGCTGGTAGGCCATCATGCGGGCAAGCGACTGGCGCGGCAGATCCTCTGCGAAATACACGGCCGCGATGGCCGCAAACAGGAAGACGAGCATTGGCACCCAGGGCGGTGCCACACCGTATTTATGGGCAAGCCCGCCATTGAAGGCGATAGTGGCGCCAAGGAAAACGGCAAAACCCGCGACGACCGCGGGCCGCGCATTGTCGAAGACCGGAATGGCGAACTCGACGGCGAAATAGACCATCCCGAGCAGATAACCGAAGACCAGCCAGCGAGCCGACGCGCGCCCCACATCGTAGAACGAAACAGTCATGAAGGCTGCCGCCAGTAAGCCGGCGACGAGCAGGTTGATTGCCAGGATAAATTCTGCGCCGCCCATGTGGTTTTCGCACTCCTTGCGACAACAAATCACGGACGGGCGAAAAAGACGTTAACGTGAGCCCAGGCACGGAAGATCAGCCGGCTTTGAGCGGTTCCAGAACGAACACCGTTTCCGACCGTTCGTAGGACAAGTGCACGCTGTCGCGACCGTTCCTTTTGGCCTTGTAAAGCGCCTCGTCGGCGCGGCGCATCAGCGGCTCCAGCCCCTCCTCGCCTGTGCGGGCCGCCACGCCGAAGCTCGCCGTCACCCTTGTACCGTGTGGAAGCCCGTCGACGCTGCCCGCCGAATAGAGCATGCGGATGGTTTCGGCGAACAGCCTTGCCGCCCCAAGGTCGCTCAGCGGCAAAAACACGGCGAACTCCTCGCCACCGATGCGCCCTGCGACGCCGCTGGTGCCGACAGCCGATCGAAGCTTGGCGGCAAAGTCGGCGATCACGCGATCGCCCGCCGCATGCCCGTGCAGATCGTTGAGCGCCTTGAAATGATCAAGGTCTGCTAGCACCAGCGCGACCGGCAGCTTGGCCGTGGCGCAGTGCTGCAGGAGAAGTGTCGCGCGCTCCTCGAAGCCGCGGCGGTTCAGCAGGCCCGACAGCGGATCGGTATACGCTTCCGCCTTCAGCGCTTTCATCACGTCGAGCGCAGCCGCGCAGAACAGGCAAAGCGCGATGAGCAGTGACAGCAGCGCATGCGACAGCAGCGCCGTCGTCCAGTAGGAAGAGGCATAGAACCCGTCATAGCTTTGATAAGGTCCGTGCGCGATGACGACGGCGAGCGTGCGCACGAAGAAGTTCAGTCCGGAAAGCAGCGACAGCACGAACAGGATCATTTCCGTCGGGCCTCTGTCGCGCACCACGCGCAGTTCGGCGGCGACAACCAGGCTGAGGCCGCCGAAAGCGAAATTCATCGCCAGGACACGCCAGGTGAGATCGGGCTGGATGAACATGAACCAGCAGAAAGCGGCCAGGCCGCCGGCCGCCAGAATACCGATCGCGACAAAGGGCACGCGCCGTCCATAACGCGTCACGATCGCGCCGGCGAGACCACAGGCGGCGATGGTAAAGCATATGTTGGAGATCAGCTTGGTCGGCGCCATGCCGATGGGCAGGGTGAAATGCTGCAACAGGAAACCGGCCGCCGAAAGCCAGTAGCTGGCGGCCAGCACGGCCAGATAGGGGCGGTGACGTTGATAGAACCATAGCACGAGAAACACCGCGCCGAGCGCAAGTGCGATCGTCGGATTGAGCAACCCTATCAGCAGACCAGTGTCCAAAGGACTGTGACTTCCCCTCGCTTAGGGAAGACCTTAGAGCGGAAGACCAAACAAGCGGTTAAGCAAGATCGTATGTGCGGAAGATCCCCTATGAAACTGCTGTACGGAACTCGAAGCCGCGGCCGGCGTTTTCCAGCAGCAATCGATGGGAGACGCTTTCATGGCCGATACGATCATCCTGACCGATCATGAGGCAATTCGCTCATGGGCCGCGGCGCGCGCCGGATTTCCAGCAATCGTCGACGTATCGCCCGAGACAGGCACGCAAGCCATGCTGAGGCTGGTCTTCGGTCAGCACGCCTATCAGGACCAAGACCAGGCCGAACGCCCGGCCAACGCCGGCGGCTACGAACTGGTCGAATGGGACGAGTGGTTCAAGCTCTTCGACGAACGTCAGCTGGCGCTGGTGGTCGCCGCGGAGCAACCCGGCCGGCGTGAGCAATTCCATGAGTTCGTAAGGCGCCCGGCGTGAAGAAAGCCCGAACCGCATCGCGGTTCGGGCTCTGGCATGCACTCATATACGGACCATGGCAGCCCTGCGTTATTTCCACTCACGCCTGACCTATTTCCACTCACGAATGTCGACGAAGTGGCCGGCGATCGCCGCCGCCGCCGCCATGGCCGGCGACACCAGATGGGTGCGGCCCTTGAAGCCCTGACGGCCCTCGAAATTGCGGTTTGAGGTCGAGGCGCAGCGTTCGTGCGGCTTCAGGCGGTCGTCGTTCATGGCAAGGCACATCGAGCAGCCCGGCTCGCGCCAGTCGAAGCCGGCCGCGACGAAGATCTTGTCGAGACCTTCGGCCTCCGCCTGTTCCTTGACCAGGCCGGAGCCCGGCACGATCATCGCATCGACATGCGGGCTAACTTTCTTGCCCTCGACCACCTTGGCGACGGCGCGCAGATCCTCGATGCGGCCGTTGGTGCAGGAGCCGATGAAGACGCGGTCGAGCGTTATATCGGTGATCTTGGTGCCCGGCTTCAGTCCCATATAGTCGAGCGCGCGCTGCTTGGACGTGCGCTTGTTCTCATCAGTGATATCGTCCGGGTTTGGCACGATACCCTGGACCGAGACGACGTCCTCGGGCGAGGAACCCCAGGAGACGATCGGCGGCAATTTCGCCGCGTCGAGCACGACCACCTTGTCGAAATGCGCGCCCTCGTCGGACTGCAGCGTCTTCCAATAGGCGAGCGCGGCATCCCAGGCCTCGCCCTTGGGGGCGCGCGGCTTGTCCTTGACATAGGCGAAGGTCGTCTCGTCAGGCGCGATCAGGCCGGCCCGCGCCCCGCCCTCGATCGACATGTTGCAGATGGTCATGCGGCCTTCCATGGACAGCGCGCGGATCGCTTCGCCGGCATATTCGATGACGTAGCCGGTGCCGCCGGCGGTGCCGATCTCGCCGATGATCGCCAGAATGATGTCCTTGGCGGTGACGCCTTCCGGCAGCGCGCCGTCGACACGCACCAGCATGTTCTTGGCCTTGCGCTGGATCAGCGTCTGCGTGGCCAGCACATGCTCGACCTCCGAGGTGCCGATGCCATGCGCCAATGCGCCGAAAGCGCCATGCGTCGAGGTGTGACTGTCGCCGCAGACGATGGTCATGCCGGGCAGCGTAAAACCCTGCTCCGGACCAATGATATGGACGATGCCCTGGCGGATATCGTTCTCGGAATAGTATTCGACGCCGAAATCCTTGGCGTTCTTGGCCAGCGCCTCGACCTGGATGCGGCTTTCCTCGTTCTTGATGCCGAACTTGCGCTCCGGCGAGGTCGACACATTGTGGTCGACGACGGCCAGCGTCTTTTCCGGATGCCGGACTTTTCTGCCGGTCATGCGCAGGCCTTCGAAGGCTTGCGGGCTGGTCACTTCATGGACGAGGTGACGGTCGATATAGAGCAGGCAAGTGCCGTCGTCCTGGCGGTCGACGACATGGTCGTCGAAGATCTTGTCGTAGAGGGTGCGCGGTGCGCTCATGTGCGTAAATCCGTCGATATGAAAATGGGAAGAGGTAGACGCCAGGTCGGCCCGGCGAAAACGACCTAACGAAGTCGGCTGGTCAGAGCGCCAGAAATGCGCGCGGAAAATCGCGACGGCAGGCGTTTTTTGTCCTGCAGCACGAAACCCTTATAGGCCGGATCGCCAAAAAGCTCTTCCATAACGTGGCTCATATCAATGTTTTGGCTTTTCGGCAATTGGCGGCTGCCTTAGCAGAACCTGCGTTCCTCGCCCCACGAAGTGGGGAGAGGTGGCCCTGCGAAGCCGAGACGGAGAGGGGCCTGCGCGGCTTACTCAAAGCACCTCAAACACGAACGTCTTCACCAGCGCCTCCGGCTCGGCGATCGCATAGCAGCGGAACCACGGGCTTTCCTCGACCGGCCGCCATTTTTGCGCCTGCGCCAGATCATTGAACACGGCCTGGAATCCGCCGCTCTCGAACACCTGGTCGCGAACGGTGAAGATGGCGTGGCCACCCTTCTTGGTGATGCGCACCAGCTCATGCAGGCCGGAGGCCGGCGCGTGGCTGACGGTGAACACGCCAGTCGAGAAGAAGGCGCGGAAATGCCCGTCCGGCCAGGGCAGCGGGCTGCCGAGCATGGCCTGTTTCAGCTCGCCATAGGCATTGCGGCTGCCGGCAATCTTCAGCATGTCGTCCGACAGGTCGAGACCGGCAATGTCGGGATAGCCAAGTGCTTGCAGCGAAGGCCCCGACAGGCCGGTGCCGCAGCCGGCGTCGAGCAGCGGCCCTTCGCCCGATGGCACATGGCGCGCCACCCAGGCGGCGATCAGGAACGGCAGGAGATAGCCGAGCGAGGCGGTTTCGCTGTCGTAGGTCACAGCCCATGCGGCATAGGCTTGCGCCAGCGCTTCCGGCGTATCGGCCGTATAGACGGACTCCAGCGCCGCATTGGCCTTGTCGCTGATCATGGGTCAGATCCTCCAAAACGATTGGCTGCAATCGTAGCTTCTATTCCTCATGCTGGCGACGCAGCCGCTTCTCCAGCGCCCGCAAGGCCAGCGACAGGCCGACCGTCAGGATGAGATAGATATAGGCGACGATCGAATAGGTTTCGAAGAAGCGGAACGAGCCGGCGGCGTAGATCTTGCCCATCTGGGTGATGTCGGCGACGCCGAGCACCGAGACCAGCGAGGAATCCTTGACCATGGCGACGAAATCATTGCCGAGCGGCGGCAGGATGGTGCGGATCGCCTGCGGAAACACGATCAGCCGGAAGCGCTGCGTGCGCGTCAGCCCCAGCGCCTTCGCCGCCTCGATCTGCCCCTTTTCGACCGCCTGGATGCCGGCGCGAAAGACCTCCGAGATGAAGGCCGAGTAGCCGATGGTCAGCGCGATGATGGCGCGCCACAGCAGCGATACGTCGCGCACCATGAGTTCACTGAGGAGGCCGGCATTTTGCAGCGGCGCGGTCAGCGCGTTCCACGCCGCGACGAAGGCCGGCGCGCCGGCAAACGCGATCCAGAACAACAGCACCAGGATCGGCACGCCGCGGATGATCTCGACATAGAAGCGGGCAATCTGATGCAGCCAGCGCGACCCCGAGAGCCCCATCAGCGCGATGCCGAGCCCGATCGCCGAGGCCAGCGCGAAGGCGACCATCGTGACGAAGACGGTGATGCCGATGCCCTTGGCGACGGTCGCGAAAACCTGGGCATAGAGGTCGCTTGCGGCGATGAAGATGGCTGCTGCCACGGCAAGCGCCGCCGCCACGGCAAGCCACCAGGGGAAGTCGGGTTTGGAAGATGCAGGCGTTGCCATCAGGCGACGCCTGCCAAGCACATATCGCGGAGACGGCGCTCTACGTCGCCCCCCTCTGTCCTGCCGGACATCTCCCCCACGAGGGGGGAGATCGCTTGTTGCGACTGCTTCCACCAATCTGCAACGTTGAAAAGGGAGCGCCTTCGTAAGAACCGCCAATCTCCTCCCAAGTGGGGGAGATGTCCGGCAGGACAGAGGGGGGCGTGAAAGAACGAAGTCAGTGCAAATTTCTGCCCACAATCATCGCGCCACGCGCGCGCCAAAACGACCTACTGCCCCATCTTATAGTCGAGGAACCACTTCTTGTTGAGCGCGTCGAGCGTGCCGTCGGCCTTGAGCGCGGCGATCGCCGCGTTGACCGGTTTCACCAGATCCGAGCCCTTGGGGAAGATGAAGCCGAAATCCTCGGTGCCGAGCGGCCCGCCGATCAGCTTCAGCCCGCCATTGGAAGCGTCGACATAGCCCTTGCCGGCGGTGCCGTCGGTCAAAGCGACGTCGACATCGCCGGTCTTCAGCGCCTGCACCGTCGCACCGAACGTCTCGAACAGTTTGATGCGCGGGTTCTGTTCGTTGCCGTCGAGCACGCTGTAGACGGCGGTGTAGAAGGGCGTGGTGCCGGCCTGCGCCCCGACCAACCCGTCCTTGAAGGCGCCGAAGGTCTTGGCGTCGGTAAAGCGGCTTTCGTCGCCGCGCACCAGCATGAACTGTTCCGAGCGCATATAGGGGTCGGAGAAATCGACCTTCTGCTTGCGGTCGTCCTTGATGGTGATGCCGGTCATGCCGATGTTGTACTGGTTGTCGGAAACCGCCTGGATCATCGCGTCCCAGGAGGTGTTCTGATACTCGACCTGGAAATTCAGCCGCTTGGCGATCTCGTTCATCGCGTCATATTCCCAGCCGATCTGCTTGCCGGTCTTGGCGTCGATAAACTGCAGCGGCGGATAGGCGTTTTCCGTCACCACCACCACCTTCTTGCCGCCGAGATCGGGCAGCGTCTGCGCCAGAGCAGCGACGGGCGCAAGAATCAGAGCCAACAGGCCGGCCAGCAATAGTTTCGATTTGGTCATGACACACCCCGAGAACTTGAACGGCCTCGGCATGATCGAGGCTCGCAGGAAAATCCGGCGCCGACTTTAGCTTTCCGCAAGCGCCTTGCAAGCCGGCCTGATGCGCCGCATCGCGCGAAAACGGATTCCCATGCTTCAACCGAGCGATTGCGGAACGATCCATGCCTACCGCGGGTCAATCACGGTCCGGCAAATCGAAGCCCGGGAGATCGTCTCCTCGGCAACGAAAAAGGCGGCCGAAGCCGCCTATCCGAAGCATGATTTTTGGAAAATTCCTATTCGGCGACAGCCGCTTCCGCGGCCTTGGCGGCCTCGTCGGCGGCCTTTTTCTCGGCGGCGTCCTGCGCGGCCTTCTCGGCAGCGAGCGCCTGGGCGGCGGCCACCTTCTCAGCCTCGATGCGGGCCTTCTCGGCGTTCAGCGCATTGCGCTCGTCGTCGTTCAGCTTGCGGGCGCGCACGCCGGTGTTTTCCGATATACGGGCCGACTTGCCGCGGCGATCACGCAGGTAGTAGAGCTTGGCGCGACGCACCTTGCCGCGGCGCACGATCTCAACGCCCTCGACCATTGGCGAAAAGACCGGGAACACGCGCTCCACGCCTTCGCCGTAGGAAATCTTGCGAACCGTGAAATTCTCCTGGAAGCCGGCGCCGGCGCGGGCGATGACGACGCCCTCATAGGCCTGGACGCGGGTGCGGGTGCCTTCGGTCACGCGGACCTGGACGCGCACGGTATCGCCGGGCTGGAATTCGGGAAGCTTGCGCTTGGCTTCGATCTTGGCGGCCTGTTCGGCCTCGAGCTGACGGAGGATATCCATCTTAAAATCCACTTCTTGTTCTTCCGACAGTCAGAGCGTCCGACACTCGCCTTGCAGTTCCACTGACCGCTCGGCTATGCCTTTTGTTCTGGAACATCTGGGTTCGAGAACATCGAGCAGGGGCGACTACACCGTCATTGTTGACGGGTCCGGCAGATTGTTCTTGCCGGTACGGGCGGGCACATACAGCTATTTCGACGCTTTGTCACGCCTGCCGTGCTCTTTTTTGGTCGTTGGCCAACGTTGCGATCTTCCGGCATGGGGGTTGCGTCGAGCGCCCAAGCTTTCTAAGGCGGGTGAAACGTGACTTTTCCTCCCGGCGGCAACACCCAATGCCAGTTCTCGATGCGGTCCTGCTCTTTTTCGCGGGCTTTCTTTCAGGTGCCGTCAACGCGATAGCCGGCGGCGGCACGTTCATAACCTTCGGCGCCATGTCGCTGGTCGGCTTGCCGCCGATCGTCGCCAACGCCACATCTTCGGTGACGCAGTTTCCCGGTTACATCACCTCGACGCTCGCATACTGGGCCGACATCAAGCATTTCTGGCGCAGCGCATTGCTGCTCGGCCTCATATCGGCTTTCGGCGCACTGGCCGGCGCGCTCATCCTTTTGGCGCTCGACAATCCGTCGTTCCGGGTCTTGGTGCCATGGCTGCTGCTGGCGGCAACCGCACTGTTCGCCGCCGGACCGTGGCTGAGGCCGGCGCCCAAGCCGGGACATGAGGCCGCGGTGGGTTCGCTGGCGGGCTCCCTGGCGCAGTTCGCCACCGCCGTCTATGGCGGCTTCTTCGGCGCCGGCATGGGCGTCATGATGCTGGCGACGCTCGGCCTCACCCAGGCCGGCGACTATCATCGCCTGAACGCGCTGAAGAACATGCTGGCGGTGGTCATCGCCGCGATAGCCATCCTGGTCTTCGTTTCCGGCGGCGTCATCGCCTGGCCGCAGGCGATCATCATGATACCGGGCGGCGCGCTGGGCGGCTATGCCGGCGTCTGGATCGCCAAGCGCGTGCCGCAAATTGCCGTGCGCGGCTTCGTCGTCGGGGTCGGCGTGTTCCTGGCCTTTTACTATTTCACCAGGGGATAGGGATAGACTGGATCAGTTCGGTTCCGAAACATCACCGGCATCAGGTCCGGGTCGATCATAGTAGATGTCGAGGTCGAGCTCTATGCCGCGCTCGCCCAGCATGAGCAGCGTCTGTGGAGCCAACCCCAGGCCTTGATTCTCCTCGTTAAGCCAGACTCCGCAGAACATGTCGACCTTGAACCGCCGGACGAGATCGGCCCAGACCGAAACGTCTGATGTAAGAGCCGATAGAATATCCGAAATCTGACGATCCAGTTGATCGCCTGCGTCATACTCCGACGACAGCCTCCAAATTCCAGTCCGTGCTATCCGGGGTGGACGATTTGGGGGATAGGTATGAAGGTCCCCTTTTCTGATCGCATAGGTAGGTTTTCCACCCAGCAGTCTCGTCAGCTCGATTGGATCAAGATCATCACCAGAGAATCTGAGGCCTGCGGAGCTTTGGGCAATCTCAGCCATGGCTAGTCTTACCGTTCTCCAACAGGTCCGGCCGCCGCTCCTTCGTCAATCTTTCCGACTCGGCGCGCCGCCATGCGGCGATCTTCTTGTGATTGCCCGAGGTGAGCACCTCGGGGATTTGCCGGCCCTCGAATTCCTGCGGCCGCGTGTAGTGCGGATGTTCGAGCAGGCCGTTTTCAAAGCTCTCTTCATCGCCCGACACCACGTTGCCCATCACGCCGGGCAACAGCCGCACCACGGCGTCGAGCAGCACCAGCGCCGCCGGCTCGCCGCCGGAGAGGATGAAGTCGCCGACCGAGACCTCCTCCAGCCCCCGCGCGTCAATCACCCGCTGGTCGACGCCTTCGAAGCGTCCGCAGACGATAACGACACCCGGCCCGGCGGCCAGTTCGCGCACACGCACCTGCGTCAGCGGTTTTCCACGCGGACTCATCAGCAGCCGGGGCCGTGGATCGCCCGGTGGCGAGCTATGGTCGATCGCCTTGGCCAAAACATCGGCGCGCATCACCATGCCGGCGCCGCCGCCGGCCGGCGTGTCATCGACGGTGCGATGGCGATCGGTGGCGAAATCGCGGATCTGGATTGCTTCCAGCGACCATGTACCTGATACCAGCGCCCGGCCGGCCAGAGACAGGCCGAGCGCGCCGGGAAACATCTCCGGATAGAGCGTCAGCACCGAGGCGGAAAAACTCACCGGTTGCCCCCGGCGTCCTTCGGCCCGCGCGGCCTGCCCTTCGGGTCGAAGCCATCGCCGCCGGGAGCCTCGCTGTCCTCGTCGTCGATCAAGCCCGCCGCCGCCGGATCGATGCGGAGGAAGCCTTCGGCAATCGATACGTCAGGCACGGCGGCTTGCGTGAACGGGATCAGCACGCCTTTGCGCTCGCCAAGCGTCACGTCGAGAATGTCGCCGCCGCCGAAATTATGCACGGCGACGACCTTGCCGATATCAGCACCGGTGTCGTCCCGGACCACCAGCCCGACGAGATCGGCATGGTAGAATTCGTCCTCTTCGCCATCGTCGGGCAGCATCGAGCGGTCGACGAACAATTCCGTGCCGGCAAGCGCCTCGGCGGCATTGCGGTCGCTGATGCCCTTGAAGCGCACCACAACGACCGTGTTGGCCGGCCTGATGTCGACGATCTGGAAAGCGCGGCCATCCCTGGCGTAGAGCGGCCCGTAGTCGGCCAGCGCCAGCGGGTCCCCGGTGAAGGTCTTCACGCGCAATTCGCCCTTGATGCCGTGGGCGGCGCCGATCACGGCCATCTGAACGGGGTTTTGCGGTTTGGTCA
The DNA here is from genome assembly GCF_007830515.1 of Mesorhizobium tianshanense. Taxonomy (GTDB): domain Bacteria; phylum Pseudomonadota; class Alphaproteobacteria; order Rhizobiales; family Rhizobiaceae; genus Mesorhizobium; species Mesorhizobium tianshanense. The sequence continues at coordinate 119,651 of NZ_VLKT01000017.1, forward strand.
TCGGTGGAAAAATCCTTTGCCTTGCTCTAGCTCCACCCTCTTGTCATTTCAATGACGCGGCTCTTCACCGCTTCCTAACCCGGCTGCCGGAAGATGGCCCAGAACTGGAAGAACGGAATCGGAAGAGCGCAATGCAGGAATTCCTCATCCCGGCCAAGCCAGACCTTCAGGCGGCTCGCGAAAGCTGGCTGAAGATGCTGGCGCGCGAACGCCGGCTGTCGCCGGAAACCGTGGAGGCCTATGAACGCGACACGCGCCAGTTCCTGCACTTCCTGACCGGCCATTGCGGCGGTTCGCCCGGCATTTCGGATATCGCCGATCTGCGCCCGGCCGATCTGCGCGGCTTCCTCGCCGCCCGCCGCAACGCGGGCGCCGGCGCCCGCACGCTTGGACGGGGGCTCGCCGGCATCCGCTCGCTGCTGCGCTATCTGGAGCGGCGCGGCCTCGTCAATGCGGCGGGTGCCGCGGCGCTGCGCGCGCCACGGCAGCCGAAGTCGCTGCCCAAGCCGCTGACGGCAAGCGATGCGAAACACGTCGTCTCCGTGGAAGGCCAACTGGCGGAGGAGCCGTGGATCGCCGCCCGCAACGCCGCCGTGCTGACGCTGCTCTATGGCTCGGGCCTGCGCATTTCCGAGGCGCTCGGCCTGTCTGGCGCCGACCTGTCGGCGCCCGGCGACGCGGTGCTGCGCGTCACCGGCAAGGGCGGCAAGACCCGGCTGGTGCCGGTGCTGCCGGTGGCGCTGCGGGCGATCGCCGAATACCGCCGGCTCTGCCCCTATCATCTTGATCCGAAGGGCCTGCTGTTTCGCGGCGCCCGCGGCGGCCCGCTCAACCCGGCCATCGTCCAGCGCGACATGGCCAAGCTGCGCTCGGCGCTCAACCTGCCCGATACCGCCACGCCGCATGCCTTGCGCCATTCCTTCGCCACGCATCTGCTTGGACGAGGTGGCGACCTGCGCACCATCCAGGAATTGCTGGGCCACGCCAGCCTGTCGACGACGCAGATCTACACCGGCGTCGACACTGCGAGGCTGCTCGAAATTTATCAGTCGGCGCACCCGAGAGCATGACCGGCTGCATGATCCCGGAGGGCAACGGACGTTCGGACAGGATCGTGCGCAGTGAAGCCTCATCCGAGACAATTTTGCCGCGCCGGTTAACCATTTTGCCGTTCTTTGTATCTAGAAAGCGAGCCATGAGACGCGTCATTGCCATCGCCGACCGCGCGGCCCTTGTGTCGCTGAGGCTGCTCGTGGCACTCAACGTCTTGTTTTTCCTCTCTTTCATCATCATCGCACTGCTCGCCGCAGGCAAGGCGCGCGCCGAAATCCCGGACTGCGCCGGCGCCGACATGCTGCCGGCCTTGCAGAAGAACGACCTGGCGGCTTATCGCAAGATCGAGACCGAAGCGGCTGCGACACCGAACGGCAAGGGCCTGTTGTGGAAACTGGAAAAGGCCGGCGAAAGACCATCCTTCCTGTTCGGCACCATGCACATGACCGACCCGCGCGTGACCACGCTGCCGCCTGCCGCGCAAAAGGCCTTTGACGCTGCCGACACCCTCGTCATCGAGACCACGGAAGTGCTCGATCAGCAGAAGATGATGGCGGCGCTTTTCAAAGAGCCGGAGCTGATGATGTTCACCGACAGCACGACGCTGTCCTCGCTGCTGTCGCCCGACGACGCGGCGGCGGTGAACAAGGCGCTCGACGCGCGCGGCATCCCGCTGGCGAGCGTTGCCAAGATGAAGCCGTGGATGTTGTCGGCCATGGTGGCGCTCCCGGCTTGCGAACTGGCCCGGAGGGCCGGCGGCGCGCCAGTGCTCGACATCAAGCTCGCGGAGGACGCCAGGGCCTCAGGCAAGGTTGTCGAGGGGTTGGAGACCATCGCCGACCAGCTTCGCGCCATGGCCTCGCTGCCGCTCGCCTTTCACATGAAAGGCCTCGTCGACACACTGAAGCTCGGCGATAGGATGAACGACCTGAACGAAACCATGATCGTGCTTTATCAGCGCGGCGACACTGGCATGTTCTGGCCGCTGTTCCGTGCCGTCCTTCCCGGCGGCGAGAATGATCTGGCGGACTATGCCGCCTTCGAGGAAACCATGATCACCAGCCGCAACAAGGTGATGATCGATCATGCCGGGCCGATCCTCGCCAAAGGCAACACCTTCATGGCGGTCGGCGCCCTGCACCTTCCGGGCGCCAAAGGCCTGGTCGAGGATTTTCGCAGGGCCGGCTACACCGTCACTGGCGTCGACTGAGTTGCACGGTTGAGTTGCGGACCATGAAAGACATGATTCTGATCGACTCTTTCCCGAATCACGACGCGAGAGCGGCAGCCTCGTCTCAGTGCAGGAAGGTCGAAAAGGCTCGTTTTGGACCGATCGCCACCAAGTTTGTGGGGGAAATGCAGGCAGGCAAGCGATTCCAGGTGCAAACTGCCCTGTTTTCGGCGTTTTCGATTCCTAGCGTGAAACCTGTTCAACGATTGCGCGTTGATTTGTGTTGATTGATACTTTTCATCCACGGAGGACACTTTTATGGCGAACCCAAACGACCCGTATACCACTCCGACCCCACCTCCCAAGTCGGGTGGCGGCGGCAGCGGCTGGCTGATTGCCCTGGTTGTCGTTATCCTGGCTATTGTCGCTTACTATATTTTTGGCAGAAGCGGTGAAGCGCCAGCGCCTGCCGAACCGCCGGCCGCCAGCACACCGGCCCCGGCGCCAACGCCCACTGAACCGGCGCCTGCACCGGCGGAGCCTGCGCCAGCCCCGGCACCCGCACCGGCAGAGCCTGCGCCTGCTCCAGCACCGGCCGAGCCCGCGCCGGCGCCTGCAGAGCCTGCGCCTGCTCCAGCGCCCGCAGAACCAGCGCCCGCACCAGCCCCGGCGCAGTGATCGGCTGCTGATTTCAAAATACGAACGGCCCGCTGAAGAGCGGGCCGTTTGCTTTAACGTTTGCGATATGCCGCTGAATTACATATGGATCGGCTTGAAGAAGGTCGCCAGTGCCGCTTCCTTCACCGCTTCCGACATCGTCGGGTGGGCGTGGCAGGTGCGGGCAAGATCTTCCGACGAGCCGCCGAACTCCATCAGCACCGCCGCCTCGTGGATCATCTCGCCGGCGCCGAAGCCGACGATGTGGACGCCGAGCACCCGGTCGCTCTGCTTGTCCGCCAGGATCTTCACGAAGCCGTCGGTATGCAGCATGGCGCGCGCCCGGCCATTGGCGCTGAACGGAAACTTGCCGGCCTTGTAGTCGATGCCGGCCTTCTTCAGCTCTTCCTCGGTCTTGCCGACTGAGGCGATTTCCGGACTGGTGTAGACGACGCTCGGGATCACCTCGTAGTTCACATGCCCGGCCTGGCCGGCAATGGTCTCGGCCACCGCCACGCCCTCGTCCTCGGCCTTGTGGGCGAGCATCGGCCCGGCGATGACGTCGCCGATGGCATAGATGCCGGGCACATTGGTCTTGAGATGGCCGTCCGTCTTGACCAGGCCGCGCTCGTCGACCTCGACGCCGGCCTCCTTCAGCCCAAGACTGTCCGAATAGGCTCGGCGGCCCGTGGCGATCAGCACCGCATCCGCCTCGATCGTCTCGGCCGCGCCGCCCTTGACCGGCTCGAAGGTGACGGTGGCCCCGTTCTTGGCCTTGGCGACGCCGGTCACCTTGGCGCCGAGCCTGAATTCGAACCCCTGCTTGGACAGCATGCGCTGGAACTGTTTGGCGACCTCGCCGTCCATGCCGCCCAGGATGGTGTCGAGAAACTCGACGACGGTCACCTTGGCGCCGAGCCGCGCCCATACCGAGCCGAGTTCCAGCCCGATGACTCCGCCGCCGACCACCACCAGATGGCCCGGCACCTTGTCCAGCGACAACGCGCCGGTCGAGGACATGATCACCTTCTCGTCGATGTCGACCTTGACGCCCGGAATGCCGGCGACGTCGGAGCCGGTGGCGATGACGATGTTCTTGGTCTCGATCTCCTCGACCTTGCCGTCCTCGCCGGTCACCGACACCTTGCCGGCGGACAAGACCTTGCCGGTACCGCGAAACGCGTCGATCTTGTTCTTCTTGAACAGGAAAGCGACGCCGTTGACGTTGGACGCCACGGTCGCATCCTTGTGCGCCATCATTTTCTTCAGATTGAGCTTCGGCGCGCCGATCTCGACGCCCAGCGTGTCGAAGGAATGGCCGGCCTCGGCGAAGATCTCGGAGGCATGCAGCAGCGCCTTGGACGGGATGCAGCCGATATTGAGGCAGGTGCCGCCGAAGGTCGGGTTCTTCTCGATCACCGCCGTCTTCAGGCCGAGCTGTGCCGCCTTGATGGCGCAGACATAGCCGCCTGGTCCCGATCCGATGATAACGACGTCATAAGCCATGATACTGTCCTTCTGGTCTGGCGCTCGGCCTTGGCTGGCATCTAGCGGCCGCCGCCCATTTCCAAATTCGCGCCTGTCGTATAGGACGCCTCGTCCGACAGGAGCCAGAGAATTGCCGCGGCCACCTCTTCGGCGGTCCCCGCCCTTTGCATGGGCACGAAGTGGCGCATCCTCTCGATGCGATCCGGCTGTCCGCCGGAGGCGTGAATTTCGGTGTCGATAATGCCGGGACTGACCGCGTTGACGCGAATCCCTTCGGCGGCCACTTCGCGCGCCAGGCCAATAGTGAAGGAATCGATCGCACCCTTCGAGGCGGCGTAGTCGACATACTCGCCCGGTCCGCCAATTCTTGCAGCGATCGAGGAAATATTCACGATGGCGCCGCCCTTGCCGCCATGGCTGGTCGACATGCGCTTCACCGCTTCGCGGGCACAGAGCATGGAGCCAATGACGTTGATGCGCATCATGCGCTCCAGCCTTGCCCCGCTCATTTCATCGACACGCGCCCTCTGGTCGACCACGCCGGCATTGTTGACCAGCGCGTCGAGCCGGCCGAAGGTCCGATCGACCTTCTCGAACATCGACAGAATGTCGGCTTCGTTGCCGACGTCGCCCTTAAGGGCCAGTGCTTCGCCGCCATCCTGCTCGATCGCCTCGACAAGCGCCGTGGCAGCAGCCTCATTCGACGCATAGTTGACCGCAACACGATATCCAGCCTTGGCGGCAAGCCTGGATGTAGCGGCGCCAATGCCGCGGCTGCCGCCGGTCACCAGCAGTACTTTTTTGGGCGCACTCATTCCTGACAACCCTTTAATGAAAAAACATCCCAAGGCACTTTCGAAAATCCGTTGGCGCCATAGGCGGCCGACATCTGCAATGATGGTCCGAGGTCGGGAAAGATCAGTTTCTTCGGGGCATCGACACCTTCAGCCGGCAGCAAGGCGATGTTGCCCTGGTCGTCGGAACTGTAGATGACGCCCTCCCACACGGTGCAGGCGGCGAGCTCATCGCCGGTGACGTCGCCGGTCGGGCATTTGTACATCAGCGAGCCATGCGGCCGCGCCACGCCTTCCGTCCACATGACGATACCGTCGAGCACGACGCTATTGTCGATCACCATCTTGAATGTGTTGGTGACGACAGCCGATTCGCCGGTCGGCCTGAAATCAATCTCGGCCGCGCTTTCGGCATCGCCATAGACGGCGAGTTCGAGCGGGCAGGCGGCGAGCGCGGCGGAGCTCGTGAACAAAACGGCCAGCGACCCAGCTACATATCCGATGGTGGGCGACGTAGCGCTTTGCATGACGGAGGGTCTACCTGGTCTCGCGCCCATCGGCGTTCTCCAGCACGCCGAAGTCGGTCATGAGCAGCAACGGTTCGCCGCCCGCGTCCAGCCCCCAGAAAGACGGATAGGACCCATCGCCCCAACCGCTCCCGAACATGGCAATGTTGAGGGGGTTGCCGGCAACCGGGTGATGGAGCACGAACCTGTCCTGGTTCGGCGCAAATTCGGCAGCCAGGACCTCACCATAATAGTCGCCATATTTCAGCTTGTCCTGCTCATCGGACATCAGCACGATGGCCGTCTTGTCCATGAACGAGCCTAGGCCGGCGTCGACGGGATACCCGTATACCTCGTCACCTTTCAATGCCGCGACATCCTCGCCAGGCACAGTGGCCAGTTCCCAGCGAACCGGCGCGCCGGGGCTGAAACGCAGGACCGCAGCCGCCACACGGCCTCGTGCTTCCAACAGCGAAACCGGATAGCGCCCCGGCTCGACCTTGCGGCTCAAGGCTGGGGTTTCAATGTCGCTCACAAGAGGATCACAGGCGATGATCTCGCCCGTCGGCAAATCAAGCTCACCGATCGGGGTAACCGTGATCTGCCGCTCCGCCATCTCGGCGTCGCTGAGAGCGAAGACGCCGAGATTACTGCTTACCTTGGAGACATCCCAGTCGGCTGCCAGCGCCATGGATGGCAAAGCGGAAAAAACGCCAAGCCAGACGACTCCACGTCGAAACAATCGGCGCACGGAATCCAGCCAGCCAGCCATGGTGCGACCGGCCCGGCTCACAGATCGAGCACCAGCCGCTCCGGATCCTCCAGGCTTTCCTTGACGCGCACCAGGAAGGTCACCGCTTCCTTGCCGTCGACGATGCGGTGATCGTAGGAGAGCGCCAGATACATCATCGGCCGGATCACGATCTGACCACCGACCACCACTGGCCGCTCCTGGATCTTGTGCATGCCCAGAATGCCCGATTGCGGCGCATTGAGGATCGGCGTCGACATCAGCGACCCGTAAACGCCGCCGTTGGAAATCGTAAACGTGCCTCCTTGCATATCCGCAACGGAAAGCTTGCCGTCACGCGCGGCAAGTCCCAGCCGGCCGATATCCTTCTCGATCTCAGCGATCGACATCTGGTCGGCGTCGCGCACCACCGGTACGACGAGCCCCTTTTCGGTGCCGACGGCGACGCCGATATGGGCGTAGTTCTTGAAGATGATGTCGGTGCCGTCGATCTCGGCGTTGACGGAAGGTATCTCCTTCAGCGCATGGGTGACGCCCTTGGTGAAGAAGCCCATGAAGCCCAGCTTCACACCGTGCTTCTTCTCGAACACATCCTTGTATTTGGTCCGGAGCGCCATCACCGCGCTCATGTCCACCTCGTTGAAGGTGGTCAGCATGGCGGCGGTCGACTGCGCTTCCTTGAGGCGGCGCGCGATGGTCTGCCGCAGCTTGGTCATGCGCACACGCTCTTCGCGCGACGCGTCATCAGCCGAGGACGGCGCGCGGGCAGCGACCGGGGCTGCCTTCGGCGTCTCGGCCGGCTGCGACGGCGCGCCCCTGGCGATCGCGTCGAGCACGTCGCCCTTCAGCACCTGGCCGCGCTTGCCTGAACCCGAGATCTGGTCGACAGCGAGATTGCTTTCGGCCAGCAGCTTCGCCGCCGCCGGTGCTGGCGGCATCGCGCGCGCCTCGATCGGCCCGGCGTCGCCGGCAATCTTGGCGGTCTCGGCCGCGGCTTGCCTGACGGTCGATGCTGCGGTCGGCGCCGAGGCCTGCGACACGGCGTCCTGCTTTGGTTCGGAAGGCGACGCCTTCGCAGGTTCAGGTGCTGCCGCTTTTGCCCCGTCGCCCGCCGAAATCACGCCGAGCAAAGCGCCGACCTCGACCGTTTCGCCTTCTTTGACGGCGATCTCGCTGAGCCTTCCTGCGGCCGCGGCCGGCACTTCCACCGTCACCTTGTCGGTTTCGAGCTCGACCAGCGGCTCGTCGGTGGCGATCGCGTCGCCTACCTTCTTGAACCATTTGCCGATGGTCGCCTCGGTGACGGATTCGCCAAGAGTGGGGACGCGGATTTCGGTAGCCATTGTGCCTGTCCGTTTTTCTGTCGGTTCTGTTCTATTCGCCGAGCTCTGTTCTATTCGCCGAGCGCGTCTTCGAGCAAGGCGGCAAGCTGGGCGAGATGCTTCGACATCAACCCGGTCGCCGGCGAGGCGGCTGCCGGCCGGCCGGTATAGCGCACCCGCTGATGCTTGGCGTCGATATGCGCCAGCACCCATTCCAGATACGGATCGATGAACGACCAGGCGCCCATGTTCTTCGGCTCCTCCTGGCACCACACCATCTCCGCGTTGCGGAAGCGTGACAGCTCGGTGATCAGCGCCTTCGCCGGGAACGGATAGAGCTGTTCGACGCGCAGCAGATAGATGTCGTTGATGCCGCGCTTCTCGCGCTCCTCGTAGAGGTCGTAATAGACCTTGCCCGAGCAGAGCACGACACGGCGGATCTTCGAGTCCTTGGTGAGCTTGATCGCCTGGCCCGGAAGCTGCTGGGCATCGTCCCACAACAGCCGGTGGAACGCGCTTTCGCCCGACATTTCCGGCAGCGTCGACACCGCCCGCTTGTGACGCAGCAGCGACTTCGGCGTCATCAGGATCAGCGGCTTGCGGAAATCCCGCTTCAGCTGCCGGCGCAGGATGTGGAAGTAGTTAGCCGGCGTCGTGCAATAGGCCACCTGCATGTTGTCTTCGGCGCAAAGCTGCAGGAAACGCTCCAGCCTCGCCGACGAATGTTCCGGCCCCTGGCCTTCATAGCCATGAGGCAACAGGCAGACGAGGCCCGACATCCTGAGCCACTTGCGCTCGCCCGACGAGATGAACTGGTCGAACACCACCTGGGCGCCGTTGGCGAAATCGCCGAACTGAGCCTCCCAAAGCGTCAGTGCTTTCGGCTCGGCCAGGCTGTAGCCATATTCGAAACCGAGCACGGCCTCTTCCGACAGCATCGAGTTGATGACCTCGAAGCCGGCCTGCGCCGCCGACAGATTGTTGAGCGGGATGTAGCGTGTCTCGTCGCGCTGGTCGTAGAGCACGGAGTGGCGTTGCGAAAACGTGCCGCGCTCCGAATCCTGCCCGGACAACCGGACCGGATTGCCGTCGAGCAGGATGGCGCCGAAGGCCAGCGCCTCGGCCGTCGACCAGTCGATGCCTTCGCCCGACTCGATCGCCTGGCGGCGGTTCTCGAGAAACCGCAGGATCGTCTTGTGGGCCGCGAAATCCTTCGGCACCTCGGTCAGCTTCCTGCCGATCTCCTTCAGCGTCTTGACCGGCACGGCGGTCTTGCCGCGTCGCTGTTCGTCCTGGTTGTCGGCCGTGCGCAGGCCCGACCAGGCGCCGTCCAGCCAGTCGGCCTTGTTGGGCTTGTAATGCTGGCCGACCTCGAATTCCTGCTCGAGATGCGCCCGCCAGTCGGCCTTGAGCTTGTCGAATTCGGCTGGGGTGATGTGGCCCTCGGCGATCAGCCGCTCGGCATAGATCTGCACCGTCGTCTTGTGGCGGCGGATGCTGCTGTACATGATCGGCTGGGTGAAGGCCGGCTCGTCGCCCTCATTGTGGCCGAAGCGGCGGTAGCAGAACATGTCCACCACGACAGGCTTGTGGAACCTCATGCGGAATTCGATCGCCACCTTGGCGGCATGGACCACGGCTTCCGGATCGTCGCCATTGACGTGGAAGATCGGCGCCTCGATCATCTTGGCCACATCCGACGGATAGGGCGACGAGCGCGAGAAGCGCGGATTGGTGGTGAAGCCGATCTGGTTGTTGATGATGAAGTGCAGCGTGCCGGCGACGCGGTGGCCGCGCAGGCCCGAGAGGCCGAGGATCTCGGCAATCACGCCCTGACCGGCAAAGGCGGCGTCGCCATGCAGGAGCAATGGCAGCACCTTGGCGCGCTCTTCCAGCGGCACGATCTCCTCGCGGCTGCGGCCGAACAGCGAGTCCTGCTTGGCCCGCGCCTTGCCCATCACCACCGGATCGACGATTTCCAGATGCGAGGGATTGGCGGTCAGCGACAGGTGCACCTTGTTGCCGTCGAACTCGCGGTCCGACGAAGCACCGAGATGGTACTTCACGTCGCCCGAGCCCTCGACCTCGTCGGGTGCGGCCGAGCCGCCCTTGAACTCGTGGAAGATGGCGCGGTGCGGCTTGGCCATCACCTGGGAGAGAACGTTCAGCCGGCCGCGATGCGCCATGCCGAGCACGATCTCCTTCATGCCGAGCTGCCCGCCGCGCTTGACGATCTGCTCCAGCGCCGGGATCAGCGCCTCTGCGCCGTCGAGGCCGAAGCGCTTGGTACCCTTGTACTTGACGTCGATGAACTGCTCAAAGCCTTCGGCCTCGATCAGCTTCTGCAGGATTGCCTTCTTGCCGGTGGCGGTGAAGGAGATCTCCTTATCGGTGCCCTCGATGCGCGCCTGGATCCAGGCCTTCTCCTCGGGATCGGAAATATGCATGAACTCGACGCCGAGCGTCGAGCAATAGGTGCGGGTCAATATGTCCAGCATCTGCCGGATAGTGCCGAATTCGAGTCCGAGCACATTGTCGAGGAAGATCGGGCGGTCGTAATCGGCTGATGTGAAGCCGTAATTTTCCGGCGACAGCTCGTTATAGTCCTCTAGCGGCTTGGCGATGCCGAGCGGATCGAGATTGGCGTGCAGGTGGCCGCGCATGCGGTAGGCGCGGATCATCATGATGGCGCGCACGGAATCGCGCGTCGCCTGATGCACGTCGGCGTCGGAAAGGGCGACGCCGTTCATCACCGCCTTGTCCTGGACCTTCTTCTCGATGTGCTTTTCGACGATGCCCCAATCGCCGTCGAGCGCCGATACCAGCTCGCCGTTGGCCTGCAGCGGCCAAGACGGCTTGGCCCACGAGGCGCCCTTGGCATTCTTGCGGACATCGCCGGCATCGTCCTTCAGCGCCGCGAAGAAATCCTGCCATTCGGGGTCAACCGAAGCGGGATCCTCCTCATAGGCGGCGTAGAGCGCGTCGATGTAATCGGCATTGCCGCCATAGAGGAAAGAGGTAAGCGAAAACTGGTCGTTGGCCTGATCTTGTCTTGCCATTTTGTCTGCGGAGCCTAGCTCCGTCTCCTTTTCTAGGGGAGTAAGGGAGTAGGGCAGTAAGGGAATAGGGAAATAGGGCATTTTCTTGCCGCTGGCGTTCCCTACTCCCCTATTCCCTTACTGCCCTACTCCCTTAACCTTTGATCGCTTCGACCAGGGTCGTGCCGAGCCTTGCCGGCGACGGCGAAACCTTGATCCCGGCCGATTCCATTGCCGCGATCTTGTCCTCAGCGCCGCCCTTGCCGCCGGAGATGACCGCGCCCGCATGGCCCATGGTGCGGCCGGCCGGCGCCGTGCGGCCGGCGATAAAGCCGGCCATCGGTTTCTTGCGGCCGCGTTTGGCCTCGTCCTTGAGGAACTGTGCGGCGTCTTCCTCGGCCGAACCGCCGATTTCGCCGATCATGATGATCGACTTGGTCTCGTCGTCGGCGAGGAACATCTCCAGCACGTCGATGAACTCCGTGCCTTTGACCGGGTCGCCACCGATGCCGACGGCGGTGGTCTGGCCGAGGCCGACATTGGTGGTCTGGAACACTGCCTCATAGGTAAGCGTTCCCGAGCGGGAAACAACGCCGACCGAGCCCTTGCGGAAGATGTTGCCGGGCATGATGCCGATCTTGCATTCGTTGGGGGTCAGGACGCCGGGGCAATTCGGGCCGATGAGCCGCGATGTCGAGCGGTCGAGCCTCGCCTTGACCCTGATCATGTCGATCACCGGGATGCCCTCGGTGATGCAGATGATCAGCGGGATCTCGGCTTCGATCGCCTCCAGGATCGCCTCCGCGGCGCCCGCCGGCGGCACATAGACGACGGACGCATTGGCGCCGGTCTGTGCCTTGCCTTCGGCAACCGTCGCAAAGATCGGCAGGCTCTCGCCCTTGGCGCCGGTCCACGTCTCGCCGCCCTTCTTGGGATGGATGCCGCCGACCATTTTTGTCCCGTGATAGGCCAGCGCCTGCTCCGTATGGAACGTGCCGGTCTTGCCGGTCAGGCCCTGCACCAGCACCTTGGTGTTCTTGTCGACGAGAATGGACATGGTGGCCCTTTTTACAAATCGTTGATCGAGGAAGGCTGCGCGGTCATCGTCAGAGTCGCTTCAGATCGGCGACGGTGAGGTCGCTCTTGGCGTTGCCGGTGTTGAGCGTCGTCGCCGGCTCGAACATCAGCACGACCGGCTCCTTGCTCAGCGAGCGCGGCCGGTGCTCGACGGCGCGAGGCACGACGATGAACTCGCCGCTGCCAAGTTCCACCGTGCCGTCGCGGAAATCGATGGCGATGCGGCCGCGCAGGACGAGGAACGCCTCATCCTCATTGTCATGCGCATGCCAGTCGAAGACGTCGCCGAACTTGGCGATCTTGACCTGGGATTCGTTGACGTCACCGGCGATATGCGGGTCGAAGACTTTTCTGATCTTCGCATCCGCCGCCTCGACCAGGTTTATCTTGTGCGGAGGCATCTACGACCCAACCCAAACATTTTTAAACAGACCATAGAGAACGGCACAGAACCCGCCCCCCCAACATTGCCCAGGCGATCGGCCTGAACATCCAGAAAAAAATGCCGACGAAGAACGGACGAAACTGCCTCTGAAATTCAACCTGCCCAGGCATAAACATACCGTACTTTATCGCCTTTTTTTCATCACCCCACACGGCTTTGACCAAGGCAACCAGACAAAGCCAAACGAGTCCCATTGCCATGAAGCCCAAGCCACCTGCCAATGGAGAAAGTGGTTGGCCCATCAGGCTCAGCCCTTCACCGCCGCCACGATTTTCTTCGCCGCGTCATCAAGATCATCGGCCGAAACCACATTGAGCCCGCTATCGTTGATGATCTTCTTGCCGAGTTCGGCATTGGTGCCTTCGAGCCGGACCACCAGCGGCACTTGCAGCCCGACTTCCTTGACCGCCGCGATCACACCCTCGGCGATGATGTCGCATTTCATGATGCCGCCGAAGATGTTGATCAGGATGCCCTTGACCGCCGGATCCTTGGTGATGATCTTGAACGCCGCCGTCACCTTCTCCTTCGACGCGCCGCCGCCGACATCGAGGAAGTTGGCGGGCTCGGCGCCATAGAGCTTGATGATGTCCATCGTCGCCATGGCGAGACCGGCGCCGTTGACCATGCAGCCGATATTGCCGTCGAGCGCGACATAGGCGAGGTCGTATTTCGACGCCTCGATCTCCTTCTCATCCTCTTCGGTGATGTCGCGCAGCTTCATCACGTCGGGATGGCGAAACAGCGCGTTGTTGTCGAACGACACCTTGGCGTCGAGCACGCGCAGCCGGCCGTTTCTCATGACGATCAGCGGGTTGACCTCGAGCAGGCTCATGTCTTTCTCGACGAAGGCCTTGTAGAGGATCGGGAACAGCGTCTCGCCGTCCTTGGCGGCGTCGCCGTCGAGCTTCAGCGCGCCGTTGAGTTCTTTCAGATCATCCGCCGTCACGCCCTTTTCCGGGTCGATGGCGACGGTGATGATCTTTTCCGGCGTGTCGTGGGCGACCGCCTCGATGTCCATGCCGCCCTCGGTCGAAACGACGAAGGCGATGCGGCCGACCGAGCGGTCGACCAGCAGCGACAGATAGAGCTCGCGCTCGATGTCGGCGCCGTCCTCGATATAGAGGCGGTTGACCTGCTTGCCCGCCGGGCCGGTCTGCTTGGTGACCAGCGTGTGGCCGAGCATCTCGTGGGCGTTGGCGACGACCTCGGCCACCGACTTCGCCAGCCGCACGCCGCCCTTGGCGTCGGGGCCGAGCTCCTTGAATTTGCCCTTGCCGCGGCCGCCGGCATGGATCTGGCTCTTCACCACATAGAGCGGCCCGGGCAGCGCCTTGGCGGCGGCTTCCGCCTCGCTTGCAGCGAACACCGGCACGCCTTCGGCCACCGGCGCGCCAAAGCCCTTCAGCAGCGCCTTGCCCTGATATTCATGGATGTTCATGCGCGATGTCTCCAGATCAGTTGCCGGGGGTCACTTGGCTGCGAGATGCGGAGCGATGTTGACGCAGGCCTCGCACAGGCCCTGCACCGCCGCCACCGAATTGTCGAACATCTTCTGCTCGGCCTTGCTGAGGTCGATCTCAATGACGCGCTCGACGCCGCCGGCGCCGATCACCACCGGCACGCCGACATAGGTGTTCTTGACGCCATACTGGCCGGAGAGATGCGCGGCACAGGGCAGCACGCGCTTCTTGTCCTTGAGGTAGGCCTCGGCCATCGAGATCGCCGAGGCGGCCGGCGCATAGAAGGCCGAGCCGGTCTTGAGCAGGCCGACGATCTCGGCGCCGCCGTCGCGGGTGCGCTGCACGATCTGGTCGAGCTTTTCCTTCGAGGTCCAGCCCATCTTGATGAGGTCGGGCAACGGGATGCCGGCGACCGTCGAATAGCGGATCATCGGCACCATGGAATCGCCATGGCCGCCGAGCACGAAGGCGGTGACATCCTCGACCGACACCTTGAATTCCTCGGCCAGGAAATAGCGGAAGCGCGAACTGTCCAGCACACCGGCCATGCCGACGACATGGCTCTTCGGCAGCCCGGAGAATTTCTGCAGCGCCCAGACCATGGCGTCGAGCGGGTTGGTGATGCAGATGACGAAGGCTTTCGGCGCGTATTTCTTGAGACCCGCGCCAACCTGCTCCATGACCTTCAGGTTGATGCCGAGAAGGTCGTCGCGGCTCATGCCGGGCTTGCGCGGCACGCCGGCGGTGACGATGCAGACGTCGGCGCCCTCGATGCCGGCATAGTCGTTGACGCCGGTCAGCCTGGAGTCGAACCCGTCGACCGGCGACGACTGCGCGATATCAAGCCCCTTGCCTTGCGGGATACCCTCGGCGATGTCGAACAGCACGACGTCGCCGAGATCCTTGAGGCCGATCATGTGGGCGAGCGTGCCGCCGATCATGCCCGAGCCGATGAGCGCTATCTTGTTGCGTGCCATGTCAGGATGTTTTCCCTTTAGACTGTGACGACGCCCCGATCTTTAACGACTTGGGATGACGGCGTCGAGGAAGGAGGCCGGAATGCTACGGGAAGCCGCGAGATTTCGCCGCACCCAATAGCCCCAGCGCAAAAGAAATTCAAACGATTATTTTGGAGTGAATAATTTCAATCGGTTAGAAACAACGGGAGTTACGTAAGCGTCAAAGAAATTAAGCCGACTTGGGAGACTTTAAATAATGAACATGGAAATAAGAAGGTTATTTCCTGGCGACGACGCCTTTGTGACGCGGGTCGCCAAGGACGTGTTCGACGAACCGGTGAGGCCCGATCGCCTTGCCGCCTATCTTGCCTCGCCAGGTCATTTCATGATCGTGGCGCTTTTCGACGGCACGGTCGTCGGGCAGTGCGCGGCCGTCATCCACCGCCATCCGGACAAGGTGAGCGAACTCTACATCGATGAAGTCGGGGTGGCGCCGGCCTTTCAGCGCCAGTGCATCGCGACAAGAATGCTCGACGCCATGTTTGAGCTCGGCCGCGAGCATAGCTGCAAGGAGGCCTGGGTCGGCACCGAACCGAGCAATGTTGTGGCGCGCGCGCTTTACGAGGCGCGGAAGGAGCCGCATGGCGAAGCGGAGGAGTCCGTTCATCGGGGCATCGACGATCCACGGCGCGATCATGCCGTGGCAGCGCAGGCCGGCGATGAAGGTCTGCGTCTTCCATTGGCCGAAGGGAGCATGCGTCCTGTAGCGCTCGCCCTTGGGCGACCAGCCCGTGCGTTTGGTCAGCTTGGTGTTGGTCGACGTCTCGTCGATGAAGACCAGGCGCGGCAAGGCCTTGTTGAAGAAGTGCTTTCGTCGCCTGATCCACAGGTCGCGCGCCTCACGGATGTCGGCGCGCTGCTGCTCGCTGGCCTGCAGAGTTTTTTTTGTGGCTGAGCCCAAGGCGGTGCAGCAGGCGGCCGACATTGGAGCGGT
>NZ_VLKT01000018.1 GCF_007830515.1 Mesorhizobium tianshanense
ATCGGTCGGGAGGTCGCACCGTCATAGACAGGTCTCGACCCGACCCGCTGCACAGCGTTGGGGGTGGGGCCACGGTGGGGAACTCCCGTCGCTAGTTATGTGGCCGAGCCAACCCGCTCGACGCCCGCCCTCTAGACAGAGGACAGCCCCGAGACGAAGACACGGAAGGCGGTATCCAACCCGCGGATGAGAGTCTGATCAACCGTCGTCTCTGAGCTCCACCCCCAGCCCTGTGCAGCTTCAGCCGATCCAACTGCTTCGCCCACGCCGCAGCAGACCATCCGTCTTGCGCTCAGCCTTGACAGGGAACATGAGAGACTAGCCGCATCTCTGCAGCGCCGAGTGATTCCACTTGGCTGCAAAAGGCTCCAAGCGTCTTTTGGTGGAACAAACAGACGCGCGGCGCGGCAATGCCGGCCTCAGGTGTTTGCCTTCGTCCGCGCTTCCGATTTTTCCAGATAGTAGGTCGAATATCGGTCGAAGAATTTTTCCGAGCCGCCGATCGATCCATACTTCGCCAGCTTCTTCAAATCGACCTTGTTCAGGACCACGCCGACGATCTTGTTGGCGATATAAGTTTCCGAACTCAGTATGGATTGCACCATCGCACGCGGCGTGCGCCCCCACTCGGTTACCAGCACGAAACCATCGACAAGCGGAGCAAAAGCCTTGGCATCGACCACGGGGCCGAGCGGCGGCAGATCGACGATGATGTATTCGAAGGTTTCCTTGGCGTTGTCGATGAAACGCCGCATTCCGGCCGACGACAGAAGCTCGCTTGTGTGCGAGAAATGACCGCGCGGGACGGCCGGGATGATCGCCAGCTTCGTCTGCCGGTCGATCTTGCCGACGGACTGCCACGTCTGCCCGCTCACCACCGCTTCCATCAGGCCTTGCTCGGTCTCCATGCCAAGGCTGCGGCTGAGGCCGGGGTTGCGCAGGTCACCGTCCACCAGCAGCGTTTTGGACCCGTTGGCGGCAAGCAGTCCGGCCAGATTTGCCGCCACGGTCGACTTGCCCTCGCCGGGAAGGACCGAGACTATGCCAATGACACGGCTGCCTTGCCCTTCCATCACGACGTCGAAGGCAATCTTGGTGCTGCGGAGCGTTTCGGAAAACATCGATGCCGGTGCGTCGATGCTCACACGCATACGCGCGCGCTTTTCGGCGGCTGACGGTGATTGGGCGGTCCTGACATCCGCCTGACCGTCATCGCGCTTGTCGTCTTTGCCGATCTTGCTGCCAATGATCGGCAGGTAGCCAAGGAATTTGAGGCCGACGCGATCGCGAACGTCCTCGCCTGTCCTGAAGAACCGCTCCCTGAATTCATTCAAGCCGCCAACCCCGGCCCCCAGCATCACGCCAAGCACAAGCGAAAGTCCCAGTACAATGGACGTGCGTGGGGTTGCGGCGGACTGCGGCAGCTTCGCGTCCGAGATGACGCGGATCTTGCCGACCGGGAACGATTGCTGCTGGGAGGCTTCCTCGTAGCGGCCAAGGAACGTCTGATAGAGCGTCGAGAGCGCCGTAGCCTTCTGCTCCAGTTCGCGCAGCTTGACCTGCGACTGGTTGTCGATGGAACTCTTGCCAGCCGCCAACGCGACATTTGCGCGGAGCGCTGTCTCGCGTGCGAGAGCGACTTCGTATTCGTTGCGGTAGCTTTCGGTCAGTTGCTTCAGCTCGCCGAAAATCTGCGCCGATATGTCGGCCTTTTCCTTGGTAAGTGCGACCGCCTGGGGATGCTCGGCGCCGAAGTTGGCTTCGATATCCTGCAGCCGCTTGGCGACAGCGAGATAGCGGGTCTTGAGCGTTGAAATGACTGAGTTGCTCGGCTGGTCGGCGGATATGGCGGCATCCCTGAATGCGTTGTCCGAACCGCTTTCGACGATCGACTTGTAT
This sequence comes from Mesorhizobium tianshanense, assembly GCF_007830515.1. Taxonomy (GTDB): domain Bacteria; phylum Pseudomonadota; class Alphaproteobacteria; order Rhizobiales; family Rhizobiaceae; genus Mesorhizobium; species Mesorhizobium tianshanense. The sequence goes on from NZ_VLKT01000018.1 coordinate 1,900, forward strand.
TGCTGGTATCGGGCGCTGGCGCGGGCGGTATCGGCCTGCGCCTCGATGAGCTGGCCATTGAGGTCGGACAGTTGCTTGTCGCTGATCAACTGACCATCATCGACGGCCAACCCATGTTCGGCCCTGAATCTCTCGACGGCGAGCGACGCTGCCTGGGAACTTTCGCGAAGCTCGGTCAGCCGGCCCTGCAGCCAGACCGCCGCCCGCTCGGTCGCATCGAAGCTCGCATCGAGCTGATCCGCGAGATAGGCGTCGGCATAGGCCTTGGTGATCGCGGTCGCAAGTACGGGATCCGTCGCCTGATAGGCGATGGAGATCACATAGCTTCGACCGAGGCGCTCGGCTTGCACCTCGTTCTGCAATTTGAGGATTGCGTAATCGCGGCGTGACGAAGCCATCATCGCCTCGCGCGCCGCCTCATCAAGCTGGGTGACGTCGGTGACGCCCACGGCAGGGTTGGGGCGGAAATACCGGACCATGCCGCGCACGAAACCGGCAGCCTTCGACACGGCCGATGTGGGGGGATTCATGAAAGCGTCGTTCTGATCGAGCTTCTGCTTGTCGACGACCACCGCCGCCAGCCTGGCCGAGTGGAGAATTTCGATCTGGCTCAGAATGGCGGAATCGGTCTGCATGCTGACCGACGCCGCCGAGACCTCGTCGACGACCTTGTTCAAGCCTTCGTCGATCAGCACGCGGCTCATCGCCATGTAGGTGGGAGGCGTGGTCTGCAAATAGAGCACGCCCAGAAAAAGACCGATGGCGGCGCATGCCGCGACCACCTTTGCCTGCCTTGCTGCCATGCCGAGCAGGCGCTCGACATCGATGAAGTCTTCGGCGCTTACTGCGTCTGAACTCGGCAATGGCTTCCTCTTGTCGAGAGGAAAATTGGCATAATTCATCTTCGATCCAATTCTAGTTTGCGTCTAGAGCGGCGGTCCTTCAAGTCGAACTGTTCCGCCGCTCTATCTCTTTGTGCGAGCATCGGATTTTCCCAAAACCGGTCTCCATTTTTGGGTCGATGCTCTCGTTTGCAGGCGCTAGAGCAAGATCAGGAGCACCAGCATATATGGGACGCAAGCTTCATGCCAGATACCGCGAGATCCGGGCGACCAACCGCATCGGCGTGTCTTGCGCCACCCTCATATGCTAATGCTACCAAAAAATGGGCATTATGCGGCTTCTACCCGGCGCTCATGCGTCCGGACGAACTCCTGAAGCATGTCGAAGACGGCCTCTTTCATATCGTCGCGCGACAGCGCGAAGGCGACGTTGGCCTGGATGAACCCCTCCTTCGAGCCGCAGTCGAACATGCAGCCGTTAAAGGGCTGGGCGAAGAAAGCCTGGTTTTGCGCAAGGCGGACCATGGCGTCGGTCAGCTGGATTTCGTTGCCGGCACCGCGTTGCTGATTGCCGAGCAACGAGAAAATCTCGGGCTGCAGGATGTAGCGGCCGTTGATGTAGTAGTTCGACGGCGCATTGGCCGGAGCCGGCTTTTCGACCATGGCGGTCACCTCGAAGCCCGTGCCGACGTCCGCGCCGCAGCCGACAATGCCGTATTTGCTGGTTTCGGTCGGATCGCAGCGTTCGACGGCGATCACGTTTCCGCCGGTCTGTGCATAGAGGTCGGCAATTTCGGCGAGACATCCGCGCCCGCCGAAAGACACCATGTCCGGCAACAGCAATGCGAAGGGCTCATCGCCGATGACCTCCCGGGCGCACCATACCGCATGGCCGAGACCTTGCGGCGACTGCTGCCGGATGAAACTCGTGGCGCCGGCCACGGGCAGCAGGCTTTCGAGCGCTTGAAGTTGCGCCGTCTTGCCGCTCTGCTCCAAAGTCCCAATCAATTCGGGATGCAGGTCGAAATAATCCTCGATGACCGCCTTGTTGCGGCCCGTCACGAAGACAATGTGCTCGATGCCGGCTTCGAACGCCTCGTCCACCGCATATTGCACGACGGGCCTGTCGACGACCGGCAGCATTTCCTTCGGCATGGATTTGGTCGCCGGCAGGAATCGCGTCCCAAGCCCCGCCACCGGTATGACTGCCTTCCTGACTTTCTTCATTGCATATTCCTTCTGAGGGGATCGACTTCAATTATTGCGGGGCCTGCAACCATTTTCATTCACCCGCACTCTTCACCTCCCACCCACGGCAAGCTGTGCCGCTACCCTTCGCAGCCGGATGGCGATCGGCATGCTCATATGCCGAACCGCCGCCGGATCGCTGAGCGCCGTCCACACCGCCTTGAGCGGGGACCGCGCCTTGATATGCTGGACCAGCGACAGGAACGACGCCGCCTTGCGCAGGCTGCGCGTGCGCCTTGCGAAAGCGGCCTGGGCGGCCGCGTCCATCGAATGGGTTCTGGCGAAGACGAGATCAGCCTTGCGCATCGCCTCGACGTGATGAAGTTCGAGCACGCGGGAAATGGAGCCGGTCCGGATATGATAGACATAGCCGGTCGTCGGCTCGACCACGCATTTTCCGCCCTTGGCCAGAGCACTGGCCAGCAAGATATAGTCTTCGCCGATGATCAGGCTTTCGTCATAGCGAAGGCCGTTTTCGTTCAGGAACCGGCGCTGGAAGATCGGCTTGAGATAGCCAAGGTTGAACCTGGATTCGAAGACCACATTGCCGGCGATATAGTCCGCCAGCGAGATTTCACCCAAGCCCTCCAGATAGTCGGCCGGGAACATCGTCTCTTCGGCAACGCCGTCCTCGCGAACGACCTGGAGATTGTCGACGACGATCTCGGCGCCTGCTTTCTCCGCGCGGTCGATCATGGCGCATATCCGCCCTGGATAGACCGCATCGTCGGAATCGAGCACCGCGACCCATCTGCCGCGGGCAAGCTCGAGGCCGGCATTCCTGGCGCCGCCGGGACCACGGTTCTGCGCAAGGGCGACGACACGTACGACATCTTGCGGATAGGATTTCGCCAGATCGAGCGTCCGGTCGCGCGACTGGTCGTCGACGATGATGATTTCGACGCTGACATTGCGCTGGGCGATGGCGCTGGCGATCGCCCGCTCGATGGTCAGTTCCGCATTGTAAGCGGCAATGACAAAGGTGACGTCAGGCTGCACGCTTGCCCCCTTCCTGCGGCGAGGGCAGGCCGTATTGACGAATTTCACGCACACCGACGAGACCGCTCACGACGCCGACATGCATGATGCCGCGAAGCACGCTGCGGTTCCTGCGCACGGGATTGATGGCGACCGGGATTGCCGATGCGAAACAATAGAGCGCCTTTGCCGAGGCGAGGCCGACTTGCCTGACCAGCGCGAGACCACGCGCGTCGCGTCCCAGGAGGTGCCCATGCGTCTGCCCGACACGGAACCGACGGCGGCGGAGCCAGTCGAATGCGGCCCTGGCGCGCGGCACCACTTCGTCGACCCGGGCCTGCGGCGAAAAGGCGATGCGGCCGCCGGCCTTGACCATATGGTCGAAGAATTCGGTGTCCTCGCCGCCGGTCTGGCCGCGCGCGAGGCTGAACCGCCGGCCGCGCAGGCTGTCGGCGCCCATCCTGAGCAGAACGTTGCAGGTGTAGCCGGTGCGGATCTCGCCGCGCACCCAGACGGGCAAGGTGGAGTGGAAATCGCCACGGCGCATCCAGTCGGGCGCATCAGGCCGATAGCGTGCCCGCACCGGCCCGAGCACGGCGGCGGCGCCGCTCACTTGCGCCGTCGCAACCAGTTCGGCGAGCCAGCCGGCGGTTGCCATTTCGTCATCGTCGATGAAGGCGACGAAATCCGACGTGCTGGCGTCGAGGCAGGCGTTGCGGGCGATCGAGATGTTGCGGGCCGGGCAATGATGGTAGCTGATCGGCAGCTTCAGCGTCTCCGCCAGCGTCGCCACCAGCAGTTCGGCCGTCGGGCCGTCATCATTGTCGGCGACGATGACGCGGACGTCGAATCCCGGAGGTACGTCCAAGGCGGCAATCGAGCGAAGCGTGTCGGCAAGCTCCGGCCGCCGAAACGTGCAGACGCAGATGTCGATGCTGCGGTTTTCTTCGGCCACGCCCATCACGCCACCCTGCGCTGTGACCGCGGTCCAAGCAGTTGCAGCCAAAAGCCGACGGACCAGCCGAAATGCATGACCATCGCCGAAATCCCGGCAAGGGCACTGTCCGGATTGCGCTGGCTGATGGCGGTCCACACGCCATAGCCGAGGCAGACCGACGCCCATATCAGGAGCGGCACGATCGCCAGCCAATGCACGAAGGAAAAAGCCGCGAGAACGACGATGGGAACCACCAGAAGCGGCACCATCTGCCGGACTTTCGGTATCATGCGGTGCTTGAGAACGTTCTTTGCCCTGCCGCGGCCATAGCCGAGATACTGGAAATAGAGGCCGGCGAGCGACGAGCGCGGGTAATAGGTCATTTGCGTCTTACCGGTCATCCAGATCCGGTAACCGGACCGACGGAGCCGGTAGTCGAGCTCCGCATCCTCGTTATGACTGAACGTCTCGTCATAGCCGCCCACTGCCTTGAAGGCTGATATTCGCATCAACGCATGATGGCCGTGATCGACCCACTCTCCCGCCGAAACATGCCGGTGCTTGGAGCCACCCGTGCCGAGCTTGGAATTCTGCGCAGCCGCCACCGCTTTCTGCACCATGCCGCTGCCGCTGGTCAGCATCGAGACGACGACCGAATCCGCGCCAGTGGCCAGCGCCTCCTCGATCAGCCGATCGCAATAGTCCGGGGGATAGCCGCCATGCGCGTCGATGCGAATGAGATATTCGGCCCCTGCGCCGTAACTGGCGACCGCAAGATTGATCGCCGCGCTCTGGAGGCGCTTTTCATTGTCAAGAAGGATGATCCGCGGATCCTCCACGGCGATCTCCTCGACGATCGCCCTTGTGCCGTCAGTGCTGCCGCCATCGGCAACGACGATCCTGGCGCCAAGCCTCTCGGCCGCCGGTCGAAGCTCATGAACAAGCGCCCCGATGTGAGCCGCTTCATTCAGGCACGGAATCACGATCAGGCTGGACGGAAGCATTCCAGTTTGCGTCATCGACCCATGTCCATCCCTACCCATCCTATGCCAGAGCCTCGGCAGCATATGCATCGGGCGCGGCCGTCAACCCACGAAGCTTCTCGACGAGCGCCCGGCAATCGCTGCGGTCATGGCTCCAGGTTCGCGGATTGCGGGCAAGAACACGTGCCCGCAAATTCCCGAAACGATGCTCCTCCATGTCGCCCAAAGCGGCTTCAAGCGCCTCGGGCGTGGCTTGGGGCAAAAGAACGCCGATGCCCTGCCGGTCGAGGAACCTGCCGGTTTCGGTGCGGCGCATCGAGATCGGCACGGCGCCGAAGCGGCAGCCCTCATAGAGGCGGTTAGGCAGCAGCCATTCGGAATTCAGCCCCTGCTCGAAAAAATCTATGGCCCAGGAAAAATGAACCTCCCGGTAGATCATAGCCATATCCTCGGGATTCCGATAGGGTCCGCCAAACGAGAGCCAAGGCTCAGATTCGACGAAAGCGTGAAAATCCGGAAATTCGGAAAGCGCCGGACGGCCCCTGAGGATGATTTCGAAGCGACCGTCGAGCCGGCGGGAAAATTCGGCCAGAAGCTCCAGGGAGCGGCGGCACCGGAGTGCGCCGAACCAGCCGATCCGCCAAGGCGGAGCGATGGGATTCTCTGCCACGATGCGATCATCCAGCGAAACGGCGGCAGGCTCGAAATATTTGTTTTCGAGCAATTCGATCGGCGCGGCGATCTGCCCGAACGGTTTGAAATAGTTGGCTATGAAGGCCGGCGAACTGGTCACAAGGAGTTTTATATCTCTGGCCAGATAGCGTTCCGCGCCGCGCATGGCCTTGCCCAGAAGGTCGTCGCGAAGCACCAGGCGGTGGATGTCGAGACACTCGTAGACAATCGGCACCGCCACCTGGAAAGCCGACCTGGCACGCCGGGCAAGCGCCAGCATTTCCAGATTGCGCGCGATGATGAGGTCGGGTCTTGGCATGGAACCGAGTTTCGAGCCGATTGAGACCGCCGCCTTCGCGACCGCTGCCAGCCGCTGGGCGAATCGGCCGTCGCGCGTCGCGCCAAGATCGATCGGCTGCAAACCATCGACGTCGGCGATCGGGCTTGCCGTCCGACGGAAGCCCGCCAGTGTGACCTGGGCGCCGCCTGCCTTGAGCATTATGATCCGCCGGCGCACTGCCGGGTCGGAGACGTCGTGTACCAAGTACAAGACATGCAGCATGAAAAATCGACCGCTGTTGGCCCGCCCACCAAGAAACCTAGTACAGCTTTTGCTGCATCGCAACATTTTTGGCGCGGCGTGACAAAGATCCACGTTTTTTGTTGCACTGCAAAATTATTGCCGTAGTTTGATGATGGCATAGGGCGCGGGCCTGTCATAGGGACCGGCACAAAAATCAGGAATCCTGAATTTGCAAGCCAATGCATTCGATCCGCCAGAGGGCTCTCTCCGCAGATCGGTCGGACGCGGCGCTATCATCACGGCTTTGGCGCAATCGGTACGGGTTGCGACGCAGGTCGCCTCCGTCATCGTGCTGTCGCGCCTGCTGTCGCCGCAGGACTTCGGTGTCGTGGCGATGTGTGCGCCGGTGCTTGCCTTCATCGCGCTGTTCCAGGATTTCGGCCTGACCCAGGCGACGATCCAGAAAAGCGGAATCAGGCATGAAGAGATCAACTACCTGTTCTGGGTCAATGTCGCGGTCAGCGTGTTACTTGCCTGCGTGCTTGCCGGCGCGGCACCGCTGGTCGCCGCCTTCTACAGCGAGCCGCGGGTGACAGGTCTGGTGGCCGCGTTGGGGCTGCAGATCATAGCCTACGGGCTGGGCGCCCAGCATCTGGCGCTGCTGACACGCCGCATGCAGTTCGCCCGCCTGGCCATCATCGATGTCGTAAGTGCCGTCGCCGGCCTCGTCGTATCGATCGCCTGGACTTTCATCGACCGTTCCTACTGGGCGCTTTTTGCCGGCACGCTGACAGCAGCCGTGCTGCCCACGCTTTGCTTCTGGGCAAACTCGCGATGGCGCCCTAGCCTGCCGCGCAGGGTCGATGGGATCAGCGAACTGATCAATTTTGGCGCAGGCATCACCGGGTTCAATTTCGCCAACTTCTTTGCCCGCAATCTCGACAATGTGCTGATCGGAAAATATTGGGGCGAAGCGCAGCTCGGGCTTTATGACCGGGCCTACAAACTGCTTCTGTTCCCATTGAGCCAGATCACCAATCCGCTGACGAAGGTCATGGTGCCGGCTCTTTCCAGGCTGAAGGACGAACCGGATCGCTACCGCAGCGCCTATCTTCGCGTCATGCCTCTGATCTTGCTGGTCGCACTTCCCGGCGTCGCCTTCGCCACCGCCATGTCCGACGTGCTGATACCGTTCGTGCTCGGCGAGCAGTGGCGGCAGAGTTCCAGCATCTTCCTGGCGCTCGGTTTTGCCGGACTGCTGCAGCCGCTCAACAACCCGGCGGGATGGCTTTTCATCAGCCAGGGCCGCTCGGGCGATTTCATGCGCTGGGGCATCGTAACAGCGTTGACGTCGGTGGTGGCGTTCATCGCCGGCCTGCCTTATGGCGCTTTGGGCGTGGCGATCGCCTATGCGATCAGCGAATATCTCAGAACACCCTTCCTGTGGCTGTATATCGGCAAGACCGGGCCGCTGCGCGCAAGCCATATCCTTCGCGCGGCAACGCCCTTCGTGCTTGGCGGGCATCTGGCGCTTGCCACCATCTGGTTCGCCAAGCCGCTGCTGCCGCAACAGCACGTCATCGCCATGGCGATTGCGGCGGTGCTGTCCTACATTATCACCGTTGTAGTCGCGCTGGCGTTTGCTTCTGGCCGCGAGGCGTTGCGGGAGGCCCTGAAACTCCTGCCGGCACGGCCGCCCACGGCAGCACCAAGCGAGGCGAAGTAACTTGCACGGACATTCATACGAGGACCAGGTCTGATCCCATGCACTACCGATCGATCTCCGACATGAACGACGCGATTGTCAGGAACCTTCACCGGCTGCCGCGAGACATCGACCTGGTGGTCGGCGTTCCCCGAAGCGGCATTCTCGCCGCCACGCTGTTCAGCCTGACGGCGAACATCCCTATGACTGACCTGGACAGTTTCCTCGCCGGAAAGATTTATACGTCAGGGGTCACCAAGCGCCGCGCCGCGCTCGACCGGCAGGCCTCCGACATGCGCAAGGTTCTGGTGCTCGACGACAGCGTCAGCGGCGGCGCCGCCATGCGCGAGGCGCGCAACCGTGTAGAGGCTTCCGGCATCAAGGCGGACTTCACCTTTGCCGCAGTGTTCGGCCTGTTGGCGCAGCACGAAGAAACCGATATCGTCCTGGAAGTCGTGCCGCATCCAAGGATGTTCCAGTGGAACTTCATGCACCACAAATTCCTGGCGCAATGCTGCGTCGACATTGACGGCGTGCTTTGTCTGGACCCGACCGAAGCCGAAAACGACGACGGTCCCGCTTATGAGAAATTCCTCAGCGAAGCGCTGCCCCTGTTTGGCCCGACCCGCAAAATCGGCTGGCTCGTCACCAGCCGGCTGGAGAAATACCGCGCGCTTACCGAAGCATGGCTCGCAAAGCACGGCATAGAATACGACAGACTGATCATGCTTGATCTGCCGAGCAAGGCGGAACGGCAGCGGCTTGGCGTGCATGGCAGTTTCAAAGCCGATTTCTACCGCAAATCCGATGCCATCCTGTTCATCGAAAGCGAGCACCAGCAGGCGCTCAAGATCGCCGAGCTTTCTGGCAAGCCGGTGCTGTGCGTGGAAACGCATCTGATAAGTTATCCCGATGCGCTGTCGCTTCCCTCACTTGGACAGGCGGCGCGCAACCTTCCGGGCAGATTGCGGGAGATCAATTCGCCTGACGGGCGCAAGACGGCGATCAAGACCGTCGCGCGCACGCTGCTTGGCGAACGCGGCTATGAAACGCTGAAGAGCCGGGTCAAACGACCGGCCTGAACCTGGCTTTAGAGAACTTAAAGCGCGTCGCGTCTGATGGGATTCATGCAACGCGCTTTAAGTTCTTATTTTTGCATGTCGTTGCCCCAAAACCGCTGTGCATCCTCGGTTCAAGACCGAGGGCATGCTTTTGGGCGACATGCATTAGGCGGCCTGCCGCGAAGGCTGTCGTACCGCCCTCTCGAGCATCGAGAAGAAGGTCGCGAACTGGCGCCCGGGATCGAGTTCCGGGCGCTCGGAGAATGCACGCGCCGCCGCAGAAAGCCGCTCATATTCCTGCCTGTCGGTCCACAGGCGCCTGACCACGGCCACCCAATCGGCGAGCGGGGCGTCGTAATCCAGCACCACGCCACCGGAGCCGATCGCTTCGGGCAGCCCACCACGACGTGAGCCTACGACGGGAATGCCGCTGCAGTGGGCTTCCGACGCAACCCGACCCCAGGCCTCTTCCCACTTGCTGGGGGCGAGCAGGATTCTCGTGCGGCCATAGACCGTCTTCATGTCGCTGGTCCGATTCTCCAGCGTGACGTTGCCAAGCGGCGCGATCGTCTGCTCGATCCGGGCCCGATGGTCGTCGTCGAGCTTCCAGCTTTCGACGAACAGGAACGGGATTTCGGAGCAGGCGGCGGCAATGCGCACTGCAAGCTCGAAGCCTTTTTCCTCATAAGGATTGATCAGCGTGACAAACTCGCCTGTCGTCGGCGTGCTGTAGAGCGCGGGATTGATGGTCGGCGGTATTACCGTCGAATCGATATCGAATTTTGCCTTGTAAGTGCGCGCGGTGAACTCGGAATTGGCGATGTAGAGCGCCGAATGCAGCTCGCGCAGATCGCCGCCCAATTCGTGAAATTCGACATTCCTGAGATAGACGACCAGCGGCACGCCTTCGGCCTGCAGCGCCTTGCCGATCGGAACCGACTTGTGGCACTGGACCACGGCGACATCCGGCCTCAGCTTTTGGACGGCAAAAGCCGCCGCCTCCCAGGGAAACCAGGCCCGCACGACCGGGTAGCCCGGATAGCTGTCGATGACCGCGCGCTGCCTCAGAAGCTTCATCTTGGCGCGCGCCTTGTAGCCGAAGACGCCCTGGCCGAACAGGGCGGCGAGCACCGACGCCTCATGGCCCTGCTCGAGCAACTGCTCGGCAAGATGATGGGTGCTGGACTGGACACCGCCGCTAAACTGGGGCGTGTAACCGTTGCCACCTGCAAAAAGCACTTTCATGGTTTCGGCTCCTTGTCGCATTCTCACGTTTACGGGCGATGACGCATTGCTTGTTTACGGATGATGGCTTGCGTTCCGCCTCAGGCATCCTGTTGCATCTCGATATTGGCGAACGGATTGGTGCATGGCTGCCACCCGGTGAACCGGATCGGATCGGTTGGCGAACTGCGCCGGGCGTAGTCGGTCAGCATATGGAACTCGGCAATGACCCAGCGGTCGAACTGCCTCAGATCCTCTTTTTTCTGTTCGGGCAGAAACCGGCGTGCGGCGCCCAATTTCAGCGTCTCAAGCAAGGTGACCGCATCGCTCAGCTTTTCGTTTGGAAACATCCAGGGATTCCGCTTCTGGAATTCCAGAACGAACTGCTGCAAATGTTCGATACGCATGTTCAGCCTGCCGAAATATCTTTCGAGCGTGACGCGCACCAGGTCCTCGTCGGAAAGCGAGGAAACGGCGGCGTAGGCGATGCCGGTCGAAGCAACTCCGCCAGCCATGATGGCCAGTGCCGCGCGCCGCGAAACCTTGATCATCCGGCCATTTCCTTTCCCGCTATCCGGCTCGCCGCCCGCAAGGAAAGGGCTGCCGCGGTCAGGCTCGGGTTGGCGCATGAGCAGCTTGGATATGTGCTCGAGCCGACCACAACCAGGTTCCTGAGCTGATGATGGATCATGTCCCGGTCGACGACGGAATCCGCCGGGCTTGAGCCCATTCTCAAAGTGCCCTGGACATGCGACTCGGTCGGCCGGATGCCGCGATCGAAAATCTCTTCGACCGGCAGCGGAGCCAGAAGCGCCGGCAATTTCTCCTTTGCCCGCGCCATGCCCTCGACGGCATAGTCGGATGCTCCCTTGAAACTGACGAAGGCGTTTTCATCCTCGTCGAGGATCACGAGATTTTCTGGATCGAGCAGATCTTCGGTGACGATGATGAGGGGAAGCGTCTGACGGACACGACCCTTTTCGGGGCGCATCCCGTGCTGCCAGCGGTTTTCGAAATAGACCAGCGCCGCCGCATGCTGCGATCTATGGGAGCCGTCATAAAGGCCGAAATTCAGGCCTGTGGTGATGGTGCTCCCGTCGAAATTGTCGACACCGTCGAGATAGGCCTCGAAATTCCATCCGTAGGATTCGTGCAGGCCGCGCCCGACGAATTCGCCCGACAGGCCGGACCGCAACATGATCGCCGGGCTATGGATGGCATTGGCGCCCAGAATGAAGAGATCGCCGCCGACCGAATATTCCTTGCCGTCATGCACGAATGTCACCGAACGGACCGATCCGCCGACATGGTCGAGCCGACGCACTTCGGCGCCAAGGCAGACCGAAACGTCGGGATGCTCGAAGACGTGCATCAGGCCATTGTTGGCAGTGAATTTCGCGTCGACCGGGCATAGGCCGCATCGCAAGTTGGCGCAGCACGAGGCCCGCTGCGCGGTCGGCACGCGCGCCCTCGCAGTCGGCACCACAAAATGCTGGTCCGGCTGCGCCGCTTTCATCATCCGGTCCGGCGTCGACATGTGATGCGGTGGTTGTGGAAACGGCCTGGAACGCGGCATCATCGCGGCCATGTCGGGATCGCCTGAAATCGACATAACCTCCTCTGCATCGCAGTAGAACGGTTCGAGCTCGTCATAGCTGATCGGCCAGTCGTTGCCGACGCCGTAGAGGCTTTTCAACCTGAAGTCGTTCGGATGAAAGCGCGGCGTCTGCGCGAACCAGCAATTCGTTCCGCCACCCAATCCGATGGTATAGTTCCACGGCTTGTCCGAGTTGGTCCTGTAGGTTGTCTCGTCTTCGATGTCGGTGTTGGCGTTCTGCTCGAGCTGCCATTCATGCGTGTTGTGCCGGCCCCATTCCAGAACCAGAATGCGGGCCTTTCGCCGCTTGGCGAACGCATGCAGGAAGAAGGCCGAGCCGAATCCGGAGCCGATGGCGACAAGATCGAAATGGTCGTTTGCGGTCTGTTCCGGCCTGATACCCAGCACCATCAGATAAAACCCTTTGTTGATACGAGCGCGTTCATCGAAGCCCTCGTAACCGTCCTTGGTGTCCGAGCCGGTTTTGCCAGGCTTTCCCGCATGGTCTCACGCCGCCAACCTGCCGATGCTGTGGTACTCGATGCCGTGGCGAGCGATGACCTTCGGGTCGTAGAGGTTTCGGCCATCGAAGATGATCGGCGTGGTCAGCGCATCCTTCATCGCGTCGAAAGAAGGCGCGCGGAAGCTCTTCCACTCGGTGGCGATCAGGAGTGCGTCGGCGCCACGCAGCGCTGCCTCCTTGGTTCCGCACAAGAGCAGATCCTCGCGCTGCCCATAGATGGCCTGGCATTCCTGCATCGCCTCGGGATCGTAAGCCTGCACTTTGGCACCGGCGTTCCAGAGCGCTTCCATCAAGACACGCGCCGGCGCCTCGCGCATGTCGTCGGTGTCGGGCTTGAAGGCCAAGCCCCACAGCGCAAAGGTCTTGCCCTTGAGATTGCCCTTGAAATGGCGATTCACCTTTTCGAACAGAACCGACTTCTGCTCGTTGTTGCGCTCCTCGACCGCGCGCAGCAGCTTGGCGTCGAACTTGACGCCTTCCGCCGCCTTGATTAAGGCGCGCACATCCTTGGGGAAGCACGAGCCGCCATAGCCGAGGCCTGGATAGATGAAGTGGTAGCCGATGCGGGGATCGCTGCCGATGCCCTTGCGGACCTCCTCGATGTCGGCGCCCAGCTCCTCGGCCAGATTGGCCATTTCGTTCATGAAGCTGATCTTGGTCGCCAGCATGCAATTGGCCGCGTATTTGGTGAATTCGGCGCTGCGCACATCCATCACGATCATCTTCTCGTGGTTGCGGTTGAACGGGGCGTAAAGTTCACGCATCACCGCCTCGGTGCTCTCGCTGCTGGTGCCGACGATGATGCGATCGGGCTTCATGCAGTCGGCCACCGCGGAGCCTTCCTTGAGAAATTCCGGATTGGAGGCAACATCGAAAGCCAGATCCTCGCGGCCCCGCGCCTTCAGCGTCGCGGCGATCCTGGCCTTTACCTTTTCGCAGGTGCCGACCGGCACGGTCGATTTGCCGACAACGATCTTGGGCGCGTCCATCTCCCGGCCGATGGCCTCGGCGACGGCCAGCACATATTTGAGGTCGGCCGAACCGTCCTCTCCCGGAGGCGTGCCGACAGCGATCATCTGGATCTCGCCATGCCTGACCGCGGCGGCAGCGTCGGTGGTGAACTTGATGCGGCCGGCCGCATGGTTCTCCTTGACAAGGCTTTCGAGCCCGGGCTCGAAAATCGGGATGAGGCCCTGATTGAGCCGCTCGACCTTTTTCACGTCGACGTCGACGCACACCACCTGGTGGCCGACTTCGGCAAGCACCGCCGCCTGCACGAGACCGACATAGCCAATTCCAAAGACCGTCAAATTCATTCGGTTTCATTCCTGTTCAAGGCTTCGGACCGCTTTCGGTCGAGCCGGTTCAAATTAGCTTTTACTTTATGCCGCATGCCAACGATTCCGGGAACTGGCAAGGCTCGCCTAGCGCCGTGAATGCGAGGCGGTCCACTTGCAGGGTGAGCTTGCGGCCCGGATCCGAAAACGTGCCGAGCCAGCCCTTCATCGTATCGCTGCCCCAAAGGCTGAAGAATATCTTTTGCGCATGGCTGGGCAGCTTTGCCGGATCGGTGATCGTATTCACGAGCTGGCCATTGACGTACCAGCGCAGCCGATCCTTCTCCCAGACGAAGGCGTAGTCGTTGAAAGCCTTGTCGGTGCCGCCCGCTACATCCACCAGTTTCTCGTTGTTGCCCTTGCCGGCTATGTAGGCATTGACCTGCACTTTGGAGGTGTCCTTGGTCAGCACCTCGAAGTCGATTTCATCCCACGGCTGCTTGTCGGAGGGGCCGATGTAGGAGAAGAAGGCGGCGTTGATGCCGGAGCCCACATCGGTTTTCATCCGCGCCTCATAGGTGCCATAGCCGAAGCGCTTCTTGGTCTGGATCTCGGCGCAGGCAAAGTCGCGATCCTTCAGCTTCCGCTTTTCAAAACCGAGCGTCAGCACACCGTCGGAAAGCTTAACCAGCTTTTTGGACCAGGTGCAGTTCTGATGACTGCCGTTCGTCCAGCCGTCGGATACGTACCAGCGCGCACGATCGAAGCTGGTGAAATCATCGACGAAGGATGGCGCAGTCGGGATATCCTGCGAACGGGAAGGGGTCGGGCCTGCGATCAGGCTGCCGAGTGCGACCAGCAGAAACGCGCCGCCCGAACATAGCTGCCTCAGGTTCCCTTGCCCGATCGAGCGCGCGAACGGCCTGCCGCCGGTTGCAGGGGCGCCGGTTGTCGGGGTGGACGTGCTTTTCGGATCCGCCTTCATAACAAACTCACCTTTGTGCTGTGCGCCCCCAACCCAAAGTCGATGTTCGAACCGTGACGAAACGACCTGATCTTGACCTTCTCTAGTCCCTCCTTGCGTTGCCTCTTGCCCTGGCGCCAAACCTCTTGCCTGCGGGGTTTTGCGCTCAATCCGTGCCGGTGCCAGCCGGCTTAGCGACATCGGCCTTGGCCGCCGTGCCGCGCGGCTCATTCTCGTCGAAGATTGCAGCCAACGAATGACTGAGTTCCTTCATAAGCTCGTTCTGACGCGAGAGCGCCGCGATGCGCCGCTCGTAATTCAGGATCGACTTCGTCAGTTCGCTGACCTCGGAGGATCTGCTGGCGGAGGCCGCCCCATTCTCCATCGCCTCGACCAGGAAGGCCGCGTTCGTGGCCTTTGTCCGGTAGCGATTCTCAAGTCCGTTTTTCTCCGCCTCGACCTCGGCGGCAATCTGGTCAAGCAGCTTTGCCAGACGGTCAAGGCGCGAAATGTCGGTCTGCCTGTCGCGAGCCGGATCCCTTGATCTGAAGCCGAATATCGAGGCCATACGCTCAGAGTCCTGTTGTGGTCGGGGTCCTGTGGTGACCGGACCTATGGCCGGCCCCCGCACCCGTGCGGGTCAAAAAGATCTTGTCGCATCGTCCAGCTCCTATGACAGGGAGACTATGGGCCAATTCTATTGGCAAACCAAAATTGCTGCACCGCAACATACATGCCATCCCCAGAGCCAGTAGGCAACCACCTAGTGTGGCGAATCGGAAATTCGCATCATTTGGAGCAGGGTAAGGACCTGTTGACGTGACCGGCATGGGTGCTGGCTGCGGACAAGCTCAGGTCTCGCCGACCGGGCGGGTTGCGGCCATGAGAAAGCGCAGCGGCGGCACTGGTTGCCTCGAAGCAAAGCCGACGCGGCGAAACAGCGCATCCAGCTTGTCGGCGGCCACGCCGCGAACGATGGGGATAAAGTTGGATTGGCTGGCCAGGGCGTAGGCCGCAGCCGATGTCAGTCCCTGCTCGTTCTTCATGTCGAGGAAGTTCCGCAACCGATACTTGTCGCGTACTTGCCGTTCGTGCCTTCTGAGCACGGCCTTCGAGCCTTCCGGCAGACTGTCGATCGCCAGCAGCGCCAAATCCGCGTCGGCCAGACGCTTGAGATCCTGCGTCTTGTGCCGGCCGCTCAGCGAATCCGCCCGAACGATCGCGCCATAACCGCAGGACCTGATAACCTTGAACCGCGCCCCGCAGGCGACCCCGCGCGCATAGAGTTCATAATCTTCGCCCAGACGCAGGTTTTCGTCGTAGCGCAGCCCATGCCGGTCGAGAAAAGCGCGGCTGATCACCGGCTTGAGGAAGCCCAACTCACCTCTCTGCACACGGCGCCTGGATATGTTGCCTTCTATGAAACGCTCGAAATCGAGGAACTCCGGATCGGCCGAAAACCGCGGAGCGACGATTTTCGAGACATCGGTCACCGCATCGTCCCGGATCAACATGATGTTGTCGGCAGCGAAATCCCAATCGGCGCTGGCGAACAATTCACGAAATCTGCCCTCTAGAAAAAAATCGTCGGCGTCCAGAATGCTGATGAACGGCGATTTGGACCTGGCGATCGCGGCATTGCGGGCGAAGGAAGGGCCGCGATTGACATCGTGGCGGATGACGGAAAGCCTGCCGTTGCCGTCATCGCCCGCCTGTGCGACTTTCGCGGTGTCGTCGGTGGACGCGTCATCAACGACCACGACTTCCGCCACCTCCGGCTCGCGCAATGCCGATGCGATGGCGTTCGGGATTGTACGCGCCGCGTTGCGGGCAGCGATGATCACGCAGACCTGGGGTTCTGTCATCAATTCGCCTCTCGACTGCTCACGTAGCTCCGAATTTCCTCGCCCCGTTCAATGTTCGAAGCAGCTCTGTCTAGCTCATCGACTGCCCAGCTCGCCAATCGTCCAGCGTTCGAAAAAGCGTCAGTCGGCGCTTATGCTGCGAGTGCGAAGCAAAGCATCGCCAAAATCGCTCGCGCCGTCCAGTCTTTCCTTTCGGTGTCGTCATGGCGCAAATCGGCGGGCGGCAAATGCCAGCAGATAGACGCGCTGCTTCGCAAACCGTCCCTGCTCATTATGCATGAAGCCGTCTGCGCACTCGAATCGCTGATCGCCAAGGCGACCGACGGATTGCGGCGCGATGACGGCCCTGATCATCGCGCTGGCTGGCGGTGATCGCTCTCGCCGACTGGGCTGGTCACGATGAGAACGGCCGCCCCGTCAAGGTCGGCAAGTCTGGAGGCTGAACCAGAGGCTGAAGGAAATCGGAAAACGGTTGTTCAGAATGCCGTCATGGGCGAGCAGTCCGACAGGAATCCGGCCCCGACGCTAGGTTAGCGAAGGCTTCTCCTGGCACTGAACTTCTCGCCATCTTCGGTCGAACCCAGCGTTCGCTCGACATCGCGAATCCTGTCAGCCGATGTCGGGGCGTTTCTGACAACCATGGCAAAAACCAGCAAAAAGTAGCCCAACTGGATGACAATGGCGCAGGCTATAACACGAAAAAGCGTCGTGCCGAGCGAAGCGCCGCCCAGAAAAGACCAGGCGACCACGATCGCCAGAGCGAAAATCATGCCGACAATGAATTTTGGTAGCGACATACCCGACAGCCCGTCAACCTGCTCGGGCAAAATCGATGATTGACCCACCCCGAGCCTCCCTTCGCCATGCGAGCTTGTTGAGGCCGCCCGCTTTTTTGGCCGGTTGCTTCCGGCCTTTCCACGCTGTCCATATTCTGACAGAAACAATTTGCAACTCTATTAGGACGTGCAATAGCCGGCAAGGCCAACCACAAATAATTTTGACCGAGTTTGCGGGATTGACTCTGCCATGCTGCGATGCACACATCGGCATCACGACCAACCACCCGATATGGGCCTATTTCAGTAAGAGCTCTAATATTAATTATTATTTTACTTTAATACCTCTCTATATTTTGCGAAACTACCTCACGATAATGCTCCAAACCACCGCACAAAGAGCGATTCGCCCAAAAGCAGCCTCAAAAAGGCACTAGATTTTTCAAATTTGCCTATAAACAGTCATAAACTTGCCATACAGGTCAAAATTTGTGCAGGTTCGGTTTATTATTTAGTCAATTCATGACGTGATTATTTCAAGCGATCGAGAAATTGTGTGTTGCGATGCAGCATTTTTTTGATATCGTGCGGCAAACCATCCGTTCAACGTATGGAGTTTACGCATGAGGGACGTAGCCAAGCCGGCTAATGCGGATTTTTCGCAGGCCGGCATTGATTTTCCACCGATCGGCGGCCTGCTCAAACGCAGCTTCGACATCGCCGGTTCACTGATTGGCCTGGTTGCTCTCAGTCCGCTGTTTGTGATGGTCGCGCTGCTGGTTAAGTTTTCCGACGGCGGGCCGATTTTCTACGGTCACAGCCGGATCGGTCGGGGAGGACGGATTTTCCCGTGCCTCAAGTTTCGCACCATGGTTCAGGACGGCGAAAGGGTGCTGGCCGCATATCTTGCCGCCAACCCGGACGCCAACGCCGAATGGATAGCGACCCGCAAGCTCAAGAACGATCCACGCGTCACGCGCGTCGGAGCCGTGCTGAGGAAGCTCAGCCTCGATGAACTGCCGCAGATCATAAACATCCTTCAGGGCGACATGAGCCTTGTCGGTCCTCGTCCCGTGGTGCGCGACGAACTCGAGATTTACGGCAGTTCGGCCGTGTATTACCTGAAATCGCGCCCCGGCCTGACCGGGCTTTGGCAGGTCAGCGGCCGCAACGACGTTTCCTACGACAGCCGCGTTGCATTCGATCGCCACTATGTCGAGAACTGGTCGCTCTTTGAAGATATTCGTATTATCATCAAAACTGTGCCTGCCGTCTGGATGTCGCGGGGCTGCTACTGACCGGCGGGGAGCCCTGTGTCGAGGAGTGGCTGTCCAAGCATTCTGCGGCAAGCTTCATCGGGTGGGGTCAAGCGGAACGGAAAACGTCGAGTTGAAAACAGACATCTTCGAAATATCCTGCGCCGGCATTGTTGGCAATCGCATGCGGCGGATGCGGGTTATGACGACCTGCCTTGCGCTGGCATTCGCCGTTCCCCAACTCGCCGCCGCCGACGAGTACCGTCTTGGATCGCAGGACAAGCTGACCATCCGGGTGGCCGAATGGCAGACCGTTGAAGGCACGTTCCGCGACTGGACGGCCGTCAACGGAGAATACACAGTCGGCCCGGCCGGAACATTGTCCGTGCCGTTCGTCGGCGAAATGCCGGCATCCGGCAAGACCACGTCCGAGGTCGCGGCGGCGATCGCCCAGGCGCTCCAGCGCAAGCTCGCTCTGGCGGACCGGCCGGAGGCCTCCGTCGAAATGGCGCAGTACAGGCCGTTCTACATTTCCGGGGAGGTCCAGACCCCCGGCCAGTATCCTTACGTGCCCGAGCTGACCGTCCTGAGGGCGATGAGCATCGCCGGCGGTGTCCGGCGGAGCCCCGAAGGACAGCGGTACGACCGCGACATGATCAATGCCAAGGGCGATTTTGACGTTCTCCAAGACCAACGGGTCCGACTGATCGTCAGGCGCGCGCGCATCGAAGCGGAGATAGCGGACAAGCCGGCATTCGACGTGCCGAAGGAGGTGGCCGACGATCCGAAGCTGGAGAGCATCGTTGCCGACGAAATGGCGATCCTGACGGCCGATCAACAGAAGCTCAAACTGCGCCTTCAGGCGCTCGACGATTTGAAGAAGCTGCTGCAGAGCGAGATCGATTCGCTGCAGAAAAAGATGGTCAACCAGCAACGGCAGGTCGACCTTGCAAAGGAACAGCTCAGCGGCATCGGTTCGCTGGCGCAGAAAGGCCTTGTCGTCAACACGCGGGTTCTGAATTCGCAACAAACGATCGCCGACCTGGAAGGCAAGATTCTAGATTACGACACGGCCATCCTCACCGCCAAGCAGGCGATCAGCAAGGCCACCCAGGACGCCATCGATCTGGAAAACACCCAGAATGCGAGCCTTGCCGCCGACCGACAACAGGTAGAATCCGATCTCAGTGCAACGATGCTCAAGATGAACATGCAAACGGGCCTGATGGCTGAAGTCGTGTCGGCGAATCCCGCGTCGCGCCGCTATCGCGACGGCGAAGAGCCAATAATGTCGTTCAGCCTGGTTCGGGTGGTCGACGGCAAGACCAGCGAAATCAGCGCCAGCGAGGACACGCCCGTGCTGCCCGGAGACGTGATCAAGGTCAAGCTGGCGCCCGTGGCCGTCCAATAGGGTTTTCGACCAGCTGCGTCGACAAAGGGCCGTAGCCGGCACCACCGACGATACCAGCGATCAGCTCATCGCCGTGCCGCTCGACCAGTTCGACATCCGGACCATGTCGATGCGCCTCCTGTTGTCGACCTAGTGCCTGGCACGGTATGCCAGGCCGGCAGACATAGTCAGGAAAGGGCATTCCCGTCGCGCTGGCCTGGAACTGCTCCGCCGTTGACAAGTCGCCCGCTTCGCCTACACTCGAAAGTTGGGGGACACTGGGAGCATACGGTCGCATTCGAAAACGCGAACCGGTGGTCGGGGGGCGTATCCTATCCCGTCCGCACCACTGGAAAGCGCAACTGTCCGCTCGGAAGATTGCGGCGGTGGCGTTGCTGGGCCATTCTGGCCGATCCCGACCACGCCGAACAGATCGACTGAATCGGCGAAGAGTTCGACCGGACGAGTTCGCCTTGAACTCGCCAACACTGTGCTCGCCGACCGACAAGCCAGCCTACCGCCAACTCGGGACGTGAGTAATTACAGCGCAAGCAGAAGTTGTGCTTTAGTTGCAGCTAAATCCGGAGAGGACCTTGTCATGCACGGTGAAAGGGACGAAATCGTCAATCGAGAAAGAGAATTTCACAATCTCAGATTTAGTCAGGAGGAGGATCCAAGAGAAAGTCTGGACAAGTGGTATCGAACAATCCGTCACGGTGCCAAACGTCAAGACGAGGAAATAAAACGCCTTTCGAAAAATGCAGACGTGCTCGAGTACGGTTGCTCCGATGGCGGGTGGTCCCTGCATTCCCTGCACCTGCCCGATCTTTGCCGATCGCTGACGGGGATCGATATTTCGGAAGTAGCAGTAAACAAGGCGAATGAACGGGCGAGAACGCTTGGAAACATGAACGCCACATTCCTGGCGATGAATGCGGAAGCCATGTCCTTCGAGGACAACAAGTTCGACCTGGTGTATGGACGCGGGATCATCCATCACCTGGACCTGGATCGGTGCTTTTCCGAGGTGGTCCGTGTCTTGAAGCCGAACGGCGTGGCGTCCTTCTACGAGCCGATGGGACACAATCCTCTCCTGAATGCCTACAGAAGGCGGACACCTCTCATCCGCACCGCTGACGAACATCCATTGTTAGTTTCGGACTTCGCGTTGGCTCGCCGCTATTTCCGCGATGTCCAGGTGGAATATTTCGGCCTGTGCTCCGTAGGAAGCGCGCTGATGCCGCGAAGCATCTCGGAGACCGTCTACACAATTGGCAAAGCTGTCGATTCAGTCGTTCTGACGCTGCCGTTTGTGAAGCGGTTCGCATGGTATGCGCTCCTGACCCTTAGGGCCTGATCAACAGGCGGCGGAGCAACTGCCTCTCGCCACCGCTTCAGAAGTTGCCCGCGAGACAATCGTTCGGCCTTAGTGCTGGCGGGGCGGCGTCTTCGTTTGGGCGTAGAAGATCATAGACCGCCTTGGCGTCGAAGTCGGGGGATCATGGCGTATTGGGGTTGGACCCTTGGGTCACCCAAGGTGCCCCACCAAGCCTGATTGCAGGAAATCATGCCCGAATAGTTCGCGAAGCTGCCCCAAGATCACAGTCATTTTTTGCTTAGCCCCTTGCGGCTTTCGCTTCCTCGAAATCGCTGACCGCGGTCCATCGGGGACGGGCGACAGGCACCTTCGCCAGCTTGAAGTAGCTGTAATACAGGAGGAAGGAGCCCATGATGTAGGGGTTGAAGGTATCGATCTCGACGAAGGACCGGATGAACAGAAGCACCATCACGCCGGCGAGAATCACGGACTCGGCTTGCCACGTCCTGAACACCAATGCCGATATGTGGCCCCAGAGCGTGCGCAGGATGATTAGCGAAATCAGCGTCGCCCCGACATAGCCAAGCTCGACGAGGGCTTCTATGTAGGTGTTGTGGAAGTGGAAGCCGGCTCGGGTCGTGATGTAGAATTCGTTCCAAAGCCGCTCCGCCTCGGCGAAACCCTGTACCCAATAGGCCGCGTAGCCAACGCCGAGGATCGGCGCTTGCTGTGCCGCATTCCAGCCCTGATCCCAGAGATAGGTCCGTCCGGTGAGCGTGGAATCCTTTCCGAAAGCGCCAAGGACAAAATCCAGAAGTCCCGCGAAGGCAACCACGGTGACCACGACCAGCCCGCCCGCGCCGACCAGGAAAATCACCCGTCGATAGCGGAGCGAAAGCTTCTTGGTCATGGCAAGCAGAGCCACCAGAGCGAGAACCGCCGGTATCGAAGCCGTCGAGGTGGCGGAATGCGCACTGAACAGCATATAGGCCGACAGAACGACGGCCGGCGCCGTCAGGAAAAGGCTTATCCGGCCGCGTCTGAGAAAGGCCAGGAAGACAATGCAAAAATAGATCCCGAGCGATGCGACAAAGCCAATCTGGTTTTTGGAGCTGAATGCGCCGACGAAATTGTACGTCCCGTCGAGAATATCATAGGAATAAGCCCCGACCTTGAGCGAATAGAGCAGGACGAGAAAAATCCCGACCAGTGAGCCGATCGTCAACGTCCGGACACTGACGGTGCGCGCTGCAATGTAGGCGCAGGCAATATGAGAGCAGTATTGGATCGCCGTCCTCAACGTGATGCCGGGAGCATCCGACCAGAACACCGAGAGGCAGATGTAGATTGCAAACGCCAACGGGAGCCACGCACTGGAGGCATGCCGCAACAGCCGTCGGTAGTCCACCAGGATGAGGGGAAGCCAGACCGCATAATAGGCCAGGATCAGGATTTGGCCGAAAACGGAGGAGTAGGAGAACGCCCAGATGGAAATGGCAACGGCGAATGCGCCGTAGACCGTGTTCTTCTCCGGGTCGACCAACAGAGATTTCGGAATCTTCATCTCGGTAGCGGAATCCCGTCCATCCAGTTCAATGCCGATTCGCCGCCGCGCCAACTGCGGACGCTCTCATTGTGCAGTGCAATATAACCCATCCCCCGCAGCCTGTCACCCAAATGAGGCAAAAACACCTGTGCGGACGCCTTGAGGAGGGCGGTAAAAGGACCACGACAAGGCGGTGCCGCTATAACCAACGACCCCTCGCCATCCTATGGCCGGAACTCTCGCCGAGGGAGCGGGAACTCGTCCTGCTCCTCCTCGCCGGCCATCTGACCGCGACCATCGCCGGGAGAAAGTGTTGCCAGAAGACTAGGGCCTCTCAGCGGCCTGCTCCTGGCCCACCATGAACCTGTTCGGAGGTTCCAATCCTGGCTTGAACTTGTCTGCCGTTGACTTCACATTCGCCGCCGACGGTGCCGCCCAGCGCCCGTCGGGGGTGGCAACAAGGGAAAACCATATGCCGATGAGTTTTGCGGGACGGTTTGCAGGACGGTCGGCTGTGATCACCGGTGGCGCCTCGGGCATCGGCCTGGCCGTCGCGCGAAGGATCGTCGAAGAAGGCGGGCGCGTTTGCGTCTGGGATCGCGATCCCGCCCAGATCGAACAGGTCAAGGCTGTCATTGCCGGCCTGCACGGCGTGACCGTCGATGTCGCTGATGCGGCAGCGGTCGAGCATGCCGCTCTCAGTACGATCGACGCGTTTGGCGCGGTCGATATCCTGGTCACCAGCGCGGCCATCACCGGACCGAACATGACGACCTGGGACTATTCGGTGGAGGATTGGCGCCGGGTCATCGAGATCAACATCAACGGCGTCTTCTACTGCAACAAGGCGCTGGTTCCGCACATGATCGAGCGCAACTACGGCAGGATCGTCAACATCGCCTCGATTGCCGGCAAGGAGGGAAATCCCAACGCGTCGGCCTACAGCACCTCCAAGGCGGCGGTGATCGGCATGACAAAGTCGCTGGGCAAGGAACTGGCCAAGACCAAGGTGACGGTCAACTGCGTCACGCCGGCAGCCGTGCGCACCGCGATCTTCCAGCAGATGAGCCAGGAGCACATCGATTTCATGCTGTCGAAAATTCCGATGGCGCGGTTTGGCGAGGTCGAGGAGGTGGCGGCGCTGATCTCATGGATCGCTTCCGAGGAATGCTCCTTCACGACGGCCGCCGTCTTCGACGTTTCCGGCGGCCGGGCGACCTATTGAAGCAAGTCAGGCGCGATTTACCGTCGCCAGATCGGAGTTCACTTCGTTTGCTCAGCGTCGAACCGCCACTGTCCGACGAAGACCTGCTCGACCGCTTCCAACGCGCGGCCTTCGGCTATTTCCTGGAAACCGTGAACCCGCAGAACGGGCTGGTCGCCGACACGTCGCGGCCAAACTGGCCGGCAAGCATCGCGGTCGTCGGCTTCGCCCTGTCGTGCTATCCGGTCGGGGTCGAGCGCTGCTGGATGACACGAGACGCAGCCGCGAAGCTGGCGCTTGCCGCACTGCGCTTCTTCTGGAACAGCCGGCAGGGCAATGGCGACGACGCCACCGGCCACAAGGGGTTCTACTATCATTTCCTCGATATGCAGACCGGCCAGCGTGCCTGGCGATGCGAATTGTCGATGGTCGACACGGCGCTTTTGATGGCCGGCGTGCTCGTGGCTGGTGCCTATTTCACAGGCGACAATGACGATGAAACCGAAATCCGCGACCTGGCGGAGGTGCTCTACCGGCGCGTCGACTGGCGATGGGCGCAAGGCGGCAGTCCGACTCTGCGACAGGGCTGGAAGCCGAAGAGCGGCTTTCTGCGTTATGGCTGGGAAGGCTTCAACGAAGCGATGCTGCTCTACGTTCTGGCAATGGCCGCCCCGGACAAGCCAGCCTCGGACGACTGCTATGCGGGCTGGACGGCGACATATCGGTGGGAGAACATCTATGGTTACGACGTGCTCTATGGCGGTCCGCTGTTCATGCACCAGTTCTCGCATGCCTGGATCGATTTCGACGGCATCCGCGATGCGTTCATGCGGGAGAAGAACTCGGACTATTTTGAAAACAGCCGCCGCTCGACTTTCCTTCACCGGGACTATGCACGGCACAACCCCTCCGGCCACGACGGCTACAGCGAAGGACTTTGGGGTCTTTCGGCGGGTGACGGACCCGGCAATTTCCGCGCGCGGATCGAGCGGCAGCCGCGCAAATTTTCCGGCTACGCAGCTCGCGGTGCGCCGTTCGGCCCCGACGACGGAACAGTAGCGCCGTGGTCGTATCTCGCATCGCTGCCCTTCGCGCCGGAAATCTGCCTGCCGGCGCTGCGTCATCTCAGAGAACGCCACCCCGAGGTGATCGACAGGTTCAGGATGCCGAGCGGCTTCAACCCGACGCTGGCGAACCGGCGAAAGTTCGGGCCGAGCGGCTGGGTATCGGAAGGGCACTACGGACTGGACCAGGGTATCGTCGTGCTGATGATCGAAAACCACCGCTCGCGCCTGATCTGGAACCTGATGCGGTCAAGTCAGCATATCCGTCATGGCCTGCAAAAGGCCGGGTTCAGCGGCGGTTGGCTGTCGCAGCCGGCGAGCCCTCGCGAGGCTGCCTGCGTCGGATGACGGATCCATCGAACCGGAAACCACAGCGACCTGATCAAGGATCGACGCGACCTGGCACTTGCACGGCCGCCTCGCCGCATCCAACGCTTGACGAAAGCGCTATTCGGCTAAAGAAGATTGACGTGCAATGGCATGGCCGCGGAACATTTCTGGATGTTGCCCAAAATAAGAACCGACTATGCGGCCCGGCTGCTGGCGCGGGGTTACGTATGCCTGCCGCTTCGTGCCGGCGGCAAGCATCTCGACCTCGAGGCCATGGGATATGATCCGCTGCATTTGCAAACCTGCCGCAAGGACCTGAAGGAGCTCGCCTTCTGTTCCATTGCGTTCCAGCTGTCGCAGAAACCACCGACCGGCGAAGACATCGAGCGCTGGTTTCACGACTTCGCCGGAAATGTCGGCATATTGGGAGGATTTTCCAACCTGCTGATCCTGGATTTCGACAAAGCCGCCGCATATCGGGGCTGGTTCAGCCTCCATGGCGAAATTGCAGACCGCACGCCGGTCGCAAGGTCCCCGAACGGCTTCCATGTCTATCTGAGGACACGCGAACCGATGGTGTCATCCAGCCTGCATTTCGGTATGCGCCGTGTCGGCCACGTCAAGGCGCTTGGCGGTTACGTGGTGGGCAGCCCCTCGGTGCTGAAGGACGGCTCCTCCTATAGCTGGTTGGAGAACCAGTCGCCGTTCGATGTCGAACCGCAGCTGGTCGAGAGCCTCGCCGATCTTTCGCTGCGCCCAGTCTCGCCGCTCAAGCATTATTACGATCGTGTGCGAAACCGAGGCTTTTTCGAGCGGCAGTGAGTAAATCGGGAGAAACGCGATTGGACGTCACGGTCGTCATCCCGGCAAGGAATGCTGCCGCGACGATCGATGCCACATTGCGCAGCCTGATGTCCGACAGGAATCTGATCGGCGAAATCCTTCTGGTCGACGACGGTTCCGACGATCAGACCGCTTCTGCCGCGATCGCAAGCGCGCAGCGGTACGGATTGCCGCTGGAGGTCGTGACCGTCCGCCTCGGCAGCGCCGGCGCCGCGCGAAATGTCGGAATTGCGCGGGCTAGGGGCAAATCCATATTCTTCCTCGATGCGGATGACGAGTTGATAGGGGGAGGCCTGTCGCTTCTGCATGACGCCCTCCTGCGCAATCCCGAGGCGGGCCTGTCGATCGGGGCCAGCATCCGCCGCACGAACGGGCGGCCGGACAAGCTCAAGACCCCGCACGGATACACCAGCGACAGAGCTCAAAACACCAGGCGATATCTTCTCAACGAGCTCTGGCCGATCGCCATGGGAAGCGCGCTGGTCGCGACATCAGCGACGGCCGCAATTCGCTTTCCGGAAGCGATCGGCCTCGACGAAGACACGTGCTACTGGGTGACCCTGCTCGCGCGCTTCGAGGTGGCAGTCGTCTCGGCTCCGGTGCTGCTCTATCATCACGACGAGACACGAATGGCGCAGCGCTTCATCCTTGCGCCGCGCAGGACGTTTCTTGCCATTGCGCTCGAACTGGACAGGCTGACTGACTTTGGCGTCGAATGGGAGGCCGTTCAATGGCGAAAGTCCTGGATCGCGCAGCGGATTTCACGGCAGCTCATCAAGCACAAAAGATACGCCGACGCGGCAGGCATGATGCGGGCCGTTCGCGCCCATCAAGCATCCGGCCGGAGCTGGAAGGCCTTGCAGTACAGCGCCCGGATCCACGTCGGAGCAATGACTGAAAAGCACAGGCCGGATGCAAAGGCTACCACCTCCAACCACGGCAAGGAGCGGCGCACGCTGGTGCTGTCCTACGATCCGGCCTTCCCTCCTACCTCGGGCGCCGATCTCAGGAACTATCGCAACGCCGTGGTCGCGGCGGAAATCGGGCCGGTCTGCCTTGTCTCGATCCGGCCGCAGACCGATCCATCGAAACCGGCCGATCCCCGCATTCAAACGGCTTCTTTGACGATCGAGGGGGAAGCCCGTACGGCCTCGATCGGCTGGTGGAGGATCAGTGCCGAGAAACGAATTCCACGCGCCGCGCTGACGCGTCTCGAGGCGATTGTCCGCGAATTTGCCCCGGACAGCGTCGTGGTCGAGGGCATTGCGCTGTTCAAACTGCTGCGACCCTTGCGGCCCTTGGCCGGACAGCTCATCCTCGACATGCACAATGTCGAGTCCGACCTAGCGGGACAGTTGCATCGCGCTGATGACACAAGGTCGACGCCGACCATCGCCGCCGCCCTTGGCGTCAGGCGCCTCGAAAGAAAGGCGCTCGCCATCGTCGACAGGGCCTGGGTCTGCTCGAGGCAGGATTACGAAAGGCTGGCGGCTCTTTCGCCGCACAAGGTGCCGATCGATATCGTGCCGAACGGCATCCCTCGTTTCGAGGACATTCCCGTGGACCTGCCGGCGGCGGCTGCGACGTCCGACGGCTTTCCGGTCATCCTGTTTGTCGGCCATCTCGGATACAAGCCAAACATCGATGCCGCTGAACGACTGGCCGGCACCATCCTGCCCCGCATCCGGCAGCGATTGCCGACCGCGAGACTGGTTCTTGCCGGCCGATATCCAAAGCCGGCCGTGAAAGCGCTAACCGGACTGCAAGGCGTGGACCTCGTAGAAAATCCGGACGATATGCGGCCATTGCTGTCGCGCGCGCATCTCAGCATCAT
Source organism: Mesorhizobium tianshanense (assembly GCF_007830515.1). Classification (GTDB taxonomy): domain Bacteria; phylum Pseudomonadota; class Alphaproteobacteria; order Rhizobiales; family Rhizobiaceae; genus Mesorhizobium; species Mesorhizobium tianshanense. The sequence goes on from NZ_VLKT01000018.1 coordinate 29,860, forward strand.
TCCGCTTTCGGCAGGCGGCGGCACGCGCATCAAGGTTCTCGAAGCGATGGCCTGGGGCATTCCGGTGGTTGCGACGCCGCTGGCGGTCGAGGGCCTGGACCTGGTCGAAAATGAAGAGGTGCTTCTATCGGATTCGGATGAACGGCTTGCCGACATGGCCATCGAGCTTTGTCTGGACCGCACGCGCATGGCGAGCCAGCGTGCCCGGGCGCATGAAGCCGTATGGTCCAGGTTCGGTCCTGAAGCCATCCGCAAGGCCGTCCGCGGCGGCTTTGGGCTGGACGATGCCGGCGCATGATATCCACGCTTTTTCCAAACACCGATCGATGAGCTGCCGATGATCCCCACCATCCTGCACCAGACTTGGAAGACCGACAGCGTCCCTGCCCGCTTTCAGGGCTATGTCGAAAGCTGGAAACGGCACCATCCCGGCTGGACAACAATGTTCTGGAGCGACCGGATGCTGCTCGAGCTCGTCGCCGAGCATTATCCGGATTTCCTGCCGATCTTTTGCAGCTATTCGAACGGTGTGATGCGCGCCGATGCCGCACGCTACCTGCTGCTCCATCATTTTGGCGGGGTCTACGCCGACATCGACTGCGAATGCGTCGCCCCTTTCGATGCGATCATGAGCGAGGACCGGGTCGTGCTCTGCAAGGAGCCGGATACGCACGCGCTCGTCCAGGCAAAGTTTCGCGGCCTGCCCTATTTGCTGTTCAACGGCACGATGGCGAGCCCGCCCCGGCATCCGTTCTGGCTGGAGGTCCTGTCCCTGTTGCCGGGGCTGGTCCATGCCAAGGAAGCGCTCGACGCGACCGGCCCCTGTGTGCTGACCTCCGCGCAGCTCGGCTATGGCGACCAGGCGGCCTTCGCCATACACGCTTCCACCCTGTTTGCGCCTATGGACTCGGCCGGGCGCACGGACATGCCGGTTGGCAATGGAGCGCAGACGCTGTCGATCCATCATTGGGCCGGCACATGGTGGACACCGCGGCCCGCGGCGCGGTGGCGGGACACGATCCGCAGTCACGCCTATCGGTTCTGGCACCATCTGACACGCGGCGCGCATCTGGACGAGGCCGCGGCGAAGGCGAGCGTCAGCCAGGCGGCGCTTTCGGCAGCGCCGCCGTCAGGCTCGAATGTCGCCATTCTGGTGCCGCTGCGCGATGCGGCCGACCATATCCAGCCGTTCCTCGATGCGTTGCAGGTGCTCGACTACCCCAAGGACAGGATCAAGCTGGTCTTCTGCGAGGGCGACAGTTCGGACGGGAGTTGGGAAAGGCTGCAGGCGGCAGTGGCGCCGCTTGCCGGCGCCTATCGTGGCGTCGTCCTGCTGCAAAAGCATGTGGGCACACGCCTCGACCGGGCCAAGCGAACGAAACCGCGACAGCAGCGCAAGAGACGGGGCGCCATCGCCAAGGTACGCAACCACCTGATCGATCATGGACTGGATGCCGACGATGCCTGGGCGCTGTGGATCGATATCGATGTGTGGCGATTTCCAAGCGATGTCTTGAACCGGCTGATAGTAAGCGGGCATCGCATAGCGGTTCCCAACTGCGTGAAGATCGCCGGCGGCGACAGCTTCGACCTCAACAGCTTCGTCACCACTCAGCCTGAAAAGAACTATCGCTACTATCGTGAAATACGCGGCGGCCTTTACCAGCCGCCTGCCTATTTCATAGGCCGCCTTCACCTCAGCGACGTTCGCCATCTCGAAAGCATCGGTCTCGATGGGGTCGGTGGAACGATGCTTCTTGTCGACGCCGCATTGCATCGCGGCGGTCTTCGGTTCCCGGAGATTCCCTATCGCGATCTGATCGAAACCGAAGGCTTTGGCGCTCTCGCCAACGATCTGGGCATCAGGCCCGTCGGTCTTCCCAAGCTTGAGATACTCCATGTTCCGTGGTGATCGGGACTGACCGGCGCTGCTCGAGCTCTTGCCGGATGGGTTCCAGATAGGCTTGCGGCCGCAGCCGTTGCCAAAGGAAATCGCGGTCGGTCAGATGCGCGACCTGGCCGACCCATCGCTCCATCATTTCGGGATTCCGGACCTGATGCCAATCATCGACTATGATGACGGGCAACCCTTCATAGAGAGGATCGAGCGGCGACGTCTTTGTCACGACGATGCAGCCCAGATACAGCAGTTCCCACGTCCTGTGGCAGTCGAGGCCACTTCCAGCCGTCGAAAGGACCAGCGGGTACTGTGCATAGCGCTCCCAGATGGAGCGTTGCGATAGCCGCTTGTCAAGAAAATCGACATGCGGGCATCCCTTCAGGGCATCGACCAAGTCCCGTCGCCCCGTGGGTCCCCTGCTCAAGTTGAGATCACAGAATATTCTGAGCGGGCGGCGCTCCGGCGCGTCCTGCCGACGGCGAATGGTTTCGAGGAGCCTCGCAAGCTGTCCGGGCGTGCTGAAACTGCGCAGCGTGTGGAGATCGAGCCCGATCGGGAAAGGTTTGAGCTTGGGGTGATCGCCATCGCAGTTCTGGGTGTACCAGGACACCAGGAAAGGATTGGCAAGAAGCCGCTCGGCGGTATCCTTCGCGAGATTTGACGGCACCGACGCATCGCCGTCCGTCGTCACCAGCGTGAACGGCGCCTTGATGGTCGGCAGGACCACTTCGACGAAAGTGTCGAGATCGCAGACACGCAATTCCCTGGCACGGGTGCTCAGGCGCAGCCAGACCACGCCATGCGCACCGCTATAGTGCCTGCGGAAGAATGCCTCCGTCTGTGCCGATTCGGTCGGCGCGTATCGATACCAGCGTGGACCGGCAAAATCGCAGAAGGAGCCGATTCCCTTGGACCATAACAGCGGAGGAACGTGGAGAAAGCGCAGCGCGGCGGAATGAACCGCCTTTTGCAAAAGCTCTCGCCGACGAAACTTGCCCATCTGCGAGGACTAACCCAGGCACCGGCGACGTTGCAATGTCGGGTACGAAGATGTTCCCCGCCACCGCATTCCCGTAATTTTTGCCTCGGGCCATGGTTTTTCCGCCAGCGATGCAGCCGACTCCGCCTGCCTGGGCTCGCGTAGCGTCGACTTGCTTAGCCGGCGAATGTGTAGGCGGTTTTCACCGTCGTGTAGAATTCCGCAGCGTAGCGGCCCTGCTCGCGCGGTCCATAGCTCGATCCCTTGCGTCCGCCGAAAGGCACATGGAAGTCGACGCCTGCCGTCGGCAGATTGACCATCACCATGCCGGCCTCCGAATTGCGCTTGAAATGCGTGGCGTGCTTGAGGCTCGACGTGCAGATGCCCGACGTCAGGCCGAAAGGCGTATCGTTGGCCACCACCAGCGCCTCGTCGTAGTCCTTGACGCGGATGACGTTGGCCACGGGCCCGAAGATCTCCTCGCGTGAGATGCGCATGGCGTTGGTGGCTTCGGTAAACAGCGCCGGCTGCAGGTAGAAACCACGGGTTTCGCGATCGAGCAGCTCGCCGCCGAAGGCCAGGTCGGCGCCTTCCTGGCGGCCGATAGCGATATAGTCTTCGTCCTGCTTCAACTGGCTCTGGTCGACGACCGGTCCGATCTGGGTTTTCGCATCGAGAGCGTCGCCGACGACCAGCTTGCCCAGGCGATCTTTCATCGCGTCGACGAAGCGATCATGGATGCCCTCCGTCACGACCAGGCGGGACGATGCCGTGCAGCGCTGGCCGGTCGAGAAGTATGCGCCATTGATTGCGCAGTCGACGGCCGTGCCGAGATCTGCATCGTCGAGCACGACAAGTGGGTTCTTGCCACCCATTTCGAGCTGGAACTTGCGCATGTGCTCCACGCTCGCTGCAGCCACGCGCTTGCCAGTGCCGACCGAGCCGGTGAAGGTAATGGCATTGAGGTCGGGGCTGTCGAGCATGGCCTGGCCGACCACCGAACCCTTGCCCATGACGAGATTGAGCACACCCTTCGGCAGGCCGGCGCGGTGCAGGATGTCGACAATGGCCCAGGCGCTCTCCGGAACCAGGTCGGCCGGCTTGAAGACAATGGTGTTGCCGTAGGCCAGGGCCGGGGCGATCTTCCAGGCCGGGATGGCGATCGGGAAGTTCCACGGCGTGATGATGCCGACGACGCCGACAGCCTCCCGCGTGATCTCGACACCGACGCCGGGCCGCACGCTCGGAACCATCTCACCCGACAGGCGCAGCGTCTCGCCGGCAAAGAAGTCGAATATCTGGGCGGCCCGCACGGTCTCGCCAACGCCCTCGACCAGCGTCTTGCCTTCCTCGCGTGCCAGATTGCGGCCCAATTCGTCCTTGCGCGCCATAATCTCGTCCGACGCCTTCTTCAGCACCGCATGGCGGGCCAGCGGACCTGATCGGGACCACGCCGGAAACGCTTGTTTCGCTGCTGTGATCGCCTGCCGAGCCTGATCCGCGCCTGCCGACGCATACTCGCCAACCACGTCGTCGAGATTGGATGGATTGATGTTGCGGGAGGCGGCGTCGCCTACCCACTCGCCATCGATGAGGTTCTTTCGAAACGGGATCATGTCGCTATCTTCCTTGTCGTCGTTCGATTGCCGTCTATCTGGACCACCAGCCGCCACATCGCAAGGCCGCCGGCGACGGCAAAGTTCTTCGGCTCCGTCGGCATGTGCTAGATGTCGAGGTGGAAAAACATGATTCTTGAAAGGCGCGATACGGATCGCGCCGGGAGGAACTGCCATGTCCGACAGCGCCTTGCCGCTGGTGATCAGCGCGCCCGAACCGCGCACCCTCGACCTGATCTTCACGCCGCAGGTGCTGGCGAGATTCCGCGCCAAATACCGCATCGTCGAAACGACGCCTGAAGGCGTCGCGGCCCTCCCAGCCGACGTGCTCGCCGAGGCGCGCTACATCGTCGGCCAGCCGCCGATCGCGCCGGAGACGCTGGAAAGGATGACGGCGCTGCGCTGCGTCTTCAATGTCGAGAGCAACCTCATCAACAACATGCCGTATGAAACGCTGTTCTCGCGCGGCATCCATGTCGTCACCACGGGCATGGTCTTCGCCGAGCCCGTCGCCGAACTCGGTCTTGCCATGGCGCTCAACCTCGCCCGCGACATCGTCGATGCCGATCTCGCCTTCCGGCAGGGCAGGGAACTTTGGGGCGGCGACGGCAACCAGACGGCGCGGATTCTCTCCGGCGCTGATGTCGGCATCATCGGCTTCGGCGATCTCGGCCGCGCGCTCAACCGGCTGCTGTCAGGCTTTCGCACGCGGACCAAGGTCTTCGATCCGTGGCTGCCGCCATCGATCCTTATCGAAAACGGCGTCGAGCCGGCCTCGCTCGACACGGTTTTGTCGACCAGCGACTTCATCTTCGTCGTCGCCTCGGTGACCAGCGAAAATCAGGGTTTTCTCGGCGCCGAGGCCTTTGCCAGAATGCGCAAGGGAGCCGCCTTCATCCTGCTCAGCCGTGCCGGCGTGGTCGATTTTCCGGCGCTGATGGACGCCGTTCGCAGCGGTCACATCGTCGCCGCCAGCGACGTGTTTCCGGAAGAGCCGCTGGCGCAGGACCATCCCGTGCGCTCGCTGCCCGGCTTCCTGCGCTCCGCCCATCGGGCCGGCGCGCTCGACGTCGCCTTCAAGCGCATGGGCGACATGGTGCTGGAGGACATGGATCTGATCGACCGCGGCCTGCCGCCGATGCGTTCGAAGCGGGCCGAACGCGAGACCGTTTCGCGCATGCGTTCAAAGCCGGTCGACAAGAACTGAGCCGCCAGACCCAGCGCCTGTGCGAATTTCTCAGATGGTGAACGACCAGAACAGGCAGGCCAGCGTCGCTGCGGCGAAGACGACGAAGAACAGGCTTCTCAGCAGGATGTTGCGGCGCAGTTCGTTCATGAAGAGATGGCATCCGACGACGGCTGCGACAAACAGGAAACGCCAGTTCAGCAGTGCCGGCAAAATGCCGCCCTGACCGGAAGCCCATCTGGCGGCGAGGCAGCCAATGATGGTCGCGAACAATACGATCATCGCCCAAAAGATGGCATCGGCGGCATGTGTCAGGACGATGCCAGCAGCCCTGATCGGCAAGACCATCATCAGCAGCGCACTGAAGAAATAGACTGACGCAAGCGGGATGAACGTCCCGGCATCGGCAATGCTGTCCAGGCGTTTGGCGCCGACCGCGCCGAATGGGTAGCCATGCTTGGCCACCGCCAGGCTCAGCGCCATCAGCAAAGCTGTCAGCACGGCGACCAGTCCGAATGAAGTGAAGGCCTTGCTCATACCGTTTCCTGTCCCACCGTTCCTTGTTCTTGGCGAATCGACCAAGGACGTTGGTAGCCCACGGTTGTAAATTGCTGGTAAGCGTCAAAGCAGCGCGGCGACAGCTTTGTGGGATGGCCTTTGCGGCAGAACCGTTCCGGCGGCAGGAAATTCAACAGCGGCCGCGCACTCATTCTGCCGCTTGAAGATTTCGTCCATCGATGATGGTCCTGATCTCCGCGCGGCAGGAGCCGCAATTGGTGCCGGCATGCAGGGTGGCGCCGATCGCTTCGACGCTGGTGCAGCCGCCGCGCACCGCTTCCGCGATCTGATTGGCGCCAACCCCGAAGCAGGAGCATACGATGGCGCCACGGTCGACGCGATTGCCGCTCGGCCGCCCGGCCACGATCGCCAGCCGCCCGCGCCGATCGGCATGGTCCATGTTCAACTGCTCCACCGCCCAGCTACGCGACACGGCGACCGGCTTGGGCGCAAGATACAGCGCGCCAGCCAGGTGGCTGCCGGCAAAGCGGGCGAAGCGATAGTGCCCGCCGGCGACGTCATGATAGGCGAGTGTCTCGCCTAGCGCGTCCGCCCCGAGAAGCGAAGCCGCGAAAGCCGGCCAGTCCCGGCCAGCCTTCAATGCAAGCTCAAGGCGCCAGCCGGCGGCGCAGCGGGCGAGGCTCCAATAGTCGGCGTCGATCGAGGCCGGCCGTTCGGCAAGGACCGCGAAGCCGAAAGCGACGGCAGTGAAGCGCTCCACGCCGGCGGCACCGTTCTTCGAGGCCGGCTGGCCTGAAATCGCATCGGTGATGGGCGCCACTAGCGCATCGACGCGAGCGCGCGCGGAAAACTGGTCCGTCCAGTGCATCGGCACGAAGACCGAGCCTGGCCGCTGCCGCGCTGTCACCAGCGCGCGAAGCAGCACATCACCATGCGCGGTCGAGACGCGCACGATGTCGGCGTCGCCGATACCGAAATGCTGCGCATCCGCTGGGTGGATTTCGACGAAGGGCTCGGCCATGTGCTGGGACAGTCGCGGGCTTTTTCCCGTCCGCGTCATGGTGTGCCAGTGGTCGCGAACCCGCCCGGTGTTGAGGACCAGCGGGAAGTCGGGACTGATGCGGGTTTGCGCCGTTGGACGGATGGCGATGAAGCGCGCCTTGCGGTCGGGCGTGTAGAAATTGCCGTTGGCGAAGAAGCGCGTGGCAGGTGGGGTGCGTCCAGTTTGGATGCCCTTCTGCGCTTGAACATCCCCCTCCATCAGGCTCGACGCTGGCCACTGGAATGGAGCCAGCACATCGTATCCCGCCGTATCGATCCCGGCATAAGCGCCGATATCAAAATCCCGAACTCCGTCATTCTCGAATGCCGAGAGTGCGGCATGCTCGGCGAAAATCTCCGCTGGCGACGCATGCGAAAATGCCTCGCCAAAACCCATCCGCCTGGCCACTTCCGCGATCATCCGCCAATCCGGCCGCGCCTCGCCAGGCGCCGGCAAAAAGGCGCGCTGACGCGAGATCCGGCGCTCCGAATTGGTGACGGTGCCGTCCTTCTCGCCCCATGCAGTGGCAGGCAGCCGGACATGGGCGTGGCGGACCGTGTCGGTCTTGGCCATTACGTCTGACACCACGACAAACGGGCAGGCCTTGATCGCCGCTTCGACGGCATCGGCATCCGGCATCGAATCGACCGGATTGGTCGCCATGATCCACAGCGCCTTGATGCGGCCGTCGGCTACCGCCTGGAACATCTCGACCGCCTTCAGGCCGGGTTTTTCGGCAACGGCCGGCGCGCTCCAGAAGCGCTGCACGCGGTCGCGATGCCCGGGGTTTTCGATTTCCATATGGGCAGCCAGCATGTTGGCCATGCCGCCAACCTCGCGGCCGCCCATCGCGTTGGGCTGGCCGGTCACCGAAAACGGCCCGCCACCTGGCCTGCCGATGCGGCCGGTGGCGAGATGGCAGTTGATGATGGCGTTGACCTTGTTGGTGCCCGAGGACGACTGGTTCACCCCCTGGCTGTAGACGGTCACCGTCTTCGCCGTCGCGGCAAACAGGCCGTAGAAGCGGGCAAGCTCGTCCTCGCCAAGGCCCGTGGCGGCAGCGATGCCGGCAGGATCTAGCGCCGAGGCGGCGGCAATCGCGTCATCAAAGCCCGTCGTGTGCGCTGCGATATAGGCGCGGTCCAGTACGTCATTCTTGCCAAGATAGGCGAGCAGGCCGGTGAACAGCGCGACGTCGCCATCGGGCGCGATCGCCAGATGCATGTCGGCGAGATCTGAGGTCATGGTGCGGCGCGGGTCGATCAGCACCACCTTCATGTCGGGCCGCTTTTCCCGGGCAGCGGCGATGCGCTGGTAGAGCACGGGATGGCACCAGGCGAGATTGGAGCCGACCAGCACGATCAGGTCGGCAAGCTCCAGATCCTCATAGCTGCCCGGTACCGTGTCGGAGCCGAAGGCGCGGCGGTGGCCGGCGACCGACGAGGCCATGCACAGGCGTGAATTGGTGTCGATATTGGCCGTGCCGATGAAGCCCTTCATCAGCTTGTTGGCGACGTAATAGTCCTCGGTCAGCAACTGTCCCGAGACGTAGAAGGCGACCGCGTCGGGTCCGTGCTCGGCGATGGTCCGCGAGAAGGTCGAGGCGATGACGTCGAGCGCTTCGTCCCAGCCGGTGCGGCGACCGTGGATTTCCGGGTAGAGCAGCCTGCCGTCGAGGTCGATCGTCTCGGCCAGTGCCGAGCCCTTGGAACAGAGCCGGCCGAAATTCGCCGGATGGTCGGGATCGCCGCGGACGGTCACTCCGCCGTCCGCGGCGACCTTCGCCAGCACGCCGCAGCCCACCCCGCAATAGGGGCAGGTGGTCCTCACCTCGCGCGCTTCGTCGATCTCCATCTCAGGCCGCGCGGCTGGCCAGCGCTTCCAGCGCGATGAACAGACGCTCGCCCTCGATCCGCACCGGAATGGTCCGCACCGCACCTTCGTCAGCGCCAAGTGCCTTGCCGGTTTCCAGCGAAATCACCCAATTGTGCAGGGGACAGGTCACGGCCGCGCCATGCACGATGCCCTGGCTCAGCGGCCCACCTTTGTGCGGACAATGGTCGTCGATGGCGAAGACCTGGTCGTCCGCCGTGCGGAAAACGGCGATCTTGCCTTGCGGCGTGGCGACGCAGCGGGCGCCGCGGCGAGGGATGTCCGATATGGAGCCGATTGATATCCAGTTCATCATGGTCACTCCGCCGCCTGCGCGAAACCGACCGAAGCCATCGGCCGGAACTCGTGCTTGTCCTTGCCGGAAACGCGTTCCGACCACGGGTCGACCTGCGCGAATTTTTGCGAAAAGACGAAGCGGTCGAAATAGGCCTCGCGCTTCTCGCCATCGTCCATGATCTGGCGCTTGATCTCGGCGATGCCGACGCGCTTGGCCCATTTGTAGATGCGTTCGAGATAGCGGCCCTGCTCGCGATACATCTGCGTCAGCGCCACGATATGCTCCAGCGCCTCGTCCTCGGTCTTCACCAGGCCGAGCACCTCGGTGCCCTTGATGTCGAGGCCGGCGGCGCCGGCGAAGTGGATCTCGTAGCCGCTATCGACGCAGATCACGCCGACATCCTTGCAGGTTGCTTCCGCACAGTTCCTAGGGCAGCCCGAGACCGCCATCTTGACCTTGGCCGGTGTCCACGATCCCCACATGAATTTCTCGATGCGGATGCCCAAGCCGGTCGAATCCTGCGTGCCGAAGCGGCACCAGTCCGAACCGACGCAAGTCTTCACGGTGCGCAGCCCCTTGGCATAGGCCTGGCCGGAGACGAAGCCGGCCTGGCCGAGATCGGCCCACACGGCCGGCAGGTCCTCCTTGCGGATGCCGAGCATGTCTATGCGCTGGCCGCCGGTGACCTTGACCATCGGGATCTCGAACTTGTCGACGACATCGGCGATGGCGCGCAGTTCGGCGGCATTGGTGACGCCGCCCCACATGCGCGGCACCACCGAATAGGTGCCGTCCTTTTGGATGTTGGCGTGGACGCGCTCGTTGATGTAGCGCGACTGGTAGTCGTCGGCATATTCGTCCGGCCAGTCGCAGACGAGATAGTAGTTGAGCGCCGGCCGGCATTTGGCGCAGCCGCAGGAGGTCGTCCATTCCAGTTCCTGCATGACGGCGGGAATGGTCTTCAGGCTCTTGGCCTTGATCAGCCGGCGAACCTCGTCGTGGCCGAGCGTGGTGCAGCCGCACATCGGTTGCACGGCCGCCGGATTGTATTTGTCGCCGATGGTCAGCACCATCAGCTTCTCGACCAGACCTGTGCAGGAGCCGCAGGAGGCGGACGCCTTGGTGTGGGCACGCACGTCGTCGAGCGAGGTCAGGCCCTTAGCCGTGATCGCGCCGGTGATCTTTCCCTTGCAAACGCCGTTGCAGCCGCAGATTTCCGCATCATCCGGCAAGGCTGCAACGGCCGCCATAGGGTCCAGGGAGGCGCCTCCCTGATATGACTGGCCGAAGATAAGCGTATCGCGCATTTGCGATATGTCGGTCTGCTTCTTCTTGAGGTCGTTGAACCAGGCGCCGTCGGCCGTCTCGCCATAGAGGACGGTGCCGATGATGCGGTCATCCCTAAGCACCAGCCGCTTGTAGACGCCGGCCGCGGCATCGCGCAGCACGATCTCCTGGCGGTCCTCGCCCTCGGCGAAGTCGCCGAGCGAGAACAGCTCGATACCGGTGACCTTCAGCTTGGTCGGCGTGTCCATATGGACGAAGGCCGCCGTCTCGTTGCCGGCGAGATGGCTGGCCGCGACGCGCGCCATCTCGTAGAGGGGTGCTACCAGCCCGTAGACCTGGCCGTTGACCTCGGCGCATTCACCAAGCGCATAGATGTCGGGATCGTTGCTGCGCATGCCGGCATCGACGACGATGCCGCGATTGACGGCAATGCCTGCCTCTTTCGCCAGCGCCGCATTCGGCCTGATGCCCACCGCCATGACGACCAGCGTCGCCGGGATGACGGTTCCGTCGGCGAGTTCCACCTGTTCGACCTTGCCTTTGCCTGTGATCGCCTGGGTGTTGGCCTTGGTGATGACTTTGATGCCGCGCTGCTCGACGGCGCGCTGCAAGAGGTAGCCGGCGGCCGGATCGAGCTGGCGCTCCATCAGCGTCGGCATGACATGCAGCACGGTGACGTCCATGCCTTGCGCGTTCAAGCCCGCTGCCGCCTCCAGCCCGAGCAGGCCGCCGCCGATGACCACGGCCTTGGCCCGCGACTGCGCGGCAAGCAGCATGGCCTGGACGTCGTCGAGATCGCGATAGGTGAGCACGCCCGGCAGATCGTGGCCGGGCACCGGAATGATGAACGGCACCGAGCCGGTGGCGATGACGAGCTTGTCGTAGGGCTCGGTGACGCCGTGATCGGAGGTGACGGTCTTTGCCGACCGGTCGATGGCGACGATCTTGTGGCCCTTGTAGAGGGTGATGCCGTTGGCGATGTACCAGCCGTCGCCATGGATGATGATCTCCTCGAAGGCCTTCTCGCCGGACAGCACCGGCGACAGCATGATGCGGTCGTAATTGACCCGCGGCTCGGCGTTGAAGATGGTGACGACGTAGCGGTCCGGTGCCTGTTCGAGCAGGTGCTCCAGCATCCGCCCGGGCGCCATGCCGTTGCCGATGATGACGATCTTCTGTTTTTTCATCGATTGAGCCATTTCAATGTCGCTGGGCGTCATTCTTGGCCTCCTATTCCGCCGCCGCGACGCAAAGCGCGCCGTCGCCGCGGCGCGTACGGTCGGCGCGTTTTTGTTTGATCTGTTCCAGCAGCGCCGGGTCGGGATTGGCGCCGCCTTCATAGGCTTCGAGAAAATCGAGCAGCTCTTCCCGGTAGGCGTAGTAATCGGGATGGGCGAGCAGCGCCTTGCGGGAGCGCGGACGCGGCAAATCCACCTCCATGATGTTGCCGATCCGGGCGTTGGGGCCGTTCGACATCATCACCACGCGGTCCGCCAGCAGGATCGCCTCATCGACATCGTGGGTGACGCAGATGGCCGTCACCTGCGTCCGCTTCCATACGTCCATGAGGACGTCCTGGAGCTCCCAGCGGGTCAGCGAATCCAGCATGCCGAACGGCTCGTCGAGCAACAGTAGCTTGGGCGACAGCGAGAAGGCGCGGGCGATGCCAACACGCTGCTTCATGCCGTTGGAGAGCTCGGCGGCAAGCCTGTGCATCGAATCGCCGAGCCCGACGCGATGCAGGTAGTATTCGATGACGTCCTTGCGCTCGGCCGGCGTCGCATCGGGGTAGACCCGGTCGACCCCGAGCGCGACATTCTCGCGCGCGGTGAGCCACGGCATCAGCGACGGCGCCTGAAAGACGACCGCGCGTTCGGGTCCGGCGCCTGTCACCTCCTTGCCGTCAAGGACGATGCCGCCGCCGGAAATGCCGTTCAGGCCGGCCGCCATCGACAGCACCGTGGACTTACCGCAGCCTGAATGGCCGATGAGCGTGATGAATTCGCCCTTCTTGATCTTGAGGTCGAACCCGTCGACAACAGTGATCGGGCCCTTCGGCGTCGGATAGACCTTGCGCACCTCGTAGAACTCGACATAGCGGCCTTGGGCCGGCGAGGCCGCCGCATCGCGATAGGCTTTTGGCGGCTCGCTCTTCTGCGTGATCGGCACGATTTTCGGCAGCTCAATCCCGCTTTCGAGGTCGCCGCCTTCGGCGCCGGCGTCGATGAGATATTGGGTCACCGCAGCACGCAGCCGGATAAATTCCTCGTCATGGTTCATCGCCGCGCGGCTGCGTGGCCGTTCGATGTTGACGCGAAACGATGGTCCGAGCGTCGCTTTCGGCCCCGGCTTCAAGGGGATGATTCGATCAGCGAGCAGGATCGCTTCATCGACATCGTTGGTGATGAGGATGATGGTCTTCTTCTCCTTGCCGCAGATGTCAGCCAGTTCGTCCTGCAGCTTCGCGCGGGTCAGGGCGTCGAGCGCCGACAAGGGCTCGTCGAGGAGAAGAATGTCCGGCCGCGTGGCAAGCGCCCGGGCGACCGACACGCGCTGTCGCATACCCCCCGAAAGCTCGGCCGGCTTGCGATCGATGGCGTGCGAAAGGCCTACCAGGTCGATGTATCGTCGCGTGATCGCCCGCCGCTCGGCCTTCGGCTTGGCGTTCAGCACGGCGTCGACCGCCAGGGCGACATTGCCGTATACCGAAAGCCATGGCATCAGCGAATAGGACTGGAAGACCACCCCGCGATCAGGCCCGGGACCATCGATCTCCTTGCCGCGCAACAGCACGCCGCCGCTGTCAGGCCGGACGAGGCCGGCGATCGCCGAAATCAGCGTCGTCTTGCCGGATCCCGAAAAACCGACGATGGCGATGAACTCGCCTTCCTCGACCTTGAGGTTGATGTCGGAGAGGACGTCGGTCCGGCTGGCTCCCTCGCCATAGGCCTTCGACAGGCCGGTAACTTCAAGAATAGCCATCGCGCCCGCCCTCTACCTATTGGCCGAGAAGGTCAGCGCCGACTGCAGCGCAAACATGATGCGGTCGAGCACGAAGCCGATGATGCCGATGGTGAGCACCGCGACCATGATGCGCGCCAGCGACGAGGACGAGCCGTTCTGGAACTCGTCCCAGACGAATTTGCCCAGACCCGGATTCTGGGCCAGCATTTCGGCGGCGATGAGCACCATCCAGCCGACGCCGAGCGACAGGCGGAGCCCGGTGAAGATCAGCGGAAGCGCCGAAGGCAGGACGAGCTTGCGGATCGTGGTGGCCGTCGAAAGCTGAAGCACCTTGCCGACATTGACGAGGTCCTTGTCGATCGAGGCGACGCCGAGCGCGGTGTTGATCAGCGTCGGCCACAACGAACACAGCGTGACGGTGACGGCAGAAATGACGAGCGATTTCGGCAGCGCGGCGCTCGTGTCGACATAGACCGCCGAAACGATCATCGTCACGATCGGCAGCCACGCAAGCGGCGAGACGGGCTTGAATATCTGGACCAGCGGATTGATGGCGCCGTTGAATGTCTTGGAAAGTCCGGACGCAATGCCGAGCGGCACCGCGATGATCGTGGCGATGACGAATCCCAGGCCAACCGTCTTAAGCGACGTGACGATCTGGTCGAAGTAGGTCGGCTTGCCCGTATAGGCGCGGTGCTTGACCTGGTCTGCCTTGTTCTCGGCCACCAATTGCGCATTGCGCGCGTCGAGCCGCTGGTAGAATGCTGCTTCCTTTTCGCGTTCAGCCCAATGGTCGGCCCACAGAACGCCGGCCTGCTCCCATACCTGGACCGGGCCGGGTATGGCGCCAAGCGACGTCTGCACGCGCGGTGCGAGCACGCCCCACGCCGTCAGGAAAATTACGATTCCAAGCAACGGGATGACAAGGACACGCTTGAGTTCGCCGAGCTGCTCGGAGAGGCTGTCACCGGCGGCGATCCTGAGTATCGGCGCCAGCCAGGCAAGGCCGAATACCTCAAGCCACTTCGCCGCCCTGTTGATGCGGGCGAGGTGCTGCTCCCTGCGCTTGCCGCGGGCCGTGTCCAGCCGGGTGCTTGTTTCGGTTGCGAATGTCATCGGTAGCGGTTCCTTGTCTTCCTGGTAGGCCGGGGATGGCAGCCGGATAGAACCGGCTGCCCGGGTTGACGGGCCTATCCGCCAGCGATTTCGGTGCCTTCGATGATCTGCTCGCCCTTCAGCCCGATCGGCAGGCTGTCGATATAGGCGTTGGGCTTCTTGCCGTCGTAGGGGACGCCGTCGATGAACTCCGCCGTCGGCGCACGGTAGCCGTCGCTATCCCAGGGAAAGTCGGCCTTGTCGGCCTTGCCCTCGTCGACCAGCATCTTGGCGGCCTTGAGATAGATGTCGGGCAGGTAGACGGATTTTGCGGTGTCTGCGTACCACTGGTCGTCCTTGCCTGCCGGGATCTGGCCCCAGCGCCGCATCTGGGTCAGATACCAGACGGCGTCGGAATAATAGGGATAGGTCGCGAAATGGCGGAAGAAGACGTTGAAGTCGGGAACGTCGCGCTTGTCGCCTTTTTCGTATTCGAACGTCCCGGTCATCGAATTCGCGATGACCGCCTCATCGGCGCCGACATATTCCGGCTTGGCGAGTATCTTCACCGCTTCGAGCCGGTTGGCATTGTTGTTCTCGTCCAGCCAGATCGCGGCGCGGATGAGCGCCTTGGTGATCGCAAGCGTGGTGTTTGGATATTCTTGCGTGAACTGCTTGGTCATGCCGAACACTTTTTCCGGATTGTTCTTCCAGATTTCGTAGTCGGTGATGACCGGAACACCGATGCCCTTGAACACGGCAGCCTGGTTCCACGGCTCGCCAACACTATAGCCGACGATGGTTCCGGCCTCGAGCGTGGCCGGCATCTGCGGCGGCGGGGTGACCGAAAGCAGCGCGTCCGCCTTGATCTGACCGGAGGTGTCGCCCGGCGAATAGTAGCCGGGATTGATGCCGCCCGAGGCCAGCCAGTAGCGCAGCTCGTAATTGTGCGTCGAAACCGGGAAGACCATACCCATGTTGAACGGCTTACCTTCGGCCTTGAACTGATCGACGACGGGCTTCAGGGCGTCGGCCTTGATCGGATGGACGGGCTTGCCGTTCTCAACCGGAATGTTGGCCTTCATCATCTCCCAGACCGCATTGGAAACGGTGATGCCGTTGCCATTCAGATCCATTGAGAACGGCGTCACCAGATCGGCCTTGGTGCCGTAGCCGATGGTCGCGGCAAGCGGCTGGCCAGCCAGCATATGGGCGCCGTCGAGCTGGCCGGTGATCACACCGTCAAGCAGCACCTTCCAGTTGGCTTGCGGCTCGAGCGTCACGTAGAGCCCCTCGTCCTCGAAGTAGCCGAGCTCCTTGGCGACGGCGAGCGGCGCCATGTCCGTCAGCTTGATGAAGCCTAACTTCAGCTCATCCTTTTCGACGGCAAGCATTTCAGCGCGGGCGGCCAGCGGCGACAGGTGCAGGCTGAGCGCGGCGACGCCGGCCACCAGCAGCAGCCTGCGCATGGGATTGAAGGCGATCCGTTTCGTCATCGTTATCTCCGGTTGGGCGCGGCTTGGGACCTGCGCCGTCGATTGCGTGTTCGACCAAAACAAAAAAGCCGCCGGCCAGGTCGCCGCGTCCGTGCATACGGAATCGCGTATTGAACCTGAGCGGCAGCTTTGCCTGTGGCGCCCGCCATTGGACGCCGTATTCCATGGCCGGAAGGCCTGCGGATTACTATGCAGGAACCGTGCCAGTTTGACGGACCTGCAGATTCTGCAATGAAAACAATCGAGAGGGTGGACGTGAAGGCTGGAGCGCCGGATTGTCGATGCTCACGCGGCAGTCACGTTCATTGTGCAGTCGCACAAAAATTGTGCAGTGCACGATGGTGCGCAAGAAATGCTCAGCCTGTCGGCATGGCCCAGTCGCGGATGGCCAGATAGTCGTCGATCCTGTCCGGATCGAAGATGCGGCCGTCGAAAAAACCATCCGGACCAAGGACGAGGCTGGCGCCGGCCGAGCCGACCGGGGTGGCAGCGGTCAGAGCCCCCTCGACCTTGGCATTAGCTCCCGGCAGGGCGACGCCGAGCGGCTTCAGCGCTGCGCGATAGAGGTCGGGCCGGTAGGTATCGCGGGCGAGGGCCATGTGGGCAGAGCTGTGCTTGACCTGCCCCCAACGGACCATTTGCGTATAGAACCACAGCGCATGGCTCTTCCACGGAAAATTCGCCGCCTTGCCGAAAGGAAGAAAGAAGTCTTCGACGGCCAGTTCCGCGCCGCCGCCCAGCGCAAGGTGTCCGGTCAGGATCGGCATCTGCATTGCCGGCGAAAGGTCGAGGAAGGAGGGCTGCGCCATCATCGCGGCAAGTTCGCCACGGTTTGCCGGATCCTGGCACCAGCGCGCGGCGTGATGAAGCGCGCGCAGCAGGGCCGAAAGGGCGTCCGGGTGTTTCTCGGCCCAAACCTTGCGCACGCCGACGACTTTCTCGGGGCTGGTCTTCCAGATGGTGGCCTTGACCGTCGCGATATGGCCGGTGCCGACGACGACCGAGGCGCTGTTCCAGGGTTCGCCGACGCAGTAGCCGTCGATCCTGCCGGCGGCGAGTGCGTCGGCCATGAAGGGCGGCGGCACGATGACGATTTCTATTTCGCGCGACGGATCGATGCCGCAGGCCGCGAGCCAGTAACGCAGTTCGTAATTGTGTCCCGAGTGCGGATGCACGACCGCAAAGCGCAGCGGATCACGACCGGCATGCGCGCGTTC
Source organism: Mesorhizobium tianshanense (assembly GCF_007830515.1). Classification (GTDB taxonomy): domain Bacteria; phylum Pseudomonadota; class Alphaproteobacteria; order Rhizobiales; family Rhizobiaceae; genus Mesorhizobium; species Mesorhizobium tianshanense. Next base: position 47,331 of record NZ_VLKT01000018.1, read on the forward strand.
ATGGATCAGCGCGCCCAAGGCCCTGCCCGTTCGCGCCGGATCGAGGTCCGGCAAGGCACCGTGCGCGGCCATGCCCGCCCAGAGCGCGTTCGAAACCGTTACGCAGTTGCCGCCCAGTCCAAGCGAGAACGGCACGATCGTGTCAGAGGCGAGCGGGGTTAGCCCCAGATTGCAGGCGATCGGCATCGGTCCCAGCATATGCGCAAGGTCGAAATGCCCGATCGCGATACGGTCGCGGATGTTGGCCCAGGATGTTTCGCGGCTGAGCATCAGGTCGATGCCTTCGCGCGCGGCAAAGCCGATCTCGCTCGCTGCGACAAGAACGGCGCTGTCGAAGAGCGGTATGAAACCCGCATTGATCTGGTGTTCGGCCGCCATGCTCAACTCTCTCCGGGATCCAGAAGGCCTGCCGCGGTCACCAGGCTCTGCGCGATTTCGCTAATCTTGCGGTTCTGGCTCATGGCGGTCTTGCGCAGAAGCGTATAGGCCGCGTCCTCCGACAGGCCGCGCGATCTCATCAAGATGCCCTTGGCGCGGTCGATGACCTTGCGGTTCTCCAATTCACTGCGGGCTTCTTCCAGTTCGCGCGCCATGCGCGAGAACGCGTTGAAGCGGCTGATCGCCATGTCGAGGATCGGTTTGACGCGCTCCTGGCGCAGCCCGTCGACGACATAGGCGGAGACCCCCGCTTCCACCGCAGCTTCGATCGAAGCCTGATCCGACCGGTCGACGAACATGGCGATCGGCCGCTTCACCACGCGCGAAAGCTGGAACATGTTTTCAAGCATGTCGCGGTTGGGGTTTTCGAGATCGATGACGATCACGTCCGGTTCGATCTCGGCGATGCGCCGTGCAATGCCGGCAACGTCGTGAACGACCGTGACCTGCTCATGCCCGGCCTCCCGCAACCCAGCCTCGATGATCGAAGCGCGGATGTGGTTTTCATCGATCACCAGGACGGCGAGGGATTTTCGGGTCATGCCGCATTTTGCGCACGCCACGCGATTGTGCAATGCGGGACGACGACAATTGGCGCAGTCATCTCTTCGCATTGAGAGGGGGCCGCCATACGTTCGCGGAGCCGACCCGTTAAGGTTCTTTAAATACCATTACTAGGGACTGACTTTGCTTTTGTATCCGCTGCGCTATCTTCCAGTTGCGAACTTTGTGTCGCTGGCTAGAAGATTGGAGGTTTCCATGGATCGGCGATCATTTTTGACAGGAATGTTTGGCATTGCTGGGGCCGCAGCCCTTGCGAGCGCAGTTCGGCCTATCAACGCAGTGGCTGGTGTCCCAGGCGTCAGAGGCGGCATTCTCGATGAACTGGACGCGCTGGATACGGAAGCCTTCGAGAATGAAGATACTCAAGCAGAACTGCAACCGGTCCGCCATCGGCATTGGCACCGCAGGCGGCGGCGGAGGCGGCGCGTTTGGAGAAGGGTCTGTCGTCGTTACTGGCGAAATGGCCGTCTGCGCACCCGGTGCCGTCGCAGACGTGTCTGGGTCTGGTATTGGCATTATTAGCAGTTAGCGTGCTGAAAACCTCGGTGGTTCAGGGGTTTTCGCTTCAGGTGACTGTCAGGAATCCGCGACATCGATCTGCGGCGGCGTACCGCAAGGTGCCGACTAGAGCGGGATGCATTCAAATTGAACCGGGCATCCCGCTCCATTTATTTGTTTTAGCCGCATTTCCGCGACGCCAAGTGATTCCACTTTGGCTGCAAAATGCTCCAATAGAGATGACGAAATTCATTTTCAGGAGGACCGACCGGTTTGTAAGGGCCCGCCAGTGATCGGCAGGCCTACAAGCGACTGATTTTCCTAGGAGAAAACTGGTGGAGCCAATCGGAATCGAACCGACGACCTCTTGAATGCCATTCAAGCGCTCTCCCAACTGAGCTATGGCCCCACTTCCGGCAGTCGACCGGCGCCGTTGCCGGCGAAGAGATCCGGCGCGAGTTCTAGACCGTGCCGTTAGTGCAGCGGCTTCTAACCCCGCCTTCAGTCAATATCAAGCCTTCAACAACCGCTTTTTCTCAAGACGCCGCGAAATCCGGCAAGCGCTTGCGGCAGAGGCCAGATCAGACTTCGTCGTCGTCGTCGCCAACGCCGATCATGTCGGCGACATCATCGTCTTCTTCCTCTTCGTCGGCGAGGAAAGTATCGTCGTCGTCGTCGCCGAGATCCACATCATCGTCGTCGTCGCCGAGATCGGGAAGATCGTCGGACTTGCTGTCATCGTCCGCCTCTTCGAGCGAGACGACCTCGACGCCCTCTTCGTCCTCGGCGTCGACTTCCTTCTCGGCAACTTCCTCTTCCTCCTCAACGACGGCTGTCTTGCCTTCCTCGAAGTAAGAGCGAGGATAGGTCTTGCCGGTATAGGGCGAGACGATCGGATCCTTGTTCAGGTCGTAGAATTTCTGACCCGTTTCCGGGTCGATGCGTTTGGTGCCAAGTTCGGGTTTTGCCACAGCAAGCCTCGTCGATAAAAGTTTGGTCCCCATAACCACAGTTTACGGCGCTGTCAAAGCCTAAAGCCAAGGTCATAAATCCCTGCGTTGAGGGCCTCTTGCAAGGGGATGACCATTTCGGTGCGCCGTGATACGAGACCGCCCAAACCAAAAGAAAAAGGCCGGCCACCGGCGTTTTCATCCAGGGAAAAACCATGTCGCACACTGCCGCCCCGAAACCGGCCACCGCACGCAAATCGCCAGCGCTTTCAGGCGCGGCGCGGGTACCCGGTGACAAGTCGATCTCGCATCGCTCGTTCATGTTCGGCGGCCTCGCCTCGGGCGAGACCCGCATCACCGGGCTGCTGGAAGGCGAGGATGTGATGCGTACGGGCACCGCCATGAAGGCGATGGGCGCGCATATCGAGAAGCACGGCGCCGAATGGGTAATCCGCGGCACCGGCAACGGCGCGCTGCTGCAGCCGGAAGGTCCGCTCGATTTCGGCAATGCCGGCACCGGCGCGCGCCTCACCATGGGCCTGGTCGGCACCTACGACATGGAGACGACCTTCATCGGCGACGCCTCGCTGTCCGGCCGGCCGATGGGTCGCGTGCTCGAGCCACTGCGCCAGATGGGCGTGCAGGTGCTGAAGGCGACACCCGGCGACCGCATGCCGATCACGCTGCGCGGCCCCAAGCACGCCGCGCCCATCACGTACCGCGTGCCGATGGCATCGGCACAGGTGAAGTCGGCGGTGCTGATCGCCGGGTTGAACACGCCGGGTATCACCACCGTGATCGAGCCGGTGATGACGCGCGACCACACCGAAAAGATGCTTAGGGGATTTGGCGCCAATCTGTCGGTCGAGACCGACGAGCGCGGCGTGCGCCATATCTTCATCGAGGGCCAGGGCAAGCTCACCGGCCAGACGATCGCTGTGCCAGGCGATCCCTCCTCGGCCGGCTTCCCGCTGGTGGCGGCGCTGATCGTGCCGGGCTCGGACGTTACAATCGAAAACGTGCTGATGAACCCGACCCGCACCGGACTTCTTTTGACGCTACAGGAAATGGGCGCCCGGATCGACATCGTCAACCCGCGCAAGGAAGGCGGCGAGGATGTCGCCGATCTGCGCGTGCGTCATTCGGAACTGAAAGGCGTGACCGTGCCGCCTGAGCGGGCACCGACGATGATCGACGAATATCCGGTGCTTGCCGTCGCGGCCAGCTTCGCCGAGGGCGAGACGCTGATGCAAGGGCTGGAGGAGTTGCGCGTGAAAGAATCCGACCGACTGTCGGCGGTCGCCAATGGGCTCAAGCTCAACGGCGTCGACTGCACCGAGGGAGAGGCCACACTGGCCGTGCGCGGAAGACCCGGCGGCAAGGGCCTCGGCAGCCACCCCAATGGGCAGGACACGCCTGTGAAGACGCATCTCGACCACCGCATCGCCATGAGCTTCCTGGTGATGGGGCTGGCCACCGAAAAGCCGGTGACTATCGATGACCAGGCGATGATCGCAACGAGCTTCCCGGAGTTCATGGGGCTGATGAAAGGGCTGGGCGCGGAAATCGAATGAAGTATGTCCACGTCCACTGGAAACGCCACTTTGCCGACGATCCGGTGCATCTTTGGTATGAGATTGCGGACGACAATTATCAGTCGAGAACAATAGAGTTCTATCGGGACGGTTCAGTCGGGTTTGCGTCACGCGGCAGCGCGACAGATGGATCAAAGGACCTCGAAGTTGGCGGGACAGCGAATTCAGACCAGCCTTTTCCGGAACTCGACGAGATCAATGCTGATTCAGAATTTGACGCGGTGGAAGTCACACCGGCAGAGTTTGAAAAACATTGGCGGCAGGCGCTTGCGTCGCGGCGGCGAATGACAACGCCCTTCACCATCGCCATCGACGGCCCCGCGGGCGCGGGCAAAGGCACGCTGGCCCGGCGGCTCGCCGACCATTACCGGCTGAACCTGCTCGACACCGGCCTCACCTATCGCGCGGTGGCCTATGCGCTGCTTCAACTCGGCCTGCCGCTCGACAATGTCTCTGCGGCCGAAACCGCAGCCCGGCAGGTCGACCTGGCCAAGCTCGACCGGTCGGTCCTGTCGGCGCATGCGGTCGGCGAGGCGGCTTCGAAAGTCGCGGTGTTCCCGTCGGTGCGGCGCATACTGGTCGAAAAGCAGCGCGATTTCGCCAAGGCGCCGCCGGGTGCCGTGCTCGACGGCCGTGACATCGGCACCGTCGTCTGCCCGGACGCCGACATAAAACTCTATGTGACGGCCAGCGCCGAAGTGCGGGCAAAGCGGCGGCTAGATGAAATCGAGAGCATCGGCGGCAGCGCCAATTTCGCCGAAATCCTTGCCGATATCCTGCGCCGCGACGAGCGCGACATGGGTCGCGCCGACTCGCCGCTGAAGCCTGCCGCCGACGCGCACTTGCTCGATACGTCGGAAATGGCTATAGAGGCCGCGTTCCTGGCGGCGGAGGCGATCGTCGACGACGTCTTGGCCAAGAGAAACGAAGCCTGAGCCGGGTTTTGGTCCCGCTGCCGATTGCCGGCGGCGAAAAAGATACCCATATCGGGCACGAACCAGCCTGCCAGCATTCTTCATGCGCCGGAATTGCCGCTCAGGCGGCCAAGGGCTTTTGAGCCCGGAACGCCGGCAGGCCAACGCAACGCTAACCCACGGCGCCCGCCCCGCGACAGATGCGGGGCATTCCAGGAGAAACTATGTCAGTTGCAAATCCCACTCGCGATGATTTCGCGAGCCTGCTCGAAGAATCATTTTCCGCCGGCCATTCCGGCGAAGGCCAGGTCGTCAAGGGCATCATCACCGCCATTGAAAAGGACATGGCGATCATCGATGTCGGCCTCAAGGTCGAAGGCCGCGTGCCGCTGAAGGAATTCGGCGTCAAGGGCAAGGATACGACGCTCAAGGTCGGCGACACGGTCGAGGTCTATGTCGAGCGCATCGAGAACGCGCTTGGCGAAGCGATGCTTTCCCGTGAAAAGGCCCGCCGCGAAGAGAGCTGGGTCCGTCTCGAAGAGAAGTTCACCAAAGGCGAACGCGTCGAAGGCGTCATCTTCAACCAGGTCAAGGGCGGCTTCACCGTCGACCTCGACGGCGCCGTGGCCTTCCTGCCGCGCAGCCAGGTCGACATCCGCCCGATCCGCGACGTCTCCCCGCTGATGCACAATCCGCAGCCCTTCGAGATCCTCAAGATGGATCGCCGTCGCGGCAACATCGTGGTGTCGCGCCGCACGGTGCTCGAGGAAAGCCGCGCCGAACAGCGTTCGGAAATTGTGCAGAACCTCGAAGAAGGCCAGGTGGTCGAAGGCGTCGTCAAGAACATCACCGACTATGGTGCGTTCGTCGACCTCGGCGGCATCGACGGCCTGCTGCATGTCACCGACATGGCATGGCGCCGCGTCAACCATCCGACCGAGATCCTCAACATCGGCCAGACGGTCAAGGTGCAGATCATCCGCATCAACCAGGAGACCCACCGCATCTCGCTCGGCATGAAGCAGCTCGAGAGCGATCCGTGGTCCGAGATCGGAACGAAATTCCCGATCGGCAAGAAGATCAAGGGCACCGTCACCAACATCACCGACTACGGTGCGTTCGTCGAGCTGGAGCCGGGCATCGAGGGCCTCATCCACGTTTCGGAAATGTCGTGGACGAAGAAGAACGTGCATCCCGGCAAGATCCTGTCGACGACGCAGGAAGTCGACGTGGTGGTGCTCGAGGTCGATCCGACCAAGCGCCGCATTTCGCTCGGCCTCAAGCAGACGCTCGAGAATCCGTGGCAGGCTTTCGCCAGCGACCATCCGGTCGGCAGCCAGGTCGAGGGCGAGGTCAAGAACAAGACCGAGTTCGGCCTGTTCATCGGCCTCGAAGGCGATGTCGACGGCATGGTCCATCTTTCCGACCTCGACTGGACCCGTCCGGGCGAGCAGGTGATCGAGGAGTACAATCGCGGCGACATGGTCAAGGCGCAGGTGCTCGACGTCGACATCGACAAGGAGCGCATCTCGCTCGGCATCAAGCAGCTGGCCAAGGACACGGTCGGCGAGGCGGCAACTTCAGGCGAACTGCGCAAGAACGCGGTCGTCACCTGCGAGGTCACCGGCGTCAAGGATGGCGGTCTGGAAGTGCGGCTGGTCGAGAGCGGTATCGAGACCTTCATCAAGCGCTCCGATCTCAGCCGTGACCGCGACGAGCAGCGCCCCGAGCGCTTCACGGTCGGCCAGAAGGTCGACGCCCGCGTCATCGCCTTCGACAAGAAGACCCGCAAGCTGCAGGTTTCGATCAAGGCGCTGGAAATCGCCGAGGAGAAGGAAGCGGTCGCCCAGTATGGCTCGACCGACTCCGGCGCTTCGCTGGGCGACATCCTGGGTGCCGCGCTGAAGAAGCAGGGCAGCTAAATCTGCAAACACCGCGCCTCACGCGCGGCCTGTAACAAAAACCCCGCCGGCGCGATCCGGCGGGGTTTCTGTTTGACCATGGCAAGCATCGGACCCGAGAGTGGGAACTTAGGAAACCGCGCTCAGACAAAGAGTTAGATCAGGCCTTGCCGTAGAGCGGCACCAGCGTGCCGCTCATCGCCAGATTGGCCGGCGAAGCGAGATAGGCAATCGCCTCCGCGGCCGCTTCGAGGCTGACCCATTTGCCGAAATCGGCGGCCGGCATGCCAGCCCGGTTAGCCGGCGTGTCGAGGGTCGAAGGCGCGACCGCATTGACCAGGATGCCCTTGCCCTTGAGCTCCTCCGCCATCGCCACCGTCATTGCCGCGACCGCCGCCTTGCTGGCGGCATAGGCGACCATGCCGGAACCGCGCCGCAGGTCGAGCCCGGCGCGCGCCGTGACATTGACGATGCGACCAGCCGTGCCCGACGCCAGCATCGAGCGTATCGCCGCACGGCAGCACAGGAAGGTGGTACGGGCATTGGTGTCCATCATTTCGGCAAAAGACGCGGACTCGATCTTCTCCACCGGCGCGGCGGTGAAGCCGCCGGCCAGTTGGATGGACGCCCACAAATCCGGAACGCTGGCGTAGAACGCCTCGACCTTGGCGGAGTCGGCGAGGTCGACATTGTGCGCCAGCCTGACGCGCTCATCCGCCGGGAAGGGAAAATGCGCAGGCGCGGCGGCATGGGCATTGGGCACATGGCAGATCGCGCCCTCACCCAGCAGTTTGCCGACAACTGCGCCACCGAGCGCTCCGGTGCCGCCGGTCACCACAATATGCCTGCCGTCCAGTGTATCCGCCATATTCGACCGCTCCAGTGTTCTTATACTCTTATACCGCGCCGGTGGCGAAGGTCGCGCCTTTCGCCCGATCACTCAACTGAAATCTCGACATGACAGGGTCGCGTCTTTGCATCGCTCCAGGCCGTCGGCCAGCCAGGATCCTTGCCAACCTGAGGCAGGAAGCACGTTGCGCTGCCAAAATTCAATCGACAGTGATTTCGATGACGCGCGGCAGTCCGGTCGCCCGCGCGCGCTTGAGTGCGCCGGCTAACTCAGCGATGTCGGCGAGCCGCTCGGCGGCAATGCCATAAGCCTCGGCCAGCTTGCAGAAATCCGGCGGCGCGGGTGAGACGCCGACCGGCTCGACGCCGACATTGAGCATCGAGGTCTCGATTTCGCGATAGCCGCGATTGTTCCAGACGACGAAGATCACCGGCGCCGCCGCATCGAGGGCCGCGCCCAACTCCGGCAGCGTGAACTGGAAACCACCGTCGCCGGTGAGGCAAACGACCGGCGCATCAGGCACTGCAAGGGCCGCGCCGATCGCCGCCGGCGGACCAAAACCCAGCGCGCCGAAGCCGGTGGCGGCGTTGAACCAGCCGCCCGGGCGATCGTGATCGTAGCAGAGGTTGGCGGCGTAGACCGGCTGCGTCGAATCGCCGACGATGATCGAGCCCGGCAATGCATCGCGGATCGCCTCGACGGCGCGCGTCTGCGCCTGGAGGGCCGGGCCGATCTCGGCAAAGGCCGCTTGCCTTGTCGCGGCAGCGCGAGCCGGACCGTCGTCCGATAGCGCCTGGCCCGTACCGATCTCTGAAAGCAGCGCCTCGAGTGCTACCGAGCAATCGGCATGGATCGAAATCCTGGCCGGCCAGCGGGCAAGCTGGTCGGCGCCGATGTCGACGCGGATGAGATTGGTCGGCAAGACAAAGCCATCGTCGCCATATCCGTCATAGTCGGTTGGGCCGAACTCGGTGCCGGCGGCGATGACCAGGTCGGCGTCGGTTATCAGCGCGCGCACCGCCTTCAGACTGGGACTCGCCGGCACGCCAAGCGGATGGCGATGCAGCAGGCCGCGGGCATTGGCCGTCTGGACAACCGGCGCTCCCAGCCTTTCGGCCAGGCGTTGCAACGGCGCTTCGGCCCTCTTGGCGCCGCCGCCGGCGAGGATAAGCGGTCGGCGGGCAGCCGCGCAAAGTTTTGCCGCCTCGGCTATCGCCGCCGCATCCGGCTCGGGCGGCGCGATATTCCTCAGCAACGCCGTGATGCCGCCCGCAGGCTTGACCATAACATCGGTCGGGATCTCGATATGGACCGGGCCGGGACGCGTCGATGAAAACAGGGAAAAGGCGCGGGCGAGCACGCCTGGCAGTTCGTCGGCGTTGGTGACACGGTGGGAGAACAACGCGACCTTCTCCATCATGCCGCGCTGGTCGGGCAGTTCGTGCAGATGACCGAGGCCCTTGCCCAGTGTCGGCGTGGCGTTGACGCCTGAGATCACCAGCATCGGAACCGAATCGGCACGGGCCTGGCCCATCGCGGTGATGGTGTTGGTCAGTCCCGGTCCGGTGATGACGAAAGCAACGCCTGGCCTGCCACTGGCACGCGCATAACCGTCGGCCATGAAGCCGGCGCCCTGCTCATGGCGCGGCGTGACGTGACGGATCTTCGAGCGCGCCAGCCCACGATAGAGTTCGACCGTATGCACACCCGGAATGCCGAAGACCGTGTCGACATCATGGGCTTCGAGCAAAGTGATGAGCGCTTCGCCGACTGTGGTCATTGTCTGAGCACCGGACGTGTGAGGCAGGTCGGACCGCCCTCGCAGGCGATGCACAGCGCGTCCGCCTCGAAGGTGGAAACCTTGCAGCCGGCGACCGCCATGGCCGCCGCCGTCTTCGGGAAGCCGGCGACTGCGATCACGTCTCGCGGCGCGGTTGGCAACACGTTGAGGCTGAGGCCGTTGGAGGCGAAGAACTCCTCGGCATCGCCCTCGACCAGGCGAATGCCTCGCGCCCGCAGCATCTGGTAGAACGGAGCCGGCAAAAGCGGTGCATAGACCAGCGCCAGATCGTCGGCGAGCGGGCTGATCACCGACATCAGATGCAGGCAGGCCTCCTCGCCATGCCAGAGCGGCAGGTCGTAACCATAGACCTGGATACCCTTGGGTGTGAGCAGGTTGGCGAGTTGCTGGATGCCGTCCTGGTTGGTGCGCACGCCGCGACCGACGGCCAGCGTCCTTGCATCCACCCAGACGCAATCGCCACCCTCGACCTGGCCGGGAAGCTCGATGCGACCGAGGATGGGCACGCCCATGCGCTTGTAGGCCGCCTCGTGCAGGCCGGGCTCGGGCCGGCGCAGCGCCTTGCCCATGGCAAGGATGATGGCGCCGTGGTCGGTCATCAGCGAAGGATCGTGGGTGAAGACGGAGTCCGCAAGCCCGTCATCGGCGTCGGTCAGCCATTCGATCTCAGCGCCGGATGCCGAAACCAGCGTCGTCAGCGCCTCATGCTGGGCAGCGGCCTTTTGTGCATCGAAACCCGGACCATAGTGCCACTCCGACGCTTCGGCGCGGCGCATGGCGCTCGCGGCTGACCGCATCAGCACGCGCTGCAGCGGCCCGGCCATGGACTGCGACCCGTATGCTTTGCCCACCAAGTACTCCTGCAATGTCCTATCCAGCCAATAGCCACTCGGCAAGCCGTGATCAATGGTCCAAAAACCATGGTTGACGGAGGCAAGCGGAACGGTCCATCTTGGGAATGAGAAGCATGTCCAGTGATGGGTAATGGGTAAAAGATTCCAGCAGCGACGGGTCCGGCCGCTTCGTGAGGCACCGAAAAGGTGATCACGCAAGGCACGGCACCAGCCCTGAAGCACACGGCGCAGAACGGCGCCGCCGAAGCCATCCATGTCGAGAACCTGCACAAGAGATTTGGCGAACTGCATGTGCTGAAGGGCGTTTCGCTGTCGGCGCGCGACGGCGAGGTCATCGCCATCATCGGCGGCAGCGGCTCCGGCAAGTCGACGCTGCTGCGCTGCATCAATTGCCTGGAGAACCCGACCAGCGGCATCGTCCGCGTCAATGGCGAGGAGATCCGGATGAAGGCCGACAGCCACGGCCACACCGTTCCCGCCGACCGCAGGCAGATCGAGCGCATCCGCTCCAAGCTCGGCATGGTGTTCCAGAACTTCAATTTGTGGAGCCACATGACGCTTATCGAGAACGTCATCGAAGTTCCGGTGCATGTTCTGGGCGTCAAGCGCGAGACAGCGATCGCCGGGGCCGAAAAGCTGCTCGCCCGCGTCGGCCTCGCCGAAAAGCGCGATGTCTACCCTGCCTATCTGTCGGGCGGCCAGCAGCAGCGTGCGGCCATCGCCCGGGCGCTGGCCATCAACCCGCGCGTCATGCTGTTCGACGAGCCGACCTCGGCGCTCGACCCCGAACTGATCGGCGAGGTGCTGAAGGTGATCGGCGATCTGGCGCGCGAAGGCCGCACCATGGTGCTGGTCACCCACGAGATGAAGTTCGCCCGCGAGGTCGCGACGCATGTCGTCTATCTCTACAACGGACTGGTCGAGGAAGAAGGGCCGCCGGAGCAGATCTTCGGTGCACCCAGGTCCGAAAGGCTGAAGCAGTTTCTGCGCAATGTAGGATGACTTGCGAGAAAAGCAGACGGGAACGTCAAACCAAAAAACTGGGAGAACTCAAAAATGAAACCTTTTCTCAAAACAGCCCTCGTGGCCACGCTGATCGGGTTGTCGGGCGCATTTTCGGCCAGCGCCGAGCAGATCAAGGTCGGTTTTTCGCCTGAAGCCTATCCGCCGTTCTACTCGCAGGATTCGTCGGGCAACTGGGGTGGATGGGAAGTCGACATCGCCAACGCCATCTGCGGCGAAGCCAAGCTGGATTGCGTATTGACACCGATCCCGTGGGACGGCCTCATCCCGGCGCTCAAGACCAAGAAGATCGACGCGATCATGAATTCGATGTCCATTACCGACGAACGCAAGAAGGAAATCGACTTCTCCGATAAATACTACAACACGCCGACTGCGGTGATCGGGGCCAAGGATCAGAAATTCGATGCGACGTCAGAGGGGCTGAAAGACAAGACAATGGGCGTTCAGGCCTCAACGGTGCACGCTGCCTACGCCAAGAAGCACTTCACCGATGCGGCCGAGATCAAGGAATACCAGACGCAGGACGAGGCAAATCAGGACCTCGCCGCCGGCCGGATCGATGCCACGCAGGCCGATTCGATCGCGCTCGACGCATTCTTGAAGTCGGATCAAGGCAAAGCGTGCTGCGACCTCAAAGGTTATGTGGAGCCGGACCTTGAAGTGCTGGGGCCTGGCGTCGGCGCCGGCGTACGCCAAGGCGACACCGCGCTCAAGGACAAGATCAATGCCGCCATCAAGGCCATCAGGGCCAATGGCAAGTATGCCGAAATCACCAAGAAGTACTTCGACTTCGACATCTTCGGCGACGAGTCGCAGTCCAACTGACGGCAGCGGCATCGAGTCAGGCATGCCTTGCGGCCATCGCCGCGCGGCATGTCCGGCTTGATAGACCATCAGCGCCTCAACCCGGAAGTCGAGGGGATATAAGCTGAGCGACATTCTCGTCACGGTCTTCGGAGCCAGTTCGCTGGAATTGCTGTCCTTCGAACCGCCGAACGGCAGGGGTCTCAGCCTTCTGCATGGGCTGGCAAACTCCGTCGGAATTGCTTTCGGTTCATTTGGAGTCGGTCTTGTGATCGGCGTCGGCGGCGCTTATGGCAAGCTCTATGGCGGGCCAGTGGTCCGTGACCTGCTGGAAGTCTATACCACCGTGGTCCGCGCCGTGCCCGAACTGGTGCTGATCCTGCTGCTTTATTTCGCTGGTACCGACCTTATCAACCAGTTGCTCACCGCGCTCGGCCATGCCGCAATCGATATCAACGGAGTTGTCGCTGGCATAGGCGTGCTCGGCGTCGTGCAGGGCGCCTACTCCACCGAAGTCTTGCGCGGCGCGATTCTCGGCATTCCGCAGGGCCAGATCGAAGCCGCGCGGGCGTATGGAATGCCCCCCGGCCTGCTGCTCAGGCGTATCACGCTACCAGCGATGCTGCCCTTCGCCATCCCGGGGCTGGCGAACCTGTGGCTGATCGCCACCAAGGACACCGCACTTCTCGCAATCGTCGGCGTCAATGAGCTGACGCAAACCACACGGACGGCAGCCGGCGCCACGAAGGCCTATTTCACCTTCTTCATGGCGGCGGGCGCGCTCTATCTTGTCCTGACCCTCGTCTCCAACGTCGTCATCGGGCGCATTGAGCGCTGGGCGCGGCGCGGCATGCCTTCGATCGCGGGGGCGCACTGATGGCGGCTGCCGAAACCCCTGTCATTCACGCCGCCGCCCGGGCCTCGCTCTGGATGCGGCCACATCGGATAGCGCTGATCCTGATCGCGCTGGCTATCGTCGTGGCGTCGATTTTCCTGATGCGCTGGGATTGGCTGCCCACCTATCTGCCGCTGGCTTTGCAAGGCATATGGCGGACCATATGGCTGCTGGCGGTAACGTCGGCTCTGGGCATCGCGCTCGCGATCCCCCTCGGCCTCGCGCAGGTGATCGGCCCGCCGATTTTGAGCGTTCCAGCCAAGGCGTTCTGCACGGTTATTCGCGGCACGCCGCTGCTGCTCCAGCTCTGGCTACTCTACTTCGGACTCGGCTCGCTGTTTCCGCAATTTCCGTGGATCCGCGAGTCGTTCCTCTGGCCCATTCTCAGGCAGGCATGGCCCTACGCCGTTCTTTCGCTGACGATTTCCTATGCCGGCTACGAAGGCGAAGTCATGCGTGGCGCCTTCGCCGGCGTACCGCGTGGTCAACTCGAGGCGGCCCGCGCGTTCGGCATGAGCCGTTGGAAAATGTTCAGGCGAATATGGCTGCCGCAGGCGATCCAACGGGCGCTGCCGACGCTGGCCGGCGAAACCGTTCTCCAGCTGAAGGCAACACCGCTGGTGGCGACCATAACCATGGTCGACATCTATGCCGTAGCCTCGCGGGTGCGCCAGGACCTCTTCGTCACCTACGAACCCTTGCTGCTTCTGGCGTTGGTCTATATGGCCATCACCGGTATCCTGGTCTTCGGCTTCCGCCGGCTCGAGGCGCGGATTCCGAACCGGCTCGGCTGATACCGGGACAGTTTCACGAAGTCAGGACTTACGAAATGCAACTCAGTCTCGACCAGGCGACAGGGCTGTGCCGGATGGCGGCGCTCGGCGCCGGCGCCAATGAAGAAGCGGCGCAGTCGCTCGCAGCCTCCATCGTCGCGGCCGAGGCGGAAGGACTGTCCACGGTCGGGCTATCGCATTTCATCGACTATCTCGAAGCGCTGGAGGCCGGCCGAATCGACGGCAAGGCCGAGCCGGTCATCACCAGGCCGGCCTTGGCGGTCTATCTCTCCGACGCGCGCGGCGGACTGGCGCATACCGGCTTCGACCGCACGATCGACGATCTCGCCAAGGCGGCGCGCCTGTTCGGCGTCGCCATCTTTTCGCAGAAGAACGCCTATACATGCGGCGCGCTCGGCTATTTTACCGGGCGGCTGGCCGCGCAAGGGCTGGTGTCCTTCGCCGCGACCAACGGGCCGGCCGTGCTTGCCGGCTCGGGCTCGGTCAAGCCGGTCTACTGCACCAACCCGATGTCCTTTGCCGCGCCCGCCGCCGACGGAGCGCCGCTGGTGATCGACCAGTCGTCGAGCGCCACTGCCTTCGTCAACATCCGCAAGGCGGCCGAGGACGGCAAGAAAATTCCAGAAGGCTGGGCGCTGGACGCCAGCGGCAACCCGACCACCGATCCCGCGGCCGCCATGAAAGGCGCGATGCTTGCCTTCGGCGGCCAGCGCGGCGCCAACATTGCGCTGATGGTCGAAGTGCTGGCGGCGGGCCTGTCGGGCGCCAACTGGTCGCTTGATGCACCATGGTTCACCGGCGGGCCGGACAGTCCCGGAACCGGCCTCTTCGTGCTGGCCGTCGAGCCCAAGCTGCTCGATCCGGATTTCGAGAAACGCATGAAGGACCAGCTCGAAAGGTTGCGCCGGCGCTACGGCGTGCATGTGCCCGGCCGCGCCCGAGCCGAAGCAGCGGAGAAGGCGGCAGCACGGGGCATAACGGCTCCCAAAGCCGTGGTGCAGCGCATTTCCGAATTCGCCTCACGCTACTCTTCCTGAAGAAATCCACACTTTTCAGACAGTCAGCTGATCCCCGCTCGCTCGAAAGTGCGGCGAAGGGCCGTTTTTTCCGGCGCTCGCTGAACCTTTTTACCCGTTGCGGCGACCAATGCCTGCCGGGGTGGGGTTTGCCCGGCCGGTGACGTCCGGTCTGCTCGGGGCTGAGGCGGGCGTTTGACGCCGTGCTGATACCGTCTCAGGTCAGGCCGCCTCGTCGGACCCTGATTCCGGATATGGGTGTCACCCGGAAAACCCCGCTTCGGCGGGGTTTTCTGCGTCTCGCCGACAGCGAATAGAAATATGCCTTTTCTAGTCAACTTTTGTTCATTTGACTTTCATCGACTTGGTCAGGCGTTTGCGCGGAGCAACAAAAAGGGGAGCCACCATGTCCGCAAGCACCGACAATTCCAGCAGAAGCCTTTTCGTCCCAGTCCTTGGCGGTCTCTACGCGACGCTGAACACAACGGCGGAAACCATCCTGCGTGCCGTGGCCGGCATCTTTCTCGCCATCCACGGCTCGGGTAAGATCACCGATCCTTTCGGTGCCGCCGAGATGGTCGAGGGCCTCGGCTTCTATCCCGGCGCGTTTTGGTCGCTGCTGCTAGCCTGCACCGAATTCTTCGGCGGCATTTTCATCGCTATCGGCCTGCTGACCCGCCCAGCCGCCTTCGCCGGGATGTTCGTGCTTCTGGTCACGGTCTGGTTTCACTGGATCACCATGGCCCAGGGCTTTTCGGGCGCCGAAAAATCGCTGCTGTGGGCGGCGATCCTGTTCTTCTTCGTCATCCGCGGCGGCAACCGCCATTCGGTCGACGCGCGCCTCGGCAGAGCGTTCTAACGCGGTCGCAATAAGGCAGTCGGCGACGTATCGTCACCCTTTGCCTTTGACGCGAAACGGATTAAAGAAACGGCTTCAGCCAAGCCCCAGTAAATCTGGAAAGCGCGCCGGAGCCAGCAATGACCGAAATCCTGCAGACCCCAAAGCTCGTCGTCGTGTTCGGCGGCTCAGGCTTTGTCGGCCGCCACGTCGTGCGGGCGCTGGCCAGGCGCGGCTACCGCATCAGGGTCGCCTGCCGCCGGCCCGACCTCGCCGGCCATCTGCAGCCGCTCGGCAATGTCGGCCAGATCCAGCCGGTGCAGGCCAACGTTCGGGTGCGCTGGTCGGTCGACCGCGCCGTGCAGGGTGCCGACCATGTCGTCAACCTGGTGGCCATCCTGCATGAGAGCGGCCGCCAGAAATTCACGTCCCTCCATGAGTTCGGTGCGCGCGCCATCGCCGAAGCGGCGCGTGCCGTCGGCGCCGGCTTCACCCATATCTCGGCACTGGGCGCCGATCTGAACGCGCAATCGGACTACGCGCGCACCAAGGCGCTCGGTGAAAAGGCGGTTTTCGAGACGATCGAGGATGCCGTCATCTTCCGGCCATCGATCATTTTCGGACCGGAGGACAGTTTCTTCAACCGCTTCGCCGGCATGGCGCGCCTTTCGCCGGTGCTGCCGCTGATCGGCGGCGGGCAGACCAAATTCCAGCCGGTCTATATCGGCGATGTCGCCGAGGCGGTGGCACGCTCGGTCGAGGGCAAGGTCGGGGGTGGCCAGATCTACGAGCTCGGCGGGCCGAAGGTGTTCACTTTCAAGGAATGCATGGAAAAAATGCTTGCCGTCATCAACCGCAAGCGGCTTTTGGTGCCGGTTCCGTGGTGGCTGGCCAACATGCAGGCATCGATCCTCGGCCTTTTGCCCAATCCGTTGCTGACCAAGGATCAGGTCCTGCAGTTGCGCGCGCACAACATCGTGTCGGACGCGGCCACCAGGGACAACAGGACGCTCGCCGGCCTCGGCATCCAGCCGCAGTCGATCGGCAGCATCCTGCCGAGCTATCTCTGGAGCTACCGCCCCGCGGGCCAGTTCCAGCGCAAGACGGCGGCCTGACACCAACCAAAACAGGCGCTTGCTAACGGCGCTGCGTGACCTGCATCGGCAGGCCGCCCTGCGGTTGCGTCGTCAGTTTCTGCACCGGCCACGGCCTGGTCTCGGCGGTGGTGTCGAAGCGGAAGCGCGACAGCATGATGGCCAAAGCGATGATCGCCTCCTGCATGGCAAAGCTGGCGCCGATGCAGACACGAGGACCGGCGCCGAACGGCAAATACTGGAAGCGGTCGATCTTTTCGCGATTCCCCGGATGGAAGCGTTCCGGCATGAAGGCGTCGGGCCTGTCCCACAGCTTGCGGTGGCGGTGGACGACCCAGGGCATGACCAGCACCGCGGCGCGCCTCGGTATGTAGAGGCCGTTCCAGGTTTCGGGCTCGATCGGCTCGCGGTTGATCGACGGCGCCGGCGGGTAGAGCCTGAGTCCCTCGTCGAAGGCGGCGCGGGTGAACGGCATGGCGTCGAGCCACTTTGTCGGATCGGGCTCTCGCGCCAGCACAGCGTCGATCTCGCGCTCAACCTTTTCGCGCTCCCAAGGCGCTTCAGCCAGGCAATAGAGCGTCCAGCCGAGCGCACGCGCCGTGGTTTCATGGCCGGCGCCGATGAAGGTGATGATGTTGTCCTCCACCTCGGCCCGCGTCAGCCCGTCCGGTCCCTCCGCCTTGAGCAAAAGCGTGAGAAAATCCTGTGGCACCTTGTCGGGATCGCGCTTGAGCCGCTCTTCGCGCATCTTGACGGTGTCGGTGACGATCTTGCGGAAATAGGCCATGGTCTTGCGGCCGCGGATGCGGGTCAGGCGCGGCAGCCAGTCGGGCGCCCGCAACAGGTCGAGCGGATCGACGCGGCCCATGGTCTCGAACAGGTGGTCGATCTCCTTGGCGAAGCTGCCCGGCTCGCCTGATATCTCGCCGGTAAACAACGTCTCGGCCAGAATATCGTAGGTGAGCAGCGTCATATCGTGGGCGATGTCCGACGTGCCGCCCTCTTCGTAGCGCGTGACGAACTCTTGCGTGCGCCTCAGCATCGGCTCGGCGAAGCCGAAGATGTGGCGCGGCGTGAACACCGGCGCCATCGCCTTGCGCGAGCGCCTCCACACCTCGCCCTCGGCGGTCAGCAGGCCGTCACGCAGGATCGGGCGCAGGATCTTCTGGCGCACAGTCGCCATCTTGTAGTTTTTGGCGTTGTCGACCAGCACGTGGCGGATGAGGCCGGGATCATTGGCGACGACCAGCGGCCCGCCGATGCCGTTCACCGATATCCAGGGTTCGTTGTAGGTCGGCTCGCCCCACAGTTCGAGCGGGTTGCGATAGACGATGCGGATCATCTCCAGCGCCGAAGGCGGCGACGTACGCGGCTTCGGCGCCGGCGGGACGAAGGGGGCGGGCTGACTGTCCATGGCGTGCTCCGCTAACGACCTCAATGTAGTGACTGGCAAGGCGGGCGTCCATGTGGGAACCGAACGGCGAAGGCGAAGCACCCTCCCGGCCTGCCCTTGTTGCCGCCGCTTCGGCTTTTGTTTGAGCATCGGATGTTGCCAAACCGGTTCCATTTTTTGGGCCCGATGGGCTGGCCGGCCAGCCGTGTTCCTCTTCCATGCGGAAATGCTTGCAAACCTTGGAAAAACCGCCTTTTGCGCCTATATCTAGGACATCAAGGACGCGCGATTCGGAGCCGATTTTTCGCGCTGGATGTGCGGCATCAATCAGACAGGTTTTCATGAGCGATCAGATCGACAACGCCAACGGCGCTGAGGCCGAATACGGCGCCGATTCCATCAAGGTTTTGAAGGGGTTGGACGCCGTCCGCAAGCGGCCGGGCATGTATATCGGCGATACCGACGACGGTTCGGGCCTGCATCACATGGTCTACGAGGTGGTCGACAACGCTATCGACGAGGCGCTGGCTGGCCATGCCGACCTCGTCACGGTGACCCTCAACCCCGACGGTTCGGTGACGGTCATCGACAATGGCCGCGGCATTCCGACCGATATCCACACCGGCGAAGGCATTTCGGCGGCCGAAGTGATCATGACGCAGCTGCATGCCGGCGGCAAGTTCGACCAGAACTCCTACAAGGTGTCCGGCGGCCTGCACGGCGTCGGCGTCTCGGTGGTCAACGCGCTGTCGGCCTGGCTGAAGCTGAAAATCCGCCGCAACGGCCAGATCTTCGAGATGAGCTTCACGCATGGCAACGCCGACGCGCCGCTGAAAGTCACCGGCAGTTATGAACAGCACAAGGTTGCCGGCACCTATGAGGGGCGCAGCGGCAGCGAGATCACGTTTTTCCCGTCGACCGAGACGTTCACCATGGTCGAGTTCGACTTCGGCACGCTGGAGCACCGGCTGCGCGAACTTGCCTTCCTGAATTCCGGCGTGCGCATTCTTTTGACCGATGCCCGCCATGCCGACGTCGTGCGCCATGAGCTGCACTATGATGGCGGGCTCGAGGAATTCGTCAAATATCTCGACCGCGTCAAGAAACCGCTGATCGACAAGCCGATTGCCATCAAGGCCGAGCGCGACGGCATCACCGTCGAAGTCGCCATGTGGTGGAACGACAGCTACCACGAGAACGTGCTGGCCTTCACCAACAACATTCCGCAGCGCGACGGCGGCACGCATCTTGCCGGTTTCCGCGGCGCGCTGACGCGCCAGATAACTGGCTATGGCGACTCCTCGGGCCTCACCAAGAAGGAGAAGGTGGCGCTGATCGGCGACGATTGCCGCGAGGGGCTGACGGCGGTGCTGTCGGTCAAGGTTCCCGACCCGAAATTCTCCTCGCAGACCAAGGACAAGCTGGTCTCGTCCGAAGTTCGTCCGGTGGTGGAAGGGCTCGTCAACGAGGCGCTCGGCACCTGGCTCGAAGAGCATCCTGCCGAGGGCAAGGTGGTCATCGACAAGGTCATCCAGGCGGCAGCAGCGCGCGAAGCCGCGCGCAAGGCGCGCGACATCACACGCAAGAGCTCGCTCGGCGTCACCTCGCTGCCCGGCAAGCTGGCAGACTGCCAGGAACGCGACCCGGCCAAGTCCGAGATCTTCATCGTCGAGGGCGACAGCGCCGGCGGCTCGGCCAAGGGCGGCCGTTCACGTCAGAACCAGGCCATCCTTCCCCTGCGCGGCAAGATCCTCAATGTCGAGCGGGCGCGTTTTGACCGCATGCTCGGTTCCGACATGATCGGCACGCTGATCACGGCGCTCGGCACCTCGATTGGCAAGGACGAGTTCAACGCCGACAAGCTGCGCTACCACAAGATCATCCTGATGACCGACGCCGACGTCGACGGTGCCCATATCCGCACCTTGCTGCTCACCTTCTTCTTCCGGCAGATGCCGGAACTGATCGAGCGCGGCCATCTCTATATCGCCCAGCCGCCGCTCTACAAGGTGACGCGCGGCAAGAGCTCGCAATACCTCAAGGATGAAAGTGCCTTCGAGGAATTCCTGATCGGCTCGGGGCTGGAGGAGGCGTCGCTTGCGCTCAGCACCGGCGAGGTGCGGGCCGGACAGGACCTGCGCAGCGCCATTGACGATGCGCTGGCGGTGCGCCAGCTCATCAACGGGCTGCATACGCGCTACAACAGAGGCGTGGTCGAGCAGGCGGCGATCGCCGGCGCACTCAACCCGGAGGTTTTCACCGACCTCGGCCGCGCCAACGCCATGGCTGAGCGTGTCGCCGGGCGCCTCGACATCATCGCCGAGGACACCGAACGCGGCTGGACCGGCCGCATGTCGACCTCGAACGAAGGTATCGGCGGCTATGTGTTCGAGCGTACGGTGCGCAGCGTTAAGGAATTCGCGCATCTCGATCTCGCGCTGATCAATTCGGCCGACGCCCGCCAGCTCGACCGCTATGGGCCGCGCCTCGCGGAAGTCTATGGCGAGCCGCCGGTGCTGCGCCGCAAGGATGTGTCCGAAACGATCTCGGGACCGCTGGCGCTGCTCAACGCGGTGTTTGCCACCGGCCGCAAGGGCCTGACCATGCAGCGCTACAAGGGCCTTGGCGAGATGAACGCCGAGCAGCTCTGGGAGACCACGCTCGACCCGAATGTGCGCTCGCTCCTGCAGGTCAAGGTCAATGACGCGACGGACGCCGACTCGCTGTTCTCGCGGCTGATGGGCGACGAGGTTGAGCCCAGGCGCGAATTCATCCAGGAGAACGCGCTGTCTGTGGCCAATCTGGATATCTGAGGTGTTGGCGTGCTCCGGTGCGCCAACTCGTTTCTAAGCTTTCGGACCTATCGTCGGCATCGCCTGGCTTGGCTCCAGTTTGCGGCCGAGATCGACTGCGTCGCGCAACACGGCAAGATGCGAGCGCGAGCGCGGCGGCGTGCCGGCGGCCGCGGCGACCTCGACGCCGGCCGCCTTCAGCGACCAGTAGAGCGTGTGCGTGAAGATGCGGCCGAGCGAACCGCGCAGTTCGACCTGGATGTTCTCGACGCCGGGGCCGAAATTTTCCGCCATCGGCCCGGAGATCGGGTCGCCCGTCAGCCAGCCATTGCCCCTGTCGAAGATGTTGGTCCAACGCGTAGCGGCAAACACCGCGCCATGATGCACCGCCCGCTGCGGCTTGCCCGAACGGCTGCGCCCTTCCTGATAGAGGACGGTTCCACCGGCCGCCGTCTCGGCGATCGGCGGACATGCCGAGAACAGCCGCTCAGCGATGCCGCGCCTGAATTCGGCGAGATTGTAGGTCACCAGAAACTCGCTGTGGGTCAGCGGGCTGCCAAGCGTGACGAAATCGCTGATCTTCCACGGTAATGGATGATCGGCGTCCCTGACGCGAAGCTGCCGATAGAGCTCCCATTGGGCGCGCCGGAATCCGGAAAAATCATCCAGCCTGTCGGGCCACGCAGACCCATCGGAACCGAGCGAAGCCTTGTCGACGGCGCGGATCGCTTTCAGCCGCGACTTGTCGCGCGCGGCTTCCAGCTTTCGAGGCCGGAAGTCGGCCCACAATATCTGCAGCAGATCATAGGCGATGATCGATCCTAGGCTGTGCGAGACCAGCACGATGCGGTCGTAGGCATCGTCCATCATAAGACGCTTCAGCAGCGTCAGGCCACGGTCACGGACAAGGGCGCGCTTCTCGACCGTTGCCGCTTCGGCACGCACATAGGCAGCCACATCGCCGAAATAAGGAAGGCCAAACCGGTCCACCAACCAGATGACGAACGAAGCCAGGATCGTGACGAGCATGCCCGTAGTCCAGGAAATATACCCTTGCGAGGCCGATGTCGCGAGCACGAGCGCCGCGCACAGGACTGCTATGACGGCCAGAAGCGTGACGACATAGAGCCCACGGGCATCGCGCGGAATATCGGCAGGCCTGCGCCAGAGCAGATTTGTCACCCAGGCCGCAAGCCGGCCCCGCGTCGTGCCTTGCGTGATGTCGGCCCAGTAAAGCTCGTAGAAATCGGTGCGGCGGCCATCGACATCGTAAGGGGTGGTGATCCGGCGAAGCTCGTGCGAATTCGTCCGGCTGTCGGGCGTGATCCAGCTCTGGTTGATCTCCTCGCCGGCAGGGTCGGCCGGATCGGCCACATGGGCATAAAACGGCGCGCGGGCGGGGTCATGGCTCCAAACAGCGTGAACAAATCCCCTCAGCGTGTCCATGGGCCGCTGTTCACCCATGCCGTGCACGATCACCACCGCCTGGCTTGGCTTGCGTGGCGCCTTCCCGGAACCTGGCGAAGTTGTCTTGGCCGGCGACGCAACAGGGTCTGACACCAGTGCCTCCGTTGGTGATAAATCCCGTCCATCGGAACAGAATTCGACCATCGTAGCTCTGAAACCTGCATAAGGGCAAAGATGCTCAAGGCCGGACGCTCAGCGCCAAGAAAAAACCCGGCGCGGAGCCGGGCTTTTTCGAGCAACTAGCGGTGTATTGGGGCCGCGGACCCTGATCAGTGATCCATGGCCTTGACGATCTCCTCGGTCATCTTCTTGGCGTCGCCGAGCAGCATCATGGTGCCGTCCTTGTAGAACAGCGTATTGTCGATGCCGGCATAGCCGGAGCCGAGCGAGCGCTTGACGAACAGGCAGGTGCGCGCCTTGTCGACATCGAGGATCGGCATGCCGAATATAGGGGAGCTCTTGTCGTCCCGCGCGGACGGGTTGGTGACGTCGTTGGCGCCGATGACGTAGGCGACGTCGGCCTGCGCGAACTCGGAGTTGATGTCCTCCAGCTCGAACACTTCGTCGTAAGGCACATTGGCTTCAGCCAAGAGCACGTTCATGTGGCCGGGCATGCGGCCGGCGACCGGGTGGATGGCATATTTGACGTCGACGCCATTGGCCTTGAGCTTGTCGGCCATCTCGCGCAGCGCATGCTGCGCCTGGGCGACCGCCATGCCGTAGCCGGGCACGATGATGACCTTCTGCGCGTTCATCATCAGGTAGGCGGCATCGTCGGCCGAGCCCTGCTTGACCGTGCGCTCGATGCCGTCGTCGGCAGCGGCGGACGTCTCGCCGCCGAAGCCGCCGAGGATGACCGAGATGAACGACCGGTTCATGCCCTTGCACATGATGTAGGACAGGATCGCGCCGGACGAACCGACCAGCGCGCCGGTGATGATCAGCGCCAGATTGCCGAGCGTGAAGCCAAGTGCCGCAGCCGCCCAGCCCGAATAGGAATTCAGCATCGAAACGACCACCGGCATGTCGGCGCCGCCGATGGGGATGATGAGAAGGACGCCAAGAACAAGCGATGCCGCCACGATCAGCCAGAACACCAGCTTGGACTCGCTGGTGACCAGAAGCACGATCAGCACGATCAGGGCGATGCCGAGGGCCGCGTTGATGAAATGGCGGCCACCGATCATGATCGGCTTGCCCGACATGCGGCCGTCAAGCTTGAGGAAGGCGATGACCGACCCGGTGAAGGTGATGGCGCCGATGGCGACGCCGAGGCTCATCTCGACCAGCGCCTGGGCGTGGATGTCGGCGACCGTGCCGATGCCGAAGCTTTCCGGCGCATAGATGGCGGCAGCCGCCACCATGACGGCGGCAAGACCGACCAGCGAGTGGAAGGCGGCGACCAGCTGCGGCATCGAGGTCATGGCGATGCGCCGTGCGGTGACCGCACCGACGGAGCCGCCGATCAGAAGGCCGAGCACGATGAGGCCGAAGCCTCCCGCCGAAGGGGTCGCCAGCGCCAGCGTGGTGGCAATGGCGATGGCCATGCCGATCATGCCGTACATATTGCCCTGGCGGCTGGTGGTCGGGTGCGACAGGCCTCGCAATGCCAGGATGAACAGGATGCCGGAGACCAGATAGAGGAAGGAGGCGAAGTTGGCGTTCATGTCGCTCTACTTGTCCTTCTTCTTGTACATGGCCAGCATGCGCTGGGTGACGAGGAAGCCGCCGAAGATGTTGACCGAGACCAGCATCAGCGCGACGAAGCCGAAGCCGGTGGCGATGCCGGACGCCGAGATGCCGACTGCAAGCAGCGCGCCGGCGACGATGACCGAGGAAATCGCGTTGGTGACGGCCATCAGCGGCGTATGCAGCGCCGGCGTGACGGACCAGACGACGTAATAGCCGACGAAGATCGCCAGGACGAAAATGGCGAAGCGGAAGACGAAGGGATCGATCGCCCCGCCCGACAGCGCGTGCGCGGCGTCGCCGGCCGCCTCAGTGCCGCCGGGAGCGGTGGCCAGATCCTGCACCGCGAGCCGGACGGCGGCGCTCGCCTGGTCGAGCTGGTCGAGGGCTTTCTGCAAGGTCTGGTCCATCACGCGATCCCTTTCGACTTGGACGAGGGCGACTTGGACGAGGGCGGCTTGGACGAGGGCGGCTTGGGTGCGGCAGCTTTCTTGGCAGCGGCCGGCTTCTTCGCAGGCTCAGCCGAGGCGATCATCACCGCCGGCTTGCCGGCGAAGGCCGGATGCACGACCAGGCCGCCATCGGTCAGCATGGTCGCCTTGACCAGATCGTCGTCGCGGTTGATGGCAAGCGTCTTGGTGGTCTTGTCGACCAGCGTCTCGAGGAACGCGAACAGGTTCCTGGCATAGAGCAGCGAGGCCGATGCCGCGACGCGGCCCGGCACGTTGAGATGGCCGACGATTTTTACCCCATTGGCCGTGGTCACCACTTGGCCCAACACAGCGCCCTCGACATTGCCGCCGCGCTCGACCGCGAGGTCGACCAGCACCGAGCCCGGCTTCATCGACGCGACCATCGCGGCCGAAACCAGTTTCGGCGCCGGACGGCCGGGGATCAGCGCCGTGGTGATGACGATGTCCTGCCTGGCGATGTGCTCGGCGGTCAGCGCCGCCTGCTTGGCCTGGTATTCCCTGGACATTTCCTTAGCGTAACCGCCCGCCGTCTCGGCCGCCTTGAACTCCTCGTCCTCGACCGCCAGGAATTTTGCTCCCAGCGAAGCAACCTGTTCCTTGGCGGCGGGGCGCACGTCGGTGGCGGTGACCACAGCGCCGAGCCGCCTTGCCGTTGCAATGGCCTGGAGACCAGCGACGCCGACGCCCATGACGAAGACTTTCGCCGCCGGCACGGTGCCGGCCGCCGTCATCATCATCGGCAGTGCCCGGTCATATTCCGCGGCGCCGTCTATCACCGCCTGGTAGCCGGAGAGGTTCGCCTGCGAGGACAGCACGTCCATCGATTGCGCGCGGGTGATGCGCGGCATGAATTCCATCGAGAAGGCGGTGACGCCTGCCCTGGCGAGAGCATCGACGCCGGCATCGTTGCCGTAGGGATCCATGATGGCGATGACGGCAGTGCCCGGGCGGTAGGCCTTCAGCTCCACTTCATCAGGCCGGCGCACCTTCAGCACCACATCGGCCTTGGCGACATCGCCGACCTTGCCGATCGCGGCACCCGCCTTGGCGAACTCCTCGTCGGGAATGCGCGATGCGGTGCCGGCGCCGCTTTCGACGATCACATCGAACCCCAGCCCCGCCAGCCGCTTCACCGTATCGGGCGAGGCAGCAACGCGCGGCTCGTTCGCATCGAGCTCACGAGGGATGAAAACCGTCTGTCCCACCGCATGATCCTTTCGGCTGGAACCTGTCTGCGCAAGACGCCGGCCGGATTTCCGGCGACGTCACGGGCAAGGGTTTTTGAACAATCTACCGGAGAATGAAGGCGCCGACGGCGAGGATCAGAACGAACAGGATGAACGCCGAGAAGAAGCCGCCCGCGAAGAAGCCGAAAGCCATTGCCAGAAGCACGGCGAGGCAGAAGAGCGATCCGTATTTCGCGAGCCTGAGGAAGCCTGCATAGGTTCGATCATGCTCGGCATAGTCCATCTTCGCGCCCAGCTCGACAGGACCGGTCGGCGTGTGATCAGCCATAGGAATACCCCTTCGAAGACATCTTTCAGGCACATAGCGAAAAGCCGGGCCGAGGGCAATGGCGCTATTGCCGCATCGCTGCCGACAACAGCCTCAGGGGAAAGTTGAAGCTGCCGGATGCAGGAGGATGTTGCGAAGGCGATCGTGGCTGTCGCCTGCGCTTCCTCGCCGGCTGAGGCTTGGCACATCAGCCGGCGAGCTGCGGAAACAGCCCAAGCAGACCGACGACGATCAGATAGAGCGCGACGATATAGTTCAGGAGTCGCGGCATCACCAGGATCAGCACGCCGGCAATCAGCGAGATCAGCGGCGTGAGCGCGAGCGTGGAAATTGTCATGTCGGTTCCTTTCGATGGGATTGCCGTCAACGCAATGCAGGTCGACGTCGTTCAAGCGCTACCGGCGCCCTTGCCAAAACGCCGAAGCGACCAGAAAGCTCCGGCCGCGCTTTAAAATCGCGATCCGTCAAGCGGCTTCGCGGTAGTATTTGGCGGTGGGCAGGATGGTCAGCGGCGCGAGTTCACCGGCACTGGGCACCTCGAACAGCATGCGCTGCTCCATCGGCGTCGACCGGAAGAACGGAAAACGGGAGAAAGACCGTTCGCGGATGGCGCTGACGTTGGCGCGATAGAGCACGACCTTGTAATTAAGGCCCGGATAATCGCGCAACTCGCCAATCTGCTCGGAACAGTAAATGCGACGGTAGAAGCCTGCATGTTCCGGGCGGATGGTGGAGAGGCAGTAGGGCGCGTCGAAGTAGAAGCATGCCATGCCAGCGAGGCGCAGCGTCAGATAAGGAATCTGCGGATAGACCCGCGACCAGTCCGGATCGGCGGCGAAGCGGCTGGGGTCGGCAAAATGCGCACCAGATGCCAGCATGGGGCGCAATATGTCGCCATAGACTGTCGTGGAAGGCGACTGCGGCGTAGCGCTGCAGGCATGGTGAATGCGCAGCGTGCTGACCAGAACGCCGTCGATATAAATTCCGAACTTGGAGCAATTGGCCGCTTCGTCGAGCTCGTCATGCACACTATGGTCGGGATTCTCCGAGACCATATCGCTCAAGCGATAAGATTTGTAGCGCAACCTGTAAATGTCTTCGAGGTCTTCGCCCTTGTCGCAGCGACGATATTCCGTCCGTTCGAGCATTGCCGAGACATTCCTGGCAAAGCTGGACATGGTATCGGACGCGTCAATCCCGCCCGCGCTCGCCGCCTGGCGAGGCGAAGTCAACTCAACACCCATGAAACTCAATCCCCGTAAACTGCCGCCGCGATCGACACTACGGCAGGGTCGTGAGATGTAAAGATGAAAATAAGATAGAGGTTATTTACCAGGTGTTAAGGTTAATAATCGGTAAACTTATACTAAAATGCGAGACATTTTCGCGGAAATCAGCGACGCCCCGCCTTCCCGACCGTCTTGATGTCCTTGGCGAAAGGCCAAACTGTGCTCGACATGGTCTCGATGCCGGACGCGCTGAGCGCTGAGCCGAACAGAAACCCCTGAACCAGGTCCGGCTTGACCTGCAAGGCCAGGATCTTGAGTTGTTCGAAGGTCTCGACGCCCTCGACGGTCACCGAGAGCCCCAGCGGCCGAGACAGATTGACGATGCCCTTGAGCAGCTCGAGCGAGCGGCTGCTTTGGGTGACGTCCATCAGGAACGAACGATCGATCTTGATCTTGTCGAGCGGCAGTTTGTGAAGATAGCTCAAGCTCGAATAGCCGGTGCCGAAATCGTCGAGCGCGATGCGCACGCCAAGCCGCTTCAATTCCTCGATATACTGACGCGTCAGCGACTTGTCGTCGAGCAGCGCCGTCTCGGTGACCTCGATCTCCAGGCGGCCGGCGGCGAGACCGGAACTGGCGAGAGCATCGCTAACCTTTTGGACGACGTCGCGATTGCGGAAGTCCTTGGCCGAGAGATTGACCGAGACACTGGTCTGTACGGGCCATTTGGCGCATTCAGTGCACGCCGCATGCAGGACAAAGGTGCTGATCTCGGAAATGATACCCATTTCTTCAGCCAGCGGAATGAAGATGCCGGGCGAAATCGGCCCGAGATCGGGGTGATCCCACCGGCAAAGCGCCTCGCAACTAGCGATGCGCATCGTGCTCATCGACACGATCGGCTGGTAGACCACCCGCAACCCCTTGCTTTCCACAGCGGTGCGCAGATCCGCCTTCATCAGCTGGCGGTTGCGGAAAGCGGCGTCCATCGATGCCTCGAACAGCCGCCACGTGTTCTTGCCGAGTTCCTTGGCCTTATAGAGCGCGAGATCCGCCTTGACGATCATGGCATCGACATCGGTATCCTTGACCCGCGACAGCACGGCGCCACCGCTGGCCTGGATGCGCAATCCGTGGCCGGCGACGTCGACCTCGCCCTGCAGATCGACGAAAATCTCGTCGAGCTGGCCCATCAGATGGCTTTCGTCCTCGACGCGGTCGAAGAAGATCATGAACTCGTCGCCGCCGAAACGGCTGACGGTGATGCCTGGGCCAGCGACCGCCGCCAGCCGCTCCGCGACGGCGTAGATCAACCCGTCGCCAACCGGATGGCCAAGCGTGTCGTTGACGCTCTTGAAATCATCGAGGTCGAGCACGGCGAGCCCGCAAAGACGCTCGAGATCGCCAGAGGCCATGGCCTCTCCGATCAGCTCGTGGAAATAGGCCCGATTGGGCAGGCCGGTGAGGCTGTCGTAACGCGCCATGAAGCGGATCTTGTCTTCCGCCTCGACGCGGGCCGTCACATCCTCGAACGTAACGACGCCCAGTTCCTGGCTGCCTTCACGCGCCGAAAACTCATAGTGCTGGCCATTGGCGAGCGAGACGAGGACCTTGCGGTCGCGGCCCTCGCGCAAAGCACGCGTAAGCTGGGCTTCGATATAGCGGCAGTCCTTCGGCGCCAGCATGCCGCCGGCAACGCCACGCATCAGCAGACCGTGGATCGACCGCCCGAGCAGCGCGTCGGCCGACTTGAGCGACATCAAATGCGCGGCTTCGGCATTGGCCACCGCTACCCGGCCGTCGGGGCCGAGCATGACGAGGCCATGCGACATGGTGTTCAGCGCCCGGTTGAAGCGCTGGGCGATGCGGTTCGCCTTCTTTTCCTCGGACAATGCGGTGAAGAGCACCTCCCTGACCAGATCGGCGAAGCGTTTGATCGCGAACAGGAAGGGAGCCGACATCAGGCCGAGTATCACATGGTAGACATCACCACGCAGGATGAAGCCCAGCGAGATCGGCCACGTCATCGTCATGATGAAGATCACGACCATCCTCGGGGAGCCGTAATTGCGACCGGCGATCGAAGTGGCGGACGCCAGCGTAACGCAGACAGCGGCTATTTCGGCATAGTTGTCATGCGCCAGATAGATGCCGGCGAAACAGAAGGCGCCCAGCATGAAACCATGCATGGAGCCGTAGAGAATATAATCATTTTCGCGGCGGCGGGCCTCCGCCCAATTTCTGGGTGATGGGGCGTTGCGATATTTCCTGATGTTGCGCAGGCGAAGGAAGGCGACGGTCAGCAGTCCGACGGCCACCGCAATGTAGGTCGGATCCCTGGTCTTCCAGTAGACCAGCATGACCAGCAGGGTTTGGGCAAAGAATCCAATCGAAAGCGTCAGGCCGTCGCGAAACAACGTTTCCACGAACGGGATATAGACGTCGACCGGAATCTCGTTTTTTCTTTTTAGACTCACGCCTGAATCCCAACCCTGGGGAGCCAAGCTGTGTCACATTCGCCTTAAGAAAGGTTTAGAGAGGCCGTTTCGGGCCTCACCGTCAAGCCGGTTGACGCAAGGGAACTCTTCTTCAGGTAAACAAGGCATATCGATCACTCAGCGGCCTGGAGATCCGGCCGCACCGGCGTCTTTGCCAGGCGATCGAGCAGCCTCTGGCGTTCGCCGTCGGCCTTTTCGGCACTGGCCTGCCTGACATGGCCATAGCCGCGAATGAGCGCCGGCACCGAGGCAAGCGCTGCCGCGGCCTCGACCCTACCCGGCGCCAGCGCACCGGCGACAAGCTCCAGATCGGCTTCGTACTGCGCAAGAAGCCGCCGTTCCATACGCCTTTCGGCGTTGTAGCCGAACACATCGAAGACCGTCCCGCGCAAGCCCTTCATCGCCGCCAGCAGGCGGAACCCCTCCATCATCCAAGGACCGAAGCTCGATTTCCTCGGCTTGCCGTCCCTGCCGCGCCTGCCCATGATCGGCGGCGCGAGATGGAATTCGAGTTTGTCGTAGCTCTGAAACTGCTTCCCCAGTTCGGCGGCGAAGGAGCCGTCGGTGTAGAGCCTTGCCACCTCGTATTCGTCCTTGATCGCCATCAGCTTGAAGAGGTTCCTCGCGGCAACCTCGGTCACATCAGTCGAACCGGGCACCGCCCTGGCTTCGGCCTTGCGCAGCGCGGCCAGTCTGTCGGCATAGCGCTTGCCATAGGCGGCGTTCTGATAGGCGGTGAGGAAAGCGACGCGGCGGGCGATGATATCGTCCAGCGTTTCGGCGACAGCGGCAGTCTGTGCAACCTTGCCCGGCTGGGCGACGAGGCCGCGCACGAACTCCGGCTGGTGAGCGGCGCGGCGGCCCCAGCGGAACGCGGCGACGTTCATTGCCACGGCCTGGCCGTTGAGCTCGATCGCCCTTTCCACCGCCTCGGCCGACAGCGGCAAGCCGCCATGCTGGAAGGCGAAGCCGAGCATGAACATGTTGGCGCCGAGCGAACTGCCAAACAGCGCGGTGGCGGTGCGGGTGGCGTCGAAGAAATGCGCCTTGTCGTCGCCGGCGGCGGTGCGGATCGCCTTTTTCAGCCGCTCGACAGGCAGCGAGAAGTCCGCCGAACGGGTAAACTCGCCGGGCATGATCTCGGCGGTGTTGGCGAGGAAGATCGTGTGGCCTTCGCGCACCGCGGCAAGCACCTTTTGGGCGCCAGAAACGACGAGGTCGCAGCCAAGCACGAGGTCGGCCTTGCCGGCCGAAACGCGGATGGCATGGATATCGTCCGGGCTGCGGGAGATGCGGACATGGGTGAACACCGAGCCGCCCTTCTGGGCAAGGCCGGCCATGTCGATCATGCCGCAGCCCTTGTCTTCGAGGTGGGCGGCCATGCCGAGCACCGCGCCGATGGTGACGACGCCGGTGCCGCCGACACCGTCGATGATCGCCGCCCAGCCTTGCTCGCCAAGCGGGAATTCGGCGGGCGCGGGCACGCCGTCGAGCGGATCGGTCGTGCCGGCAATACCCTCGACCTTCCTGATCTTGGCGCCATGCACGGTGACGAAGGACGGGCAGAAGCCGTTGATGCAGGAGAAATCCTTGTTGCAGCTCGACTGGTCGATCCTGCGCTTGCGGCCGAATTCGGTCTCGACCGGCTGAATCGACACACAGTTGGACTGTACCCCGCAATCGCCGCAACCTTCGCAGACCAGTTCGTTGATGAAAACGCGCTTGTCGGGATCGGGTAAGGTGCCGCGCTTGCGGCGGCGACGCTTTTCGGCGGCGCAGGTCTGGTCGTAAAGCAGCACGGATACACCCTTAACCGCGCGTAATTCGCGTTGGACGAGGTCGAGGTCGTCGCGGTGATGAATGGTGGCGCCGGCGGGGAATTCGACCTTGGCGGCATATTTGCGCGGTTCGTCGGTGACGATGGCTATACGCTCGACGCCCTCGGCCCGCACCTGCCTGGCGATCATGTCCACGGTCAGGCCACCCTCGTGCGGCTGGCCGCCGGTCATGGCGACGGCGTCGTTGTACAGTATCTTGTAGGTGATGTTGGCGTCGGTCGACAGCGCGAAGCGGATCGCCAGCGCCCCGGAGTGGTTGTAGGTGCCGTCGCCGAGATTCTGGAAGATGTGGTCGCGCTTCGAGAACGGCGCCTGGCCGACCCATTGCGCACCCTCACCGCCCATGGCGGTGAAGCCAACGGTGTTGCGATCCATCCATAGCGCCATGAAATGGCAGCCGATGCCGGCGGCGGCGAGCGAACCGTCCGGCACCTTGGTCGAGGAATTGTGCGGGCAGCCGGAGCAGAAGAAGGGCGTGCGCGAGGCGATGTCCGACGTGTCGGCGAGCATCGCCTGGAACTGGCGCAGTTTCGCCACCCGCGCGGCAATCTCGTCCGACGGACCGATCGTTCGCAAGATCCTCTCGCCGAGCGCGACGGCAATGTCGTTGGGATCGAGCGCGCCCTTGGCCAGGAACAGCCCGTCGCCGCGCTCGTCCTTCTTGCCGACGATGACCGGCTGCGTGGCGGTGCCGTAAAGGTTCTCGCGCAGCTGCACCTCGATCAGCGAGCGTTTCTCCTCGACGACGACGATGGTGTCGAGGCCGCGCGCGAAGTCGGCGATGTGCTGCAGGTCGAGCGGCCACGGGCAGCCGACCTTGAACAGCCTGATGCCGATGCGGTTGGCGGCGGCCTCGTCGACGCCGATGTCTTCCAGTGCCTGGCGAACATCGAGATAGCTCTTGCCGATGGTGACGATGCCAAGCTTCGGGCTGCTGCCACCGGAATAGACGATCCGGTTCAGCCCGTTGGCATGGATAAAGGCCGAAGCGGCGGCGCGCTTGTATTCATGCAGCCGCTCCTCCTGACCGAGCATGTCGATCTCGTTGCGGATGTTGAGGCCGCCGGGCGGCATGTCGAAGTCCGGGACGACGATATCAAGCCGTTCGAGCGCGGCATCGACCGAAGCCGTCGATTCGATGTTGTCCTTGACGCATTTGATCGCCGCCCAGGTGCCGGCGAAACGCGACATGGCAAAGCCGTAGAGCCCGTAGTCGATGATCTCCTGGACACCGGCCGGATTGAGGATCGGGATCATGGTGTCGACGAACAGGAATTCGGTGGCGTGCGCGTTGGTCGAGGATTCGGCCATGTGGTCGTCGCCCATCAGGGCGAGCACGCCGCCATGTCTGGACGAGCCGGCGAGATTGGCATGGCGAAACACGTCGCCGGAGCGATCGACGCCCGGCCCCTTGCCGTACCAGACCGAAAAGACGCCGTCATGCGTGCCTTCACCCAGCAATTCGGCCTGCTGCGACCCCCAGCAGGCGGTGGCCGCGAGTTCCTCGTTGAGGCCGGGCTGGAAGACGATGTCCGACTGGGCGAGTTGCTTCCTGGCCTTCCAAAGCTGCATGTCGAGGCCGCCGAGCGGCGAGCCGCGATAGCCGGAGACGAAGCCGGCGGTGTTCAGGCCAGCCCGGCGGTCGCGCTCGCGCTGCATCAAAAGCATGCGGATGATCGCCTGCGCGCCGGAAAGGAAAATGCGCTCCTTTCCCAAGTCGAACTTGTCGTCGAGCGCGACATCATGCAGCGTCATCAGGCATTTCCTCTGCGGAGGCCGCAACTTCACGCGCAGCCAACGTCGGAGTCGGATGCTGCAGTGTTTCTCCCCTTGCCGGGCAGGTCAAACAAAATCGAAGGCTCCAGGCGAAGCGCAACAAACGATCCGCCCCGCGTCCGATGGCGTAAGAAACCGCACATGGGCTGCTCCGTCAGCGCATGAAAATTCAGTCCGCAGCCGATACTGGCGCTAGTGCGTCAGTAGCATTCGAACAGTCGGGCTTGTGCGCGCCCGGCAATTTGCCGTCCGGATGACCGACAAGGTCGGGATTGGGTGTATAAAGCTGATCGATGACCAGCGGCCGATCGGGCAGGACCGATTGGTCCTGCGTCGACATCAGCGTGGTGTCGATCGTCTGGAGAACCGCACCCTCGGCATCCTTGATGCTGATCGCAATCGCATAGGGCTTGTCCTTGACGATGCAGAAAAGCGCCGGGCTCTCCAGCGACACCTTGCCGAGCTTCGGCCAAATTTTCTGTTCAACGACCAGCGGCTCGCCGCCGGCCGGATCCTGGAAGCTGGCGACCGCGACCTGTCCTTCCTGCATCGGCCGCAAGGGTCTCAGCGTGACGACATAGGTCGCCCTTGCGAGTCGGTAGTTGAAGACGAACAGCTTGCCGGAGATTTCGAACAATCCGCCTTCGCCGTCCGTGCCGGTATCACGGCAGGCGCCAAGCGTTGCCGCTGCCACGAGCGCGACAACGATCAAGCGTAAGGATTTCCTAGACATTGGTGGTTCCTCTGGCGGCCGCTCGACGGCGGCGATAATGGCGGCTTGCCTTCTGGCGGTTGCCGCACACCGCCATGTCGCACCAAAGGCGGCTGGAATTGCGGCTTCTGTCGAGGAACAGCCAAGTGCAATTGGGGCAGATCCTCAGCCTTGCGAACGCGTCGCCCTGCAGCAGAGACAGTGCGGAAACCGCCAGTGCCGCCTCGAAGGCGATGGGCGTCGCCGGATCGCCGAACGGCCGTCCCGACGCACCGATCTCGGTGTGGCTGTGCGCGAGACCCTCGGCACAGGCCTTCAGAAACGGGGGCAGATCGCCTGTGGCGACCGCGCCTTTCGCCACCGCGCCGCGAAACAGCCGGTCGGTCGCCTCACGGATCGCCAGCACGACCGGCGCGATTTTATCCGGCAACGGCGCTTCGAGCCGCCTGCCGCCAAGCTCGGCGGCGCGAAAGTCGCTTGCCGCATCGGCGAAACGGGCAATCTCCGCCGGGCTGTCGAAACGGTCGAAGGTTTTTTGGGGATCGCCACGCAGCACGACGGTGTTCGCCGTGTCGAGCGCAAGAAGGCCGCCGGTGAAACGGTGCGGGGTCCAGGAAACCGTCATGAGCGCTATTTCTAACCGATAACTGGTATTTGACAAGTTAGATTGCTCGATGCAAATCTGCTGCGCATGGACGCGGTTTTCCGCGATCCAAGGAAATTCGCATGCTCTATTTCTTCCAGCAGGTCCTGAACGGGCTGCATTCCGGCGCGCTCTATGCGCTGCTCGCCTTCGGGTATGTGCTGACCAACGGCATTCTGCACCGGACGAACCTCGCCTATGGCGCGCTGTTCGCCTTTTGCGGACAGACGATGATCCTCACCGCAGCTTTCGGCTATCAGGCCCTGTGGCTGACCCTGTTCGCGGCCGTCGCGCTCGGCATCGTCGCGGCGTTCGTGTATGCGGCGCTGATCAGCCATGTCCTGTCGCGCAGCATTTTCGAGCCGCTGGCCGATCGCACGCCCAACGCCATCGTGGTGACGACGCTGGGCATATTGCTGCTCCTGTCGGAGGCAAGCCGAATCGCCGCCGACACCCACGACCTGTGGCTGCCGCCGATGCTGGCCGAGCCCGTCGTCTTCGCGCAGGACGCCCGTTTCAAGGTGACGCTGACGCTCATCCAGTTGCTCGACTGCGCGGTCGTCGCGGCAACCATCGCGCTCGCCGCCTGGGCACTCGCCCGCTCGAGCTTCGGCCGGCGCTGGCGCGCCGTGTCTGACGACCCCAAAGCCGCGGCCGTGTGCGGCGTCGACGTGCGCGCTGTGTTTCGGCACGCAGTGCTCGCCGGCGGCCTTTGCGCAGCGCTGGCCGGTGTGCTTGCCGGCCTTTACTATGGCAACATCAGCTTCGGCTCCGGCCTGGTCTACGGATTGAAAATCCTGTTCGTGACAGCGGTGGGCGGCTATCTCTCGCCGTTGCGGGCGGCGCTTGGTGCCGCAGCCTTCGGCATGGCCGAATCGCTGTGGGCCGGCTATTTCCCGGTCGAGTGGCGCGACGCCTGGATGTACCTGTTCCTCGTCGCCATGCTGGTGCTGGTCGGCGCCGGCCGCGACCAGGGCAAGATTGCCTGAGCCGCACCAGACCTGGATAGACTTTGGTTGCATGACGTGGGGTCAACCGCCGTTTTCGTCTCTTCCTCACCTCACAACGACGTTGACGGCTCTCTCGCGTGTTGACCCGCCGGGCCACGCACGGCATACGGTTGGGCCACAGCGAGGCGACGGAGAACAAGCGGGAATCGGCGCGCCTCTGACGTAAGGGAGGAATGCATGGCAGGGCTTCTCGCTCTATCCAGAACCATTGACCGCATGAACGAATTCATCGGCAAATGGGTGTCGTGGCTGATCCTGCTGGCAGTCTTGGTCAGCGCCGCCAATGCGGTCATCCGCAAGACGTTCGACATGTCGTCGAACGCCTGGCTGGAACTGCAGTGGTATTTGTTCGGCGCCGCCTTCATGCTGGCCGCTGCGTACACGCTGAAGCAGAACGACCATATCCGCATCGACATCGTCTACGGGATGTTCTCGCGCCGCGTGCAGCACTGGATCGACCTTTTCGGCCATGTCTTCTTCCTGATGCCGTTCGTGACGCTGATGGTGATCTATTTCGTCCCCTACGTGTCGCTGTCGTTTCGCATCGGCGAAATGTCGAACAATTCCGGCGGGCTGATCATCTGGCCAGCAAAGGCGATCCTGCTGACCGGCTTTTTCCTGCTGGCGCTCCAGGGCATCTCGGAGATCATCAAGAAGATCGCCATCATGCGCGGCGACATGGACGATCCCACTCCGTTCATATCGGTTCATGAGCAGGCCGAGCTCGAAGCGAAGGCGCTCGCCGACGAGGTGCGCTCGTGATCGAGTTCATCGCCCAGAACATGGCGCCGATCATGTTCGCTTCGCTGGTCATCTTCCTGCTGATCGGCTACCCGGTCGCCTTCTCGCTCGCCGCCAACGGCCTGGTGTTCTTCTTCATCGGCGTCGTGCTGTCACCCTATTCGGGCGGATCGATCAATCTCGCCTGGCCACTTCTCTATGCGCTTCCGGAAAATTTCTACGGAAGCAGGGTGATGTCGAACGACACGCTGCTGGCAATCCCGTTCTTCACCTTCATGGGCATCGTGCTGGAACGGTCGGGCATGGCCGAAGACCTGCTCGACACGATCGGCCAGCTGTTCGGGCCGATCCGCGGCGGCCTCGCCTATGCCGTGATCTTCGTCGGCGCGCTGCTTGCCGCAACCACCGGCGTCGTGGCGGCTTCCGTTATCGCCATGGGGCTGATCTCGCTGCCGATCATGCTGCGCTACGGCTATGACCGGCGCATGGCATCCGGTGTTATCGCGGCATCTGGCACGCTCGCCCAGATCATTCCACCATCGCTGGTGCTGATCATTCTCGCCGACCAGCTCGGCCGCTCCGTCGGCGACATGTATGCGGGTGCGCTGATCCCCGGCCTGGTTCTGACCACTCTTTACACAATGTACATCGTGATCATGTCGATCGTCCGGCCGAAGTCGATGCCAGCCCTTCCGCTGGAGGCCCGCACGCTCGGCCACGGCGTGCTGTCGCTGCTGGCGGCGGTGCTGGCGGCAGTTGTGGCCTCCTACGCGGCGTATCGCTATCTCGCGCCATCGCATGGCGGGAATGCCGATATCCTTGGCGCCACCATCGGCGTGATCTTCATCTATGTCGTGGCGATCGCCGACCAGCGCCTGAACATCAACATGATGTCGCGACTGGCACAGCAGGTGGTCATCGTGCTGATCCCGCCGCTGGCGCTGATCTTCCTGGTGCTGGGCACCATCTTCCTCGGCATCGCCACCCCGACCGAAGGCGGCGCCATGGGCGCGGTCGGCGCGCTGATCATGGCGGCCGTGAAAGGGCGACTGTCGCTCGACGTGGTCAAGCAGGCACTGGCCTCGACGACGCGGCTGTCGTCCTTCGTGCTGTTCATCCTGATCGGCGCGCGCGTCTTCTCGCTGACGTTCTACGGTGTCAATGGACAGGTCTGGGTCGAGCACCTCCTGACTTCGCTGCCGGGCGGCGAAGTAGGCTTCCTGATCGGCGTAAACATCCTGGTGTTCTTCCTGGCCTTCTTCCTCGATTTCTTCGAGCTCGCCTTCATCATCGTGCCGCTGCTGGCGCCGGCCGCCGACAAGCTCGGCATCGACCTGATCTGGTTCGGCGTGCTGCTCGGCGTCAACATGCAGACCAGCTTCATGCATCCGCCCTTCGGCTTCGCGTTGTTCTACCTGCGCTCGGTCGCCGCCCGCGTGCCCTATCTCGACCGCCTCACCGGCAAGCAGATCGCGCCGGTAACCACGGGGCAGATCTATTGGGGCGCAGTGCCGTTCGTCTGTATCCAGGTCATCATGATCGGCCTGACCATCGCCTTCCCGCAGATGGTGACGCACTACAAGGGCACGGCGGTCGACCCGGGCACGATCGACTACAAGGTGCCGGAAACGCAGGGCCTTGGCCTGTCGCCCCTCGCGACACCGCCGGGAGATGGCACGGCACCTGCGGCTCCAGGCAACCAGGACCTGTCGCAGCCGCCGAATTTCGGCGAAACGCCGCCTGCCGAGCCAGCAGCGCCAGCACCCGATCTGTCCCAACCACCGAGTTTCGATTGACGTTGGAGGCTCAACAGACATGAAAGCGGTGCGACTGGAAGGAGTGGGCAGCATCGTTCTGCGCGAGGTGGACAAACCGTCTGCCGGACCTGACGACCTCCTGGTGCGGATCGAGGCGTGCGGCGTCTGCGGCACCGACCGGCATCTTTTCCATGGCGAATTTCCCTGCACGCCACCGGTGACGCTCGGACATGAATTCTCCGGGATCGTCGAGGCGACCGGAACCGCTGTGTCTGGCTTTTCTGTCGGCGATCGCGTCACCGGCGATCCCAACATCGCCTGCGGGCGCTGTCCGCAATGCCATGCCGGTCGCATCAATCTCTGCCATAATCTGATTGCCATCGGCATCCGTCGCGACGGCGGCTTCGCCGAATATGTCGTGCTGCCTCAGAAGCAGGCCTTCCCCCTTCCGAAAGACCTGAAGCCGACGCATGGCGCGTTCTGCGAGCCGCTTGGCTGCTGCCTGCATGGCTTGGATCTGGCGCAGATCAAGCCCGGCTCCTCGGTCGCCGTGCTTGGCGGCGGCGTGATCGGCCTGCTCACCGTGCAACTGGCAAGGCTTGCCGGCGCGACAACAATCATCCTGTCGACGCGCCAGGCCTCGCGGCGCGCGCTCGCCGAAGAATTGGGCGCGACGGCGACGGTCGATCCCAGCGCTTACGATATCATCGATGCAATTGTCGGTCCGTCGGCTCTGCTGCCGGGCGGTGTCGATGTGGTGTTCGAATGTGCTGGCGTAAGAGAGACGGTCGAGCAATCGATGCGGCTCGCCAAGGCCGGCGGCACGATCATCGTCGTCGGCGTGACACCTCAAGGCATGAAGGCGGAATTCGAACCTTTCGATCTGTTGTTCCGGGAATTGAAGGTTCTGGGCTCTTCCTCAATCCGTTTACGCATCGCCGGGCCGCCGATCTCGTCGCCTCGGGTGCGATCGAGATCGACAAGCTCATTTCACGGCAGGTCACGCTTGAAGACGCGGCCACAGTGATCGCCAATCCGCCTGCGCCAGGTGAAGTCAAGGTGCTGGTGGTGCCGAACTGATCAGCAGATTGAAGCTTCACGGCGCCACGCGCAAAGAACGCGTGGCGCAGTAACTGTTGTCAGAGCTTGCCGTTGCGCTGCTGGACCATCATGAAGGTGTCGTAATTGTACTCGGCCACTTGCGCCCAGAGATAGTGCTCCTTGCGGAAGGCCTTGATCGAGTCCCAGATCTTCTTGAACGGCGCGTTCGAGGCTTCCATCTCTGCATAGACCTCGTTCGCCTTCTCGAAACAGGCGGCCATGATCTCCTGGCTGAACGGGCGCAATTTGGCGCCCGCGGCCACCAGCCGCCTCAGCGCCGCCGGATTCAGATAGTCGTATTTCTGCAGCATGTTGGCGTCGGTGGCCTGCGCGGCGGTGTGCAGCAGCGCCTTGTAGGCAGGCGGAAGTTCCTCGTATTTCGCCTTGTTGAACATCAAATGGACGGTCGGCCCGCCTTCCCACCAGCCGGGATAGTAATAGTTGGGCGCGACCTTGTAGAAGCCGAGCTTCTCGTCGTCATAGGGACCGACCCATTCGGCGGCGTCGATGGTGCCTTTTTCCAGCGCCGGATAGACGTCGCCGCCGGCGATCTGCTGCGGCACGACGCCGAGCCTTTCCACCACTTTGCCGGCAAAGCCGCCGATGCGCATCTTGAGGCCCGAGAGATCGGCGACGGTGTTGATCTCCTTGCGGAACCAGCCACCCATCTGCACGCCGGTATTGCCGCCCGGCAAGCCAAAAAGACCCTGCGTGGCGAGAAACTCGTTGAACAGGTCAATGCCGCCGCCGTGGTAATGCCAGGCATTGATGCCGCGCGCGTTGAGCGAGAACGGGACCGCGGCACCCAATGCCCATGTGGGATCCTTGCCCCAATAATAATATGCCACCGTATGGCAGGCCTCGACGGTGCCGGCGGTGGTGGCGTCCGCGGCCTGCAGGCCGGGCACCAGTTCACCGGCAGCGAAGACCTGGACCTGGAAGTTGCCGTCGGTTGCATCCGAAAGCATCTTGGAAAAGACCTCGGCGCCGCCATAGATCGTGTCGAGCGATTTCGGGAAGGACGACGCCAGGCGCCATGTCACTTTCGGATTGGATTGGGCAATAGCCGGCGCGGCAAGCGTTGCGGCAGCCGCCGCGGCGCCCACACCGGTCACGCCGGCCTTGCGGATGAATGATCGACGATCCATGAAGTCCTCCCTATTGGATCAACAGACCGACGTTCGGGAATCCTCGCTGCCCCGGCCGGCTCGGGGGGAACAATACACAGGCAAGAAGTCGAGTCCAGCACGGCAGCCGGATCAAGCGCGCGTCATGCAACTATAGTCTAATGCGGATTTCGTGGCCCACACGACACGCTGAAACTTGTCATGGAAAGTTGTCTTCGGATCGCCTATTTTGTAAGCAGAATAATTCCTTAACACCAATGGAACCCGTATCCAAAATGCAGCAGCCGCTCGTCGCCATATCGACCGACGTCCGCCAGTTCGACAACTACATTTGGCATGCCGCTCCGCAGCAATATCTGGAGGCGGCACTCTCGGGCGCCGGCGTGTTCCCGGTGCTGGTGCCGTCCTTCGGCGACCGGCTCGATTTCGACGAACTGCTTTCCTCCGTCGATGGCGTCATGGTCACCGGCTCGAAGTCCAATGTGCATCCCTCGCTCTACGGCGGCGACGCCAGCGAGGCCAACGGTCCCTACGACCCGGCACGCGACGCCACCACGCTGCCGCTGATCCGCAAAGCGGTGGAGCGCGGCGTGCCGCTGCTCGCCATCTGCCGCGGCATCCAGGAGATGAACGTGGCGCTGGGCGGCACGCTGGCCGCGGAAATCCAGGAGCGCGAGGGGGCGCTGGACCATCGCGCGCCGGCAAGCGACAATCAGGACGAACGCTTCGCTATCCGCCAGACCATTTCGATCAAGCCCGGAAGCTGCCTCGCCGGCGTGTTCGGGGCGGGCGAGATCATGGTCAACTCGGTGCATCGCCAGGCTATCGACCGGCTCGGCTCGAAGCTGCAAATAGAGGCGGTCGCCGCCGACGGCACGGTCGAGGCTGTCTCAGTACGGGACGCCCGCGCCTTCGCCGTGGGCGTTCAATGGCATCCCGAATACTGGGTCAAGTCGGACAGCGTCTCGGCAAGGATATTCCACGCCTTCGGCGATGCGGCGCGCCTGCACGCAGCCGCGAAATCCAGCGCGC
Source organism: Mesorhizobium tianshanense (assembly GCF_007830515.1). GTDB lineage: Bacteria > Pseudomonadota > Alphaproteobacteria > Rhizobiales > Rhizobiaceae > Mesorhizobium > Mesorhizobium tianshanense. Next base: position 88,956 of record NZ_VLKT01000018.1, read on the forward strand.
GAGCCGCCGCTGAGTAAGAGGCACCGCCGCTCAGCTCCGCGCCTTGATCTTTTCCGTCTCCGGCACCGGCGTCAGCGCCTTTCCCTGCGAAAACCAGGAAACCAGATTGTCGACACACAGATCGGCCATGGCGCGGCGGGTATGCTCCGAAGCCGAGCCGACATGCGGCAAAAGCGAGGTGTTGGGGGCGGCAAGCAGCGCCGGCGGCACGTTCGGCTCGTTGGCGAAAACGTCGAGCCCGGCAGCGGCGATGGTGCCGTTGGCGAGTGCTGCGGCAAGTGCCGCCTCGTCCACCGTGCTGCCGCGGCCGATGTTGACGAAGACGCCATTGGTGCCCAAGGCTGACAGGATCTCGGCATTGACAGCCTTTTCGGTCGAGGCGCCGCCGGGCGCCACCGAGATCAGCGTATCGACCGCCTCGGCAAGGCCTTTCAGTGTCCGGTGATAGTCGTAGGACAGGCCTTCGACCCGGCGCCGGTTGTGATACGCGATCGGCAGGCCGAAGGCCTCCAGCCGCCGGGCAATGGCGAGACCGATGCGGCCCATGCCGAAAATGCCAATGCTGCGGCCGCGCAAGGTCAGCCGGCTTAGCGGATAATTGCCGTTGCGCGCCCAACTGCCGTCGCGCAGCCAGGTCTCGGCGCGCGGCAATTCGCGGATGGTGTTGATCAAAAGCCCGATCGCCGTGTCGGCGACCTCCTCGGTCAGCACGTCGGGCGTGTTGGTGACCATGACGCCGCGCTGTGCCGCGTGGCGGGCATCGACCGAATCGTAGCCGACGCCGAAATTGGCGATGATCTCAAGGTTCGGCAGCGCATCGATGAGCGCTGCGCCGACACCTCCGAAGGCGGCAATGCCGCGCACCGTCCGGCGCAGCTCGTCGGTGACCTGCGACGCATCAGGCCGTTCGATCCACACGCGGCGGAAAGTCCGGTCGATGCGGCTGACCGCATGATCGTTGAACTGGCCCGCCACCAGAATGGCGACCGCTTGCTGCTGTTCGGCTTTTGTCATGCTCGTTCCACCGGCTTGCCGGTCGACTGGCGCACATGCAGTTCCGGCTTGATAAGTTCCTGCGACGGTCGCACCATCTGGCCGTTGAGCTTGTCGAGCAGTGCGCTGGCGGCCCGGCGGCCGACCTCGCGCTGGCCATTCCAGACGGTGGTCAGCGCCGGCGTCGCGATCGCCGCCTCCTCGAGATCGTCATAGCCGGTGACGGAGATGTCAATGCCCGGCACCAGGCCGGCGCGCGCAATGCCGTTCATCAGGCCGATGGCGACGAGGTCGTTCCAGCAGCAGGCCGCGGTCGGCTTGTCCTTCAGCGCCAGGAACTGCCCGGCGGCTTCGAAACCGGCCTGCTTGGTGCGCGGGCCGGCAATGCGCCAGGACGGCCTGACCTCCAGCCCGGCCGTCTCCATGGCATTGACATAGCCCTGGTAGCGGTCGCGGCCGGTCGAGGTCTGGTCGGTGCCGCCGATCATGGCAATGCGCTTGTGGCCGAGCGAGATCAGGTGGTTCGTGGCGAGCCCGGTGCCATAGGCGTCGTCGCCGCGAAAAACGGGGACGTCAGCCCCTTCGACCGTGCGCGCGATCAGTACCGCCGGCAGGCCGTTTTCCTCCGCCATGATGATGTCTTCGGGCGGCGTGCCGATGGCCGGCGACATGATGACGCCGTCGGCGCCGAGCTGCAAAAGCGTGTCGATGAAGGTGCGTTGCTTTTCGAGCTGGTCGTAATGGTTCGACAGGATGAAGGTCTGCCGGCTGCGGTCGAGCTCGCTTTCGATCGAACGCAATATCTCGGCGAAGAAGGGATTCATGATGTCGTGGACGACGACGCCGACGATGCCTGAGCGCGAGGTGCGCAGGCTGGCGGCGCGGCGGTTGTAGATATAGCCGATGGCGCGGGCATGTTCCTTGATGCGGTCGCGAGTGGTTCCGGCGACCAGCGGGCTGTCGCGCAGGGCCAGCGAGACCGTGGCCGTGGACACGCCGAGCGCATCCGCGATCGTCGAAAGCTTGATCTTCTGTGCCAGCGCCTTGCGCTCCCCCGACGATCTAGAGCTGATCCATGATCTTTTCCGAAAACCGGATTCCACTTTTCGGGATCATGATCTAAACAGTTTAAACGCGGCCTTATGCCACCCTTCCGGGACAAATCAAAGTTTTTTTGCCACCGCTTCCATCTCGACATCGAGGGCCGCGCGGTTGCGCACGCGAAGCCGGTGCTCGCGATGGACGATATAAAGGCCGCTGGCAACGATGACGGCCGCGCCGACGAGCGTCCAGCGGTCGGGAAACTGGTTGAAGACCAGCCACCCGGCAGTGATCATCCAGATCATCTGCGAGTAGGGATAGGGAGCCAGCGCCGTGGTGGTCGCAAGCCGATAGGCCTGCACCAGGAGCCAGTGGCCGATGGAGCCGAAGACGCCAAGCATCAGCAGGATGAACCACTGCCAGCCATCCTGCGGCAGGGAAAGTGAAAACGGCAGCATGGGCAGGAGCAGCACGGCCGGCGCGAGCGCCGAAAAGAGGATAAGGCTCTCGGAGGTTTCGGTCGCCGACATGCGCCGCGTCATGATGACGTAGAGACAATTCAACAGCATCGAGCCGAGCGCGAAAAGGTGGCCGACGCCAAAGGCGCCGACCCCCGGCCGGGTGATGATGAGGACGCCGACGAAGCCGCTCAGGATCGCCAGCCAGCGCCGCCAGCCCGCCCATTCACCGAGCAAAGGGCCGGCGAGTGCCGTGATCACCATCGGCGCGAAGAAATAGATCGAAGTGGTTTCGGCCAGTTGCAAGGTCCGCAGCGCCATGACGTTGCAAATGGTCGATCCGAACAGGAAGGCGCCGCGCAGGATATGCGACGGCAGGTTGTTGGCGCGAAAGCGCGATGGCGCGCGCCAGCCGCGCAGAAAAATACCGACGAGCAGAACATGGACGGCGAATCTAGCCCAGGCGACGATCAGCGCCGAGACGCCGGCCAGGACAAGATATTTGCTGCTGGTGTCGAGGAAGGTGAAAAACACATAGACGGCAAGCATGCAAAGGATCGCCGCCGGAGGCGTCGCGCTTTCGTCTTGTCTTGGGGGAGCATTCAATTTCAGGCCGGATGGGAAGCAGGACAGAGCCCTACTTTTGAGGCAATTGTCCCCTGCCGGCAAGCCAAAAGAGGCTGACACAACAGAGCTGACGACATGCACTAGGGATGCATGCGGGCGCCCTTGGTGATCTTGTCGACAAGCTTCTTCTCGGCGCGCAGCGCGATGCCGACGACCTTGGCGTCATCGGGTGCGAATTCGGCAAAGACGGAGCGGTTCGCCGCGTCGTGGCCGGTCGAAAACATTTCGTCGACGTAAAGCGAGATTGTTACACCGCGCTCCAGCGCCCGCTGGTGGATCGCACTGAGCGTCGGGCGGTCGGCCGAAAGCACAATGACCGGCTGGATCGAGAGCGGATTGTAGATGTTGCCGGCACGGTCGCGATAGGGTTCGCCGATGATGTCGGCATACTGTGCTACGATGCCACTGGTCAGGAAGGCGGTGACATTGAGCTTTTGCCAGACGGGAAGGTCGTCCTGCAGCACGATTGCAAATTTCGTGTCAAACATGAGACATTTACCATTCGAGGTTTGTGAATGAAGCGATGTCACACGATCTAGATGGCGAGGCCTTCCAGGGTCTTGGACGTTTGTGCGCTGACGTGGCCGAAAACTGCGTCGTCTCGGCTCCCGATTCCGCCGGCATGGAGCGTATCGAGGCACGGTTCCGCGGCAGCGCCTTCGATCTCCATCGCCACGACACCTACGCCATCGGCGTGACGCTGCATGGCGTGCAGAGTTTCCGTTATCGCGGCGCGAGGCATCACAGTCTGCCCGGTCAGATCATCGTGCTCCATCCCGACGAATTGCATGACGGGGGCGCCGGCACCGAAGACGGCTTGCGTTACAGGATGCTCTATCTGGAACCGTCGCTTGTGCTCGACTGCCTCGGCACCGTCGGCGCATCGCTGCCCTTCGTCAGGGACGCCGTGGTGACGGACCCCGTCTTTCGCACGAGGCTGCTTTCGGCACTGGGGCCACTGGACCAGAAGCTGGACGATCTCTTTGTCACCGACTTCATTGCGCAACTGATGCAAAGCCTGGTGCGGCACGCGAGCCTGCCGGCGAGACCGATCCCAAGGACAGCATGGCGGGCAGCCAGCCTAGCGCGCGACTATCTCCAAGAAAATGTTTTCCGTATCGTCCGTTCCGAGGAGTTGGAGGCGATCACTGGGCTGGATCGCTACGCCCTATCGCGGCATTTCCGTGCCGCCTTCTCCACCAGCCCGCATCGCTTTCTCTTGATGCGCCGGCTTCAACGGGCACGCCGGATGATCGAAGCGAGCGAGCCAATGGCGCAGATAGCGATAACGGCCGGCTTCAGCGACCAAAGCCATTTTATCAGGCACTTCAAGAAGGCGTTCGGTGTCACGCCGGGCCGCTGGTTGGCATTGGTCCATGGGTCGTCAGAAACTGCCGCCTGATGGCGTCAGCCGCAGGTCATTCGTCGGCGTCGATCTCATCATCGATGAGAACCATCTCCCCGTTCGACAGGTTCGCCTCGACGCGGGCGAGCAGCTTGAACAGCGCCTTCTGGTCCTTTTTGTCGAGACCCTTCAGCGCCTGCTTCTCAGTTTTCTTCACCGACTTCTCGATGGCGTGAATGATGTCGCGGCCAGTGTCGGTGAGGAAGATATGGGCCTGGCGGGCATCGGCCGCCGAGGCGCGCTTTTCCAGGAAGCCCTGCGCCTGCAGCCGGTTGATGGTCTTGGTGATGGTCGGCGGGCGAACACCGAGGCGGCCGGCAAGATTGCCGGGGGTCTGGCCGTCCTCACGATCGAGCGCCAGCATGATCTGGTCCTGGCCGGCGTAGAATCCGTGCGCCAGAAGCCGCGCCGCGAGTGCCGTACGTGCCAGCCGCGCCGCCGAATGCAGCCGGCTCATTGTCGCAGTCTTGTCCGCCTTGGCCATGGTCATCCCTCTTCGGCCGAACCGGTACGGACAGCATAGAGGCCGTCGCCCGGTTGGCAATCGACGATCAAAAAGATTCCGGCTTTGCAAAACAGCTTTGCCGGCAAGCAATGCAATGTCCGCCGTGGTGAATGCCAGATGTTTATTTCAGTTAGATGACAAAAGACTTTTCAGTGCAGGTGGAACCTTCCGCAGGAGCGCCGCACGCACGAAACGAGACTCAATCGGCCTTCACCGCGACGATCATCAGGGCCTGGTAGGCGTCCGCCACCTCGCGCAGCGCCGCCTGCGACAATGGCCCGGCGCGCCTCGCAATACCGTCCCTGGCGTTCAGCGTATCCCGCCTGCCGGACCGGTCGGCGTAGGGTGCGACAGTGGTGAATATCTGCTCGCTGAGGCTGTCGGGGAAAAACAGCTGGCCGGTCATCACGGAATTGTCATCGGGGAAGACCTTGAAGTGGATGTGGGTGGTGCGGCCGCGATACCAGCCGGGATAGATGGTGGCGAAGGAGACGATGCCGGTGTCATCCGTCTTCTGCCAGCCGCGCAGAAAACTCTCGCCGGAGGTGTCAACGTCCTGGCCGTCGCCTTGTCCCGGATAGCCCGAATAATGCCCTTGCGCGTCGCAATGCCAGATGTCGACGCGCGCGCCGGCAAGCGGCCGGCAGGCCGCGTCAACCACCTGCAGCCGCACATTGAGGGCAATGCCCGCTCTGCCTTCGGTAACATCGGCACGTTCGAGCTTCGGATCGAAATAGAACGGCCCCTCGGTCACTTCCGGCGTGATGGCGCAGACACCGGCGCCATCGTCGAACAGGGCAAGCCCCGCATAGGGCGAAGCCTGCTGGGCCAGCGCGATGCCCGGCAGAAAGACGCCGCCGCCTGCGGTTACGGCGATGAAGTTGAGCGCCTGACGTCGGCTCAACGGCAAGGAGGACGGTTTGTCGGACATCCGGCGCCTCTTCTGGTTCTTTCGAGCAAGCTGCCTTGTTCTTATCTAGGCGGTGAGACCAGCCAGCGCCAATGAAAGTTCGGCAATGCCGGCGACCTGTAGGCGACCTGTTTTGGCCCATCGGGTTTGCCGCGTGCAAAAGCACGGCGCACATCCTATATGGAGCCAACAATCCATTTCGAGGCCAAACATGAGCAATGCCACAAGCGACGCACTGACGCAGATTCCCGTAACCGTTCTCACCGGCTATCTCGGCGCCGGCAAGACGACGCTGCTCAACCGCATCCTTTCGGAAAACCATGGCAAGCGCTATGCCGTCATCGTCAATGAATTCGGCGAGATCGGCATCGACAACGAGCTGATCGTGGAATCCGACGAGGAAATCTACGAAATGAACAATGGTTGCGTCTGCTGCACGGTGCGCGGCGACCTGATCCGCGTCGTCGAGGGCCTGATGCGCCGGCCGGGCCGCTTCGACGCCATCGTGGTCGAGACGACCGGCCTGGCCGATCCAGTGCCGGTGGCGCAGACCTTCTTCATGGACGACGACGTGCGCTCCAAGACCAAGCTCGACGCGGTGGTGGCGCTGGTCGACGCCAAGCACCTGCCGTTGCGGCTGAAGGATTCCCGCGAAGCCGAGGACCAGATCGCATTCGCCGATGTCATCGTGCTCAACAAGACCGATCTCGTTACGCCGCAGGAACTGAACAAGGTCGAGGCGACGGTTCGCGCGATCAACCCGGCGGCCAGGATCCATCGCACCACACGCGCCGGCCTGGCGCTATCCGAGGTGCTGGACCGCGGCGCCTTCGATCTTTCCCGGGCGCTGGAGAACGATCCGCATTTCCTCGAGGCGCATGACGACCATGATCATCATGACCACGACCATCATGACCATGACGGCCATCATCACCATGATCACGATGGGCATGACCACCATCATCACGCACACCCTTCCGATATTCATGACGTGACGGTGCAGTCGGTGTCGTTGCGCGGTGGCGAGATGGACCCGAAAAAGTTCTTCCCGTGGATCGAGAAGATCACCCAGATGGAAGGCCCGAACATCCTGCGGCTGAAGGGCATCATCGCCTTCAAGGGCGATGCCGACCGCTACGTCATCCAGGGCGTGCACATGATCATCGAGGGCGACCACCAGCGTGCCTGGAAGGACGGCGAGAAGCACGAGAGCCGGCTGGTCTTCATCGGCCGCGAGCTCGACGCCGAGCGGCTGAAGAAGAGCTTCGACGCCTGCCAGGCAGCTTGATTTCCAAACCTTATAACGTTAGCGCTGCCCCTTCTTTCCTTCTCCCCTTATGGGAGAAGGTGGCCGAGCGACGCTCGGTCGGATGAGGGATGTTCCAGCTTGGCACCGGCCGCGCTCCGTCCAGCACCCCTCAACCGTCTTGGCGCTGCGCGCCAATCCACCTTCTCCCACAAGGGGAGAAGGCCGCGTTGCACCTAACCACGCTAATGATTCCTCTGCGGCGGCAAGGCGACCACAACGATCTCGAATGGAACAGTCTCTCATGCCGACCGTTGCCCCGCTTGATCTCCAGGGACATTGCATCGCCGCCGTCTTTCTCGACGACGTGCCGCACTTCGCGCTGGCCGACGGCGCCGTCCACCGGCTCGATCATGGCCACAAGACGGTGCAAGCCAATGACGGGCTGCTCTCCGCCTTCCATGATGGGGCTAAAGACCGGCTGATCACCGGCGGCGAGGACGGCAAGGTGTTTGCCGTCAGAGCAGGCGGCGAGGTGGCGGAACTGGCGAGTGCGGGCAAGAAATGGATCACCAGCGTTGCCGCCGGGCCGCAAGGCGCCATCGCCTATGCCTCGGGCAAGACTGCCTTCGTGCGTTTCGCCGACGGCAAGATCAGGGAATTCTCGCATCCGCGTTCGGTCGAGGGGCTGGCGTTCTCGCCCAAGGGCATGCGCTTCGGCGTCGCCCGCTACAATGGCGCGACGTTGCATTTCCCGGCGGCCGACGGCAAGCCGGTCGATCTCGAATGGGCCGGCGCCCACACCGGCATCACCTTCTCGCCGGACGGCGCCTTTGTCGTCACCACCATGCAGGAGAACGCGCTGCATGGCTGGAAACTCGCCGACGGCAAGCACATGCGCATGACCGGCTATCCCGGCAAGGTCAAAAGCCTGTCGTGGGCGCCCAAGGGAAAATGGCTGGCGAGTTCCGGCGCGCCGGCGGCGATCGTCTGGCCGTTTTCGGGCAAGGACGGGCCGATGGGCAAGGCGCCGCTGGAGCTCGGCACCCGCGGCAACGCCATGGTGACCTCGGTCGCCTGCCATCCGAGCCAGGATGTCGTGGCCGTCGGCTATGACGACGGCATGGTGATGGCGGTGCGCTTCACCGACGCCAAGGAAGTGCTGTTGCGACGACCAGGCAAGGGCGCCATCACATCGATGATGTGGGACGGGCAAGAGCGGCGCGTCGCCTTCGGCAGCGCTGCAGGCGACTGCGGCGTCATCGATATCTCGGCCTGAGCTCACCTCGCCCGCGCGGCGACGGGAATGGCCTTTCGCCGCAGCGACAGCCCATCGCGCATATTGAGCGACAGGAGCGCGATGTTCACGGCGCCGGCCGCCAGTTCGATCGCCTGGACGATCATGAACACGGTGTCGAAGCGTCCCGAACCGGCAAAGTTACTGAGCAGGAACGCCGAGGGCACGAGCACGAGCAGCCCATTTGCCGTGATGATGCGCATGCGCCGCTTCTTGCGCGCGACGACCGGGCTCTTCCAGCCCTTGCCGAGCGAGAAACCGGACGCCCCGGCACCGATCATTGCCGGGATGAGCACGGCCATTCCGGCCAGCACACAGGTTTTGACCGTTGCGATCGTTGCCGCGTCGCCGAACAGCTCGGCCGTTACCGTCGACAGCCAGAAGGCCGATACCGTGATGAGCGCTATGGCGCCGGCGGTTGCGTGAACCTTTGTTTTCATCTTCATCTCCATAGCAAGCTATATATCGTTGCATAGCATGCTATTCAACTGTTATTTTGAGGCCATGAAATTTCAGAAGGAACGGTCCGCCGGATTCCTGGCAAACCACATGGCGCGGCTGTTCGCCAACGGGCTGCAACAGCGCATCCGGCCACTTGGACTGGCGCCGGCCCAGTTCATGACGCTGCTAGCTTTGTGGGAGGAAGACGGCCTGACGCAGCGCGAACTCGTGCAGCGGCTCAACGTGGAACAGGCGACCATGGCCAACACGCTGATCCGCATGGAGCGGGACGGGCTGATCGAAAGGCGCTTGCATCCCGAAGACGGGCGCTCCCAGTCGATTCATCTCACCCCGAAAGCGATCGCCCTGCGCGAACCGGCGACACAGGCGGCGCGGTCACAAAACGAGACTGCGCTGGCCGGTTTCAGTGAGGATGAACGGCTGGTGTTTCTTGACCTGATGCGGCGCGCCATCGCCTCGATGCAGGCGGACTGACCTGCCCCGATCGAAACACCATGAGCCGCTGAACCAATGCAGGGCAGCCGCGCGGCCAATTGCGGTTCCGGATGCCGATTGGCTAGAGTGAGCACGAGAGGGGCCTTCATGCATACAATCGACCATTCAAAGACGTCCATCGGTGGCATCAGCACTGCCCGCATCGCCGACTTGCGCGAGAGCGAGGCCGCAATCTTCCGCAGGGCGCGGCCGAAGTCGGCGGCCAAGGTCGGCAATGGTCTGCCCGGCTTCTTCGGCGGCGTGCCGATGCACTGGATGAACGACTGGCCGACGCCCTTTCCGATCCTGGTCGACAGCGCAAAGGGCGCCACCATCGCCGACATCGATGGCAACCGGCTCGACGATTTCTGCCTGGGCGATACCGGCTCGATGTTCGGCCACTCGCCGCCGCCGGTCGCCCGCGCCATCCGCAGGCAGGCCGGACGCGGGCTGACCTATATGCTGCCTTCCGAAGATGCGCTTGCCATCGGCCCGCTGCTGCAACAGCGCTTCGGCCTGCCATATTGGCAGATCGCGACGACGGCGACCGATGCAAACCGCTTTGCGCTGCGCGTCGCCCGCGCCATCACCGGCCGGGAAAAGATCCTGGTCTTCAACGGCTGCTATCACGGCTCGGTCGACGAGACGATGGTGCGGCTCGTCGATGGCAGACCGGCCAACCGGTTGGGACTGGCCGGCGAATTCCGCGACCTGACGCAGGCAACCAAGATCGTCGAATTCAATGACCTGCCGGCGCTCGAGGCGGCACTACGAGACAGGGATGTCGCCTGTGTCATCACCGAGCCGGTGCTGACCAATTCTTGCATGGTGCTGCCTGACCCTGGCTTCCACGACACGCTGCGCGGCCTTACCCGCGCGGCCGGCACCCTGCTTCTGATCGACGAGACGCATACGATCTCGACCGGCCCCGGCGGCTATACGAAGACATACGGGTTGGAGCCGGACCTGTTCGTGCTCGGCAAGCCGATTGCCGGCGGTGTGCCGGCCAGCGTCTGGGGCATGAGCGAAGACACCGCCATGCGCTATGCCGCCTACAACAGCTGCAAAGAGCCCGGCTATTCCGGCATGGGCACGACGCTGTCGGCCAATCCGCTGCAGTTCGCGGCGATGCGCGCCACGCTCGAAGAGGTGATGACCGATGAGAACTATGTGCGAATGGATCATCTGGCGCGACGGCTCGACGCGGGGCTGACCGCCGTCATCGACCGCTGCCGCCTGCCCTGGCATGTTGCCCGGGTCGGCGCGCGCGTCGAGTTCATCTGCGCGCCCGGCCCGCTGAGGAATGGCGGCGAGGCGGAGGCAGCGCATGCGCCGGAGCTCGAAGCGACGATCCATGTCGCGCTGGTCAATCGTGGCGTGCTGATCGCCCCCTTCCACAACATGATGCTGATCTCGCCGGCGACCCGTGCGGCCCAGGTCAACCGCCTGATCACCGCCTTCGGCGCGGTTGCGGCAAGGCTCGCGGCATGAGACAAGCTTGCGCATGAGAGAAGCGCCCAAGCACACTTTGAACGCCATCATCACCTTCCCTTCCGGCTCGACGCCCGCCGAGGCGCAAGCCTTTCTCGACGCCCATCCCGAGATCGAGGCCTTCGATGTCGTGCTGACCGACGCCAACGGCGTCGGGCGCGGCAAGATCGTGCGCCGGCACGAATTGATGAGCATCTTCGAGAACGGCCGGCATATGCCGATCTCGATCCTTGGCCTCGACATCACCGGCGAGGACGTGCATGAGACCGGGCTGATCTGGACGACCGGCGACGGCGACCTGCGGGCATGGCCGATCCCCGGTACGCTGGTGCCGCTGTTCGGCACGCAGCCGCCGCGCGGCCAGGTGCTGATGGCGATGTACCATCTCGACGGTCAGGCGATGTCTTCCGATCCGCGGCTGGCGCTGGCGAGGCAAGTCGACATCCTGGCCGCGAAAGGCCTGCACCCGGCCGGCGCCTTCGAACTCGAATTCTTTCTTCTCGCCAACGAGCGCGACGCAGATGGCAAGGTGCAGCCGGCCAATGCCGTGCTCGACGGCCGCCGCTCGGCCAAGACCGAGGTCTATTCCGTCGACCATCTGCATGGCATGGAGCCGCTGTTTTCCGACATCTATGCCGCGGCCAGGCTGCAAGGCATCCCCGCCGAGACGGTCATTTCCGAATATGCGCCCGGCCAATACGAACTGACGCTGAACTACCGCAAGGATGTGATGCGGGCGGCCGACGATCTCGTCATGCTGAAGCGGCTGGTGCGGGCGCAGGCGCGCCGCCATGGCGTCACCGCCTGCTTCATGGCCAAGCCGATCGAGAAATATGCCGGCTCCGGCATGCATTTCCATGTCTCGTTGCTGGACGATGCCGGCAAGAACGTCTTCACCGAGGCCAGCGGCGAGACCTGGTCCTTGCCGTTGCTGCGCGGTCTCGGTGGCCTCATCCAGACCATGGCGGAATCGATGCTGGTGTTTGCCCCGCATGCCAATTCGTGGCGGCGCTTCGTCTCGCAATCCTATGCGCCTGTGGCGCCGACCTGGGGCGTCAACAACCGCTCGGTGGCGCTGCGCGTGCCGGCGGGCGATGCGAAAAACCGGCGCATCGAGCACCGGCCGTCGGGCGTCGACGCCAACCCCTATCTGGTCGCTGCAACGGTGCTGGCCGGCATCACCAGAGGCCTCGACGACGGTCTCGACCCTGGGCCTGAGACCACCGGCAACGGCTACGAATCGGCAATCACGCGCACGACGATGCCGGTGGATTGGCGCGCCGCGATAGAGGCGGCAAGGGCCTCGACATTCCTCAAAGAAGCGCTGGGCGAAGACCTGCACCGGACATTCGTGGCGATCAAGCAATCCGAATATCTTCGGGTGGCGCGCACGGTTGGCGAGTTGGATTACCACCTCTATCTGCATGAGGTGTGAAGGCATCGCCCCGCCGCCATTCTCCCGGAAAGCCTGGTCCGCGGCTATTTGAAGGAACCTTTCCGGGGCTTCGCTCATTGCGCATCTGATCGCAGCAGCGGACAAGGCCGCATCAGCCATGATCGCCAGGATGTCGACAAATCCCGCGTCACACCGCGCCAAGGTGCAGGCAAGACGCTGGCCCAAGCGTGAATCGCCTGAGACGGCGGAAGGTGACGACGCAAGCACCATTCCCGAACTCAGCGACGTGGCGAAAGCCTGCCGCCGCTGTCCGCTGTGGCGCAACGCGACGCAAACCGTGTTCGGCGAAGGGCCCGATAGGGCCAAGGTGATCTTCGTCGGTGAACAGCCAGGCGACCAAGAGGATCTGGTGGGCAAGCCTTTCGTCGGTCCGGCCGGCAAGGTTTTCGACGCCATCCTTGACGATGCCGGCGTCGACCGGCTGAAAGTCTATGTCACCAACGCGGTCAAGCATTTCAAGTTCGAGCCGCGCGGCAAGCGGCGCATCCACTCAAAGCCGAATGCCGGCGAGGTGCGGGCCTGCCGCTGGTGGCTCGACAAGGAGTTCGACCTGATCAAGCCCAACCTGGCAGTGGCGCTCGGCGCAAGGGCGGCGCAGTCGCTGCTCGGCAAGGTGGTGCCGATCATGAAGATGCGCGGCCAGGTCGTGGAGCGGGACGATGGACTGCGTGTGTTCGTTACCATCCACCCGTCCTTCATCCTGCGCATTCGCGAGCCGGCGGACAAGCAGGCCGAACGCGAGCGGTTCCTGCAGGACATGAAGGCGGTGAAGACGCTGATGGCGGCCTGAACCTATCTGATCAGGATCGCTCTCAAATCATTGACATTCGTTCCGGTCGGGCCGGGCACGAAAAGGTCTCCGACGGCATTGAACGCCGTCCAGGCATTGTTGCCGGCAAGCATCGCCTTGGCATCGACGCCTGCCGCCCGCATCCGCGAAACCGTCGAACCATCGGCAAAGGCGCCGGCATTGTCTTGCGAACCGTCGATGCCGTCGGTGTCGGCGGCCAGCGCATGGATGCCTTGCGCGCCGCTGATCCCGATGGCGAAGGCAAGCAGGAATTCCGAATTGCGGCCGCCCTTGCCTTTTGCCCGCAAGGTCACCGTGGTCTCGCCGCCCGACAGGATCAGCACCGGCTTTGGGAAAGGCCGGTTGCGCGCGGCCACTTCGCGGGCGATCGCGGCGTGGACACCGCCGACCTCGCGTGCTTCGCCCTCGATGGAATCGGAGAGGATAACCGCCTCGATGCCATGGCGCCTAGCTTCGGCTGCAGCGGCTTCAAGCGATACGCCGGCCGAGGCGATCAGATGCACCTCGTTGCGCGAAAAACGCGGATCGTCGGCGCGCGGCGCATCTGCGGCCGACGAATTGATATGCGCCATCACCGGGGCCGGCAGTTCCATGCCATAGGCGGCGATCGACGCCAGCGCGTCTTGGCGACTGCCCGAATCGGAAACGGTCGGACCGGAGGCAACCAGCGCGGGATTGTCGCCCGGAATGTCTGATACAACCAGGGAGACCACCTTGGCGGGATAGGCGGCTGCGGCCAGCCTGCCGCCCTTGATCGTGGAAACATGCTTGCGAACGGTGTTCATAGTGGCGATCGGCGCGCCGGAGGCAAGCAGCGCCTCGTTTACGGCGATCTCGTCGGCCAGCGTCAGGCCATCGGCAGGCGACGGCAGCAGCGCCGAGCCACCGCCGGAGATGAACGCCACGACCAGATCGTCCGCGGTCAGCCCCCGGACCTTCGCCAGCAGTCGGCGCGAGGCTTCGAGACCTGCTGCGTCCGGAACCGGATGCGCCGCCTCGATGATCTCGATGCGCTCGCACTTCGCGCCATAGCCGTAGCGGGTGACGACCAGCCCTTCGATCGGCCCGTCCCACACCTTCTCGAAAGCCGCCGCCATCTGCGCCGAGCCCTTGCCGGCGCCGATGACGACGGTGCGTCCCTTTGGCTTTGCCGGCAAATGATCCCTGATCGTCCTTTCCGGATCGGCAGCGGCGACGGCGGCATTGAAGATCGAGATGAGGAAGGGTTTGGGATCTATCTCTGTCATTTTGCTTCCGGCGGCAATGCAAGTTCGCGCCCGTCGACACCCAGATGCTCACAAAGCGCATCGACGACGACGCCGTGATCCTCGCGCTCCGGCAGGCCGGAAACCGCGATCACGCCGATCACACCGGCGCCCTTGACCGTTACCGGAAAACCGCCGCCGGCGAGCACATAATCTGATATGTCGAGCCCCTCGCCCGGCTTGAAGCTGCGGTCGGGGCGCTGCTGCTCCAGCACCATGCGATAGGTGCTTTTCAAGAACCGCCGCACCACATTGATCTTGCGCCGCGCCCAGTCCGGGTTGGAGGCGTTGGAGCCCGGCATCGCAGCGTAGAACAGCGGCCGGTCGAAGGTCCTGATATCGACGATGATCGGCAGGTTTTCCTTCAGAGCCCGGTCGCGGATCGCTGAGCCGATCTTGAACGCGACAGCCTCGTCGAAGGCCGGGAAGACCAGCGTGGCTTCCTGTTTCCTGATCAGAGCGATATCATCCGCAACAGCCATGTCGTTCCCCTGTCAACTTCGCCGCAGGCTTTGACTCATGGCTGCCGCCCGGTCAAGCCGGAACCTGTGGGAGAACTAAACCGCCATATCCGTCTTGGCCGCCCGCCCGGCGACATAGACCTCTCGCACGGCGCGGTCGTCGCCGAGCGTCTGCAGCAGAAACAACTCCTCCGCCAGCGTGTCGGCTGTCTCCATCCTGAGCCGCATCGCTGGCGTGGCGCGGGCGTCGAGCACGACGATGTCGGCATCGCTGCCCTCGTCCAGCGTGCCGATCTTTTCCACGACCGACAGCGCCTCGGCATTTCCGCGGGTGAGCTGCCAGAAGGACTGGAACGGGTTCAGCTTCTCGCCGTTCAGCGCGATCACCTTGTAGCCCTCATCCATGGTCCTCAGCATCGAGTAATTGGTGCCGCCGCCGACATCGGTAGCGGCCGCGATCCGGAGGGCTTTGTCACGCGTGCGGTAGCGCTGAAAATTGAACAGGCCCGAACCGAGGAACAGGTTCGAGGTCGGGCAGAACACCGCCACCGAGCCCGTATCCGACAGCGCATTCGCCTCGCGGTCCGACAGATGGATGCAGTGGCCGAACAGGCTTTTGCGTCCCAGCAGCCCATAGTGCTCGTAGACGTCGGTATAGTCGCGTGCCTGCGGGTAGAGTTGCAGCGTAAAGGCGATCTCGGCGTGGTTTTCCGACAGATGCGTCTGCATGTGCAGATCAGGATACTCGCGGCAGAGCGCGCGCGCCATCTCCAACTGCTCAGGTGACGAGGTGATGGCGAATCGCGGCGTGATGGCATAGTGCTGGCGCCCCTTGCCGTGCCACTCCCTAATCAGCGCCTTGCTGTCGTCATAGGCCGATTGCGGCGTGTCGAGCACGCCCTCCGGTGCGTTACGGTCCATCATCACCTTGCCGGCGATGTTGAGCATGTTGCGGTCATCCGATTCGGCGAAAAACGCTTCGGCAGACTCCTTGTGGACAGAGCAATAGGCGGCGACCGTCGTCGTGCCGTGGCGCACAACCTCGTCGAGGAACAGCCTGGCGATGCGGCGGCCATGCTGCGCGTTGTGGAATTTTGTTTCCTCCGGGAAGGTGTAGGTGTTCAACCAGTCGAGCAGTTCCGCGCCATAGGACGCGATCACCTGCATCTGCGGGAAATGCGCATGGGCATCGATGAAGCCCGGCAGCAGCAGATGCGGGCGGTGGTCGATCTTTTTCGCGCCTTCATCAGCCTTTCCCTCGACATCGGCATAGGCGCCTGATGCAACGATCCTACCATCGCGGAGCAGCAGGCCGCCATCGTCCTCGTAACGCCAGGCGGCATGATCGTCGATGCTTTCGGGCCAGCGCAGGAAGGACAGCGTGCGGCCGCGCAAGAGTGTGCTGGTCATGCTTATTTTCCCGCCTCCTCGAACCATGCCACCAGCAGCGCCCGCTCCTTGTCGGTAATCTCCGTGACGTTGGCAGGCGGCATGGCGTGGCTGCGGCCGGCCTGCAGGTAGATCTCGCGGGCTTGCTCGGCGATACCAGCGTCCGTGTCGAGCATCACACCTTTCGGCGCGTGATAGATGCCCTCGTAGGACGGCTCCTGCGCATGGCACATCGAGCAACGGCCAAGCACCGTGTCGCGCACCGCGGGAAAATGCGCCGAGGCGACATAGACCTGTGCAGACGATGAGGCCTTGACCTCCCCGGTCAGTATCTTGGGCACGGTCGACAGCCAGATGATTACGACGAACAGGACGCCGGCGGCCAGCCAGGCCCAGGTGGGATTGCCCTTACGCGCATGAACGGTGTTGAAATAGTGCCGGATCAGCACGCCGATGATGAACACCAGCGAGGCGATCACCCAGCTGAACTGGGTAGCAAACGCCAGCGGATAGTGGTTCGACAGCATCAGGAACAGAACGGGCAGCGTCAGATAGTTGTTGTGCAGCGAGCGCTGCTTGGCGATCTTGCCGTATTTCGGGTCGGGCTTCCTGCCGGCGATCAGGTCGGCGACGACGATCTTCTGGTTGGGGATGATGACCATGAAGACATTGGCCGACATGATCGTTGCGGTGATGGCGCCCAGATGCAGGAAGGCGGCGCGGCCGGTGAACAGATGGGGGAGCCCCCAGGCGATGAACACCAGCACGCCGTAGAGCACCAGCATCAGGCCGGGATCGCTTTTTCCGAGCGGCGAGCGGCACAGGAGATCGTAGACCACCCAGCCGACGCCGATCGTGGCCAGCGACAGCAGGATGCCCACCGGCACCGACATTGGCAGCACATTGGGGTCGATCAGGAACAGATCGGCGCCGGCGTAGTAAACCACGCACAGCATGGCGAAGCCCGACAGCCAGGTGGCGTAGGATTCCCATTTGAACCAGGTCAGATGCTCGGGCATTTCGGCCGGCGCCACCAGATATTTCTGGATGTGGTAGAAGCCGCCGCCATGCACCTGCCATTCCTCGCCGAAGGCGCCGGCGGGCATTCCCGGGCGCTGGCGCAGGCCGAGATCGAGCGCGACGAAATAGAAAGATGAGCCGATCCAGGCGATGCCGGTGACGACATGCAGCCAGCGCACAGCGAAACTCAGCCAGTCCCAGAAAATCGCGAAATCCATCATTGAAAGGTCGTCCCTGCCGATTGGGTGACTTTACGGACTGGGACGCAAACGGAAAGGGCCGAGCTGCACGATGACTTTCAAAAAAAAATGGAAAATACTAGGCTCTTCATACGCAGCCGCATGAGAGCCACGAAATACGCATGGCCTATCTCGACAACATCGCCGTTTTCGTTCGTGTCGTCGAGCTCGGCAATCTGTCGGCGGCTGGCCGCGACATGCGCATCTCGCCGGCGGTCGCCTCCAATCGCATCAAGGAGCTCGAGAAACACCTCGGTGTCCGGCTGTTCAACCGCACGACGCGGCAATTGATGCCGACCGAGCACGGCACCGTGTTCTATTCCGGCGCCAAGCAGGTGCTTGAGGCGGTCACCGAGGCGGAAGCCGCAGTGTCGGCACTGTCCGGCCAGCCGCGCGGCACGATAAGGGTGACGGCCCCGCTCGGCCTCGGCCGCCGGCTGGTGGCGTCGGGCATCCCCGATTTCCACGACAAATACCCTGATATCGAGGTGCGGCTGAGGCTTTCGGACCACAATGTCGACATCATGAAGGAAGGCATCGACGTTGCCTTCCGGCTGGGCATCATCGAGGATTCTAGCCTCAGAATGCGCGGCATCATGGAGTGCGAACGGGTGCTGGTGGCGGCGCCGAAATATCTGGAGGCGCGCGGCGAACCGAGCGAACCACAGGAACTGATCGGCAAGAAGCACGACTGCCTGATGCTGCGCTATGCCGGCGCGCGCGAATACGTCTGGACGCTGCAGACAGCCGACGGCCCGCGGAAATTCGAGGTGCACGGACCCTATGACACGGACGACGGCGACGTGCTGACCGGCTGGGCGCTGTCGGGCCGCGGCATCATCAACAAGCCACGCTTCGAGGTCGAGCCGTTCATCCGCGACCAGCGGCTGAAGGTGATCCTGCCCGACACGCCGCCGACGCCGGTGCAGTTCGCCGCCGTCTACCCGCACAAGAAGCTGCAGGACCCGAAGGTGCGGCTGCTGCTCGACTTCATGGCCGAGCGTTGCCAGCGGCTGATCAAGGATATTCTGGCGGGCAAATGATGCGTGGCTCGAACGATCGAGGCAACGGTGCCGCAATGAAACTAGCCGTTTCGTTACGCCCGGGCGAGGCTCCTTCCGATGTGCGAGCATCGGCCGGTCCGGATTTCACTCTTCTGGCTCGGTTCGTGCAAAAGGCCGAAGCGGCCGGGCTGGACATGGTGCTGCTTGCCGATTCAGCACCGGTTGCTGGCGGCCCATCAAACAGCCAGGTACCCTTCGAATCGACGACCCTGCTGGCGGCGCTGGCGACGGTGACCAGCAAGATCGGTCTCGTCGCCGCGGCGTCGACGGTCGCCCACCTGCCTTACAATCTCGCGCGCCGTTTCGCATCGCTCGATGTCATCAGCCATGGCCGTGCCGGCTGGCACGCGACCATGGTCCCGGATCCGCCCGAGGCGGCCAATTTTAGCCGGCAGGAAGGCTTTTCCCGCGACGATTTTCGCCGACGCGCGGAGGAATTCATCGGCATCGTGCAAGGCCTGTGGCGAGGCTGGGATGCGGATGCCCTGCTGTTCGACCAACACGGCGGCCGCTTCTTCGATCCCGAAAAGATGCACCTGCTCGACCACAAGGGCGAGTTCTTCTCCGTGCGTGGGCCGCTGAACGTGGCGCGGTCGCCGCAGGATACGCCCGTGCTCGTCCTATCGGGCCTGTCGGGACCCGACATGGACATCGGCGCCCGCGTCGCCGATGTCATCCTGCTGGACGAGCCGTTGGTCGCAGGCGCGAAGGCTGACGATCTGAAGCGCCACGCGGTTGCGTTCGGGCGCAACCCGGGCGCGATAAAGGTGCTGATGAACGTCGCGCCGGGGGCTGAAATGGCCGCCAGGCCGGACGTGATCGCGGACAGGCTTGAAGAGTCCTTCCGATCGAATTGCTGCGACGGCTTCAACATACTCATGCCGCCGCTCGAGTCTGTGCTCGACGATTTCGTCGACCTCGTGCTGCCGAAGCTTCGCCGACGCGGCCTTGTTCACCCGGATTATCGCAACGCCGCGCTGCGCTCCCATCTCGGACTGGCCGGGGAGGAGGGACGATGAGCGGCCGTCAGATGAAGCTCGGCGCGTTTTTGTGGGCGACAGGCCATCACATCGCCGCCTGGCGCCATCCACAGGCGCATGTCACGGCGGGCGTCGACATCGATCATTACATCCAGCTGGCGCGGACGGCGGAAGCTGCGAAGTTCGATATGATTTTCTGCGAGGATGCAGCCGGCGTGCGCGAAGCCAATGTCAATATCGCCAGCCAGACGTCCCGCTCGATCGGCTTCGAACCCATCAGCCTGCTGGCGGCGCTCGCGGTCCAGACTAGCCGCATCGGCCTCGTCTCCACGGCATCGACGAGCTACAACGAGCCTTACGGGCTGGCGCGAACCTTCTTGTCGCTCGATCATCTGAGCGGCGGGCGAGCCGGCTGGAACCTGGTCACCTCCGCCAGTCCCATCGAAGCCGCCAATTTCGGCTCGACCGGCCTGCGTCCGCATGCCGACCGTTATGAACGCGCGCGTGAATTCGCTGCCGTGGTTACCGCGCTTTGGCGAGGCAAGCTCGACGGGGTTTCCGGACCTGGCCACGACGGCAGAAGCTTTTCGGTGCGGGACCCACTCGATCTGCAGCGCTCGCCTCAGGGCGCACCAGTGATGGTTCAGGCCGGAGCATCGGACGAGGGCAGGGATCTTGCCGCCCGGACCGCTGACGTCGTGTTCACGGCGGCGCAGACTTTCGAGGAGGCGAAAGCTTTCTACGACGATCTCAAGCGACGCCTGCCGGCCTACGGGCGCGAACCGGACGACATCAAGATCATGCCCGGCGTCGCGCCCGTGGCGGCCGAAACGGAATCGGAAGCCCGCGAGAAATATGAGGAGCTGCAGGAGCTGATCCCCGATGATGTCGGCGTGGCGCTGCTGTCCAGCTATCTCAGCATTTCCGATCTGTGGCGCTATCCCATCGATGGGCCGCTGCCGGAGCTGCCGGCCAGCGAAGGCATGCAGAGCCGGCAGGCGCTCGTCATCGAGCAATCGCGCCGGGACAACCTCTCGATCCGGCAGCTTGCGCGTCACTTCGCCGGCGCTCGCGGCCACTGGCGCGTCGTCGGTACGCCGGCGCAGATCGCCGACGAACTCGAAGCGCGGTTCGAGGGCGGTGCGGCAGACGGCTTCAACGTCATGCCATCTTATTTTCCTGGCGAACTCTATACCTTCGCCGCGCTCGTCGTGCCGGAATTACAGCGGCGCGGACTGTTTCGGAAGGAGTATGAAGGCCGCACGCTGCGCCATCATCTCGGCTTGAAACGACCGGCATGACGCGCCTCAGCCGGCGTCCATCATTCGGGCGGTTCCGGACACTCTGATCGAGCTGCCCGCTGCAGGCGCAATGTCGGCATGCAGGCGCGAACGCATGCCCATGTCCTCACCTTGGACGACATCGATAGCGCCGCCATGCGGCCAGCCAAGGTCGCGCAAATAGCCCGCGAAGGCTGCCGTGGAAGCCCCTGTTGCCGGATCTTCATAGACGCCGCCGGATGCAAACGGATTGCGGGTGTGGAACAGGCGCGGCGTTTCGGCATAGGCGAGCAGGATCGTGACCAGGTGCTCGCGCCGCATCAGCGCCTGGCCGATTTTCAGATCATAGGTCATGGCAGCCAGTGCGTTGCGCGAATTCAGCGCCAGCACAAGGTGGTCAGCGCCGCCATGGATCAACGCCGGCGGAATGGCCGCATCGAGATCGCCAGCCGAATAGCCGAACAGCGCCAGCGCCTCTGCGATGAGCTTTTGCGGAGCAGGTTTGCTATGCGTCGACGGAGACTGCAACGCGGCGGCAATGTTAGCGCCGTCACGGAAACCCTCGACGGTTATTCTCGCTCGGTTAAGGATCAATGCGAAAACACCATCGCCAAATTGCCGGACC
This sequence comes from Mesorhizobium tianshanense, assembly GCF_007830515.1. Taxonomy (GTDB): domain Bacteria; phylum Pseudomonadota; class Alphaproteobacteria; order Rhizobiales; family Rhizobiaceae; genus Mesorhizobium; species Mesorhizobium tianshanense. The sequence continues at coordinate 110,455 of NZ_VLKT01000018.1, forward strand.
AGTGCCGCGCCCAAGGCGATCGTGGCGTGCCCGCAGAAGGGAACTTCGGACTCCGGTGAAAAATAGCGGACCCGCCAGCCGTCACCCTCGGGTGCGGCAAAGGCGGTTTCCGAAAATCCGACCTCCGCTGCGGCGCTTTGCATTTCGGCGACATCGGGCAAGACGTCTCCTATGACAACCCCAGCAGGATTGCCGCCGGTGTCTCCATCCGAAAAAGCCGCGATTCTCAGTACGTCCATCTGGCCCGCCTTCCGTTGCAAGGCAAACAGGAAACACCTTCCCGGGTGATTTGAGAAACGAAGAAAGCGAGGAGCAGCTGTGACCGTTGTTCACACCGTCAAGCGGCGTTAGCCGGCCAACACCTTGCCATGGGATTTGGGCGGAGCCGCTGAGGCAGTTGCACGACCAACCAGCGCCGTCATGATCTCGGCGGCGGCAAGTGCCGCGATCACCTGCGGGCGCTTGTCCTTGACCGCATCGCCGCCGATCGGCGAGACGAGGCGGGCGAATTCCGCTTCGCTGCCGCCCGCCGACTTCAGGAACCAGTTGCTGAACGTCGCCTTTTTGGTCTTCGAGCCGATCATGCCGACATACGCGGTATCGCGGCGTTTCAGAGCCTCGGCGAGGATCAGGAAATCCAACGCGTGATCGTGGGTAAGAATGACGAAGGCGGTTCCGGCAGGGGCCTGGCGCACCATCGCCTCGGGCATCGGCGTCAGGATGGTTTCGACCGTGTCGGGCATGCCCTCCAGCGCCTCGGCCCGCGTCTCGACGACGATGAGGTGCACCGGCAGCAAGGCCACCGCCGACGCCAGCGCCTGGCCGACATGGCCGCCGCCGAAGACGTAGACATGCGGCAGCTGCGCTTCCTCGGCTTCCGCATTGCGAATGAGTTCGGCCTCGAGGGCCGCGTCAACCGGCCGTATCGATACCTCGACTCTGCCACCGCAGCATTGGCCGATCTCGGGTCCGAGCGGGACGTCGAGCGTGGCGCTGACACCCCTCCCCCTTGAGGAGGGGGCGGCGAAGCCGCCGGGTAGGGTCGCCGCGGCAGTGCTCGACATTTTCTTAGGTCTCGTGCTCCCTCTACCGACCCCCTCTGGCCGCTTCGCGGCCATCTCCCCCTCAAGGGGGGAGAAGAGCAGCTGCCGCGCCTTGTCGATCGCCATATATTCGAGCTGGCCGCCGCCGATCGTGCCAAAAATCGCCGCGCCCGAGACGAGCATGAATGCGCCCTTCTCGCGCGGGGTCGAACCTTTTGTCCCGGCCACCTCGACCAGGGCGACCCGGCCGGCGCCGGCGAGAAAGGCTTTCAGGCTTTGCACTTTCGAGTTCATTTTTCGCATTCCCGAAGGGAAATATAGAGTTTTTCAGCCCGATTTGCACGTTTTCGTCCGACTCAGACCCCCGCCCTGACCTCGCCCTTCAGCCGTTCGATCGCCATCAGCACCCGCTCCGGCGTCGCCGGCGCGTCGAGGCGCGGGCAGATCCGATGGTCCGCAACGCTCGCCACCGCATCCGACAGCGCATGCAGCACCGACATGCCGAGCGGAAATGGCGGCTCGCCAACCGCCTTGGAGCGGTGCACCGTCGGCTCGTGTGCCTCGGGCCAGTCGGCCAGCGTCACGTTGAATATCTTCGGCCGGTCGGAAGCCAAGGGGATCTTGTAGGTCGAAGGCGCATGGGTGCGCAGCCGGCCCTTGTCGTCCCACCACAATTCCTCCGTCGTCAGCCAGCCCATGCCCTGGATGAAGCCACCCTCGACCTGGCCGAGATCGATGGCGCGATTCAGCGAGCGGCCGGTCTCGTGCAGGATATCGGTGCGCTCCACCATGTATTCGCCGGTCAACGTGTCGACCGAGACTTCCGAGCAAGCCGCGCCATAGGCGAAATAGTAGAAGGGATGACCCTCGCCCTTATCCCTGTTCCAGTGGATTTTCGGCGTCTTGTAGAAGCCAGCCGCCGAAAGCTGGATGCGCGCCATATAAGCTTGCTTGACGAGGTCGGCGAAGGCGATCTCCTGGTTACCGATGCGCACCCGGTTTGGCAGGAACAGCACCTGGTCGCGCGGCACCTGGTATTTTTCGGCGGCGAAATTGGTCAGGCGCTCCTTGATCTGCCGGGCTGCATTCTGCGCCGCCATGCCGTTGAGGTCGGAGCCGGAAGATGCGGCGGTGGCCGAGGTGTTCGGCACCTTGTCGGTTGTCGTCGCGGTGATCTTCACCTGGTCGAGGTCGATCTGGAATTCTTCGGCCACGACCTGCGCCACCTTGACATAGAGGCCCTGCCCCATCTCGGTGCCGCCATGGTTCAGATGCACCGAACCGTCGGTATAGACATGGACCAGCGCGCCGGCCTGATTGTAGTGCGTGGCGGTGAACGAGATGCCGAACTTGACCGGCGTCAGCGCCAGCCCGCGCTTGATGAAGCGGCTGTTGGCGTTGAAGGCCTCTATGACGCGGCGGCGCCTCGCATAGTCGCAACTCGCCTCCAGCTCGGCAACGATGCGGTGGATGATGTTGTCCTCGACCGTCTGGTGATAGGGCGTGATGTTGCGGTCTGAGGTGCCATAAAAGTTCTTCTTGCGGATTTCGAGCGGGTCCTTGCCGACGGCAAAGGCGACTTCGTCGATGACGCGTTCGGCGCCGACCATACCTTGCGGCCCGCCGAAGCCACGGAAGGCGGTGTTCGACACGGTGTTTGTGTAGAGCGGCGCCGATTGCGCATGCACCGCCGGCCAGAAATAGGTGTTGTCGCAGTGGAACAGCGCGCGGTCGGTGACCGGGCCGGACAGGTCCGCCGAGAAGCCGCAGCGCGCCGCGAACATGAAATCGACGCCGAGGATATTGCCGTCGTCGTCGAAGCCGACCTCGTAGTCGACGAGGAAGTCGTGGCGCTTGCCGGTGGCGATCATGTCGTCGTCGCGGTCCGGCCGGATCTTCACGGCGCGATGGTGCTTCTTGGCAGCTATCGCCGCGAGCGCGGCAAACTGATTGCCCTGTGTTTCCTTGCCGCCGAAGCCGCCGCCCATACGGCGGATTTCGACCGTGACGGCATGGCTCGGCACGCCCAGTGCGTGGCTGACCATGTGCTGGACTTCGCTCGGATGCTGGGTCGAGGAATAAATCGTGACGTCCTGATCCTCGCCGGGAATGGCCATGGCGATCTGGCCTTCGAGATAGAAATGGTCCTGGCCGCCGACCCGCATCTGGCCTTTGAGGCGGCGCGGCGCCGCTTTGATCACAGCCGCGGCATCGCCGCGCTTCAGAGTCAGCGGCGGGGTGACCAGCTTGTCCTTGCGGGGATCGAGTTCGCCGATGTCGGTGACGAAAGGCAATTCCATGTATTCGACCTTGGCCAGCCTTGTGGCGCGGCGCGCCTGCTCGCGCGTTTCGGCAATGACGCAGAAGATCGGCTGGCCGAAGAACTGCACCTTGCCGTCGGCCAGCACCGGCTCGTCGTGGCGGCCGGTCGGCGAAATATCGTTTTCGCCCGGCACGTCGCTGGCCGTCAGCACGTCGACCACACCAGGTGCTGCGCGCACCGCCGACAGGTCCATGCTGGCGATCATGGCGTGGGTGGCCGTCGAAAGCCCGAGGCAGCCATGCAGCGTGCCTGCCGGTTCCGGCATGTCGTCGATATAGACGGCCGTTCCGCGGACATGCTTGTGCGCGGAATCATGGCGCTGGTCGGTGGCAACGCCGCCGGAAATTTTTTGCGCCTTGAGGTTAGGAGCGTGCTTGGTCATCAAGCCGCCTCGTGCCGCGACATCTGGATCGGCGCCTTGGTACCACTGGTTTCGGCAAAGAAGCGCAGCAGCAGGTTACGCGCCGCCAGCGCCCGGTATTCGGCCGAAGCGCGCATGTCGGTCAGCGGGGTGAAATCCCTGGCGTACTCGGCCATCGCCACCTGCACCGTCTCTTCCGTCCAAGGCTTGCCAAGCAACGCATTTTCCACGCTGAAAGCCCGCTTCGGCGTCGCCGCCATGCCGCCATAGGCTATGCGCACCTCCGCCGCCGTGCCATCCCTGGCCAGGGTCAGCAGGAACGCGCCAAGTGCCGCGGTGATGTCCTCGTCACGGCGCTTGGTGATCTTGTAGACGGCGAATTTGATGTCTCTGCCCGGCACCGGGACATGCACGGCCTCGACGAATTCGCCCGGCTGCCGGTCCTGCTTGCCATAGGCGATGAAGAAATCTTCGAGCGGGATCGCCCGCCGCCTGTTGCCCCGGCGCAGCGTCAACCGCGCACCGAGTGCGATCAGCGGCGGCGGCGTGTCGCCGATCGGCGAGCCGTTGGCGATGTTGCCGCCGATCGTGCCCATATTGCGCACCTGGTCGCCGCCGATCCGATCGAACAGCGGCCCTAGCGCCGGGATGCGCTTGGCTAGCGTCGAGAAGGCTTCGGTATAGGTGACGCCAGCGCCGATCGAGATGATGCCGTTGTCTTCAGAAATCGTACTTAGCCCGTCGAGATTGCCGATGAAAATCGCCGGCGCAATATCGCGCATATGTTTGGTCACCCACAGGCCTACATCGGTCGAACCGGCAACGATGGTGGCACCTGGCTCTTTGTCGAACACGCTGGCCAGATCATCGGCATCGGCCGGCACAACCAGCCGCTGCTTGCCCGAGCCGATCTCGATGCGCGCGCCGTCTTTCATGGCCGCGAGCTTCGTCGCAATCGTCTTGCGCTCCGCCGCCAGCGGATCCTTTGCGGCCTCGCCGTAGCTGGAAATGGCGCGTGCGGCACGGGCGATTGCCTCGTAGCCGGTGCAGCGGCAGAGATTGCCCTGCAGCGCTTTTTCGACGGCTGCACCTGAAGGTTCAGGTGACCGCATCCACAGGGCATAAAGCGACATGACGAAGCCCGGCGTGCAGAAGCCGCATTGCGAGCCGTGGAAGTCGACCATCGCCTGCTGCACCGGATGCAGCTTTCCCCCTTCGCCGCGCAGATGCTCGACGGTCACGACATGGGTGCCGTCGAGCGAGCCGAGGAAGCGGATGCAGGCGTTGACGCTTTCATAAACCAGACGGCCGGATGAGAGCCTTCCGACCAGCACGGTGCAGGCGCCGCAATCGCCTTCGGCGCAACCTTCCTTGGTGCCACGCAGCGAGCGGTTGAGCCTGAGCCAATCGAGCAACGTCGCGTCGGGCGTGACAGTCGTCAGCGCCATGTCCTCACCGTTCAGGATGAAGCGGATCTCATTGCGGGTCTTGACCTTGGCCATGTCTCAGCTCCCCCGGTAAGTTGAATAGCCGTAGGGCGAAACGAGCAGCGGCACATGATAGTGCACTGGCTCGGCCAGGCCGAAGCGGATCGGCACGCTGTCGAGGAAGGCCGGTTCCGGCAACTTTGTTCCCTGTCGGCGCAGATAGTCACCGGCCGCGAAGACCAGCTCGTATTGACCGGTGCGGAATTCCGCGCCGGCCAGCAGCGGCGTGTCACAGCGGCCGTCGGCATTGGTGATCGCCGTCTTAAGATGCGTCCGCATGTCGCCGTTGAGGCGGTAAAGCTCGATCGACAAGCCTGCCGCCGGCCTGCCGGTCGCGGTGTCGAGGACATGGGTCGTCAGACGTCCGCCTTCGGCTTTCGACGTTTCCGCCACTGGCTGCTCCCATTCCCGGTACGGTCGAACATGCCCGGTACAGTCGAACATGTTTGACGAATTGTGCGCCAATTAAAGGCGATGCATAAGTCCCGGTCGAGCGAAGTGCTGCAAAAACACTTTCAAAAATTTCGGGGGAATGCGCGAGCGGCCCTTTCGACTATCCTGATCACACCATCCGGCAGGAGCGACGATGCGTTACGAACGAGACATGCGCGGCTACGGCGCCAATCCGCCGGATCCGAAATGGCCAGGCGGGGCGCATGTCGCGGTGCAATTTGTCGTCAATTACGAGGAGGGCGGCGAAAACTGCATCCTGCACGGCGACAAGGCTTCGGAAGCCTTCCTGTCCGAGATCGTCGGCGCCGCGGCCTGGCCTGGCCAGCGCCATTGGAACATGGAATCCATCTACGAGTATGGCGCCCGCGCCGGCTTCTGGCGATTGCTGCGCCTGTTCACCGAGGCTGAGGTGCCGGTCACCTGCTATGGCGTCGCCTCAGCGCTTGCGCGTTCGCCCGACCAGGTTGCGGCGATGCAGGAGGCCGGCTGGGAAATTGCCTCGCATGGCCTGAAATGGATCGACTATCGCGATCATGCGCCGGAGGACGAGCGCCGCGATATGGAAGAGGCGATCCGGCTGCACTACGAGGTGACCGGGGCACGGCCGACCGGCTGGTACACCGGCCGCACGTCGATCAACACCGTGCGGCTGGCCGCGGAAGAGGGCGGCTTCGACTATGTATCGGACACCTATGATGACGAATTGCCATACTGGTTCGAGCATGATGGCAACCAGAAGCCGCAGCTCATCATCCCCTACACGCTCGATGCCAACGACATGCGTTTCGCCACGCCGCAAGGCTTCAACTCGGGCGACCAGTTCTTCGCCTATTTGAAGGACAGTTTCGACACGCTCTATGCCGAGGGCAAGGCAGGGCGGCCGCGCATGATGAATATCGGCTTGCACTGCCGCCTCGTCGGCCGGCCGGGCCGGACCGCGGCGCTCAAGCGTTTTGTCGATTACGTCAAATCGCACGACAAGGTCTGGCTGGCGCGGCGCATCGACATCGCAAGGCACTGGCAAGAGGTCCATCCGTTCCGGCAGCCCTCGCTGCGCCCGTCGAAAATGGAATTCGAGGCCTTCGTCCGGGCTTTCGGCGGCGTGTTCGAGCATTCGCCGTGGATCGCCGAGCGCGCCTACGAGCTGGAACTCGGCCCGGCGCATGACAGTGCCGGCGGCCTGCACAATGCGCTGTGCCGTGTCTTTCGCGGCGCCAGCGAGGCCGAGCGGCTCTCGGTGCTCAACGCCCATCCCGACCTTGCCGGAAAACTGGCCCAGGCCAAAAGGCTGACGGCGGAATCGACCAGGGAACAGGCTTCCGCCGGGCTCGACGCGCTGACCGACAAGGAGCGCGAGCTGTTCTCCAAGCTCAACGCCGCCTACGTCACCGGTTTCGGCTTCCCCTTCATCATCGCGGTGAAAGGCAAGACCAAGCAGGATATCCTGGCGGAGTTCGAGGCGCGTATCGGCAACAGCCGCGGCGTCGAATTCGAAACCGCCTGCAAACAGGTCGAGCGCATCGCACTGCTTCGCCTCAAGGATTTACTTCCACAATAGGCTTTGGCTTCCACAATAGGCTTTTAACTTTATGGATATGATCAAAATGGCCGACCGAACCTACTACGCGCCGCATGGCGGCCACCCCGGCCAGAGCGAGTTGCTGACCGGCCGCGCCGTCTTCACCGAGGCCTATGCCGTCATCCCCAGGGGCGTGATGCAGGACATCGTCACCAGCGCCTTGCCGTTCTGGGATGAGACCCGCGTCTGGGTGCTGTCGCGCCCGCTGTCGGGATTTGCCGAGACGTTTTCGCAATACATCGTCGAGATCGCGCCCGGCGGTGGCAGCGACCGGCCGGAACCGGATGCCGGCGCAGAGGGCGCCTTGTTCGTGGTCGAGGGCGAGCTGACCGTCTTGGTTGCCGGCGAGATGCATATGTTGCTTCCAGGCGGTTTTGCTTTCCTGCCTCCGGCCAGCGGATGGACCGTTCGCAACGAGAGCGGTGCTGCCGTTCGCTTCCACTGGATCCGCAAGGCTTACGATGCTGTCGAAGGCATCGACGTTCCGCAAGCCTTCTTTGCCAACGAATGGGACATCGCTCCGAGCCCGATGCCCGGCACCGATGGGCGCTGGGCGACGACGCGCTTCGTCGACCCGGCCGACATGCGCCACGACATGCATGTCACCATCGTCACGCTCGAGCCGGGCGCGGTCATCCCCTTCGCCGAGACCCATGTCATGGAGCACGGCCTCTATGTGCTGGAAGGCAAGGCGGTCTACCGCCTCAACCAGGACTGGGTCGAGGTCGAGGCCGGCGACTATATGTGGCTGCGCGCCTTCTGTCCGCAGGCCTGCTATGCCGGCGGTCCGGGAAAGTTCCGCTACCTGCTCTACAAGGACGTCAACCGGCACGCCAAGCTCGGCGGCGCCGGCGTCGCGGGACGCGCGCCATGAGCCGCATCGTCGCGCGGCCGCTGACCCGTGAGAGCTTCGCCGAGTTCGGCGACGTCATCGATATCGGCGGTGACAACCACTATCCGATCAATGGCGGCAAGGCGGAGCGCTATCACGACCTCGCCACCGCCGAGGCACAGGGACCGAACGCGCGCGTGCTGATCTCGATGGTGCGCGGCACGCCTTACGCCTTCCCGCTGAAGCTGACGATGGTCGAGCGCCATCCCTTCGGCAGCCAGGCTTTCATCCCGCTGTCGCCACGACCGTTCCTGGTCATCGTTTGCCATGATGGCGACGAAGGTCCCGGCGAGCCGCACGCCTTCATCACCGCGCCCGGGCAAGGCGTGAACTATCCGCGCAATCTGTGGCACGGCGTGCTGACGCCGATCGGCGAGGCCCAGGATTTTCTCGTCGTCGACCGCGGTGGTGACGGTTCCAATCTCGAAGAGTGCCATCTCTCGCACGCTTACGAGATCTATCTCCCCGACGGGATGGCATGATGGCCGATATTTCGCTGATCGACCGCCTGCTCGACGTGATCGAGCACGACATCGTGCCGAAAACGGCTGAAGGCGTTGCCCACGGCAACAAGCTGTTCGGCGCGGCGATCCTGCGGAAAGACGACCGCTCGCTGGTGCTCGCCGAAACCAACAACGAGACGGAGAACCCGCTCTGGCATGGCGAGGTACACTGCCTGAAGCGGTTCTACGAAATGCCGAAGGCCGAACGCGTCGACTCCAAGGACGCCCTCTTCCTCGCCACGCACGAACCCTGCTCACTTTGCCTGTCGGCGATCACCTGGACCGGCTTCGACAATTTCTACTATCTGTTCAGCCACGAGGATTCGCGCGACAGCTTCGCCATCCCGCACGACCTGAAGATCCTGAAAGAGGTCTTCACCCTCGATCCCGGCGGCTACAATGCCGAGAACGCCTATTGGAAGAGCTTTTCGATCCACAGGCTGGTGCGGTCTTTGCCCGAGGCCGAGCGCCGGCGGCTGGAAACGCGGATCGGCAAGATCTCCGCGCGCTACGACGAACTGTCCGGGGCCTATCAGGCGAACAAGGCCGAAAACGACATTCCGCTGAGTTGACGCGGATTGACCAGCCGAATTCGTTGGCTGGCCCACGACGCGGCAGACTTGGGCTCCATCATGCGGTCAGCTAGGAGCCCCGCATGAAAACCGTCACCGAATTTCCTCGCAAGGTCGTCGAATTTCCTGATATGGCCATCGTCATGCCGGACGGCTGCCGGCTGTCGGCGCGGGTGTGGATGCCGGAGGACGCCGGCGACGATCCGGTGCCGGCGATCCTCGAACACCTGCCCTATCGCAAGCGCGACGGCACGATCTTTCGCGATCAGCTGACGCATCCCTATTTCGCCGGCCACGGCTATGCCTCGATCCGCGTCGATATGCGCGGCAATGGCGATTCCGAAGGGCTGATGGATGACGAATATTCCGAGCAGGAATTGCAGGACGCCTGCGACGTGATCGCCTGGGCGGCGGCGCAGCCCTGGTGCAACGGCAATGTCGGCATGATGGGCATCTCCTGGGGCGGCTTCAATTGCCTGCAGGTGGCGGCCAAGCGGCCGCCGGCGCTGAAAGCGGTGATCAGCCTGTGCTCGACCGTCGACCGCTATGCCGACGACATCCACTACAAGGGCGGCTGCCTGCTGATCGAGAACTTCGGCTGGGCCTCGACCATGCTGTCCTATTCGTCGCGGCCGCCGGACCCGCTGCTGGCCGGCGACAACAGATGGCGCGACCTGTGGCTGACCCGATTGGAGAACCAGCCTTTCCTGGCGCCGCTGTGGCTCAAGCACCCGCACCGCGACGCCTACTGGAAGCGCGGCTCTATCTGCGAGGACTATTCCGCCATCCAAGCCGCCGTGCTGTCGATCGGCGGCTGGCATGATGGCTATCGCAACACCATTTCCCACCTCGTCAGCAATATCGAGGCCCCGGTCAAGGGCATCGTCGGTCCCTGGATTCACAAATACCCGCATTACGCCGCACCCAAGCCCGCCATCGGTTTCCTGCAGGAAGCCTTGCGCTGGTGGGATCGCTGGCTGAAGGGCATCGATACCGGCGTCGAGGCCGAGCCGGCCTACCGCGCCTATGCGATGGACAGCGTGCGCCCGGCGCGCTGGCATCCGGGGCGGCCGGGCCGCTGGGTCGCGGAACAAGAGTGGCCGTCACCGAACATCACGACGCAAGTGATCGAACTGATCCCTGAAGGCCGCAAGCCGGCGATCGTCGCTTCGCCGCAAAGCTGCGGCCTTACCGGCGGCGAATATTTTCCCTTCACTTTCGGCCCGGAGCTGCCGGGCGATCAGCGCCCCGACGATGCACTATCGGTGTGTTTCGACCAGCCGGTGCTAACCGAGGCGATCGACATCGTCGGCGCGCCGGAAGTGCTGGTCAGGGTTTCGTCGGACCGGCCTCAAGCGAACATCGCGATCCGGCTGTGCGATGTGCACCCCGACGGCGCGTCGGAGCTGATCTCCTACGGCGTGCTCAACCTGACGCACCGCACCTCGCACGAATTCCCGCAAGCGCTTGTGCCGGGCGAAACCGTCACCGCCCGGGTCGTGCTCGACCAATGCGCCTATCGCGTGCCGGCCGGACACCGCCTGCGCATTGCCGTTTCGAACGCCTACTGGCCGATGATCTGGCCATCGCCGGAACCGGTTCGGCTCGAGCTGTCGGCAGCGACGTTGATGGTGCCGCTGCGCCCGCTTGCGCAAGGCGACGAAGTCACGTTCCCCACGCCCGAGGCAGCCGCGCCCTGGGCAACCGAAACGATCCGCGCCGCCAATTCCGAGCGTCATGTCGATCGCGACGAAAAGACCGGGACGATCACGCTTTCCATCACCGACGATTTTGGCGAGGTGCGCGATCTGGAGCACGGTCTTGCCAATGGCAGCATCGCCCGCGAGACATGGGCGATCCATCCTGACAATCCGCTGTCAGCGTCGGGCAAGACGCACTGGACGCAAACGCTGTCGCGAAATGGATGGTCGGTGCGATCCGAAACGTCAGCCGAAATGCGGTCCGACGCGGAAAACTTCATGGTTAGCGCCAGAATCGAGGCGTATGAAGGCGAAAACCTAGTTTTCGAGCGCAATTTCGAGGAGATAATCCCGCGCGCGCTGCTTTGAGCGCTTATGGGAATTGGTCCAATTGCGACGTACGATTTACGCCACGGCATGTCGCATTCGGCCTTGCTTACGGCTTTCCCTTGCGGTCATTATTCTCCTCACAAGAAACGAGAAGAACGGCCACAAGGTCGAACCATACAGAGTGAGGAACTCAACATGTCAAACGAACTGGAATTTCTCAGCCTCCGCGTCGCTTCCGGCAAACTCAGCCGTCGTGATTTTCTCGGCCGGGCGGCAGCGCTCGGCGTCACCGCAACCTTCGCCAACTCGCTGCTTTCAAGTGCGGCGCGCGCCGCTGGCCCGGTCAAGGGCGGTATACTGAAGGCCGGCCTGGTCGGCGGCGAGTCCACCAACAGCCTCGATCCGGCCCTGTTCATGACCCAGGTACCGTTCGCCTTCGGCAAGATGTGGGGCGAACTGATCGTCGAGCTTTCCCCGGAGGGCAATCTCGAGAACCGCATCGCCGAGGAGATCGGCTCGTCTGACGATGCCAAGGTGTGGACGCTGAAGATCCGCGACGGCGTCGAATTCCACAACGGCAAGACGGTGACCGCCGAGGACGTGGCAGCCACGCTCGAACGCCATTCGGACGAGAAGTCGAAGTCCGGCGCGCTCGGCTACATGAAGGGCATAGAGAGCATCAAGGCCAGCGGCAAGGAAGTGGTGCTGACGCTGAAGGAACCCAATGCCGACCTGCCCTATCTGCTCAGCGACTACCATTTGATCGTCCAGCCCAATGGCGGCAAGGACGGGGCCGATGCCGGCATCTCGGCCGGGCCCTACAAGATCACCACCAACGAGCCCGGCGTCCGCCATGGCGGCGAGCGGTTTGCCAATTACTGGCAGGCCGACAAGATGGGCCACGCCGACCAGATCGAGATCATCGTCATCAACGACGCCACGGCGCGCACGTCGGCCCTGCAGGGCGGCCAGGTCAACATGATCAACCGCGTCGAGCCGAAGATCGTCGATCTGATCAAGCGCCTGCCCGGCGTCACCATCCGCAACCATGCCGGCCCCGGCCACTACGTCTTCATCATGCACTGCAACACGGCGCCGTTCGACAACAACGATCTGCGCACGGCGCTGAAGCTGGCGATCAACCGCGAGGAGATGCTCGACAAGATCCTCAGAGGTTACGGCTCGCTCGGCAACGACTTCCCGATCAACTCGGCCTATCCGCTGTTTTCCGATGACATCGAGCAGCGCACATACGATCCCGACAAGGCCAAGTTCTACTACAAGAAGTCCGGCCATGACGGCGCCATCCTGCTCAGGACATCGGATGTTGCCTTCCCCGGCGCCGTCGATGCCGCGCAACTCTTCCAGCAGAGCGCTGCCAAGGCCGGCATCACTCTGGAGGTCAAGCGCGAACCGGGCGACGGCTACTGGTCGGAAGTCTGGAACAAGCAGCCCTTCTCCGCTTCCTACTGGGGCGGCCGCTCGACGCAGGACCAGATGTATTCGACCGCCTATCTGTCGACGGCGGACTGGAACGACACGCGTTTCCTGCGTCCGGATTTCGACAAGATGGTGCTGGCGGCGCGCGCCGAGCTCGACAACGACAAGCGCAAGGCGATGTATCGCGACATGGCGATGCTCGTCCGCGACGAGGGCGGCCTGATCCTGCCGATGTTCAACCAGTTCATCGACGCGACGGGTGCCAAGGTCGCCGGCTGGGTCGACGATCCGCATCAGGAGCTGATGAACGGATACGCTCTGGCAAAGTGCTGGCTCGAAGCCTGAGCCCGGCCTTGCGGATATGTCCTCACCCATCGTGAAACTGGTGGCCCAGCGCATTGCGCTGGGCATCCTCCTGCTGTTGGCCGTATCGGTCCTGATTTTCGCCGGCACCCAGATCCTGCCCGGCGACGTCGCGCAAGCCATCCTCGGACAGTCGGCGACGCCGGAGTCGCTTGCCAATCTGCGCGAGCAGCTCGGCCTCAACGACCCGGCCTTTATCCGCTATTTCCGCTGGCTCGGCGGCGTCGTGACCGGCGATCTCGGCACCGCGATGTCGAGCGGACAGGATATTGCGACGTCGATCAAGGGGCGGTTGTGGAACACGCTGTTCCTCGCCTTCTGGGCGGCGGCCGTGGCCGTGCCGCTGGCGATCATCCTCGGCTTGATCGCCGTGCGTTACCGCAATGGCTGGGTCGACAAACTGATCTCCGGACTGGCGCTCGCCTCGACGTCGTTTCCCGAGTTCTTCATTGGCTACGTGCTCGTCTATTTCTTTGCCGTGAAGTACCAGATCTTCCCCGGTATCTCGACGGTCTATGACGGAATGCCATTCGGCGAGCGCATGCAGGCGATCATGCTGCCGGCGGCGGCACTGACACTGGTGGTGCTCGCCCACATGATGCGCATGACGCGCGCCGCGATCCTAAACGTCATGCAGTCGGCCTATGTCGAGACGGCGGAGCTCAAGGGGCTTTCGGCATTCGCCGTCATTCGCAGGCACGCCTTTCCCAATGCGATCGCGCCGATCATCAACGTCGTCATGCTCAACCTCGCCTACCTGATCGTCGGCGTCGTCGTGGTCGAGGTGATCTTCGTCTATCCGGGCATGGGGCAATATCTGGTCGACCACGTCACCAAGCGCGACGTGCCGGTGGTGCAGGCGGTCGGCCTGATCTTCGCCGCCGTATACATCAGCCTGAACATCATTGCGGACATAGCGGCGATTATCGCCAATCCGCGCCTCAGACACCCGAAATAGGGAGCGGGCATGCTCGACATAAAACGCATCCCCATCCCCGCGCTGATCGGCCTGGTGCTGACGGCATTGTTCGTGCTGGCGGCGATATTCGCGCCGTGGATCGCGCCATACGGCAATGGCGAGATCGTCGGCGATGTCTGGGGGCCGATGTCGGCGGCGCACTGGCTGGGCACCGACAATCTGGGCCGCGACCTTCTTTCGCGCATGATCTACGGTGCCCGTATCACCCTGTTCATCGCGGTGCTGGCCACCGCGCTATCCTTCTCGCTCGGTGCCATCCTCGGTTTCTCGGCGGCGGTTTTCGGCGGCTGGTTCGACACGCTTTTGTCGCGTCTTGTCGATCTCCTGATGTCGATCCCGACGCTGATCATGGGCCTCGTCGTGCTCTCGGTGCTGCCGTCCAATCTGGTGACGCTGATCCTGGTGATGGGTATTCTCGATTCGACCCGCGTCTATCGCCTGTCGCGCGCGGTCGCCGTCGACATCAACGTCATGGATTTCGTCGAGGCGGCCAAGCTGCGCGGCGAGGGCAGCGTGTGGATCATCTTCCGCGAGATCCTGCCCAATGCGTTGTCGCCGCTGGTCTCGGAACTCGGCCTCCGCTTCATCTATGCCGTGCTGTTCCTGTCGACGCTGTCCTTCCTCGGCCTCGGCGTGCAGCCGCCGGACGCCGACTGGGGCGGCATGGTCAAGGAGAACAAGGACGGCATCGTTTTCGGCATCGCGGCCGCACTCATCCCGGCAGCGGCGATCGCAGCGCTGGCGATCTCGGTCAATCTGGTTGCCGACTGGGTGCTCAACCGCACGACAAGCCTGAAGGGAGGACGAGGGTAATGGCTGACAAGCAACCGAAGTCCGACATCCTGCTCGACATCCGCAATTTGCGCATCGAGGCGACGGTCTACCCGCCGGGCGAGCCGCCGAAGAATATCACGCTTGTCCACGACGTCTCGCTGACGCTCGAGAAGGGCAAGGTGCTCGGCCTGATCGGCGAGTCCGGCGCCGGCAAGTCGACCATCGGCTTGTCTGCGATGGGCTATGGCCGCGGCGGCGTTCGCATCACCGGCGGCGAGGTCATCCTAAACGGCCGCGACATCCTCAAGGGCGGCAAGGAGGGCTTTCGCAAGTTGCGCGGCCGCGAAGTCTGCTATGTCGCGCAATCGGCGGCGGCGGCTTTCAACCCGGCGCACAGACTGATGGACCAGGTGGTCGAGGCGACGCTGCTGCACGGCACGGCGACACGCGCCGCGGCCGAAAAGCGCGCAGTCGCGCTGTTCAAGAAGCTCAGCTTGCCTAACCCGGAAAGCATCGGCGAACGCTTTCCCCACCAGGTGTCGGGCGGTCAGCTGCAGCGCGTGATGACGGCGATGGCGCTCTGTTCCGAACCCGACCTGATCGTCTTCGACGAGCCGACCACAGCGCTCGACGTGACGACGCAGATCGACGTGCTGGCGGCGATCAAGGACGCCATCCGCGACACCCATGTCGCAGCGCTCTACATCACCCACGACCTTGCCGTCGTCGCCCAGGTGTCGGACGAGATCATGGTGCTGCGCCATGGACGGCTGGTCGAATGGGGCGGCACTCGCCAGATCATCAAGGAACCGCGCCAGGAGTATACCAATGCGCTGGTGTCCGTGCATGAGATCGAGCACCAGGAGCAGAAGCCCGGCACGACACCGTTCCTGTCGGTCAAGAACATCACCGCCGCCTATGGCCGCAGCCATATCAAGGTGCTGAAGAACGTCTCGGTCGATATTTACCCGGGCCAGACGCTGGCGGTCGTCGGCGAGTCCGGTTCGGGCAAGTCGACGCTGGCGCGCGCCGTAACCGGCCTCTTGCCGCCCGAAGAGGGCACCGTCACCTTCGATGGGCGTCCGCTCGCCAACCGGCTCGCCGACCGGCCGAAGGAGGATCTGCGCCAGTTGCAGATGATCTACCAGATGGCCGACGTGGCGATGAATCCGCGCCAAACCGTCGGCACCATCATTGGCCGGCCGCTCGAATTCTATTTCGGGCTGCGCGGAAGGCAACGCGACGCCCGCGTCGCCGAACTGCTCGACAAGATCGAGATGGGCAAGGGTTTCATCGACCGCTACCCGGCCGAGCTTTCCGGCGGCCAGAAGCAGCGCGTCTGCATCGCCCGCTCGCTCGCCGCCAAGCCGAAGCTGATCATCTGCGACGAGGTGACCTCGGCGCTCGACCCGCTGGTGGCCCACGGCATCCTTGAGCTGCTGCTCGAGCTGCAGAAGGAGGAAAACGTCGCCTATCTGTTCATCACCCACGATCTCGCGACGGTGAAGTCGATCGCCGATTCGATCGCGGTGATGTATCGCGGCGAGGTGGTGCGCTACGGCGCGAAGAGCCAGGTGCTGACGCCCCCCTTCGACGCTTATACCGACCTTCTCTTGTCCTCCGTCCCCGAAATGGAGATCGGCTGGCTGGAAAAGGCGATCAAGGGACGGCGCATGGCCAGCGCGGGGAATTAGGCAGCTCGCGATATTGCGGCCCGAAAAGCGCAACAAACCTTGCTTCCGTCATGCGGATGAAACGCGGCGCGAAGAGGATCAGCGCGAACGGGCGCCGCCCGTGCAAAAGCTGTTCTTCGTGAAAAGGGGACTTGGACAATGACGACTGAACTCGACCATCTCGCGGACCTTGCCGGAAAGGGCCGGATATCACGCCGCGGCTTCCTCGGCCGCGCCGCAGCCCTTGGCGTATCGGCGGCGCTGGCGTCGACGCTGGCCGGCAAAGCCTTCGCCCAGACGCCAGTGAAAGGCGGCACGATCAAGGCCGGCCTGCAAGGCGGCGAATCGACCAACAGTCTCGATCCGGCGCTGAACCTCAGCCAGGTCACGTTCAGCTTCTGCAAGCAATGGGGCGAGTTTCTTGTCCGCTTGAAGCCCGACGGCGGCGTGGAGAACCTCATCGCCGAGGAGATCGGCGCGTCCTCGGACGCTAAGACCTGGACGATCAAGGTGCGCGACGGCATCGAGTTCCACAATGGCAAGACCGTCACCGCTGAGGACATCGCGGCTACCATCGAACGCCATGCCGACGAGAAATCGAAGTCGGGCGCGCTCGGCATCCTGAAGAACATCAAGGCGGTCAAGGCAAGCGGCAACGAAGTGATCGTCGCTCTTGGCGACGCCGATGCCGATTTTCCCTATCTGATGGCCGACTACCACCTCGTCATCCAGCCGAACGGCGGCAAGGACGATCCGAATGCCGGCATCAGCGCCGGCCCTTACAAAGTCACAGTCAACCAGCCGGGCGTCCGCCATGGCGGCGAGCGTTTCGCCAATTACTGGCGGGGCGACAAGGCCGGCCATGCCGATCAAATCGAGATCATCGTCATCAACGACGCAACGGCGCGGCTTGCTGCCCTGCAGGGCGGCCAGGTCCATATGATCAACCGTGTCGAGCCGAAGGTGGTGGATCTGGTCAAGCGCATCGCCGGTGTGACCATCGAGAACGTCGCTGGCAGAGGGTATTACCCGTTCAACATGTTCTGCGACACCGCACCCTTCGACAACAACGACCTCAGGATGGCGCTGAAGCTCGCCATGGATCGCGACGAACTGCTGGAGAAGATCCTGCGCGGCTATGGTTCGGCCGGCAACGACTTCCCGATCAACGAAGCCTATCCGCTGTTCTCGACCGATATCGAGCAGCGCAAGTTCGATCCGGAAAAGGCCGCCGCGCTTTACAAGAAATCGGGTCACATTGGCTCAGTCCTGCTGCGCACCTCCGACGTCGCCTTCCCGGGCGCCGTCGATGCCGCCCAGCTCTACCAGCAGTCCTGCGCCAAGGCCGGCATCAAGATCGAGATCAAGCGCGAGCCCGGCGACGGCTACTGGTCCGAGGTCTGGAACAAGCAGCCCTTCTCGCTGTCCTACTGGGGTGGGCGGGCCACGCAGGACCAGATGTACTCCACCGGCTATGTCTCCACCGCCGACTGGAACGATACGCGCTTCAAGCGGCCGGAGTTCGACAAGATGCTGTTTACCGCACGTGCCGAGCTCGACCAGGCCAAGCGCAAGGCGATCTATCACGACATGGCGGTGCTGATGCGCGACGAGGGCGGATTGATCGTGCCCTTCTTCAACCAATTCATCGATGCCGCCGCCAGCAACAAGATCAGCGGCTATGTCAAGAACCCTAACGGCGAGATGATGGATGGCTATGCGCTCAACGAGTGCTGGCTCAATGCCTAGCATCCGATCCGTCTGATACGACTTCTAGAGCGCCGTGGGCCCAAGCGACACACGGCGCTCCAATCTCAACAGCCAAATCGCATGGAGCGGCCCATGGCGCTCGATACAAAACTTTTGCTCATCATCCTCGACGGCGTGCCTTATCGCAACTGGCGCCGGCTGATGGGCAATCTCGAAGGCTGGGTGCTATCGGGCGAGGCGCGCGTCTGGAAGATGCGCTCCGTGCTGCCGTCGACCTCGGCCTGCTGCTATGCCTCGATCCACACCGGCGTCGCGCCGCAGGTGCATGGCATATTGTCCAACGAGAACCGGTTCCGCGTCGAGCAACCGGACATCTTCTCCGAAGTCAGCAAGGCCGGCGGCAAGACGGGCGCGGTCACCCATTCCTACTGGTCCGAATTCTTCCGGGCCTATCCGTTCGATCTGGTCGAGGACATGGAGTTCGACGAGCCGGGCGGGCCGATCACGCACGGCCGTTTCCACACCATGACCGGCTACAATGCCAGGAACCAGATGACGCCGAGCGACGTCGACCTGTTCGCGACGCTGACCATGCTGACCAGGCGCCACGGCATCGACTACGGCATCCTGCACACCTGCACGCTGGACTCGATGGGCCACCGCTTCGGTCATGACTGCCATGAGATGGACCATGCCGTCTATGCGATGGACGGCATGCTCGCCGCCTTCCTGCCGCGCTGGCGGGAAGCCGGCTACGAGGTGATCGTCACCGCCGATCATGGCCAGACCGATCGCGGCCATCATGGCGGCCATGACGACGAGATGCAGGATTTTGCGCTCTATTATTTTGGACCGGGCAAGGGGCCGGAGGCCGACATGCTGCTCGACCAGTTGCAGCTTGCGCCGACCGTGCTGAAAAGCCTTGGTGTACCGGTGCCGGCAACGATGAAGGCCAAGCCGTTCCTGGGCTGAGGGAGGCGACCACCAACGTTCGCGTCCCCCTCTCCCCGTCCCTTACGAGGAGAGGGTAAGGGTGAGGGGCAGCGCGAACGTTCAATGTGAACAGCCAGCGCTGGCGCCGCCCCTCATCCCCCTGCCGGGACCTTCTCCCCGTATAGACACGGGGAGAAGACACCCCTCTGGCAACGCTGCCGCTCTTCGGTTAGCTTTCAGAAAATTCCGGGCGGAAAGCGGTGAACCTTTTTGGGCCGATCGGCGACAGAGCAGACAAGAGCCAGGCGGCTCGACCGGCCATGACGGCAGCGACGGAGACCGATCGCGCGCTTGTCAGCCGGGTCGCGAAGGGCGACCGTGCCGCCGTGCGGCTCCTGTTCATGCGCCACCACGCGCGGGTCTACCGCTTCGTGGTCCGCCAGACGGGATCGGAAATGATGGCCGACGATATCGCGAACGAGGTGTTTCTCGAACTCTGGCGCCAGGCACCCGGCTTCGAGGGGCGCTCGGAAGTCTCGACATGGCTGCTCGGCATCGCCCGCTTCAAGGCGCTGTCGTCGCTGCGCAAGAAAAAGGAAGACTGGATCGACGACAATGACGCGGCGCAGGTGCCAGACAGCGCCGACACGCCGGAAGTCGTCACCATGAAGGAAGACAAGGGCGCCGCCTTGCGGCGTTTCGTCGATGCCTTGCCGGAAGAACACCGAACGGTGATCGACCTTGCCTATTACCACGGACAGTCGGTGACCGAGATCGGCGAGGTGCTTGGCATTCCGGTCGCCACGGTCAAGACCAGGATGTTCTACGCCCGCAAGAAACTCGGCGAGGCCCTCAAGGCCGCCGGTTACGACAGGGGGTGGCCATGAGCGCCGCTGAAAAGATGTCGCGCCGCGACGAAATGGAGACGCTGCTGCCGTTCTATCTGAACGGCTCGCTGGAAGGTGCGGAACTCGAAGCCATCGAGGAATGGCTGGCCTCCGACCCGGCAGCACTTGCCGCACTCGGCGAGGCCGAGGCCGAGTTCTCCGGCACCGCTGCCGCCAATGAGGCGATCCGCCCGCCGGCCGATGCGCTCGGCCGCTTCGCCCGGGCGCTAGACGCCGAGGCCGGCCCTGTGCGCCAGCCTGCGGCATCGTCCTGGCTGGCGCAGGCGTGGGGCCGCTTCATGGCGGTGCCCGCCGGCGTCGCCTGGGCCGCGGCCGCCGCTCTGCTGGCGCTTGTCGTGGTGCAGTCGTTTGAGCAGCCCGGCGGCATGGACGGCGATTTCGAAGTTGCCGGCCAGCAGGGCGATCTGGCGAAAATGCCGTTCGCGCTGGTGAAATTCAAGCCGGATGCGAAGATGGCCGACATTGCCGTCTTTCTCGGCGAAAACCAGTTGAAGATCGCCGGCGGGCCGACCGCTGAAGGCGTTTTCCGCCTTGGCATCCCGGCCACGACCGCGGCCGACTATGAAAAGGTGCTCGGCCTTATTGCCGCCCAGCCATTCGCGGAAGCTGTGGTCGAGGGAAGGAAACCGGTTGATGGCGGCTAGAGCATTTTGCAGCCAAAAATCTTCGTTTGGCGCCCGACAAAATGCGTTAGAACAAAGACCCGGAGCGCGGTTTTGGTTCCACCAAAACGCAAAGCGCTCCAGGGCGGTCATTGGATTTGCGGCGCTCCTTGGGGCGGCGATGACTATCGCGGCCGCGCCTGCCTTGGCGCAGAGCAATGATCCGAACCGCACCCAGGCGGAAATCGACTGCCTCAACCGGGCGACGGCGGCGGCCGACTGCGCCGAGGACGAAACTAAGGATGGCAGCGACGGTGCGGATTCCGCCGCGACAGGCGCGGTCTTTCTTCCCGCGCTGATCGTCGACCTGTTCCCCAATCCGGTTGGTGGCGGCCAGGCTCCGTTGCCGACGCCCGATCCGCGCCGCGATCCGGCCAGCGATGCGTTGCCGCCGCCGGCCTCGCCTGCCGATGCGGCAGCGATACAGGCCGCAGCCCCAGGCGGTCCGATCGTTTCGCCCTCCGATCTCGTCGCGACCGAGCCGCCGCGCGCCGTCGTCGGTGATTTCGTGCCCGACGAGGTGCTGGTGACGGTGGACGGCGACGCCGTCCAGCAGATCGCCGCCTCCTTCGGCCTCGAGGTGCGCTCGCAGCGCCAGTCCCAGCTGCTCGGCACCACGCTGGTGCGCTACGGCATTCCCGATGGCCGCCCGGTAGGCGTCGTGCTGGCGCAGCTTGCCGCCGACGGCCGCACCACGCGGCGCGAGCCCAACCATATCTACTCGCTGCAGCAGGCGACGGCCATCGTCAACTATGCCTTTGAGCGCATCGCCCTCGATTCGAAAGAGGCTAGCGGCGAGAATGTACGCGTCGCCGTCATCGACACCGCCATCGACGACACCAATCCGGCGCTCTCCGGCGTCATCGCCGATCAGTTCGACGCCATGCCCGACGTGCCGATCGAGGCGCGCGACCACGGCACCTCGATCGACGGCCTGATCGCCGGCGTCGGCGCGCTCAAAGGCATGGCGCCGGGCGCCAGGATCTATCACGCCCGCGCCTTCGAGGGCGGCAAGTCGAGCATGGACGTCATCCTTGCGGCGCTCGACTGGGCGGCAAGCCAAGATGTCCGCATCATCAATATGAGCTTTGTCGGCCCGAAGAACGACCTGCTCGGCGTCGCCTGCCGCAATGCTCGCGCCTTGGGCATCGTGCTGGTCGCCGCCGCCGGGAATAACGGGCCGAAGGCACCTTACGGCTACCCGGCCGCCTTCGACGGCGTCATCGCGGTGACCGCCACCGATGCGAAGGACGGGCTGATGCAGCAGGCCAATCGCGGCCCCTACGTCTTCCTCTCCGCCCCCGGCGTCGAGATGGTGGCGCCCAGCGGGGCCGGCTCGGACGTGGTCACCGGCACCTCGTTTGCCGCGGCGATCGTGACTGGTGCAATCGCCAATCTGTTGCATGCGGCGCCTGACCGTTCCGCCGACAATGTGGAGAAGGCACTGGCTGACACCGCCAGGGATCTCGGCCCCGAGGGGCGGGACAATGATTTCGGCTACGGGCTGTTGGACGCCAAAGCGGCCGAAGCGGCGGAAGAGTGAGTTTTGGGCAATATGCATTAAGGTCAAAACTCGTTGCCGCAGATGGGCGGAATGCGGACGACGCTCCGTTCCGCATTTAGCATCTCCTGATTGCATTGGACTAGCAAAACAGGCATTCACCGTTAGGGAAGCGTTCGAGGTGGCCATGGAAGAAAAAGCTGAATCGAAGAAATCGGCCCGCAAGCGTGCCGATGAAATTAAGCCGTTTCGCTGCAAACATCTGATCGCCGTCTTGGAGAATCCGACTGATGTGAAGAATATTGGAACGGTGATCCGGAATGTGAATGCCTTGGGTGTCGAGAAAGTTTATGTAGTCGACCCTCGCCGATCCCTGCCTGACGACTGGCAGGCTTTGCGCGATCGGAGATCGGTTTCAAAGACCTCTGTCTCCGCGGTGAAATGGACGTTTGTAAAGCGCTTTGACAGCACCGATGAGTGCTTTGACCATCTCGAAAGAAAAGGATTCAAGTCGATCGTTACGTCGCCTCATGTGAAAGGCAAGGCCAGCATTTTCCTTCACGAAGGCGACTACACCGCCCACGCCAAACTCGCAGTCTGGTTCGGCAGCGAAGCTATCGGCATCAGCGATCTGGCCGTCGAAAGAAGCGAGATGTGCGTCTGCGTTCCGATGTTCGGTATGATCGAAAGCCTTAACCTCGGAACAAGCTCAGGGATCGTTTTGTACGAAGTCACAAAGCAGAGGCGCGAATATCAAAGCAAGTACAGGCGGCGCGACCGAAAGGGGGAGCGCTCAACCCCATTGCCAACCGTTCCCCCCCCCAAGGCCAGTTCGGCCAAAGTCTGCAACGGGTCGATTGTGTTGAAAAAGTCCGGGTTGCAGCAGCCCTGAAGCACTGATTCAATCTTCGTCGTAAGAGGAGATTGAGTCGATGATGGGCGAGCAAAGTGTGATGCAGGAGGAGCTGTTTTACGGCTTCAGCCTGGAGCGGCATGTGCCGGCGGATCACCTGCTCAGAGCGATCGACCGCTTCGTCGACCTTTCCGCCATCCGCCAGCATCTGGCGCCCTTCTACAGCCCGATCGGCCGTCCCTCGATCGACCCTGAGCTGCTGATCCGCATGCTGATCGTCGGCTATTGCTTCGGCATCCGCTCGGAGCGCCGGCTGTGCGAGGAGGTACATCTGAACCTGGCC
>NZ_VLKT01000019.1 GCF_007830515.1 Mesorhizobium tianshanense
GGCACAGATCTCCCGAGGTAAGATCGACCGCCTTCCCCGCACACCCGCCGGATTTACCACCCCGGTCCTTGATGACCATGGACTTCGCGGTCATGTGCCCGCTCGTCCGGCCGGGTAGGCCTCGTATCCGGTTCTTGTCCATCGGGTCGCGGGTTTGCTCCACGCTTCCTTCAGACCCCGCCTTGCGACGACGCCCTTGCGCTTCGCTAACCCTTCGCCGCCATCAGGCTGGGTAGAGGACTTACACCTCCAAGCTGTCGATCATGCTCGGCACACACAAAAAACCCGCCTCGGCGGGCGGGTCGTTGGCGCAAATCAGCACCATGCCCAAATCTATAGCATAGCTGCCGTCACAAAGTCAATGGAGAAACTGCCGATTCCAAGAAAAAATTCCTAACCCCGTGAAGGAGCAGCAGACATCTGGCGATCTGCCGGCATGATCCAGGCAACCCGTCCGGATCGGAACCGGCGCTCGCGCGTTTGCAGTTTAGCCAATGGGAGCGAAGCCATGAACGTCGCCAATCTGCAACTCGAAGGCCTGCTGATGGCCGTCGCATCGATCAATCAGGTTCTTGTCCGCAAGGGCGTGCTCACGGTCGAGGAGATAGACATCGCCTTGCGCAGGGCCGAAGCCAGCGAGACCAGCGAGGAACGGTCCAACGGCATGTCGGCCTCGAGCCGCGATGCGGTCAACTTCCCGATCCGGCTGCTGGAACTGGCCAATCAGTGTCAGCCGGAGGCGGATATCCCGTCGTTCTCGAAGCTGGCGCGCATGGTCGGCCAGATGAAGGAGCCTTACAACGACCAGATGTGACGCCCCTCCCCGCACCAGAGATGGCGGGCCGACCGCAGGTTCAGGGTCGGCTTGCGGACCCAAGCTTCAGCGTCAGCATGCGGCCCGGCCCATGCACGGCGGCAAACAGCAGCCCGGCCAGGAAGGTGAAATGATCGACGAAGAAGCCGAACTCGGCCTGGTTGCCGGCCCAGTGCGACGGCCCGTGGAAGGCAAAGCCTAGGAAGATGACGTAGACTGCGGCGACAAGCGCGGCCGGTGTGAAGAAAGCGCCAGTCAGGAAGCACAGGACGAGGAGGACTTCGAGCAGCGCCGCGCACCAGGCCAGGAACAGCGGCAACGGAAACCCGGCGGCGGCGATGTAGCCCGCGGTCCCACCCATGTCGATGAATTTGAAAGTCACCGCCATGAGGAAGACGGCCGCGAAGATCAGCCGGCCAATGAGGATTGCCGCGGTCTGCCACGGTGATTGAACGGGTGATTGAGCGATTTCCAACGACATGACGTCCTCCAGTTGCGACGGGTTTCGCCCCAAGGACGAAACACCAGCCGCAAACCCGACACGCCGTCCCTAAGAAACTTGGCTGATACAAACGGCCTGCGGGCAGGCCTTGCAGGACTTGGGTTCCTCGCCCCCACGAAAGTGGGGGCGAGGAACCAGGTCAGATCTACTCCGCCGCGTGGTGGCTGATCGAATCCCGCACCGTGCCATACTGGCTGCCCCAGCGGTCGGTCATGTCGCAGCGGACATCCCACAGCTCCGGAAAGAAGCGGTGGCGGGCGCCGGCCTCAAGCAACTCGACCGGGCGGCCTTTCAGGGATTTCGAGCCGAGCCCGATCGAGCGGTGGATGAGATAGAGATGATTGGCGCGGAATTTCTGGAACAGCTCGTCGAATTCGATCAGCGCCTCGGCCACGACATAGCTGTCGCCGTGATCATATCTGACATCGTAGACATCCTCGACCGAAAGCCCGCGGCCATCGAGATAGGACGCCTTGAAGGCCCGCCACAAATCCGGCGGCATGCGCAAGAGCAGCTTGAAGCCCGGCGATTCCTGGCCGCTGCCATTGCCGAGCTGCAGCCGGATCTGCTGGTATTCCTTGGGCGACATGGTTTCGAGCAGGTCGAGCTGCGCCGTCATCAATCGCATCAGCCGATGCACGCGCCCTAACCGCGTGACGACGCGGTGCGTGTTCTGCTGTTCGAGGAACTCGACGACATCGACCAGCGTGTAGGTGATGAGCTTCATCCACAGCTCCTCGACCTGGTGCACGATCTGGAACTGCAGCTCGTCGGCATTGACCATCTCGGCCAGCGGCTTCTGGCAGGCGAGAAGCTCGTCGCACTTGAGGTAGACGCCGTAGTCGCGCATCTCGGGCGTTTCGATGCGGGCGTAATAGTCCGGCTTGTGCATGGCAGCTGCTCCTTTGCCCGGCCCATCGGCCCAGGGCATCTGTTCGGTCCGAGCCCGCAGTGTAGTCTCTTTTGGCCTGAACATTGTTCCTTTCTATTATCCAATAGCAGGTAATGAAGGACAAAAGTCCGACCATAGAACATTTTTGGAGAACGTTTGATGCTGGATGCCCTCGACCGGAAGATCGTCTCGGCGCTGGAGCGCGACGCGCGAATCTCCTTCGCGGCGCTCGCCGACGAGGTCGGCTTGAGCAAGACGCCGTGCTGGAAGCGGGTCAAGGCGCTGGAGGACGCCGGCATCATCCGCGGTTACTCGACGCGCGTCGACCCGGCAAAACTCGGCTTCGGCATCGAAGCCTTCATCCAGGTGTCGATCGATTTCGAGCTTTCCGAGGCCTTCGAGGCCGCGGTCCAGGCACACCCGCTGATCCGGCGCTGCCACGCCACGACAGGCGAGGCCGACTATCTCCTGCAGATCGTGACGGTCGACATGATGGCGCTGGACAGGATGCTGCGCGTAGAGCTCAGCCGCCTGCCCGGCGTGCGCCGCACGATTACGTCGATGGCCATGCGCGAGATCAAGGGTGACATTTCTTTCGCCAATGCCGTCGGGCATACGCAGAAGACGCCTTAGACGCCGGCAGCGGCTGGGCTTCGTTCGATTTGGAGCCGATCAGCGGGGGATGGTTCAGGCCGCGGTTTTGTCAGGCTTGTCTATGCGCCACGCCGGGCTTGGGACCGGATGGATGTCCAGCTCCTTCTGCTGTTCGGCGTCAGCTTTCCGTTTCGGGCAGTCCTCGTAGCCGTGGTCGCGCCCGCCGCAATACGCGCAGCATTTCGCGGGAATATCGGGGCGAAGCATTGTCATGCATTGAAATGCACATGGCGCCATTCGGTTGCGTCTGCACTGTCACATTTCGCTTACATAAGCGATTTGGCCGCTGAACCCGAGATTTCAAGGCGTGTAGCCCAGCGCCGCCAGGATCGACAGCCCTGCAACCAGGCCGATTGCAATAACAATGCCGAAATGCCGTTCCAGGAATCCGGGCGGCCCCTGCCAATCGTATCGCATATCTGAAACTCCGCCGCGTAAACTGGGGCGGAGCGTTCGGGCGTCAAGGCTGGCGGCCCCTATGGGCGGTAGACAGGCACTCCCCGCTCATTTGAAAAGCTGTTCGATGTCCGCCATCGGCCGGAACAGTTTCATCGGTTGATTGGGAAACGGCAGAAAGCTCTCGCGCTCATAAAATCGGCGCGCGTCTGCAGTCTTGGCGTCGACGATGACAGCGAACGACGCGATCTCGCTGCGCACCGCCCGAAACAGGGCGTCGGCGAGAAGATGGCGTCCAAAGCCCCTGCCCCGATAGCGCAGATCGACGGCAAGGCGCCCCAGTAGCGTCGCCGGCACAAGCGGGTAGCGCGGCAACTTGCGGGCGACATGGTCCGGCAGGTCGCCAATATTCAATGCCGTCGCGGACAGCGTGTAGTAACCGGCGACAGCGCCGTCCGGCAGAACCAGCACGAATGGCGCCGCCATGTTCTTGCGGGCATCCTGCCCGGCCTGCACCCTGAAATATCGGTCGAGCAGCTCGACCCCGCTTTCGAACCCCGCCCGGTCATGCTGCGGGCCGAGCACCTCGACCAGCAATTGCTCGTTGGTGCCCTCTCGCACCTGTCAGGAGCCGGGCGCACGCCGGTAACGGCGCACGGTCTCGCGCAGACGGTCATTGACCGGCTGCGGATTGATCAGCGCCTCCACGAAGGCACGGCTGTCGCGCACCGAAAGGTCGATGCGCTGATGCTCCTCGATCGCCCGGCGTGCCGCTTCCTGCACGCTGGTCAATACGAAGTCCGTCACCGTCCGGCCCTGAAGCGCGGCGGCATGTTCGATCAGGCTCTTCTGGTCGGCGGTGACGCGCGCCTCCAGGCGCTCGCCGCGCACGCGGCCGCGCGATGTCGTTGCAGCGGTTTCAGCCATCATCATTCTCCTGCCGTCCAATGTACGGCCATCGGCCGGGCATTTCAAGCGCAGTGTCGAGTGACGGCACCACCATTCCCATCTGCGCCTGCTCAAGGCGCTCAAGCAGGTAACGGCATCAAGCGGCTTCATTCGCGGAAGAGAAGGTGTTAGACAGCGTCCACTTCCTCTACTCCCGCTTCGTCTAATGGTAGGACAGCGCCCTTTGAAGGCGTGAATCGTGGTTCGAGCCCATGAGCGGGAACCAATAATTTCAAATACTTACCTGATTTCCTCGTCGAAATGTCCAATATTTGGCCGATGAAGCTACTTAGGGGGCCTATGAATTCATCGCGGAGAATGGCGATCGTCAAGCCTGGCTGTGGAACCTTTCGCCGTGAGCAACGAACCGGTCGCCGTTAGAGCCCATCCAGCCGCGCGATCGAGGCCCGATCCTCGGCCATGCCTGCGAGCATCGCGGCTGCGGCAAGGATGGGACTCATCGAGAAGGAACGCGGCGAGCCACGCTGGACAGCGTGGCTCGGGTGTCCCCGCTTTTTTGCGAGCGACGCGCTCCGCCTTGGTGAACAGCGGACGATCACTCTTCCTGGCGATAGACGAACGCCGGGCCAAACGCGCGCGCTGGATTCAGGGAGTAAGCTTGCAAACAACTGATTCGGCTGACGAATAGCCAAAAGAAGCCGAGGACGCTCTCTCCGCCACAAATCCTCTGATGTCTAAAGAATTTTCCGCTATTGTTGATTCTTACGCACAAAATGGCGCACACCGCTATTCGAGCTGTTTAGACCTGTCTATGCCAAAGGTGCGCCCATGCCCCAGCTTCGCACTGGCCAAAAGCGCTCGGACTTCTCGTCCAACGTGAAATGAAAATCCTTGAGACTGTTGGCTTCGAGTCGTGGCAGCATGTCAGAGAACTGCGCTCGGGTCACTTCCAAGGACAAGCTCAGTGATGGCATCATATCGTTCTGAAAGAGTGCACCAGCATCAGGGAATTCTGTCTTCATGGGCGTAGGGGCAGAGATCATGACGACGCCCGGCCACCTGAATGCCGCGTTCGGCATAATCAGAGTGGTGGGCAGGATAATGTAAGTGAACTCAACTGACTGGCGGGGCGGGCCTGGCTGCACGACTTGACCGAAATTGACGCTCGGTACACCGACGATTTCCCCGCGCCAGTCGCCCGCAATGATCGGTGGCAACTGGAGGTGGGCCTTGTTGCGGGCTATCATTCCGCCGGGGTCGCGCTGGAAAGAGAGCCCACATCGATGCCCGCCGCCTTCAGTCTGCGCCCCTGACAGGGCGCCGAAGAACAGCAAAGAAGCGGAAAGGTTAATTGAATTGGTGCTGGAAGCCAATGAGGCTCGAGAGAGGTTGCGATCTCGCGCATATTACACGTTGCCCAGCACCTTCATGGCGGCCGTCTTTGGGTCGCCAAAGAAGTTGGGATCCACATGCTCCATGATGTCAGCACTCACATCGAGGAAGTTGCGTTTGTTTTCGATAGGGATAAGGGAGAAGCTAACGGTCGTGAATCCACTTTCCTCTTCAGCTCTATTGGCATTGCTGGCGTTCGTAGCCTTAAGAGCGGACTTTCACCTGTAGCCGTTGAGAGACATCTCATTGTCCGCCAAACGACCGTTTTCCGAACACACCGTCAGCTAGGGCGTGGACTCATAAGCGCGTAAGCGCGCAGCCATAGCCGGATTGATGCTAGCTTGATGAAGGCGAGATAGTTGGCAGCGAGCTTGTCATAGCGGGTGGCGATCCGCCGGCATTGCTTGATCTTGTTGAAGAAGCGCTCGACCAGGTTACGCGCTCGGTAGAGGTATGGACTGAAGCAGATAGGCCCCTTGCGATTTCGTTTTGGCGGGATGTTTGCCCACGCACCTTTCTGACTCGCGAACTCCCTGATCCAGTCCGCATCATATCCGCGATCTGCGAGCAACGTCGTTCGGGGTTGCAATTCCGCCAGGAGAACCGAGCAAAGGCGATTGTCGTGCGCCTCGCCTGGCGTGAGGCCAAGGCGCACTGGCAGACCATCGGCGTCCACTACCGCGTGAATCTTGCTGGTAAGTCCGCCTCGTGAACGACCCATGTGTTGCTCGCGATTGTCCGCGATACAGGCACCGTGCTGGTGCACGCGCACTACCGACGAGGCTCATGACGCGGCGGTGCAGATGATCGATACGGACCAAAGCTCTCCGGAAGATCGCGCCACGGCGCACCTGATCGCAAGACCCAGAATATACCGTTGAGCACACGACGGTCATCGACGCGGGGAACGCCGCGTGGCTTGTTCGGGAGCATCGGTGCAATGACACTCCATTCGTTGGTGCTCAGTTCATACCGCATGATTCGTGCTCCGATTTTTCGGGAGTTGGAATCACAATTTCGGATTGGGGGTCAAAGGCACCTTACCGCGGCGCCCGCTCACGTCGCAAATTGACCCTTAGGCAACATTGGTTGCGAAGGGCATTCCTGCCCACAAGCGTACGCTGCCGATGGTCGACTAAGATGCCATCAACGGGTAATCGCGCCGGCGCTTCATGTCCCTCGCAATCATTGCGCAGGCTGCGGTTCGGGAAAAGTCCAGCTATTGTCCAGGATCTCGGCCCGCGGACGATAAAGTCGCACCGTGTAATTCCAGCCCTTCATAATCGGCAGGCAATTGGCGATCTTGCCGTCGCAGCCGCCGAATTGGACATCGATCGACCCGTCCTCGCTTTTCTTCGCGGTGATGTTGTTGAGCGAGTACGCGTCATTCGGGTTTTTCTCGTAGTAGCCCTCGGCATTGTAGAGGCTGATCGACCAAAATTCGTCGACCGGCACGTCTTTGACGCGCAGTTTGTAAACGGTCGTGCCGTCATTGTTGGGCGGCGAGACATTGAGATAGATGGCGTCCTTGTCGGGATTGCCGCCCCAACCCGCCGCGGTTCCGATGAGGTGCCGTATCGGATCGACCTCCTCCTTCGCGCCGAACGCCTTCTTGAAGTCGGGTATGGTGGAGCCGAGGATCAAGAGCGCATCGCGCACCTTCTTTTGGCTCGCCGGATCCCAATTAGGCACCTCGAAGCTTCCGACACTCGCCTGCTCTGCGATCACCTGATCTTGCAGCGCCTGGACCTCCTTAAGGTCTTGGGGCTTGGTGGGATCGACAAGCGTGCGGATAGCCACGGCAACATAGCGGGTGCCTACCTTCTCTTTGTCGAGCGTGTATTTTCCTGCGCCATAGTTCACTTCCGGCACATAGTGGTCTTCGCTGATCACTTGCATGGACATGAAGCGGTCACCCGCGTCGGGCAGCGTGATCGTCACCGGGCCAGCGTCGAGATCGAACACGGCAGACGAGTACAGTGTGTCGCGGTTCAGCCGAATGACCGTCTGGCCGTCAATCGGCGCCGGCTCGCGACTGTGGTGGAATTTCCCTATGGTCCCGCTTTCCTTGAGAATTCCGCCCAGATAGAGGTCTGACTCCGCGCGAACAAAATTGTCGACCGTCACCGCCTCAACGTCGGCCGCTCTCGCGGTTTGCAAAGCCAGCGCCGAAATGGCTGCGACAAGCACAATTGACCTCACCCTGTTCGTCATGTTTGCCTCCTGATGTTCACTGCGCCCGCACAAGCGCCGGCGCCTTCCACTTGCCATCCAGCGCTTCCGGCTTCGGCCAATAGAGACGCATAATCATGAAGAACGGACCGCTGGGCGTCGGCAGCCAGTTGGCCTCGTTTTCCGCACCGGGCGACTCGTGCTGGATGTGAAGCGTCAGACCGCCGTCCGCGTCCTTCTTCAGCTGCGGCAGCATTGGCGAGTTGATCAGGTAGCGGTTGAGTTTGTTGGCCGAAAGCAGGCTCTCCGGAAGTGCGTAGAGGGTCAGCGACCAGAAGGAGTTGACCGGCGGCAGCTGATCCGGTCCGAAACGCAACGTATAGCGGTTTCCGCCGGCCGTCGGCTGGCCTTCAGCGTCGGTGAAGTAGGCGGGATAGATAGCCTCATCCTTCGAGTTTCCGTAAATCCCGAGCACGGCGCTCGCCATGCGGTCG
Organism: Mesorhizobium tianshanense; assembly: GCF_007830515.1. GTDB lineage: Bacteria > Pseudomonadota > Alphaproteobacteria > Rhizobiales > Rhizobiaceae > Mesorhizobium > Mesorhizobium tianshanense. The sequence goes on from NZ_VLKT01000019.1 coordinate 8,226, forward strand.
AGGTAGCGGTCGCCGAGGAACGCACGTGCGCCGAAACCGTCGGCGCTCGAAATCTTTCCGGTGTCGATATCGCTCTTCTTGTAGTTCTCGAACTCCGCCCATGCGTCCGCCATCCCTTCCTCAATCGCATTCCGCATCTCGGGCGAGAGCGCCGCCGCATCGAACGCCTTGCCGGGCTCGATGCCGATCCGGGCGAAGCGCGCCCTGAGCTCGGTCTCCGAGGGATGGGTCGGGCAGAACTGCAAGATGAAGTTAAGCTGGTTGAAAAACGCGGACGATGTTTTCTGATCCGCCGGGCTCAACGGATCGATGAATTCGATGTCCGGTAGTGGCGGCGGAGCCGGCTGGCCGAGGAAGGCTGAGAGCGACTGAACCTTGTAGCCGGCCTGGATATTCTTGACGTTGTCGATGTCGCCCGGACCGAGCAACTGGGTGCGGTAGAGTACAAACGCGAAGTCTGTTTCCGATTGGATCACCTCCTTGATTCCAGGCGGCTTTTGGCCTTTCCAGCTCGGTCCCGCAAGGAGGAAGTTTCCTGCGTCGTTACCAGTTGCGCGGCTGCCAACATAGGCGAAGTTGAACGTGTACATGTCGATGAACTGCAGCGAGTAGTACCGCTCCTTGTCGACCTTAGGCACCGTCAGCACTAATGGCTCGGACCTCAGATCCGTGCCGACGAAGGAGTAGGGAGTGTCCGAATTGGGGGTCTGGATCGCCTTGTCGTCCGGCGTGTAGACCCGCGCCGTGTTGTGGATCTCGTTCCATGCGCCCTTGTACTCGGGGTTGCCAGTGTCTACGAAATACGAGTGCTGGATGCGGTAGCTGTCAACAAGCGGGAAGCCCCAGACATAGGCTTCCTTCGCGATCGCGCGCGCTTCTTCCGTCGATACCGCGGCGGCGGCGGCCCGTTCCGGACCGATCGATGCCGCGCACACGATCACAGCGCTGAGCAGCAGGCACCTTCTTGAAATCGACCACCACATAAGCGGCCTCCTCATCTCGCGACAATCCACTGCGCTTAAGCAACAGCGGAAGATCAGAATTATAGCCGAAAGTATTAGTCCCGCAAGGAACCGACAGGTATGTTCGGAGGTGGCCTGCGACTTGTTCCCCCCGATGGCTTAGTCTACGCAGTGCGCGTGGCTGGCGCTCATCGGTCGACCGCGAAGGCCAGTTCGGCATCGATCGATGCCGCTGCTCGAACCTCCCATGACTCGATGGGGCAAACTCAGGGCGGCCCTTTGCGCATTCCGGAAGTCTTCAAGCCTAAAGCGGCCCCTCGTCAGCCCACCGCGAGACGCGTTTATGAGTTCACGGCCTAGCAAGGCGTTGAAGCCAATCGCGCGGCTTTCTTGTACGGAAAATATGTTCGGATATCTATTGTGCGAATAACGCTGTTCGCCTAGAATTCCGAACATGCTGATAGGTTATGCGCGCGTTTCGACCTTCGACCAGAATTTGGATCTCCAGCGCGATGCGCTGACCAAGGCCGGGTGCACAAAGATCTTCGAAGAGAAGAAGTCCGGACGAGCAGGCACGAAGCGTCCAGAGTTCGATGCCGCCCTCGCCTTCCTTAGGCCTGACGATGTTCTTGTTGTCTGGAAACTCGACCGTCTCGGTCGATCGCTCGTGGAGATGATGCGCACGATCGACGCCCTCCGGCGGCAGGCCATCAAATTCCAAAGTTTGACCGAGAATTTCGATAGCGAAACCGCGCAGGGTCGCTTTGCACTCCAGATGCACGGCGCGATGGCAGAGTACTTTCTCGATCTGAACCGCGAGCGGACGATGGAAGGGCTCAAGGCAGCGCTTGCTCGTGGCAGAAAGGGCGGGCGACGCAGGAAGCTCAGCGATGCAGATGTCGAGGCAGGCACCGCGATGCTGAAAGCCGAGACTATATCGGTCGCAGAGATTGCAAAGAGGCTTGGCGTAGCTCGTACGACTTTCTATGCCTACTTCCCCGCTGCACGATCGCGACAGGCGGCCATCCTTTAGCGGGTCATGGTTGTGGCGTGACGGTCTAGGAGCTGCTCGAGGAGTGACAGCGCCTTGGCCATACATCGACCGCTCCGGCCGCGTGGGTATTTGCGGTTCCCTTCTTGTAAAGCTTACCGACCCTGCGGTCACATCGCCGGCCATCGACGACTCGCGCACGGACGAAGATAGGTCGAGATCCACCAAAGTGGCAGGGTATCCTTTCAACTCCGACGGCGTAGTCCAAATCCAAGGTGCCAGATCGGTACGTCAGCCTGAGTTGGTCCTGAATGGCCTGCATGCTGACATAGAGGGGGCATAACTTGACCGCTTCACCAAGACGAGGGACGGCAATTCTTAGGGGTCGAGTTTGTCCGTGTGGGTTCTGTGCCCGAAAGGTAAGGCCGAGGTCACTGCCTTTACAACGAGTCAAACTGGTTGCACTGTATCTGCTTCGCATGAGCACGACCTTCTGAAGGAGGGATCAATGGCAGGCGGCGTGGAATCGATATATTTCACCGTGACGGTTAGTGATAAATCTTTGAGAATAACAGACAAACTACCATTTCCCGAGCCGCCGCCGACGGAGTTTTCCCTGAAAGTCGGTGATGCCAAACGTGAGGTGGCCGTTACGACCCTAGGCAATAACGTCGGCAGTGTCGATGTCCATGTGAGCAAGGACGAGAAAGATTGGTTTGCACACGAAGAGAATATGGAGGTCGAGGCTGGCTCCACATACAATATTAATGACAAAGCTTTCCCGCCACCGCCACCGCCACCCTCGAAGTCGAAGCAAGAAGCCGCCAAGGAAGATACCAAGAACTAACTTTGGCTTCCCCCTCCGCGGCTTAGCCGGCCGCCGCGATGTGCCAGCATGAAGCTGTTCCCGTAAGTGTTGGGGCTGCGGTTGCCGGGAAGGTTTGCATTCAAGATGATTTCTTCGGCGAAGTCAGTACTTGTGGCAAGTTCCATGATCGGGGTTTTCTTTGTAACTCCCCACATGACGTATCCCAGGTCATCAAATCCGCATCCTGTCGCGGCGGTTTCTCCTGTCGTTGGATGAAAAATGAGTAGTTTTGGTTTGTCATTGCGGTAGCATTGACCTTCAAAAGCATATCCATAGACGATAGCAATCACCTCCTTGGTTGGAATTATAGGCTCGACGTCATCGCGTTTCTTGACAATGGACATGCGAAGTAAGTTTTCATTCAACGGCAAAGTCGCTGTTCTGTGACTAACTTTGCCCAGATTATCGAAATTCAACCTGACGCCATAGAGCATAATCTGATCCGGCAAATAGTTTTGCGCGCTGGGTGGCGCAGGAATATCGGACGACATAATGCTTCTCCCTCCAGTATTGTTTGGCGATCGACCCGGCCCACCAGGGGGGCCAGACGGTTTAAGCGGGTTGCCTGTAGGGGTTGGTGACCTTGCCATCCCATTCTCCTCAAAAAATCTCGCGCCAGGCGAAGTTGTCGACAACACTCTCGACGAAGCGACTCGCGCGCCCGCTTTCGGCAGCCACAACCATCGCCTCGGCCGCTTCACGATAGTCCAGCGTATGGGGATCAAGCAGTTCCCACGACCGCACCATAATTTCGCCAACGAGATCGCGGGCCTCTTCCAACGCCGATTTCAGTGCGAAGAGGCGGCCGTCGTTGGCGGCGAGTGAGGCCGAAAGCAGGTCTTCGATCTCTTCTTCGGAAAGCTCACTCCTGAGATCACGAAAGTCACGCGGATCCAGGTCGGACAGCCCGCGTTCGAACAGCAGCACCTGGTAGATCTCGATAAGGATGTCGAAGAGTGCGCCCGCGAAGGGCTTGGAAAGGTCATGCACTTCCGTGCTGACGTCGCTCATCCGCAGCGAGTGGCTGAACCGTCGGACCTGCTTTTCGTCGGAGAGCTCGCCGAAGCGGTCCAGTTCGTTGTTGATCAGGAGGTTGCCGCGCGTGCGCCGCAAAAGCAAATCCAACGCAGTATCGAAGTGCAGGAGCGAGATCAGCGCGATGAAATCGGCCACTGCCTCGTGGTAGGCGAAGTATTCATGCGGCGGATCGAAACGGGGAACTCCCATGACGCCGAAAATCACCAGATGCCCAATCTCGTGTGCAACAGCATCGAAGTTGAGCGCGAAGGGCTGTGTAGTTCCGCGGGCCTCATCGATTCCCATCTCCAGAAAGCCGTAACCCGACTGGGCGTTGTCCCAGTTCAGCCGCGGCACAATCTCGAGACGCGGATAGGTCGGTTCGAAGAACCAGGGAATCTCGCGCCCCACATAGCTCTCGCAGATGTCGAGCACCCGCCGCACGCAAGCGTAGGCATGCGCCGCCTCGAACTCAGGTGTGCCCAGCGGAATGTTGTCGAAGTGCCCGTCTGGGCCGGCTACCGCAGGCGGCCTGAGGGCACCGGCGTAAGGAGGCAGGTAAGGAAACTGGTATGGCTGCTTTTCAAGCAACGGGTCGATCACATACATCCGTCGGTCGGCTGGCCCGGGGCCGATCGCGTCAGGCGGCGTGGAGACCCAAATCATCTCGGGCCGTTCGTAACCCTGAATGAAAGGAGGTTGAGGAAAAACAAGAAAGCGTGTTCCAAGGCGCGAAGCCGCGGATCCGACACCCGACTGCCATCTTGCACTGGCGTCCATGCAGGCAGTCCCACCCCTCTCCTGAAAGGACAGTCTGTATTAGATCAAAATCGATCCCGTTCCGCAAGGACAGACCCGATGTCGTCGTCCCACAGCCCGGCCGCGCCGAGGTCATAGGCCCAAGCTTCGGTCAGAGTGAAAGGCGGGGTCGTCGGTGCATGCGCCAGAAGTTCAGGGCAGCATGCAAGTTTCGCCAGCAAGCCGGTTGCGTCTTCGCGTTTGCGGTCGATCGCCGATCGGGGAAGCCAGTCGGCAAGCCGATCCAGGGCCGTTGCGGATTTGCTGGGCAGAGAAGATCGCGCCTCCGCGAGCAGCCTCGGATAGCTGCGATCGACGAAGTGCGTGTCGCGCGCCAGCACTTCCAGAGATCGCCTTTCCACGGCGTTGATGATGCCTGCTCGCAATGCCCGCTTTAGCGTAAGGCGTATATTGATAAGCGCTTCGCTCAGCGCCGCCGCGCCGAGCTCAGACGGACACATCGCTACCGCGACTTCATCGTCGTCAGCGAGCGGCGTCAACGCGTACCATCGGTAGATGAAGCCATGGCCCTGCATACCGAACGCCGCCAGTTCAGCGGCGCGGAGCGCGCCCATGCTTGCCGCCCCGAACACCGGAACGCCGTTTCCCAACGCCCACAGGATTTCCTTGTGACGAACTGCCGGTACCTTCCCGAACGAACCGTCGATGAGGATTATCGCTGTCGGTTGATAGGCTCTCATTGCACGGACGATCGAACCCTGTTCGGCGGGCGGTAGATAAACGGCGTCGAGGATGGCTGCCGCTTGGGCACGCGGCAATGTCGGTCCGAGAAAAATGACCGGCTTGTCCGCCATCCCTATCCTCCGATGAGGTCTTTGAGCGGAGGGGCGATGAGACGGACAATCTCGATATCGGGATCCGTGCTGCTATGGAGCGGCACGACTAGGGCCGCCTGCGCTCCGGCGCGCCTGAGCGATCGGAGAACGGTATCGAGCTTGCTGGCGCCCGAGGTCGGTCCGACGCTATCGGCGGGAAGCGTGGCGGCGTTCCCTGGCACCCGGAACGAGCGTCGACGCGTGTCCAGGTCCACTCGGTCGTACCACTCGGGATAGGCGGCACGTGTAATGTCTTCACGGGCACCGGCGAGCGCGGTTACCCGGGCCTGTGCCGCCTCCATTAGTGCCTTGGCCATGGCGCCATCATGGGTAAAGTCGCACGCAAACCCCTCGCCCGGCAGCGGCGCAATCTCCTGATGCGCTTCCGATTCCATGACGGCGCAGCGAAAGACCGGCAAATCATGATCGCCTGGGACCAGCCATATTCCGGTAACGAGATCCGCGGCAGCGAGGCTTGCCAGAATTCGCGACGAATGCGGACCGCCAACACGGGCGGGGTCGATACGAATTTCCGGAAAGGAACGTGGATACCGCTTGGCGCCTGCGATGCTGGCGCGCTCGATGATTTCTAGCGCTGCATGGGTGATCGCGGAAATTAGCGTTTGCCCGGCGGCGAGTCCGCGCGTGGATCGGGGAAACGCCACGGGGTGCGGGGACGGAAGCGTGTAGATGGTATCGACCAGGGGGAGAGGAACTGGCAACACCCGGCCAGTGAAAATATCATAACCGTCGGTCCACTGGAGTTGCAGTCGATCCCAGCCGGCGTCGAAGTCATGGACTCGGCAGCCGGCATAGAGGGCCCGAATCTCTTCCCCCAGAACGCGCGCGCTTGCGATCCTGATGCGCTCATGCGAGACCTGCTCCGCCGCCCATCCTTCGAGCGCTTCCATCAGCGCCCCGGCCGCTGCCTCTATGAGGCTCTCACCCTTGCCCTGGGAGACAGCGTTGGAGAGCGACAATGGCCGCACGGCTTGAGCAACCGCCACGCCGGCGCGATCAAGGCGGGTCAACGATCCGATCCGCGTTATGCCAAAACGTCTCCGGACGGAGAAAAGCCCGCGGGCGAGCTTCTCGGTGGCTGCGGAGTCTGTGCACTGGACATCGCCAAGGGCGGAGAGTTCGCGGTCGAGCCTAACACCGATCTCATTCGCAGGAATGGCAACCGCCTGCACAAAGCCGGTGTCGGACTTCACAGCCGGAGCCGATCGAGGTCCAGCCGAACGCGTGACGCCAGGGCTGCGGCCCGCTGTTCGGTGCTGACTTCGAGCGCTCGACGAAGGTCGGCCACCACCGCCTCCTGCGATTCGCCGAGGGCATGACGGAGCACGGCGCGCTGCCGTAGCAACTCAGCAAGCCAGAACACTTGTCCACTGCTGGTCGAAGCCGCGATGATGCTATCCAGTATCGACAAAGCCTCGTCGTTGCGTCCGGCGCGTTCGAACAACTCCGAACGCATGCCCTCAAAAACGGGGGCACCCTCGTAGGTCGCGATCTCGCGCCAGCGCGTCAGCCCGGTTTCGAATGCCATCACGCCAGCCGCCGCGTCCCCGCTCATACCCTGCGCCCAGGCACGGAACAGCGCCGCCTTGATGAGTACACCCGGCGTCGCCCGCCCGAGTTCTCCGATCGTTTCGGAGACCGCAATCACACCGGGATGGTCGTTTCGATATCGTTTCAGCTCGATTTCGAACTCCAGTGCATGCAACATGCTGTTCGGATGATTGATGTGCTCGGCCCATCGTTTGGCAGCGATTATACTTTCCGAAGCCCCGTTGTCGTCGCCTACGAACCACATGGAGAACGCACGTTCGCCCAGGCCGCAGACCTTGGCGTCATGACCTCCGTAACGGCCGCGGTTGAAACGTGCGCGATCCTCGTCGTAAAGAACGAGACCCTGCTCGACGCATTTTAGGCAGCGCGAATGCAGCCCGGCATCAATGTTGGTCGCCCATGCGCAATGCAGCGATTGAAGCCGGACCTCAGGATCGGCAGAGCCTTCAAGGTCCTGCACGAGGATGTCGGATCTTGCGCGCTGTGTCTCGTAGTCGGGCGCAGTGAACCACCAACCCCAGTACAGCGGGAACCATTCTGCACGATCCCGATCCTTAACCGTGGCGCAAAGCGATACGCCGCGCTCATAGATCGCACGCGCTTGCTTGCTGCCTCTACCGAAAAGCGCCGCAACGACCGGCCCGCGAACTGTGAGGAGGCGAAGCAGTTGCTCATTGGACTCGGCATTCCTGCCGGCCTGAGCGAGTTGTTTCTCAGCGAAATCCAGCAGGTTTTCTGCCTCCTGCATTGCTGACCGAACATCGCAAGCCTCTGCCGCCTGAATAGCGTGGCGCGCCGCCTGCACAGGCTGTCCGGCCTGCCCGAAATGCCACGCCATTGTCTCGTCGGAGAGCGGCGGAACAACGCCAGATTGAATGAGATTTACAACGCTTGTGTGGATTTCCTGCCGCTCGGATTTCAGGAGGCTATCGTAGGCCGCTTCCTGGATCAGCACGTGGCGGAAGCGAATTTCCATACCGCCAGACTTCCGACGGACAATCCCGGCTTGGACAAGAGCTTCGATTGCTTCGTCCAGGGGTATGGCAAGAGGCCCAAGTTCAAGCACACAAGCCAGCAGTTTCCGTCGGAACTGTCGCCCCAGGACGCTTGCGATTTGGGCGACACGTCTCAATGGCCCCAGGCTGGCGAGGCGGGCTGCGATAAGATCCCGGAGATCCAGAATGCTATCCGCACGAAGCAACGCCTCCAACCCGGCCCGATCGGGCAAGCCAGCCTTCGCTCGTTCGCGGATCCAAAGCGCCAGCTGTTCGGCAAACAGGGGCACGCCATCGCTCTTCTCGTAGATAAAGGCGACCAGTCCATCTGGTGGCGAATCCTCCCAGATCGTGCTGATCAGCTCCGCGGTAGCTTGAGCAGTCAGGCCAGACAAGGCGACGGCAAGCACATTTGGATCGCCGAAACCATCCAGCTCGATAGCCTCGCGCGACGTTACTGCGGCAAGGATCGGCCGTGTTTCGATCCACCCACTCAGCTTGGCGACGAGTGCTTTGGTGAGCGTGTCTGCCCAGTGAACGTCCTCGATTATCAAGAGGAGCGGTCCAAGAGCGGACGGCGACGTCAGAAGTGACAGCATGGCCTCGACAACACGCGCCCTGATCTCCTCGTCCGAGAGATCGACCTGCCAGGCTTCGCCAGCGCCCCCCTCCGTCTCGCCCGCGACAAGGAATGTGATTATCTCGGCATTCAACGGGCTAAATTCCGAGCCATGTGACCGCAGGTAGCGCGTGACTGCATCACGATCCGGGTCGGCGTTGCCGGTCGTTTCTGCGATTGCCTTTCTGAGAGGCTCCAGAAACGGGTGCAGCGGTTCCGAATTACCGCGCGGCTGGCATTGAAACACCAGGGTGCGCACACCCTTAGCGGCAAGATCACGGCGAAACTCGGCGATCAGCCGGGATTTTCCGATCCCGGGGTCGCCATGGAGAAGAATGAACTGGCCATTGCCGCTTGCAGCTCTAACCCAACGCCGGCCAAACAATTCAAGCTCGTCTTCGCGACCGATTAGCGGCGCAGAAACGCGCCGATACGCTGTGAAGCGGTCGAACTGCTGCCGGCGAGTTATTGGCCGCCACAAAAGCACCGGTTCGCCAAATCCTTTCAGGTGCCTTGGACCGATCTCCTCGAATTCGAACGCGCCCATGGTAAGCCGATAGGTGGCTTCTGCGACAGCAACACTGTTAGGCGCTGCTTCGGACTGGATGCGAGCAGCCAGTGCCGGCGCGACGCCAATAATCTCGGTGGCGCCCGGAAGGTTCGTTTTCGAAGCGTCAGCGATGACGACCACACCTGTGGTGATGCCGACCCTTACCTTGAGGCTGGATTCGGACTGTCTCGCCAATTTCTCGCACCACTCGACAATCTCGATTGCCGCCGCGACCGCACATTCGGCGGCATCTTCCCTGGACTCGGGAAAGCCGAAATAGGCGCAGCCGCCGTCGCCTTGAACCCGCTCGAGGTAGCCATTGTAGTCGCTGATCAATGCAGCCGCTCCATTGTGGAGCGAACGTTGCATAGTGCCGAATTCTTCGGGGTCCAGCTGATTTAACAAAGTGGTCGAACCAACAATGTCATAGTACAGCGCGGTCACATGCCTGCGCTCCCCTGCAAGCGACCCGGTCTGAACTCGTTCCCTGGTGGTCATCGGACGTCCTGCAACACGCCTGAGATCGCCACGCGGCTTTCTCGGATGTTAAGAAGCTCCATCGCGATCACTAAGGCTTAGAATAGTCCCATTGGCAACGGCATAATATGTTCCTAGCCCACCCGTCTGCTACCCGCTTCGCAACTCAGCCTTGATCATCAACGCGGGCTATCGGCGGAATGAACTCGAGCCGGCAGGCGCCGGTACTTACAATTTTACGCACTATTCGATGTGGAGACGTTCCGCGGCCAGCGCATCGGCCAAACAGGTGAAGTTCGCGGCCCAGGAGGAAAGTAGGACGCGACCTGATCGGAGGGGAACGATCTCGCAGCATTGGTTCACATCCGAAAAATGGCCGGCTTCAAATCGGAACGATGGCCGGCTTCGTCGAAATACGCACAGAAGTTGACATCGGGCACTTGGTGTACTGACGAGCACCGTGACGCGCGCTGGTCCTGTGAGGTGCACCTGCAGGCACCGGTTTCCGCACTTAGTCGGATCCGCCAGCCTTACGAGTAATGATGGTGTATTTACCGCACCCAACTGTGCGCCTATTTGTACGTACGTGAAGATTTCCGCAGAATGGCGGAGGGTTGCTCCGTCTAGTGCCGGTTGGTAGGTGCTTGAGGCGGGCATGCTGGAGCCTCTAATGGTACAATAATTGGACAGAGTACCAAGAAGCCGCCCGCAAGTGCACTGTTTGTGTGGCCGTTCTACGCCCAGCAAAGTCCAATTTGCGCCTTATAGGGGCGCACTTGTGCGGCTTCGAGGGTTGAGGTGGTAAAAGCCCCGGAATTGTTTTTCCGCTGAATCGGCAGTTGTTCGAACTTTCACTCTTGCCTTTGGCTGGTCTCATCGGTCGGACTGCAGCGGTAACAAGCACGGCCTATGCCATGAGGCAGCACGGCGGAAACGAGGAGGCACCACGTGGCGACCCTGACCGAAAAGACGCTGACCAGCCTGGCGAGTGAATTCCGCCTGTCTCCTGGCAAACACTCCTCTCCCGACGAGGGCATGTGTGCCATGGAATTGGTGGCCTTCCTCGATGGTGGCCCTCACACTGATCAACCGCGGTGTACCTGCGAACTCGTCAGTGCTTTCGTGCGCAGCATCAACGACAACATGCCGGACGATGTCCGCCACAAGCTGCTGCCCTTTCTGCCGCGTCTGATCGGCACCGTTGCCGATAACCACGAGCAGGAGCAGGAGCGGCATGATTACTTCGCCTGGCAGACAATCCGCGTTTTCGCTCCGGCCGCACTACGTGCCCAGGGCTATCGACGATTTGCACGGGTACTGCAGAACGCAGAGACGTTGCGGAGTGCGCGGGCCATTGCGGACACCGTGCGGCGTGGGGTCGCCAACAAGGAAACGGATGATACGCCCACACCGGCAGCGCTCGCGGTCCACCATGCTGCGCGCGCAGCTGGCGCCGCCATGTGGTTCGCAGGACGCCAAGATGGCTTCCTGAAGGGAAATTCGATCACGCCCTGGACGACATGCCCCGAGGCTGCGGCGAGCGCAGCCTTCCAGGCGCACCGGGCGGGCTCGGCTGGTGTATGGGACCAGGCCCTTGACGCGCTCGAAGGCGTGCTGTCGATCGGTTCAGCCGAAAGGGGATCGGCTACGATAGCGAGGTCTGCAGTAGGCGCTCTTTCTCTTTGAGGGGTATTCTCCGCATCACCATTCGGAACGCGGGTCGTCGAACGGCACTGGCTCGACGTCGGTCTCGTCCTGCCAGCCTTGCGGCTCTTCGGGCTCTTGAGGGGGCTGGCCACGACGCATGGAGGCAATCGAGGGCCTGGTAAGGCCGTCAGGCTCGTTGGCGCGGTCGGCGGGCTCTTGTGTGCCGGGAAATGCTTCAACGCGTCTGGCGGGCTCGGCAGGGCCGTCGAGCAGGGCGGCGATGTCGAGCAGCTTCTTCAGCTCCGCTGCCGCTTCTGCGGCGTGTGCCGCCTTCGCCTTCGCGTTGTGAAGGCCACGGTCTAGTGCAGCGGCGAATTCAGGGTGCTCGACCTGCCATCGTTGAACGGTCCTGAACGTGACGCGCATCTGCCTCGCGATCTCCTCTCGCGGTATTCCCGTCTCGGCCAATCGGATGGCTTTTTCGGCGTCGTAGACGAACGGGCGGCCAGGGTTTGCGGGGAGGAAACCTTTGCGGTGAGGCAGTGCGTAGGGTGCCATTTGGGGCTCATTTTTTAGGGACTGCATGTTATAACATTATATGACTGAACACGTTGGGTTTTTCGCCGCGCTGGCTGCTCTGCCGCTGGCTGCTCTGCCGCTGGTTGCTCGGCCCGCTTTACGCCTCTTCATCGTCCTTGCCTTCACGCAGCAACCATTCGGCCTCTTCGACCCACAATCGTAACTTCTCGTAGTTCGGGCGTGGCTGCTTTGCCGCCGCCTTCGCCTTCGCCTTCGCCTTCGCCTCGGCTTCGGCCTCTGCCGCCTTTGCATAGAACTCAGCGTTCGAGCGGGGTTTTCATAGCTTTGTCAGGCGGCTCGTAGCATCACCGTCAGATCGGCTTTGGTATGCGGCGGCGTGGGGCTATCCTGAACGTCGTGTCGCTTCCGTGTGGCGTGCTCGCTTGTGCTTGCGGCGCCCGGTGCGCTTCGAGGTCGATGATTTTCTCAGCCATGGTTTACGCTCCTTCACGGTTGTTGGCGGGATGTCAGCCTGCGTCATTGGCCCATCCCAGGTTGTATTTTCGTTGGGTGTGCTTTTGTGGCGCTCGCATGGCTGCGCCCTCGGGCGGGGGCAAATGCGCGCTCTTGCGCATTCTCCCCCTAGGGGGCCATGCTCGTCAAATGCGCACGTGTTTTGCGCATTTGATGCGCATTTGAAAAAGCTCAAAATGCGCAATACCTAGGGTTGCAATTGCATTCATGCTTCACCTTCGTCAGACGACGTCAGCGCGATGCTTACGAACAGCCCTTGCTGCTGCTTTCGTTTTGCAGGGCTGTAGTAATCGCCGACACGCACGACACCATCTTTTATCCACTGCTTGACGATCTGCCGCGCGTCGGAAGCAGTCTTGCCTGGTTCGTGCAGCTCGAACGCACGTGACACGCACCGCTCCTTGGCGCCTGTCGCGTTGCTGTAGCGCTCGCCGTCGCCTGGACCGTCGCGTATCTCCATGAGGATACGGGTGGCGGTGTCTTTACCCATGCCGGCCATCAGGTCTGGCGGTGACCACGGCTCGATGGCCTGCACCTGGTCACCGTTGTCGAGCCTTACATTAACCAGCCTGAACCACAGCGCCCCGCGCGCGGGAGGCACGATGTTTACCTTGGCGCTGTCGACGCGCGAGTACCACTTGCGTTCGTCTTCCGGGACGCGGAACTGGGCAGCGTCCTGAACGCTCATGCCGGTCATCGTATAGCCTAGACGGGCGGCGTCCTTGAACGCCGACGCGCCACGGCCACGATCCGCGTTACCAGGGTCTCCCGCACCTTTGTTTGTGTGGTGCGGTGTGTTGATCGCGATGTTGAATTTCGACGCCATATCAGTCAGAACCTGTGCGACGGCGTCCATGTGGTCGTTACTGTTCTCCTCGACGCCGTGTATCTTCTTGAGCGGGTCGAGAATGAGCACGTCTATCTTCTGTTCGGTGATCAGCATCTCTAATGACGCCGCCAGCGGTCCTAGCGTCGGCTGCCTGGTCTCCGGATCGATGACCATCAGTTTGCCGTCTTCACGCTTCAGCACGGCCAGTTGGAACCGCTCCTGTATGTCTTCAGGTTTAACCTTGTGGTGCTGCATCGCCGCGCCGACGCGCCGATCCAGCTCGTCTGCATCGTCTTCGAAGCACACAAGCACCACGTTGTACCGGCCGTATACATGTTCGCCGGTCAGCGGGCGTCCTGAAGCCATCGCCAGCGCCTGACTGATCACGAGCGATGTCTTGCCAGTGCCGCCGGTGGCGAGGTATGAGCTGAGGAACCTCTTGCAATAGGCATCACCGAGTAGAAACTCTCGTGGCGGCAGCTTCGCGGTTTCGATGCTCGCCGCGCTCCATGTCTCGATGCGCCGCACTGCCTGCGGCGCCACAGGCTCCGCGCGCGGCTGTTTATGGCCACCACCCTGCGCGTTGGCCATCATCTGCCTGAGCAGGTCCATCGTGGCGGCCTTGACCTCTTGGTCTGGCTGCGCCGCTCCATTAACGATTGTCATGACGGCCAACTTTCTTTCTGGCTATTTCCGCGACCAGCTCGACCAGGGTGCCGGCCAAGAGATCGACGGCATCGACCCCCTGCCGGGCTCCGGTCAGCTTCTGCAGTTTATCGGCGAGGGCGCTGACATCGCCCGGCTGCAAGCTCGCCGGCAGGTGGATCACCATCTCTGACCAGTCCATGACCCCCGGCACGCCTCTGGACGTCACGGTGAGGCAGCACGATTTGCCGCTATTGCTGCTCTTGCGCAGCCATGGCACCGGGCTGATATCGATGCGGATGCCACCGATCTCGCCGTTTTCCGCCATCCGGTACAGGTCAGCGAGCGTGTAGCCGTCGATATCCATGCCGTCCGTCAGGTCGTAGACATACGTCGTCCGCCCTGATGGGTCTCCGATGCCTGATCTGGGCACCACCTGCCAACCGTGCTCGATGAGCGTGGCCTCAACGATCTCAAGCACCTTTTTGAAGTCCGCCATCGACAGCACCGGCAGGCTGCTCCGTGGCACGGTCAGCGGCGAATAGCCCTCGATCCACGAATAGTCGCGCAGTATGTTTTGGGTGCGCATCTCGACCGTATGGGCAAAGAAGGCACCGAAGTACTTCGCCGGTTTCCTGAAAACACCATTCCGCCAGGCCAACTGCCCGCCGCCGCCGAAAATCTCGACCATATGCGTCTCGACGGTCTCACCATGCGGATCGGCACCCGGCCGACAGAAGTGGCTGCTCTGCATCCGGTAGAAATCGGCGTCGGGGCCGGCGAGGCAGAAATGGGCTTCCTTTACCCCGCCGCCCATTCTCACCATCGCGTCATACAGCGCCGGCACCGCATCCAGGACGCGACGGATCACGGTTTCGATGATCGGATCGTTGATGTCGAAATCAATGGCCGCCAGGCCATCCTCCAGACGCAAGGCGATCGCCTGCGGACGACACCACCAGCCGTGCTCTATGATGAACTCGCCCGGGTTCTTCGGGTGCTTCCGTTTGCGTCTGCCCAGCCCGTCCTTGTCGACGATGAACTGCTTCTTGCGGTACGCCGTCGCTAGCCATTCAGGGACTGGGCTGGAGGTGGCCCAGCCCCAGGCAGCGCAACGCTTGTCGATCGCGTAGAGCGGCGTGTAGCCCATGCCGACCAGGCGCGAGGCAGTCTCGTACAGGTGCGCGGTGGTGATTGCGTGATCGATCATGCCGTCACCTCATGTTGCCGTTCACGGCGTGTCCTGGCGGCGGCTCTGAGCGCGGCGAAGCCGTCTAGAAGTGCCGGAGCAGCAGCCGGAGGCGCCGATCGCTTCTGAGCTGCCTTCTTGACAGCCTCGAGCGCTGCTGCGGCGTGCGCGGCCTCTTTCTCAGTGACGACACCGGCCGGCTTGCCGTCGAGGTCGAGCCGAGCCGCGCCGGCCACCTGCCTACGCCGGTAGTTCGACGACCGGATATACCAGCCGATCCCGACGGCCACCTCGACGGCGTCGTGGCCGGCGGCGAGCAGATCTTCGCGGATGCCGATCTTGAGCGGCTTGCGATCCTTATGGCTGAACGCCAGCGGGTAGCGCCGTTCCCATGCCGCTATGATGTCGCGTGGGTCGGTCATGACCGCACCCATGACGTGATCAGGTAGCCGAGCAGGAAGGCCAACAGCCATTCGGCGCCGGCGATCAAAGTGGTATGGGAGATGATGATGCTCATTGGACAGGCCTTTGTCGGGCCGTCACGAAAGAGGAGCTTGCCGTGGCAGAGAGTTAGGCTTATATCGGCTTTAGGATTTATTTCCTACCGAACTAGCGCACCTTCTCTCTCTCCACGCCGTTGCGGTCTCCCGTGACGGCGTTTCTTTTTCGGCTAAGCGGCTGTTCGTGATGCGCGACGCGCCGACGGTGTGGCTTCGCGTAGGGCGCGACGCCTCTCCGCTGCGGCTTCGCGCTCGTGGAGCCATTCGGCTTCGGCCTCGGCGGTAATGCGCACGAGCCTGCCGATGACAAGTTCGCGCGGGCCGTATCCTTTATCCCTCATGACGTAATAGCTGCTGCGGCTGAAACCGTAGCGCCGGCAAAAGCTGTCGATGTCGCTGGGCGTCGTCTTCATGGCATGTTCGAGCGCTTCTTTGAGAACGGTGTCCATTTTTTACTGCTTCCTTTTGTGCTGGTTTATTTCCTCCGAATTAGTTGGACTGTGGTAGAGATAGCTAACCGCGTTGTAGTATCAAGAGGTTGTTTTATATCAATCACTTAAGGGTACTTGGCAGGTACCATGCCAAGTACCATAAGCGAGATTTTAGACTTCCCCGAGCCGGTCGAGGGAGCGCGCCACGGCGACGCGCATATCGTCGGGCCAGTTCAACCGATCGATGAAATCGCGTAAAACGTCGAGGCCGGGGCACTCGCCGCCATCTGCCAGGGCGTCAAGCCACTTATCGTTTAGCTCTACCTGGATTTCGCGCCTGACCGCAGCTCTAATTCTGGCTCTGAACGCGGCCATCTGCTGGTCCCACTGCTCCTCCACCTGGTCCATATGCTCCCTCACCTGGTCCTTTATGCGCTGCCGGACTTCCGAGTCCAGCAAAGGGCGCTTAGCCTGCGGAGCGGCGGTCTCGAATGCGGTCGGCTTGTCGTTCGCTGTCGTTTTCATGTTGGTCTTCCTTCTGTGGCAATGGACGGTTTCGTTTAGGCGACTGTCCAGCCATGTGGCTGGTCATGTATCAACGTGTCTGGAGAATTTGCGGGTCCCTCTCTGGCCTAATACACGCCAAACTGTGGACCAATCAGCTACACGGAGGTAAAAAGAAGGGCCGCGACAAGCGGCCCTCGGTCTATATACTATGGTTCGGTATTGCCGGGCCCGGCGCCGCACTTCGCGACCGATGCTCCGCGCCGCGCGCAAGCACGCCGCAGCCGCGTTAAGAGCGCCCTCGAGTAGTAGCCGGCGCAGTGCCCATAGCGCGCGCACCGTGATGAGCACCAGCGCAAAGACCCCTGTCCAGCCGTCCAACCGGTGGGAATGCCAGTGATGGTAGTACCGGTAATAGGGGTAGACCACGGGCCTGATGAGATAGATGGAGCACGCGGCATAAAACCACGCAACTAACTGGCCCCAGACCGCTTGATGACCTCGGTGTCTCGGGTTCAACTTCGGCGCGCTCGCCTGGCCTGAAGGGAGATGATCTGTTCTGGTCGTTCATGGGCTTACCCTCTTGGTCGATCTGATCTGCACGACATTCGCGTCGTCCTGCGCCGGCACCAGCGACACGACAGCTTTGCGCGCCATGTCTTCCAGCCCGTCCACGATCCACCGGCCATAATGGCGCTCGATCATGGCGACCGAAGTGTCGTGCAGCGCCGCGACCAGCCTGATGGGCAGGTTGGCCCTGATGCCGCGCACGATCGAACTGTGGCGCAGGCTGTACATGATCACAGCGGGCATGCCGGCCCGCTCCCTGATCGCATTCCACGCCTGCGCAACATCTGACGACGTCTGCCACGGGCCACGCCCGGCCCGCTCCCATTTGATGCCGCCGGAAGGCTGCCGATACTGCCAGCGCTCCAGCAGCGGTGTGTCGGGGGCTCGGCCTGTCACGATCGGGCGCAAAGCGTCGATCACGGCAGCTTCGACGGGCACGGCGATGCTGCCGCTTTTGCCTTTCCCCTTGCGACTGGACGGCACCATCAACCGCCCTTCCTTCAGCTGGGCGTCGCGTACCCGCATTCTGCTAACTTGGCTGAAACGTGCGCCCGTGGCGTTCACCACCAGCACCAACCGATAGAGGTCGCCGTCCCAGCCGAACTCGTCGTCGACCTCCCGCGCCGCCACGAGCAGCCGCACGACCTGGCTGTCGGTCAAAATCTGGTTTTCCCGCGCGACATCGGTGCTTTCATCGGCATCGACTTTGGAGCGCAACGGCGCATTAACGATCAGCGCAGCCGGCAAGTGTTTGCGTTCGCTGTGCAGCGCGGCCTTCAGATCGTTCACCAGCCGTTGCTTGGTCGTCTCCTTGAGCGTAGCAGGCAGGCCAGCGCGCCATGCCTTGAGGTCGTCGTCAGTCAGCTTGGCCATGGCTATGCCCGCCAGCGGCGCGGCCGGGACGGCTTCCGAGCGACCCCGCTTGCCCTGCCCCAGGACGTATCGATGCAACCGCCGGCTTGCGTCGGAGCGAACCGCACGCCCTCTGCGGCGGGTGTCGCGGTCGTCACGCTCTGCAACGTATGCGGTCACGACGTCGGCGACGGTGAGCGGCGCCTCGGCCGGCGGCGTCTCGACGGCGGCAGCGAACGCCCGCGCCGCGTTCTGTGCCTGCCAGAAATCGAGGATCGCCACGCCGTCTGCGTCGCGAGCGTCGTCGGCGATGCCAATCTTCTGCACGAGGTAGTTCTGGTCGCCGGTGTACATCCGTGCGACCCAGACGCCGGCGTTCTTACCCTTCCGATAGCCGACATGCAGCCCGGCGCCGATGGCCTTGAAGTAGGGCTTGCCGCGCGCCTTCAATTTGTCGCGTGCTGTCCTGCTTTCCAGATGCGTATCACGTACTCGCTTGGCCATTGCCGTGCTCCCTTGTCCAACTGTTTGTCCAATATACGTACGTGAACATGGATATACAAGCGCGAACGCAGATGCACAAAAGCCAAGGGTTTCCGGGCTTTCGTTGGATAAGGCTGGACGTAGCTGGATTGACTATAAGCCCTTTGAAGGCGTGAATCGTGGTTCGAGCCCATGAGCGGGAACCAGCATCGCCCGCGCCGGGCGATCGGCAAGGATGGTCGGGCGGACTAGAGAACCCTATAACGACCAGAAGTGACGGAGGACGACATGGCCGACGACAAATCCAAGACCAAGCAAGATCGCAAGCTGGTTTCCAGCGAGGAGCCTTACGAAGTTGCGGCTTTTGCGAAAAAATACGGCATACCGCCGAGCGAGGCCGCGACCATCATCAAGCGGTACGGGCCTTCGAGGAAGAAGCTCGACGCGCATATGGCGAGCCGCAACGCCTGATCCGCATCCGGCGGCGTCGCGGACCAAAGGAACCTCGCATTCCAAGGGGCCGATCGGTGCCGTGGCCCGCCTCACAGTGAACCTGTGAACGCTGCCATGCGGCCTGATCCGGACCGTCCGGCCGGCATGACCATGCCGCCTGTTTTCGGCCTGCTATTGCCATCGACCGGATTCAACGTCAGGTTTCAACAACGCAACACCTCGTTTACTCCGAGACGCTACCAGTCCGGCGAAGATTCGTTGGGGAGGCCGGATGTCGGACCGTGCATTGCGCTTTGAATGTGTCATGGAGCCAAGCGGCCGGTGGATGGTCTGGGACACCAGGATCGATCAGCCGGCCCAGTTTTCGGCGCTTGCGCTGATCGGCCTGTGTCGCGACGAGGCGGTTTCGCTCTGCAACCTTCTGAACGAGACAGGCTCCGAGACAGGCTTGACCGATAGCCGACAGAGCCGGGCCTCCTGATGCCGCCAGCGCGAGCCCGAGGTGGCTGGCGCTCCGAACCGCCGAGGAGCTTCGGATCACAGGCAGATGTCGCTCACCCTGCCCACTCGCCGTTTGCCCGCGGGACCGGGAATTTGCCTTGCCAAACAAAGATGCTACATTAGCTGACTAATCGATTCACAGTCGACGAGCCGGCATGGCCAAGAAGAAATCAAAACCGGAACCGTCCGGCATTTCCGCGGTCTCCGCGGCGGAAGCCTATGAGGCGACCTACTTTGCCCGGAAATGCGGGCTGACGCGGGACGAAGCGTTGAAGATCATGCGCGAGGCCCAGGGTTGGGCGAGCACGACGACGTCATCCGGCGGTGAGCGGAAGAGCTAGTTGCGCAAGGGGCGTCAAGGCAACGGCCCGCCGGCTCGATCTCGGAGCCCGGATTTATAGCTGTTGCGATCACTTTAGCTTAAGCGCATATTTCGTCAGCCAGTGAACTACCCAAGCCGGTCAGGCTCGGCGCCAGTTCCCTCTCGATCCCTTGACGCCGAGCCGCTGGGATCGGCAGCCCTGGAGGCGAACCATGCCCATGTATCTCTCACGTTTCAGCTATACGCCCGAGACTTGGGCGCGCCTGATCGAAAACCCCGAGGATAGACGCGAGGCGGCTCGCACCTACATCGAGTCGGTGGGGGGGAAGCTGCACGGGTTCTGGTACGCCTTCGGAGAGCACGATGGCTGGAATCTGTGGGAGGCGCCAGACAACGTTTCGATGGCATCTGTCGCGCTTGCCATCGGTGCGGGAGGAGCACTCAGCTCGTACGAGACCACCGTTCTCCTAAGCGTCGAAGAGACGATGCAAGCCCTTGGTAAGGCGCAGTCAATTCGGTATCGCCCGCCGGGAAAGCCCTGACCAGCTCGCGCGAGCGCTGGAACTGACGCAATCCGATCGTGCGCGTGACTGATCGCTGGCCGTCTTTGCAGCGCATCCGGCCGGCGAATGCTACGCTTGCCATCCCACCGGCGAAGCGGCTTGCGCGCTCGCCCGCGTCACGATCGCTTCCAGCGGCTCCGGCTGGTGCAGCAGAAACCCCTGGCCGAAGGCAACGCCCATATCCCTCAGGACGTCGAGCGCATCCTGCTCTTCGATCTTCTCCGCCACCACGGAGCAGCCGAGGCTTCTGGCGATGCCGGATATGGCCGAGACGATCTCGCGATCGAAGCGGCTTTGCGCGATATGCTCGATGAAGGAACCGTCGATCTTGATCGCATCGACGGGAAAGCGCCGGAGATATTCGAACGAGCTCATTCCCGCCCCGAAATCGTCAAGGCTAACGCGGCAGCGCCGCTCGCGCGCCTTGCGGACGAACTGTTCGGCAGCAGTGAAATTGGTGACCGCGGCGGTTTCCGTGATCTCGAAGCCGATGCCGGAATGCGGCGCCCCGGTCCCATCGATGACGGCGTCGACGAAATCCCAGAGCTGCGGGTCGCTCAGCGTCTGCGCCGACAGGTTGAAGCCGAGCGTGAGCGCCCCTGACTTCAGCGCCGGACCATGAAACGAAAGCGCCGTCCTGATGATCCAGCGATCGAGCCGCGAGGCAATGCCAAACCGTTCCGCCGCCGGGATGAACTCGCCCGGCGGGATCAGCCGGCCGTTGCGTCCGACCAGCCGCGCCAGAACCTCCACATGGCGGCTCTCCTCCCAGGGTTTTCCGAGCCGATGGATTTCCTGGCCGAACAGTTTCAGCCTTCCGTCTTCCATGGCATCGACGGTGTCGGCCGCCAGCCGCGCCGCATTGAGGCCGCCGGAACCGGATGCCGTCTCGGGGGAAAACACCGCGAAGCGGTTGCGCCCGGCGGCCTTGGCCGCATAGCAGGCGTCGTCGGCGCAGGCGAGTGCGTCGGCCACCGTGATGTTCCGGTCGGCGACATGGGCGATGCCGATACTGGCCGCGAGCTTGCGCGACGTAGCCGCCGAGCCGGGTTCGGCGTCGCGAACCGCCGCGAGAACGGCGCCGGCCAGCTCCTCGGCTTGGCGTGCGTCGCAATCGGGCGCCAGCAGCGCGAACTCGTCGCCGCCGAGCCGCGCGGCATGCGCCGACGGCGGCAGACAGCTCGAAATGCCCTCGGCGACGCTTTTCAGCGCGAGGTCGCCGGCGGCGTGGCCGGCGAAATCGTTCAAGGCCTTGAAGTAGTCGAGATCGACGTAGAAGACCGCAAGCGGGCGTGCCGTTGCGATATGCTTGGCCAGCAACCGGTCGAATGCGGCGCGGTTCAAAAGACCGGTCAGCGCGTCGTAATGGGCCGCGTGGGCAAGCTCCTGCTCGCGTTGCTTCGCCTCGGTGACGTCGCGCACCGTGCCCAGGATCTGGCCTGACGATTGAGCGTCGGCGATGAAGCGCAGCAGCGATTCGACGTGCCGGACCTCGCCGTCCCGCTTGACGATCCGGTATTGCACGGCGACGACCTTTTGCGTTTGCAACGGCGCCATGTGGACCCGCTCGGCGTCGTCCTTGTCGTCCGGATGCAGATAACTGTGCCAGAGGTCGTGCGGCACCTCGTCGGTATCGGCGACAAGCCCGAAGATCTCCCTGGTGCGCTCGTCCCAGTAGCTTTTGCGTGTCGCCAGATCGTGATGCCAGATACCGGTGCCGCTGGCCGCCAACGCCAGGCGAAAGCGCACATTCACCTGTTCGAGCTCGTGTTCGGCTTGCTTCTGCTTGGTGATGTCGGTCTGGACGCCCATCAGCCGGACGGCCTTGCCTTCCGCGTCGCGCTCGACCACCCCGCCGCGATCGAGAACCCATACCCAATGGCCGGATTTGTGCTTCAGCCTGAGCTCGGTCTCGATCGAATTGGTCAGGCCGGCAATGTGGCGTTCGCCGCTGGCCATCGCCCGTTCGCGATCGTCGGGATGCGTCAGCTGCAGCCAGAGATCGCTTGTCTTGACAAGCTCGCCCTCGCCATAGCCGAGCATTTGCGACCACATTGCCGAGTAAAAACAGTCTCCGCTACGCAGATCCCAGTCCCACACGCCAAGATGCGCGCGTTCGAGCGCAAGCTCCCAGAACTCTCCGTCGCGATTCTTCTTCTCAGCCATGCCCTGGCCTTGCCTGCTTTGCCGCGGCAAATGTGCGGCAAAGCAAAGAAGAAATCGTTACTGCACCAATGAGCGAGCGAAGGGCCCCATAAGAGCATCACGACGGGCAATTGCTTCACCGATGACAGTCCCTTTGGCCCCGGCCGGTCACTGCAACGAGGGATGCGGAGGCCATCTGACCCATCGCCGACACGATACCCCGCGAACTGCCGCGTTCGACCCTGTGACAGGCCTGATCCCGCCTGGATCAGGCCTTGCTGGATCACGCCTTGGCCCTGAAGCGCGCCGCTTCTTCCGAACCGCTTGTGGCGTCGCCCGCGCTATAGGAATGAGCGCCGGCGCCGGCCAGCTTGCCGCCATCGACGATCAGATAGTCCTCGCGGATCGGCCGGCCTTCGAACCAGCATTCCAGGATTTCGCGCGTGCCTGCCGCGTAGCGCGCTTGGGCGGAAAGCGACGATCCCGAAATATGCGGCGTCATGCCGTGATGCGGCATCGATCGCCACGGATGGTCCTTGGGGGCCGGCTGCGGGAACCAGACGTCGCCGGCATAGCCCGCGAGCTGGCCACTCTCCAGCGCGCGGGCGACGGCGTCGCGATTGCAGATCTTGCCGCGCGCCGTATTCACCAGGTAGGCGCCGCGTTTCATCCTGGCGATCATCGCCTCGTCGAACAGGTTCTCCGTCTCCGGATGCAGAGGTGCGTTAATCGTCACCACGTCGCAGATGCCGACCATCGATGCCGCGTCTGAGTGGAAGGTTACGCCAAGGTCCTTCTCGACCGTCTCGGGCAGGCGGTGGCGGTCGGTGTAGTGCAGCTTGACGTCGAACGGCCGCAGCCGGCGCAGCACCGCGCTGCCAATCCGGCCGGCGCCGACGGTTCCGATCTGCATCCCCTCGACATCGTAGGAGCGCGCGACACAGTCGGCGATGTTCCAGCCGCCCTTGATGACCCATTGGTAGGAGGGGATATAGTTTCGCACCAGCGCCAGGATCATCATCACCACATGCTCGGACACGCTGATCGAGTTGCAGTAGGTCACCTCGGCGACGGTGATGCCGCGGTCCATCGCGGCCTGCAGATCGACATGGTCGGAGCCGATGCCGGCGGTGATCGCAAGCTTCAATTTGTTTGCCTTGGCTATTCGTTCCCTGGTCAGATATGCTGGCCAGAACGGCTGCGAGATGACGATTTCGGCGTCACCGAGTTCGCGTTCGAAAGTGCTGTCGGGACCGTCCTTGTCCGCGGTCACGACTAGGCTGTGCCCGGCGCTTTCGAGAAATGGCCTCAGGCCGAGCTCGCCCGACACGCTGCCGAGCAGGACCCCCGGTTCGAAGTCGATGGCCTTCGGCTTGGGAAGTGTCTGGCCGCCGGGATAGCGGTCGAGCTTCGGCAGCCCGTCCCGGGCATAATTTGACGGGTAACCGTCGACCGGATCGTCATAGAGGACGCAAACGACCTTTGCCATTTCGATCTCCCTTCGTCTGACAACGATGAGGAAGACGCTCGATTGTCGGCGCCGCCCAAAAAAACGGACGGCGGCTATTCTGGTTTGTCGGAGGCCAGCAACTCCTGGCGCTTCCTCGTTTCGAAAGTTGCGCGCTATGGCGAACTAGATGGAGGAGCCGAACGTGGTTTCAAGGCCAGCGGCAGGCAACGGCGCCGCGTTCATCGTCGGATCTTGAGCGTACGAACGACGTCGGATCCGCCATAGCAGCGATGGCCGCGACGGCGTCACCCGCAAAGCCTCACTTCTTGCCCTGCGGGTAGATCGTTTCGCCGCGCTTCAGCATCTCGACGAACGCCGCGATCTTCTTCCTGCGGCCGGCCTCGGTCTTCATGTTGTGGGTGCGGAAGGCGAGCGCGAAACGGCTCTGCGCGCTGAGCGTTGCCAGCATCGCCTTGGCCCTGGGCTCGGCGTCTATTGCCGCCTGCAAATCCCCTGGGATCTTCATATCCTTGCCGCTTCCATAGGCGCGCGCCCAGCGGCCGTCGGCCTTCGCCGCATCGACCTGTTTAAGTCCGTGCCCGGTCATCCGGCCCTCCTCGATCAGCCGGGCGACGTTGTCTACATTGATCTGGCTCCAGATGCTCTTCCTGCCGCGCGGCGTGTAGCGCTGCAGGTAGCTCGTGTCGTCGAGCCCCTTGCGCACGGCATCGATCCAGCCCCAGCACAGCACGACGTCGATGGCCTCCTTGGGCGTGATCGACGGCAGCCCCGAACCGACCTTGTGAATCTTGATCCAGACCTCGTTTTCCCGGTCGTGGTGCTTGCCGAGCCATGTGTAGAAGCTTTCGGCATCGCAGAACTCGCGCACCTTGGCGGGGTCGACCTCGACCGGCGCCATCAGCGGGCCTGCCTTTTTGCGCGGATAACGCCGAGCGCCCGCCGATCGGATGTCTCAGTCATCGTTCCTCCCTCTGCGCCCCCGCCATCCGCCTGGATGAAGCAACGGCGGGGAAGCGTCAACAGATGGCTGTAGCTGCCAGTCCGCCCCCTCTGTCCGGCAGGACAGAGGAGGGTGCTGTCCCGCGGCGCCCATGGCGGTTCTTCCCGTCGTACTGTAGGAATCCGGCAGACCCGGCCATCGCGAACGGCGGGCTTCAAACTGGGGGATGTTGCCATGCGAGCGATGCTGTTCGGCTTGATGCTGGCGCCAACCGCTGCCCTGGCGGAACCGATCGAAACCCAGAAGATCATCACGGCGGCCACCGGCGACTGGAACGGCGACGGCGCCACCGATCTGGCGATGATCGTCGAGACCGAGCCCAGCGAACCCATGGACATCCATTTCTTTCTCAGGGACCGCGAGCATAACTTTCTGCGGCCTGCGGGCATCGTGCGAGAGCAGATCACCGGCGAGTGGAACGGCTACGACCGGCCGGGCTACGAGGCCTCCGACACCGAGCCGGAGCTGACCGCGCTGCCGAACGGCTCGATCAAGCTATACTTGCCGGCAATGCCGGTCGGCAGCAAACGGACCAACCAGACTCTGACGCTCGCATACCGCAACGACGCCTTCATCGTCGCCGGCTTTGCCTATGACTATCACGATTATCTTGAGCACAATGTCGCAAGCGACTGCAACTACAATGTTTTGACCGGCAAGGGCGAAAGCAGCAGGAAGCGGCCGGACGGCACCACCGAGCAGAAGATCGTCTCGGTCGAAGGCAAGATCATCCCGTTCGCGGAGTGGAACCCCGGAACCGGCTTCAGCGCCTGCGGGGAGTGAGGCACCCCCCTTCTCCCACAAGGGGAAGGAGGAGCCTCACTGCAGCTGCGGTTTCTTGAGAAAGCTGTTGCGGTCGGCCGACTTCACCCGCAGCCAGGTCTCGCGGCCGTCGCGCACCACCCGCAACGGGATCTCGGCGCCCGCCGGATTCTGCCACAGCTTGCGGTAGAAATCGGCCAGTCCGTCGACTTCGCCGTCGCGCACATCCGAGATGATGTCGCCCTGGCGCAGGCCGGCTTCGGCGGCTGGGCTGCCTTCGGCGACGCTCATCACCACGACCTCGCCATTGCTCTCGGCGGAGAAGGCGCCGAGCCACGGGCGCGGCCGCCTGGCGACCTGGCCGCGCGTCAGGAGGTCGTCGAGGATAGGCGGCAGAAGGTCGATCGGCACCACCATGTTGATGTCGGCGACCTCGCCGGCGCGGCTCATCTGCAGGCGCAGCGAGCCGATGCCGAGCAGCCTGCCGTCCTGTCCGATGAGGGCCGCGCCGCCCCATGACGGATGGGCCGGCGCGGTGAAGATCGCCTCGTCCAGCAGATACTCCCAATAGCCGGCGAATTCCTGCTTGGTGACGATGTGCGCCCTGACCGATTGGCCGATGCCGTCGGCGAGCACCACGGGGTCGCCGGCCATTGCCTTGGCCGCGTCGCCGAAAGCCATCGCGGGCAGGCCGAGCGGAGCCAGCGCCTGCACCAGGCCGAAGCCCGATTCCTGGTCGTAGGCGAGCGCGTGCGCGGGAACGACGTGCCCGTTGTGATCGGTCAGCCAGACTTCCTCCGCCTCGGTGATGAGATAGCCGATGGTGAGCACCAGCCCGTCGTCGCGAATGACCACGCCGCTGCCTTCCCGGCTCGTACCCAGCGCGTTCGCGGTGAAGGCGTCGTCGGGGATCGAGGCGCGCACCGCCACGATGGACCGCAAAATCGTATCGATGGTCATGCTTTCAATCCTGCAAATTCATGAGCGGCGCCAAAGGCCCGATGTCTTCTATAGGTATGGCGCACCTGACGAGGCGCAAGGGCCGAGGCAGCGCCGACATCGACGATAGTTCAACACAAGTTGAACTTTCTGCGGCCCGCACTACCTGTACCCCGCACGACCCGTAGCTATAAATGATCCTGTCCCATGCAAACCCTCGCCGCTATCGCGCAAGCTGATCCTCCCCAAGACCCTCCCGCTCACATCAAGAGGCCTCCCGAAATGAACCAATACACACCGCCGAAAGTCTGGACCTGGAACAAGGCAAATGGCGGCACCTTCGCCAGCATCAACCGCCCGGTATCGGGCCCGACGCATGACAAGGAACTGCCGGTCGGCAAGCATCCGCTGCAGCTCTATTCGCTGGCGACGCCGAACGGCGTCAAGGTGACGATCATGCTGGAGGAGCTGCTGGCGCTCGGCCATAAAGGCGCCGAATACGACGCCTGGCTGATCAGGATCAACGACGGCGACCAGTTCGGCAGCGGCTTCGTCGAGGTCAATCCCAACTCCAAGATCCCGGCGCTGATGGACCGCAGCGGACCAAAGCCGATCCGGATCTTCGAATCCGGCTCGATCCTGGTGCATCTGGCCGAAAAATTCGGTGAATTCCTGCCGACTGAGCAGCCGGCGCGCGCGGAAACCCTGTCATGGCTGTTCTGGCAGGTGGGCTCGGCGCCCTACCTCGGCGGCGGCTTCGGCCATTTTTACGCCTACGCGCCGGAAAAGATCGAATATGCCATCGACCGCTTCGCCATGGAAACCAAGCGCCAGATGGACGTGCTCGACCGGCGCCTGGCGACAAGCGAATATCTCGGCGGCGACGCCTACACCATTGCCGACATGGCCGTGTGGCCCTGGTATGGCGGGCTGGCCAAGGGCCGCATGTATAACGACGCCGGCGAGTTCCTGTCGGTGCAGGAATACAGACACGTGCAGCGCTGGGCCGACGCGATCGACGCACGGCCAGCGGTGCAGCGCGGGCGCATGGTCAACCGCGCCTTCGGCGAACCCGCGATGCAGCTGCACGAGCGCCACGACGCCAGCGACTTCGACACCAAGACGCAGGACAAGCTGGCGGCGGAGTGAGCTGAGCGGATGACGCGTGGCGCCGGAGGGGTTCCGGCGCCTACGCTTCCGGGGAGCGCATGTTCAGACGGCTCGAGGATTTGCGCCGCATCGCCATCCGCACCTGACGATCGTTCACAACGCCTTCCTCATCCGCAATAGCGGCACCTCCGCTCCGCCTCTGGCGTCGACGACGTCCTCGACCACTTGATAGCCGCAGGCTCGATAGAGGAGTTCGCCGGCCATCGTAGCCATGAGCTCGACATGGGTGAAGCCCTCGGCGCGGGCGGCATCCTCGCAGAGCGTGAGAATCAGGCGTCCTACCCCTCGGCGGGTGAAGCTTGGATTCGTATACATGGCACGCACGCGGGCGGCGTCGTGCGCGGGGTCGAGCAGCGCCGCATCGCGCCCAGGTGAACGGTCGCCTCCATAGAGGGTTGCCCGCCGACTCCATCCACCGCAGCCTGCCAAGACGCCATTCTGCTCCACGACAAAATAGGTTCCATCGTCGATGAGCTGCGTATCCAGCCCCATGATTGCTCTGCTCGAGGCAATCTGTTCCTGCCTGAGGAAAGACTTCTGAAGTTCGCCGATGGCTGCATTCATCAGTACAGCCAGCGCCGGCATATCGGCACGTGTCGCCACCCGATG
The DNA here is from genome assembly GCF_007830515.1 of Mesorhizobium tianshanense. GTDB lineage: Bacteria > Pseudomonadota > Alphaproteobacteria > Rhizobiales > Rhizobiaceae > Mesorhizobium > Mesorhizobium tianshanense. Next base: position 36,549 of record NZ_VLKT01000019.1, read on the forward strand.
GTCTAAGTTGATCCCCGGCATTGTCCGGCAGGTCCAGTGCTAAGCGCTATAGGGTTAGCACCAAGCCGGAGCGGTAGGAAGAAACACACCTGTGGCATGGCCGGCAATTCTCGAAGCGAAAGACCGCTCGGTCCATCGAATGTCAGCCTCGCGAAGACCAGCCGGCGGCGCGGCGATCCGGAATCGTCGATCGCCATGGCCTTCATTTGATCGGCCTGTTCATCCGATCGGCCCCTCTTCATTCGATGGACCCCCCTCTTCATTTGGTCGGAGTGACGAGCACTCGTCTCGCTCCGGCCAGGTCGCACAATCGGCGATTTCGGGCCGACCTCGTGCCCGCCCTTCCCGCCCCGCGGGCCCGTCAAGCCTGGTGCACGAGCGCCACGATTGCCGCGAGATCGGAACGCAAGCCGGCGCCTTGGAGCCCGATCGAGGCAGAGGGGCTTTCCATCGTCCGGCGTCGGGATTGCACAAGCCGCAGGCAGGCTTCCGCGCTGCCTAATTCCAAGCTTATGCAGCGGGGGTATATATTAGTTGGCTAAAATAACGGAACGTCCAATGCACATTCCCAGAACCGAACATGTCCGGCTTGACCGATGATCATGATCTGGGCCGGACACCGCCTCGACGCCCTGGCCGAACAGCACTCACGGACCGCGGACTTGTCTCTGCGTCTTCCACCCCGGCTCCATAGATCAGCCGGATGACGAGCACGAAATATCCGATCTGCAGGACGATCAAGCTAAGGATCGTCCAGGCCAGCGCCGTCCAGATCGAACCCGTTGTCAAAAAAGTCGAGAGCGCCACGATGGATGACGCGGTGGTCATTCCCACCAGGAACTGTGGAAAATTCATCTTCTTCTCGGCCGTCCCGGAACTGATGACAGCCGAGACGACTTCCCTACCCATTTACCCCACACCAACGGTTTCACCCTTTTGATGGTTGCGCAAGTGCCAAATGGATTAGAGGTATACGCGTGCTTAATGCACCTTCTGATTGAGCGACTCCCGGCTGCGCTGGCCCGCTCAAAAAGAGGGGCTACTGCGGAAAGGCGCGATGGAAATTTGTTGCGCGCCGAGAGGCCCGGGCGCAACGCAAGCCCTGCGTGCTGAAAAAGAATATCACTCCAGGAAGGAATGAGGCCCGAGGGAATGACGCGGTGCTCAAGGGCTGTGGTGCTTGGCGGATTGTGGTGGTGGCTGAGGTAGCGGCGTATGGAGCATGGTCAACCGCACCTTCGGGCGAGCCCTCATACAGCGATCGAAGAAAAATTCACCGAGAGACACCCTGCTGGGATCACCGCCAGAAGACGTGGTACCTCTTCGCGACAGCGCCAAAAAAGGCGAAACAATGGCCGAATAAGGGCTTCGCAACGCGCGCGTGTGTGGTACAGATGAAATGTGGGTGGGTGATTCGCCGGTTTAGGCGGTCCGCCCGCGCGTCTTCTCCGGCATTTTGAATGGAGGATGCATGCGACATCACCTTCTCTGCCTTGCCGGTTCTTTAGCCGCTTCAGCGCTGCTCGTACCCCCGGCTCTTGCTCAGACAGACACCACCCAGTTCAACGTCCAGATCACGATCAGCGCCGAATGTCAGATCAATTCGGCGACCGATCTGAATTTCGGCTCGTCGGGCGTGATCGACACCGCGGTCGCGGCATCGAGCGCCATCGCCGTTCAGTGCACCAATGGAACGGATTACGACATTGGGCTCGATACCGGACAAGGTACTGGCGCCACCGTTGCTGATCGGTTGATGACCGGGCCGAATTCGGAAACGGTGACCTATTCCCTCTATACCGATACAGGTCATACCGATGTTTGGGGCGACACGATCGGAACCGACACCGTAGCGGGCACAGGCACCGGCGCCGAGCAAACCTATAGCGTCTATGGTCAGGTGCCAACGCAGGACACCCCTACCGCCGGCACCTATGCCGACGTCATCACGGTGACCTTGACCTATTAAGGTCACGCCACACCAGGGAGAGAGGGGAAATGCGGTCACTCGCCCTCATAGTCGCATGTCTTGCAGCCATCCTTGAATTTGCCGGCTCTTCGCAAGCCGCGTCGCTGCGCGTCGCACCCGTCGTGCTCGACCTCAGGGCGCCGACGGCGGCGTCCACGATCCGAATTTGGAACGACGCGCGCCGACCGATCAATGTGCAGGTCCGTGTCTTACGCTGGACCCAGCAAAACGGGGAGGACACCTATGAGGCGACAAACGATGTGGTCGCCAGTCCGCCGATCACGACGCTTCGACCCGGGGGCGAAAATCTGGTCCGGATTGTCCGAACCTCGAAACGGCCCGTCAACGGGGAAGAGAGCTACCGGCTGGTCGTCGACGAACTGCCGGACCCGTCCCGCCGCGTCGCTGGAACGGTCGTTCTGGTGGTGCGCCATTCCATACCCGTTTTCTTCGCCACGACCGACGCCTCCGGGGCGTCTCCGTCGTGGAGCGTCCAGCAAAGGCGCGGTGGTTATCTCGTGACCGTCCGCAACCGGGGATCGATGCGGCTCAAGATATCGAACCTCGCCTTGAGCAGCGGCGGTAAGGCCGTTGCGCGCCGCGAGGGGCTGGTCGGCTATGCACTCGGGAACTCTACTGCGAAGTGGTTTGTGCCGGCCACCGGCCGCGGCCGGCTGTCCGGTGGTTCGGTGGCGATCTCAGCGGACAGCGAAGCAGGACGTTTTGATGCTACCGCACGCCTTACGGGCGGCTAGTGCTTCATTTTTGATGTCGATTGGGCTCGTCGCGCTGCACGGCTCAAAAGTCTTCGCTGAATCGATCCCGTCGGCAGCAGGCGTCGGTGCAGCGGCAACACCCGTCAGCGCCTCTCGCGACCTTCAACTGGAGGTGTTCATCAACGGCACGTCGACCGACCTGATTGCGGCGTTTCGGCAGGATGCCGATGGAACCCTGGCAATCGAACCGGACCAGTTGCGCAATGTCGGCATCAAACCCGACGAAGAAGCCATCCGACCGGATGGGTTGGTCGATATAGCCAAGCTTCCCCGCGTTTCCGCCGAATTCGACGAGACCGCCCAGACCATCCATTTCACCGTCGAATATGACGCGCGTTCCGCGCGCGTCATCGATGCCCATGAGCGAGATCGGGACGAAACACCCACCGCGGACCCTCAAAGCAGCCTCGGCGCGCTCATGAACTACACGCTGTTCGCCAGCACCGGAGGTGACGGCGTCGATGACATGTGGGCCTTCGAAGGCGCATCGGGATGGTTCGAAGGCCGTGTATTCAGTCCGTTCGGCGTCCTGGCAAGCTCCTACATTGCCAGCAGTTCGCCGGACGAACCCTATGGCTCGACCCGACTCGACACGACGTGGTCCTATTCGAGCCCCAAATGGCTGACCACGTTCCGCGCCGGCGACGTCATTACGGGCGGGTTGAGCTGGACCCGGCCAACACGCCTGGGCGGGGTGCAGATCCAGCGCAACTTCGGCCTGAGGCCGGACCTTGTGACAATGCCTCTGCCCGAGCTCTCCGGCTCCGCGGCCGTTCCGTCGACGGTCGATATCTATGTCAACAATGCCCGGCGCCTGTCGCAGCAGGTTCCGACCGGCCCGTTCCAGATCACCAATCTGCCGGTGGTGACGGGAAGCGGAACGGCGCGTGTCGTGGTGCGCGACGCTCTCGGACGCGAGACGGTTTCCGAAACGCCCTTTTTCGCGTCATCCGACCTATTGGCGTCGGGGTTTTGGGACTATTCGGCCGAAGCAGGCTTTGCCCGCCGGTTCTACGGCGTCGAATCCGGCGACTATGACGGGCGCTTCATGGCCTCGGGCACGCTTCGCTACGGATTGACCGACTGGCTGACCTTCGAGGGCCATGCCGAAGGCGGCGGCGGCCTTGTGAACGGCGGTGCGGGAGCGGTGTTCGGGCTCGGCCAATACGGAGTGGGATCATTCGCCGCTGCCGCGAGCAGCTACGGCGGGCAGACGGGGTTTCAGGTGGCGGGCGGTATCGAGCTTCAGCTTTGGGACATTCATTTTTTTGCGCGAACGCAGCGCACGTTCGGAGACTACAACGACATTGCCGCGGTAACCGTCGATCCTCTGCCGCCGCTGTTGCCCGACGATGACTTCCACAGCGCCGCGCCGCCGCGCGTGCTCGACCAGGTTTCCGTCTCGGTGCCCCTGAAGTTCGACCCATCGTCGCTCAATTTCAGCTACACGCAGCTCAAGACGGCCGAAGGTGAAAAATCCCGGATCCTCGGGCTCTCCCTCAACCGCCCCTTCGGCAACGGCGCATCATTTTTTGCAACCGCCTTCACGGACCTCGAGGACGAGGATTCGTTCGGCGCGTTCGCCGGGATTTCGATCCCGCTCGGCAACGATATCTATGCTTCGGCGGGCGTTTCCTCCGATTCCGATGGGACGGCGGTGACGGCGGACCTGGTCAAGTCGGAAAACGCCGAGATCGGCAGCGTCGGCTGGCGGCTCCGCGACACGGAAGGCGCTTACAGGGACCGTGCGGCATCCGTCAGCTATCGCGCGCCTTTTGCCCGCTTCGAGGCCGGTGTCCAGCAATACGAAGATCAATTTCGCGCAACGGCCCAGGCAGATGGTTCCGTCGTCTTCGCCGGCCGCGACGTTTTCTTTTCCAACCGCATCGATGACGCCTTCACCGTTGTCGACGCCGGTGTTCCCGATATTGACGTTCAATATGAGAACCGGCCGGCCGGCCGCACCAACCGCAGGGGCAAGCTCCTGGTGCCGGATCTGCGCTCCTACGAGCCGAACCAGATCACCATCGACCCAACGAACCTGCCGGTCGATGCAACGGTCGCCGGCACCCGCGAGGTCACCGTTCCGGCTGACCGCAGCGGCACCGTGGTCAAGTTCGATGTCGAGGCCGGTGCCCAGAACGCGCTTGTCACGCTCCGCGACGAGAGCGGCGAATTCCTGGAGACAGGTGCGGCCGGACAGGTGGAAGAAGGAGACTCGGAAGGCTTTGTCGTGGGCTATGAGGGGCAGGCCTACATTACGGGACTCGGTCCGCAAAACCGCATCGTGGTGGATCAGCCGACCCGCGGCCGCTGCGCAGCCGAGTTTGATTTCGAACCGCGCGAGGGCGAGCAGGTGGCGATCCCCAATGCGGTCTGCCGTCCAATCGAATGAGCCAGTTGAATGAGCCAGTTGAATGAGGAAGTCATGCCACGTCTGATCCTGCTGGCCTGCTTCCTGCTTGTGTCCGCGCAGGCGCAAGCCCAGAGCTGTTCCTTCAGCGTCTCCAATGCCAACTTCGGCAGTGTCGACACCTTGTCCGGCGCTGCGGCCGATACAACGGCGACCGTCAATATCAGCTGCAACGCAGGGCTGACCGGCCTGAATTTCCGCGTCTGCCTGAACCTCAACGCCGGAACGGGCGGCGCCACGTCCGGCATCCGCCACATGCGCAATGCCACCAATGCGGCCCTGAACTACAATTTCTACCAGGAGGCGGCGCGCACCACGCCGTGGGGCTCGCGAGAGCAGCCTGACCTTGGCAGTCCGGTGGCCGTGAACCTGACCGCCTTGCCGCTCACCACCGCGATGGCGACGCGGACGATCTATGCGCGCGTCTTCGGCAGCCAGCAAAGCGCGACGGCTGACCTCTACACATCGACCTTCTCCGGGAGCCAGGTGAACTTCAACTGGACCACTTACCTGCTGACTGCTCCCGCCTGCGGCTCAGTCACGCAGAACCCGACCCAGCCCAGCTTCACGGCGCAGGCCAACGTCGTCAACAACTGCAACGTGACAGCGCAGAACATCGATTTCGGCAGCCACGGGGTGCTCGACGCGGCAGCCGATGCGGCCGGCGGCATCGACGTTACCTGCACCCCGGGCACCACCTACAATGTCGGCTTGAACAACGGGCTAAGCGGCACCAGTCCGACGGCACGGCGCATGACGCTCGGCGGCCAGGCCGTGACCTACGGCCTCTACAAGGATGCCGCGCGCAGTCAGCCCTGGGGTGGAACCATCGGCGCCGACACCGTTGCAGGCACCGGCGCGGGCGCGACGCAGAACCTGCCGGTCTATGGCCGCGTGCCGGCGCAATCGACGCCGTCCCCAGGCACCTACACTGACACCGTGGTGGTCACGGTCACCTATTGACTTGATGCCCGAAATCGTCGGTCGAGGCTTGTCACAGCCCAGCGCACGCGCGCCAGCATCGGCCATCACATCGAAAGCCCGCGGCCAGAAAGACGCGATGGAAATTTGTTGCGCGCCGGGCGCGCCGGGCGCAACGTAGGCGTCGCGGGCTGACATAAAATAAGAATATCAGTCCACGGGAGAAATGGGGGGATGGCATGGCGCTCAAGGTAATCGGCGCGGGATTCGGGCGGACGGGCACGTGGTCGACCTTTGCCGCGCTGAACAGGCTCGGCTTTCCCTGCTATCACATGCAGGAAGTGATCCTCAACAAGGCCAACAAGGGCCATCTCGACTTCTGGCGCAAGGTGGCGAACAGCCCGCCGGGAACACGGCACGACTGGAAACGGGTGTTTGCCAACTACACCGCGACGGTCGACAATCCCGGCTGCTGCGTGTGGAGGGAACTGCTGGCCGAATACCCTGATGCCAAGGTGCTGCTGACGCTTCACCCGCGCGGCGCCGAAGGCTGGTACGACAGCACGATCGACACGATCTACTTCACCGAGAATGTCTGGCAGTTCAAGATCCTGGAGTGGCTGACGCCGTTCGGCCGAAAATTCGGCGACATGTCGCGCAAGCTGATCTGGGGCCGTGTGCTGGCCGGCGTGATGGACGACCGCGAGCGGGCGATCGCGCGCTACAACGCTTACACCGAGGAGGTGAAGGCAGCCGTGCCGCCGGAAAAGCTTCTGGTGTTCACGGTGACCGAAGGCTGGGGGCCGCTGTGCCGTTTTCTCGGCGTGGCGGAACCGCAGGAGCCGTTCCCGAATCTCAATGACCGGGAAAGCGTCAAGAAGGTGATCCGCGACGTCATCAAGGGATCGTACATCATGCTCGGGCTGTCGATCGCGGGGGTGGTGGCGGTGCTGGGTGGGCTTTGGTGGTGGCTGCGGTAGTGGTGGCGGCAAGCAAAGACCGGCCCTCTGACAGCGGTTGCAGCTCAGGCGACAGCCTTGGAGATGCCGGCGGGACAGCGCCCCCCTCTGGCCTGCCCTCTTTACCAAAAAACACGGCATCTCCCCCACGAGGGGGGAGATCGGATGTCTCGCCGGCTTTCGCCAATCTGCAACGGTGCAAGAGGGCGCGAGGCGCCGAAGCTGCCGATCTCCCCCCTCGTGGGGGAGATGTCCGGCAGGACAGAGGGGGGCGCGAAGGATCGCAGCGGGGGCGAGAAACCCGAGCCTTGCGAGTTCAGGCCGACATGGCCAATGGCCTTGCGCTCTTGTTGGGGATCTGGATGTCGATCTCCAGCGTCGACATCGTCTCGCCGCGATCCATCGAGACCTGCAGATAATCCTGGTCGATCTGCACATGTTTGGCGATGACGGCCATGATCTCCTCGCGCAGCACCGAGACGAGATCGGGCTGGCTGCGGTTGCGGCGCTCATAGGCGAGCAGCACCTGCAGCCGCTCGCGCGCCACCGGCGCGCTGCCGCGCCGCTTGAAGAGGTCGAACAGGTTCATGCTGCCCTCCTTCCAAAAAGCCGGTCGAGAAAGCCCTTGCGCTCGAACGGCACGACCACCGGCAGCTCTTCGCCCTCGAGCCGTTTGGCCGCCTCGATATAGGCGCGGGCGGCGGAATTGGTGGGATCGCTGAGCGTCACCGGCGAGCCGAGGTTGGAGGCCTTGAGCACGTCCTGGCTCTCGGGAATGATGCCGAGCAGCGGCGTCGACAGGATCTCCAGCACGTCGTCGATCGAGAGCATTTCGCCGCGCGCCGCGCGCGCCGCGTCGTAGCGGGTCACCAGCACATGCTTGGCGATCTGCTCGCCCTGCTCGGCCTTTACGGTCCTGGCGTCGAGCAGGCCGATGATGCGATCGGAATCGCGCACCGAGCTGACTTCCGGGTTGGTGACGATGACCGCCTCGTCGGCAAAGCGCATCGCGAGCTGCGCGCCGCGCTCGATGCCGGCCGGGCTGTCGCAGAAGACATAGTCGAACACCGAACGCAGCTTATCGATCACCTCGCCGACGCCCTCCTCGGTCAGCGCATCCTTGTCGCGCGTCTGCGAGGCCGGCAGCAGGAACAGCGTCTCGACCCGCTTGTCGCGGATCAGCGCCTGCGACAGCTTGGCCGTTCCCTGGATGACGTTGACCAGGTCGAACACCACCCGCCGCTCGGCGCCCATGATCAGGTCGAGGTTCCTCAAGCCGACGTCGAAGTCGACCAGGGCCACCTTCTTGCCGGTTCTCGCTACCGCGGCGCCAAGGGCGGCCGTCGAGGTCGTCTTGCCGACGCCCCCCTTGCCCGAGGTGACCACCACTACCTTGCCCATGAATATGCCTCCATTATTGTTGTTGAGCGGCTGTTGTCAGTTGAACGGCGCGATGCGCAGCGTGTCTTTTTCGAGAAAGGCCTGGACCGCTTTTCCACGCAAGGACGGCTCCATCTCCTCGGCGGTGCAATACCAGCCGTCGACCGACAAAAGCTCGGCCTCGTTTTTGCGGCAGAAGATGCGCGCCGCCGAATGGCCGAGCACGCCGGCCGAAGCGCGCCCGCGCAGCGTGCCGTAGACGTGGATGGAGCCGGCGGCGACGATCTCGGACCCGGAGGCGACGGAGCCCAGCACGATGACATCGCCATGCGCGTGGAAGACCGACTGGCCCGAGCGGATCGGCGTCTTGACCATAAGCGTGGCCGGCGCTTCCGGCGGCCTGTCTTCTGGCTGCTTGCCCGGTTCCGCCCTGCCCGCCTCTTCGGGCTTGCCCGTCTCTTCTGGCCTGCTTGCCTCTTCCGGCCTGCCCTTGCCGTCGGCCTGCATGAGCAGCCCGGCGGTAGCCTCCTTGGCGCCGATCAGCACCGGCGGCAGATTGGGCGCAAGCGCCGTGGTTCCATCGAGCTCGATGGCATAGATGCGGATGCCGCGCAGGCCAAGCTCGGCGACCAGCGTTTCGATCCCGCCGATATCGGGCTTCAATATGTTGAGATTGAGCACCACCGGCCGGCCGGCAAAATAGCCCGGCGAATTGCCGATCCAGCGATCGAGGCTCTCCAGCCACTCCGAAAGCGGCGCCTCCGGCGTCAGCGTGAAGGCGACGAACGAGCGGGCACGAAAGCGAATGGATTTGGCCTCGAGGGGGGCGGCAAAGGTCACTGGCGGCGAATCCTTACTGAGTGGTTAAACGCTAGGCCAGGCATGGTTAACGAAAGGTTAATGGAGGGGTGTTCGCAACATTCGGAAACGTCATTACTGACAGGCCCGGCCGTGTCAGCAGCCAGCCGGACAGCGCTGGAAATTGCCTGCCTTTTCCCACAAGATGCCTGAACATCGCTGGGGCTCGACATGTGCAACCTCTACAACATCACGACGTCGCAGGAGGCCATCCGCCAGTGGACCCGCGCCTTGCGCGACATCCTTGGCAATCTCGAGCCCTCCATCGACATCTACCCCAACCAGCCCGGCCCGGTGGTGCGCAACGCGCCGGACGGGACGCGCGAACTGGCCAATCTGCTGTGGGGCATGCCGACGCCGATTGAGCGGGTGAAGGGCAAGGCCGACTACGGCACCACCAACATCCGCAACCCGCAATACGGCCATTGGCAGCAATATCTCGGCGTCGAGAACCGCTGCGTCGTGCCGCTCACCAGCTTCGCCGAGCCCAGCCCGACGCCCGGCGACAAGGATCCGGATACCGGTATCCAGAGGAACTACTGGTTCGCGCTGAACGAGGAGCGGCCGCTTTTCTTCTTCGCCGGCCTGTGGACGCGTTGGCAAGGCGTTCGCAAGGTCAAGGACGGCCCCGGCGACTTCGAGCTCTACGGTTTTCTGACCACCAAGCCGAACGCCCTGATCGCGCCGATCCACGAGAAGGCCATGCCCGTCATCCTGACCACGCCGGAGGAAACCGAGACCTGGCTGACCGCGCCGTGGTCGGAGGCGAGGCACCTGCAACGAACGGCACCGGACGACGCGCTGGTGATCGTCGAGAAGCCGGCGACGCAGATCAAGTTTCCGCCGCAGGCGCCGGCGCAAGGCTCGCTGTTCTAGACTTTGAATTTCTGAAGCGTCCAGATGTAGCCCTTCAGTGGCCGGTCCTGGTCGATGAATTGGGTGCGGACGGTAGTGTCCTTTCGGCTGCATCGTTTGCACCTGAACCTGATGGCTTCCAGCGGCTTATTCCAGCCCACCACCTGAGCGACATCATTCGCCCTGAAGCGGCCGACATGGTAGCAGTGGCCGCACTCGACGATCAGCAGCATATTGGACTTCGCGGCACGTCCAACGCTGTCCATCGGCCCGGCCATGGCTCATTTCCGGCTGGAATAATCCTCGGGCAGCGGCAACAGGCCAAGCCCGGCCGCGCGGAAATCGGGCTCCTTCTCCGCCACGCTGGCCATCACGGCATGCAGCTTGTCGACCAGCCCGCTCAGCTGCCAGAACAGTTCGCCATTTGCTTTCAGGTGCAGCTGCGCCGAAAGCACTGTTCCGCGCAGGCGCAGCGCATCGCTGATGATCGCCTCCGCGTCGCGCGCGAACAAGCGATCATAGCGGCTGTTTCGTCTGCCCATCGCGGCTCTCCTCAGTTTGCGAGCAACCGCCCACCTGCTGACAAATAGGAAGGCATTCCTCGCCGAGTCAATTCGCCCTTGACATTTTTGTTCCCTATTTGTTCACTATAGCCTAATGAACCATTTGGAGGTCACCACCATGGATCACATTGTGACGCTGGACAGCCGCCAGGAGGCCACCCTGCAGGCGATCGCCGACAAATTCATTGCCCAGCACAAGGGCGATGCGGTGAAGGCGCTGAAGGAGATGATCGTGCTGAATGGGCATCTGCAGGAGCGGCTGGATGCGATGGAGGGCCGGCGCCGGGCGACGCTAAACGCTCAGAGATGACGGTAGCGGGACGCGTGTTTAATTGTGAATCGTGCCGTTCGAAGATCGGCTTTGCGTCATGAGCGGCCATTCCCTTTTCGATCGCAAACGACCGGAGTCGACCCGTTGCAGACTTCGACAGTGTGTGTGCTGAACGGGTTGTCGTTAGCGGCAGACCGTCGCCACCGATCTTATGGCGGCAAACCTGCTTCCCTTAGCAAGCGGCCAAGCTCCCGAGCCTTCTCAGGATCGCGGTAACACTCGCGGCTGGTGAAGTTGGAGGCCGTTAGAGCTGCCTCGCCGCCGACAGCTTCCCTGACCATCCGGCCGGCTTCGTCGGATCGATCGAGCGCCAAGAGCGCGGCCGCCCGATAGAGGCGCGATCGAGTGGTCTGAAACGTGAGTTTGCAGAGGGATTCAATAGCCTCGGCATAGCGGCCCAGCGCATAAAGAGCCACGCCCCGTTCCTCGACGCACCACACAGGAAGGAACGGGTCGAGCATCTCGGCTTCGTCGAGCAAGGACAATGAACGCTCTGCTTCGCCCACAGAGGTAAAGACCGCGGCGCATCTTGCCTTGATGTAGGCATCCGTCGGGTTCAATTCCATTGCTCTGCGGCTGTGCGCCAGGGCCTCGTCGAAGTTGCCATCCATAAGTTCAAACGCGCCCATGATCCGGTTTGCCTCGGCATCGCAGGGGTCAAGCTCGAGCGCGCGGCAAATGTCCCGTCGACCTTGCTCGGGGTCGAAACCCGGCAACCCTGACGCTGCGCAGACCCTCCACGCATAGGCGGCCGCGTAGTGCGGATCGGCCTCGATCGCCTTTGAAAGCCAGCCGACGGCCTGGCGGGCATTGTCGTCGGTGACGCCGCCCAGGCGGTGATGATCGAGCCCGCGCAAGAGGCAGTCGAAGGCGGTCATGTTTTCTGGCGGCTTTCGGCGCGCCGCCACCATGGCTGCGTCCTCCATCCGTCCGGATACCGTCGCGGCGATCCTCGCGACGGTTCCATCAACCAAAGCGAGGATTTCCTCGAATGGACGCTGGATCTTGTCGCTCCAGACCACCGTCCCCTGGTCGGTTTCCGACAGCGTGAGGCTGATCGAAACCCGCTCTCCGATCTTGCGCACCTGTCCCTCAAGCACATATCGAACGCCCAGAGCCTCGCCGACCCTCACCGGATCCGGGTGGGCGTCCGCAACCGCGAAGCTCGCACTGCGCGAACTGACCGAAAGACGCCGAAACCGCCCCAGTTCGACAATAAGCTCCTCGGTGAGGCCCTCGGCGAGATAGCGCTGGTTCTCGTCGTCGCCCGATACCCGGAAAGGGAGCACCGCGACCGATGCCGGCCGCCGTTCCGTCGTGATGACCAGTTGCGTCGGCGCCGACTGCAGCCGATGCGCTCCGATCTCGCCGCGGACCCGATAGAGGTGCACCGATTCCGTAATGTTCTTGAACGCCCGCTCGCCCATATCGTCGAATATGAACGCAGAATTGCGGCGGACATGATCGAAGAGCGCACCGCTCACATAGATCGAGTCTGGTTCGGCTGCCGCCTGTATGCGCGCCGCGAGGTTGACGCCGTCTCCGACCAGATCATCGCCCTGCACCATGACATCCGCGATATGGAGACCGAACCGCATCCTGAAAGGTTCGGTGTCGGGCTCTCGTGCGCCTGCAAGCGCGCCGCGGATCTCGAATGCACTGCGCACGGCGTTTACGGCGCTCGGAAATTCGGCGAGGGCCCCGTCGCCCGTCGTCTTGAAAACCCGGCCGTCGAGCAGATCGACCTTTTCCGAAATGAGGGCCTGACAGCTGGCCAAGCGTTCGGCGGTTTGCTCCTCGGCTCGCTCCATCATTCCGGAATAGCCGACGATATCGCCTACCATCAGGGCGGCCATTCTGCGCTTCATGGGCGAAACTCCTTCAGGGGGCGACCAATCATCACCCCAGCAGGCGGTGCCGTCGTCGCGGACGCGGCGGTCTGGGAGTGTAGCGCATTGCAAAGCCGGCCGCATCGGGAAACGCGCCCTGCGAACGTCTCGAGGAGATCGCCAAACCTTTAAACGCTGAGACGATGGGCGTTTGTGTGAAGCCGGGTTCGCACCCTTTTCGCGACCTTCAGGTGGAATGAGGCGATGACCGGAATGGGTGGCCGTTCACGGATATCCCATTTCTCTGCATGTCGTGGCTTGAACAAAGACAGTCGCTAATCAGGGCGAATACAGCTACTCACATCTCCACCCATCTTCCACTGCCACGCTATCACCCTACCCTCGCGACAACAGTCTAGGGCTTCGGCATGGCGACCACCGCCTTGGTGGGTCGCTCCAACGTCACGAAGTCGGCGCCGTCCGGCAGGTCCAGCACGCGCTGACCAGCGCTTCCCTATTCACACTGCCTGCGCGGGCCGCCGGAGTAAGGCTGGTAGCTGTTGTCTTCCGGCCGATACGAGCGGTAGCGGCTGAAGCAATATTGCACGTGGTCGGGCGAACCCCAGGCGCCGCCGGTTTCATCCGACGCGACGTCGCCATCCATTGGCCACGCGTCGTTCGCCTCGACATAGCTGGCGTCGTCGGCGGGGAGCGGCGAGGTGCGCCCGGTCGCACCGGCCTGGAAGTAGGGCGAGACGCAGGGGCGCTGTTGTCCGCTGTAGGATGTGTAGTGGTCGTCGTCTGGCCTGTAGGAGCGGTAATGGCTTGCGCACCATTCCACATGGGCGGCAGGCACCGCCTGCTGCTCGTCCGCCGGCGGCTGGATAGAGCCGGTAACGGTGGTGTCGGGCGCCCAAGCTGCGGTATCGGCAGGTTTCGAGCTGCGATCAACCGGGCGGGCGGGAAGGCGCTCAAGGCGCTGCGATGCAGGGTTCACCTGCCGCGGTTCCCTTGTCCACAGCTCGGCGACGCTGGAGGCCGGGGCGACCTGGCGTACCGGCTTGGCGGTAAGAAGCCAGGTGGCGAAGGCCAGTCCGCTGGCAAATACGGCGAGTGTCAGCCCGAAGCCGCCAAGTACCGCCACTAAAGCTTTCACCTTGCGCTCCTTTGCCCCGTCATCTCTAAAATGCGAGGCATTGGATCCGGTTCCAACGTGAGCCCGGCGTGCTAGGCACTCGGACAGGCGCGGGGCTTGGGCGTAGTCGACCCAGGCGGACAAGGGTGAAACGTTGCGGATGTCGCCGAGGGCAGGCTTCTCTCGCAGAACCTGGGTTCCTCGCCCCCACGAACGTGGGGGAGAGAAGCTATGGGGCGGCGGCGAGGGTTGTGGCACCATCGTTGCTGTGAAACTCGAATGGAGTGCCCCATGCAACAGAATGATCTGAGCAAGTCCCTCGTCGCCTTCGATCAGGATAGCACGCTGGTCGCGGTGATTGAACTGAGCGCGTCGAGCTGGCTGGTGGCCGGGCTGGTTCCCGGCCTTACGCGCGAGCCGTTGAAGAAGCAGGGTGCCGATCCTGTGGCACTGTTGAAACTGCTGTATCGCTGGCGGGACGAAGCGGCCAAGGCCGGCAAGGCGATCGCGCGGATCGCGGTGGCGTTCGAGGCTGGCCGCGACGGCTTCTGGCTGGCGCGGTTGCTTCTGGCGCAAGGGATCGAAACCTATGTGATCCATCCGACCAGCATCCCGGTGTCGCGCGAGCACCGGCGGGCGAAGTCGGACCGGCTCGACACGCAGTTGCTGAAGCGGTCGTTTGTGGGCTGGTTGCGCGGTGAGGCGAAGCACTGCGGCATGGTGGCGATCCCGACGATCGAGGAGGAGGACGCGCGGCGCGCCAACCGCGAGCACGAGACGCTGGTGGGCGAGCGCACCAGCCTGATCAGCCGGATGAAGGCGACGCTGGTGCGCTTTGGCATCCGCGGCTTCAATGTGAAGCTGAAGAAGGCGGCGGAGCGGCTGGAAGAGCTGCGCGGCGCGGAAGGGGTGCCGCTGCCGCCCAACACGCTGGCCGAGCTGCACCGCGACATGGCGCGGCTGCGGCTCATCAAGGAGCAGCTTAAGGAGATCGAGAAGATGCGCCTGGAGCGGCTGAAGCAGACGCCGCAGGATGGCCCGCATCCCATGGTGCTGATGCTGGCCAGGATGATGGGCCTCGGCATCGAGACGGCCGACATGCTGGTGCATGAGATCCTGTCGCGCCATCTGCGCGATCGCCGCGCGGTGGCGCGTTATGCCGGGCTGACCGGAGCACCGGACGAGAGCGGCGGCAAGCGGCGCGAGAAAGGGCTGGCGCGGGCCGGCAATGCGCGGGTGCGGCGCGGCATGATCCAGCTGGCCTGGCGCTGGCTGATGTTCCAGAAGGGCAGTGCGCTGGCGCAGTGGTTCCAGGAGCGCACCGCCGGCGCCCAGCGCAACGTGCGCAAGACCATGATCGTGGCCCTGGCACGCAAGCTGCTGATCGCGCTGTGGCGCTATGTGAGCGCCGGCGAAGTGCCGGACGGCGCCATCCTGCGCCCTGCGGCATGAACGATCGGATGAAAACCAGTTAAGGAGCACACGACACAAAAAGGTCCGGCATCCATCCGTCCATTGAGACGGAGCAATGCCAGGATGATCCGAGGCGGCGGTGACCCGTAGCCCCCTATGGCATGACATCCATGCACGCGGGAGAGATTGGGAACCGCCTCCGAGGAGCCTTGCCGCCGATGCGAATGACTGCATCATGGTCCGGATCCCTGCGATCCGCCCGAATACAAGGTTGTGGCGCCCTGGCGTCACGCTGGCAGGTCCCCCTCAGATCGCCCTTGCGCTGTACAATCCGCCGATCGGCCCGGTGCCGCTTGACCGATACCATCGATGATCCAACCGCGAGGCCAGTCATGACGTCCCCTTCACGGGCAACGATAGCGCCGTGCTCGACCCTGTCCAGGACGCTCCGCGCCGGTTGTGCCGGTGCCGCAAGTGGCATCCTGGACAGGCTCTGCGCGCGGCGCTCCGCCAGAGAGCAGGTCGAGACGGAGGGATGGTCGCTCAACCGTCGAACAAAGGGATGCGATGTTGAATACACCCTTGACAACGAAAGCTCCATACAAGGTGGCTCGGCGTGTCGTTGACGCCTTTCAGGAGAACGCCCTGGTGGAGCAGCACGAAGCCGCCTATTCTGGCGCCTCGGCAAAGGCCAGCAACGGGCCAATGTCGTGATTGTCAGCGGCCTTGAGGGCCGCGATATAGGCCGCGCGGCGCTGGTTCATTCTCTGAAGGTCCGCGCCGGCTGTCCAGTTTATGGGGCCGGCCCCGTAGATCCCGTCCAGCACGATGTCGGCCATGATGCGGGCGTGGCGGCCATTGCCGTTGGCAAAGGGATGGACCAATACGAGGCGGTGGTGAAGGCGTACCGCCATCTCGACAGGCCGATAGGTTCCATGGTCCGCCCAGTAGCGCGCGTCGTCCATCACGGCGCGCAATTCGATGCCGATGTGGGCTGGATCGACGCCGATGTTCTTGCCTGTCTTCCTGAAGCTGCCGGCCCAACTCCAGACCTCACCGAAGAGGCGGCGGTGCAGCTCAATCGCAAAGTCGTCGGTGAGGATATCTCTGCGCCGCATCCTGGCCAGCCAGCGCAGTCCGGATGCGATGTTCGCCTGCTCCAGCTCGTCCAATTCGCCTTGGGTGGTGACGTGCCTGTGCTTCAGCCCGCCAAGCTCGTTCGGATCGAGAGGCGTCGCGCCTTCCGGATAGTCGAGCCTGACCGCCATGCCTGACGTCACTTGTCCTGCCAGAAATCGGGCGGCATTTCGTACATAAGCTCGCGCATGAGGCGCAATATTTCCTGCTCCGTCCGGCTGTCCGATACGGCCTGGTCCTCCAGCGCCATGTGTCTGCTTGCCGCGCCGACGGTCGCCCTCGCCTTTTTTCGAGCCTGCGCGAGGATGATAGTCTCGATGTCGTCGGGTGGCACGAAGGCGTAGACGAAACGGCAGCCCATGGCTTCGGCGGCGGCCTGCATGGACTTCAGCGTGACGCCGCCATCGAGCTCGGCCCGTTCCGCCTGCGCGATGCGGGCGCGCGTAACCCCCATCCGCCGCGCAAGCTGCGCGCCAGACATGCCGAGCGCCTTGCGCACCGTGCGAATCCAACCTTCCGGAGGGATATGAATATTGCCGCCCCGGGCGAGGTTCACCGTCGCCTGGTACTGCTCACGAACAGCCTGTTTGACGCTCATTGTAAACTCATATATTGACGTTACTCATCAAATCGTCAATGTATATGTATACAGAGCGATCTAGAATGTCAATATTTATGTTGACATCTCCCGGTCGCTGCGCGACCCGCTTCGCACGGTCCCAGGCTTTCAGGGATGCCCAACAACCTCCGTATACGCCCTCACCTCGCCATCCTGCCCCCGTATCCGCCAGGTCTCCCCGTCCCGCGCCTCGACATGGCACGGCCCCAGCGGCACCTTGCCGCCGCCGTCCGGCAGGTCCAGGACATAGACGGGATTGCAGATGCCCGACAGGCGGGCGCGCAGGGCGCTGGCTAGCGCCTGACCCTGGTGAATAGTGGTGCGCCGATGCGCCATGCCGCGCGCGAGGTCGCCGTGGTGCAGGTAATAGGGTTTGACGCCGAGGCGGTACATCAGCTCCCGGCACAGTTCCTCCAGCACCTCGACCGTATCGTTCACGCCTTTCAGGAGAACGCTCTGGTTGAGCAGCACGAAGCCGCCTTGCCGCAACGTACGGCAGGCCGCTTCGGCCGCCGGCGTGATCTCCCGCGCGTGGTTGAAATGGGTGACGACCGTGACCATCAGCCGGCCCTGCAAGGCCTGAACCAGCCCTGCCGTAATGCGCGACGGTAGAGCGACGGGCACGCGCGTGTGGATGCGCAAGAGCCGCACGTGCGGGATGGCCTCTATGCGGGCGCGGATTTCCGCCAGTGCCTTGTCCGGCAGCGACAGCGGGTCGCCGCCAGTCAGGATCACCTCGCGGATTTCCGGATGCGCCTCGATATAGGCGAAGGCCGGTTCCAGCGCCTCGCGCGTATAGCCGCGGCCGATCGAGGTCAGCGATTCCTTGCGAAAGCAGAACCGGCAATAGACGGCGCATTGATAGGTCGGGAACAGCAGAACCCGGTCGGCATGGCGATGCGTCAATCGCGGCACCGGACTGAAGGCGTGGTCGGCGATCGGATCGTCGAACTCGCCTTCCTGCTCGGCCAATTCCTCCGGCGACGGGATGACCTGCGCCCGTATGGGATCGGCGGGGTCGCTCCAGTCGATCAGGTCGAGATAGGCTTTGGGGATGCGCACCTTGTGGCGCGTGGCCGCGGCCTGCGCCGCAGCGCGCTCGGCCGGCGAGAGCGGCAGGGAGGCGAGATCGCGCACATGCCGCACGCCCGCGCGAACATCGTCCTGCCACGCGGCGTCCTCGTGGGCGC
The DNA here is from genome assembly GCF_007830515.1 of Mesorhizobium tianshanense. Lineage (GTDB taxonomy): Bacteria > Pseudomonadota > Alphaproteobacteria > Rhizobiales > Rhizobiaceae > Mesorhizobium > Mesorhizobium tianshanense. The sequence continues at coordinate 54,897 of NZ_VLKT01000019.1, forward strand.
GCTCGTCATCGGCAGCCATGCTGGCGTCGTCGACAGCCATACTGGCGTCTGGGATGTCGAGATGTGAGGTCATCGAAGGGCTCCTTGAATTCGGGGCTGGATACAGCATTGGAGCCAAGTCTTGAAGGCAATAAGCGGTGTTGGATGCACGGACGAAAGGGCGCGCCGCGCCGAAGCTGCCGCCCCTCAGCGCCCGCGTGATCTCCCAACCCGCCCATCCGGCTTCATGATGATCTCGCGATGCGGATAGGGGATGCTTATGCCGTTTTCCCTAAAGGTGTCCCACAGCGCCAGCAGCACCTTGCCGCGCACGTTGGTCAGGCCTTGCTGCGGGTCGTGGATCCAGAAGCGCAGGACGAAGTCGAGCGAGGAGTCGCCGAACTCCGTGAGCCAGCAGACCGGCCGCCGGTCCGCCTCGACCCGGCCGACGCTCATGGCGGCCGCTATCGCCAGTTCGCTGACCTTGTGCGGATCGGCGTCGTAAGAGACCCCGAAATTCACATCGAGCCGCACGAGGTTGTCGCTGAACGACCAGTTGATGACCCTTTGGGTGATGAAGTCTTCGTTCGGGATCAGGAATTCGCGGCCGTCGCGCGTCACCACCGAGACGAACCGCGCCCGCAATTCGCGTACCCAGCCGAAGGTGCCTTCGAGCGAAATGGTGTCGCCCGGCTTGATCGACTTGTCGAGAAGGATGATCATGCCGGAGACGAAATTCGAAACGACCTTTTGCAGCCCGAAAGCCAGGCCGACGCCGACGGCGCCGGAGAAGATCGTCAGAGCCGTCAGGTCGAGGCCGACGGAAGACAGAGCGATGGCACCCGCCACCAGCACGAGGCCGATCTTCGCGACCTTGCCGACGAGGACGCGGATCGAGGGCGTCAGCTCTTCGGATATCCGGACGCGCTCATCGATATATTTGCCGACGACCACTGCAAGCCAAACGGTGGCGATCAGCAGCAGCGCCGCTTTCAGCACCATGAGCGCCGAAAGGCGAACCGCGCCCAAAGGTATTGCGAGGCCGTCCAGGAAAGTCGCGGTCTCGTCGTCGATGCCCAGGATGACAAGGGCCGCATAGATCCAGGTGAGCCAGCCGAGAGTGCGCGCAACGATGCGGTTGCGGATGATGCGCGACAGCACCGACGCGAACAGCCACGCGAGGGACAGCGAGAGCGCAATATAGATGAAATGGGTCCGGCTTGGCCAGGTGACGGCGCGCATGAGAACGAACGCGGCAAGCAGGAAGAGCGTGAACAGGATCCAGTCGGTGCGCCGCAACAGAGCAACCACGACCCTCAACAGTCCGGGATGCCCCTTGATCTGGCGTGCCCGGTCCTCCACGAGCGGCTCGATGCGCTGCGCCGCGAGCTTCGCGACGAGGAAGAGCGTGACGATGATTGCAGCCTGATAGAAAAACCACGGCGTGACGGCGTAGTCGAACCATTGGCGGGCCCAGGCCAGCAATTCATCGATGGCGTTGCGAAAATCCATTTCCACACGACCGTTATGGACTGGCGAACGGCAACTCGCCATCCACAATGTCGCCGGCCTCGTGAAGGGTCAAGCTCGCGATTTAGACACGCTCAAGCGTCCCCGCTCCGCGCTCAGCCCGCGACCCCGGCGCTTACTGCCCGGCACGCTCGACATATCAGCTGCCGGTCGCCATCGGCGCCGATTGCCTCTGGCTTCAGATCGCTAACGCAAAACATTAGCTTGCTCTTACATTAGCTTGAGCGTATATAAATAAATGGCCGGTGATCTACCCCTCCAACCGGTTAGGCTCGGCGCCAGTCCCTCCCCCCTCAGGCTACGACGCCGGGCCGCTCGGGGTTCCGCCCGGTCCGGGACGCGCTTTTAAAGTAGTATCCCCACTGTTCCCTGTCGCGGCAGTTGATGTCGGCCGGATCGTCGGCATCTTCGATATCGATGGAGAAACACCGCTGCGCGAAATTGCTCTGGACGGCTGAGCAGCGACCTTCCGGAATCGAGCGTTTGGGTGACGGGGAGCGACGAGCGCCGCTGCCCGCCTCAGTTCCGCAAGCCGGGCGCTTCCTGCCCGGTGCGCTCGACATACTCCGTATAGCCGCCGCCATAGGTGTGGATGCCCTCGGGCGTCAGTTCCAGCACCCGGTTCGACAGCGCCGCCAGGAAATGGCGGTCGTGCGAGACGAACAGCATGGTGCCTTCGTATTGCGAAAGTGCTGCGATCAGCATTTCCTTGGTGGCGATGTCGAGATGGTTGGTCGGCTCGTCCAGCACCAGCAAATTGGGCGGCTCGAACAGCATCAGCGCCATCACCAGCCGCGCCTTCTCGCCGCCCGACAGCACCCGGCATTTCTTGTCGATCTCGTCGCCGGAAAAGCCGAAGCAGCCGGCCAGCGCCCTGAGCGGCGCCTGGCCAGCCTGCGGGAACGCATCCTCCAGCGTCTGGAATACGGTGCGCTCGCCCTCCAGCACCTCCATGGCGTGCTGCGCGAAATAGCCCATCTTGACGCTCGGCCCGCGCGCCACGGTGCCATTGTCCGGCTCTGACGCGCCGGCCACCAGCTTCAAGAGCGTCGACTTGCCGGCGCCGTTGATGCCCATCACGCACCAGCGCTCGCGGCGGCGCACCTGGAAATCCAGCCCCTCATAGATCGAGCGGCTGCCATAGCTTTTGTGGATGTTCTTCAACGTCACCACGTCCTCGCCGCAGCGCGGCGCCGGCTGGAAGTCGAACGACACCTTCTGGCGGCGCTTGGGCGGCTCGACGCGGTCGATCTTCTCCAGCTTCTTCACCCGGCTCTGCACCTGGGCGGCATGCGAGGCGCGCGCCTTGAAGCGCTCGATGAAGGCGATCTCCTTGGCCAGCATCGCCTGCTGGCGCTCGAACTGCGCCTGCTGCTGCCGGTCGGCGATCGCCCGCTGCTGCTGGTAGAACTCGTAGTTGCCGGAGTAGGCGGTCAGCGAGCCGCCGTCGATCTCCACGACCTTGTTGACGATGCGGTTCATGAACTCGCGGTCGTGCGAGGTCATCAGCAGCGCCCCGTCATAATTCTTCAGGAACTGCTCCAGCCAGATCAGGCTTTCCAGGTCGAGATGGTTGCTCGGCTCGTCGAGCAGCATGGCGTCGGGCCGCATCAGCAGGATTCGGGCCAGCGCCACGCGCATCTTCCAGCCGCCGGAAAGTTTTCCCACGTCGCCGTCCATCATCTCCTGGCTGAAGCCGAGGCCGTCCAAAACCTCGTGGGCGCGGCCATCCAGCGCATAGCCGTCGAGTTCCTCGAAACGCGCCTGCAGATCGCCATAGCGGGCGATGATGTCGTCCATCTCGTCCGCGCGATCGGGATCGCCCATGGCGGCCTCGAGCTCGCGCATCTCGGCCGCCACTTCGCTCACCGGCCCGGCGCCGTCCATCACTTCGGCGACAGCGCTGCGGCCTTCCATGTCGCCGACATCCTGGCTGAAATAGCCGATGGTGACGCCGCGATCGACCGAGACCTGGCCCTCGTCGGGCTGCTCCTCACCGTTGATCATGCGAAACAGCGTCGTCTTGCCGGCGCCGTTGGGGCCGACCAGCCCGACCTTCTCGCCCTTCTGCAGCGAGGCGGAGGCCTCGATGAAGACGATCTGCCGGCCGTTCTGCTTGCTGATATTTTCGAGACGTATCATGCTTCCACGCGAGGCTTCAGGGGAATTTCCCCGCGCCTTACGCGATCGGCCGCGCCAGAGGAAGCCCGCAAATCATGAATGCCTGCGCCAAATCGCCCGAAGCCTTCAGCGTCGACGAGGCGTCGATTGCCTAGGCCGGAATTGGTCACTACTTTGCGGGTGATTGTCATTTCGCGAAACGGGGCCATGTCGAACATCGTCTATCCATCTCGACTGAGGTTAAGAGGCGTTGGCGCAAGGAACCTCGGCTCAAGGTCGAGAAAGGGTCATTCCTTCCCGGAAAGCCTGATCCGCGAGGGTTATACCGAGCAGGAAATCCGCTCCGGCATGAAAGTTCTCGATAGCGAGAAAATACTGGAACAGTGGCGGCCGACGAATCCCAGGAGCTTCGCTCTGGCGCTAACCCTGGCGATCGGGTGGGACGAGGGCATCGGAACCGATTACTTCGAGGTGCACGTCATCGCTAACCAGATCAAAGATCAGATAAACCTAGACGGTGGCGCTGCTATGTACGTCGAAGAGTTTGACTGGCCCAGCCTCAAACAAAGCCTCCTCAACATTCTCGATAAATGCGAAGGAAAAACGTGGAAGGAAAGCGTCCGCGCGTTACGAAAACGCTTCGAATGGGAATACGACGGAATGGCCGAATACGAGTCTTGGCTTAAATAATCCACCATCCCTCTCGTGATCGCACCGGTTTGGTGAAACGAGGTCAGCCGCCGGATTTGCCCGCACCGCCAAAGCTGCCGGCAAATTCGGTGGTCAGCCTCTCATACTCCTCCATGGCCGGCAGCGCCTCGTAGCTGTGCACGGCCGGCGTGCTGGCCCAGGGCAGCTTCTCGCTGGTCCACGTCTCGATGAACGGCGTGAACCAGCTTGGGTCGTCGAGCATGGTCGGGCGCAGATTGACGAACCAGTCCAGCCCTTCCGGCCGCGTGAACATCCAGCTCATGCAGTATGGGCAGAAGAAATGGCGCGAGGCGCCGTGCAGCCCGCCGATCACCGGCTCGCCCTGCGTGACCGCGAACGCCTCCGAAGGAATGGCGGCGCTCAGCGAATAGGCGCTGGCCGACATACGCTGGCACCCCGTGCAATGGCAGGCCATGGTCAGCAGCGGCGGCGCGGAAATCCTCACACGGACACGCCCGCAGCGGCATCCGCCTACGGCAGGCAAGGTCAGGTTTTTCACGGGACTCCTCCAGGTCTTGCTTGCGAGGGTCAGCCGCCAATCAGCGCCTTCGTCCTCACTAGGTTGACGCCGGCATCGGCGAATGCGGCATTGTGCCGGGCGATGATCTGCCCGGCGGTCTCGTTGGCGCTGTCCAGCGTGCTGTGGGCGTCGGAAACCACGGTCACGCCAAGCCCCAAGGCGAAAGCACCCTTCACCGTGGCGGCCACGCAAAAGTCGGTCTGCGCGCCAACCAGAACGACCTCGCCGGCGCCCTGCCCGGCCACCCATTCGCCAAGCGCTGCATTGCTGAAGGCGTCGCGCACGGTCTTGGCAAAGGTCGGCTCGTCGCAAGCCTGGCCGAGCGCCGGCCACACCGGCCAGCCCGGTTCGCCCGGCGCCAGCGGATCACCCGCCGGCCCGTCATGCCTGACGAAAGCGACCTTGCGCCCGTCGCGGCGTGCCCAATCGATCAGCGCGCGGGTGCGGGCAGCAATGCCGTCGGCATCATGGATCGGTGGCTCGGCGACGCCATCGAACATGCCGGTCTGCAGGTCGATCACGATGAGCGGCGCGGGTGTTGGTTCTGACATCTTTTTCACATAGCACGGCGGCGAGGCCGATCAAGGATCGGAGTGGCGCCGTCGACGCTGAAGCTGCCGATCTCCCATTGTTGTGGGGAAGATTGCGCGCTCAGCCAGCAACGCCGCATCCAATCCCGCCCGCGATCGCGCAGGCGCATGACCGAACGCGGCTGCCGGCGCCGATTCCGTCCACTATGAGTTTCGGGGGGCGGCCTGACACTGCGCGATGGCTCTTGTGGAGTTCATCAACTCGGTACGTACCCTGGACGGCCGCCGAAGGTTCTGCCAGTAAGCGCCGATACCCTTCATCTCGTGACCGGCGCCACCACCAATCATGCCGTCCTCGGCGACGAGCATGGTCACGACCTTGACGCCGCACACGAGATTCCGGTTGGGATCGGTAATGTCGGCCTCCGATCTGAAGCCGCATCTGTATCTTTCCTCGTCGGCCAGCGAGAGCTGCAGCAGCCCTATGCTGTACCAGCCCAGATCCGCTTCCCAATAGGCTGTAGCGGTATTGTAGACGGATTCCGCACCGGTCAGGTTGACCAACAGCGTGCGCCAGAAAACCGCGCGCCCTTTTCGGTCCTGCATCATGTAACCAGGGCAGAACGCACCGACGTCGGACGGTTCGAGCGCGGTCAACCGTTTGTCGGCGTCGATCAGCGCCGCAAGCTTGCGCGCGACGGCCTTTCTGTCGAGCTGCTGCTCCACCGCGCCTTGCGCATGGAGGCATTTTTTGGCGAAGGCCTTGGCTGCCGCCTGGGTCGTGTGGCGATGAGCCAGCCATTGCGCGGTGCAGGATTGCTGGGTCCGGGCGGCCCGGGGAGCCATCGGGACCGCACCCTCGATGACGTGAGGGCCAGCACAGCCCTCAACCAGGCCTGCCAGCGCGGCAGACACCACGATCGCCTGCAAGAGCCGCACGCGCAAAAGACCCTTCAGCCGAGCCGACCCGTACACTTTACACAGCCCCCTCTTGCCGACTACTCGATACTTGCCGCAGCCTGCTCGGCCTTTGGCCCAACATGCCAGATCAGTGTTGTTCTGTCACCCGATGCCGCCGGTGACCGCATAGCGCCGGCGGACCCTCCTCATGTCGCACGATCGCGGTGACGATCGAGCCGTAAAAACCACGCCAGCTGTGGAGCCTCCTATGCTCGTCGGCCGGAACACGCCCAGGCCGCACGGCAACACCGTCACGGTCGGAATGCCGAGATGGCGCGGCACCCCCTAGAGGCAGATATCAACTCCATGGCCGAGCCAGATAACCGTCTCGGGAGGATCATCTTCTGCGGCATCCGCGCCGGGCCTATAGACCGCCCAGAGAATGTACAGAAGATACGCAACCTGCAAGACGATCAAGCTGATGATCGTCCAGCCGAGCGCCTTCCAGATTGACCCCGTTGCCCAATAAGTCGAGATCGCCACGACGGACGACATGGTGAGCATGCCCACCAGGAACTGCACTACATTCATGATTGTCAAAGCCGTCCCGGAACTTACAACAGCCGAGACGCCTTCCCCCTTACCCAATACCCACTAACCCCAAACCAGCATTCCATTATTTTAGAGATTGCGCAAGTACCATATCGAGTAAGGGTTGCGCTGATGCAACGTCTGGTTGGCAAGTTACTTGGGTCCGGTTGTTTCTCGACAGCGCCAACGAGAGCTCGGGATGTTGGCTGGACATTTTTGGGAGCGATGGGCCAGTCCGGAAGGATCCGCTGGGCGTTCCGATTTCGAGGTTTGAACTGAATTGGCGGAACCTCGGATGCTGACGGCAGTTTAGAAAGGATAGCCTCAAACACCGAAAGGAGGATGAGATGAAGACGCTAACCGCTATTTTGCTCGCCACCTCTATGATCGGCCTGACCGCCGGCACGGCAAGCGCCAAGTGCCATGACACGACTGCGTCGATCGACAGCGAAGCTCAGACGGGTATCGCAAAAGACGGAACGCGTGCGCCCCTCGAAACTGACGCGAATGCTGATGGCAGGATCGAAGGCGGGCCGGCCAACAAGGACGCCAACACTATGCCGCTCGCCAACCAGGAAGGCGGCGGGGATAAGAACCTTGCTACGTCGCAGCAGGATGCCGAGGCGCAGCAGGAGGGCGACAAGACCGCGGCGGCCAAGGCCGACCCCTGCAAGCCGGATTGACGCGGATTGAGAAGCTGGCTGAAAACGCCGCGCTGAATGCTGCCATCGGCGGCGAGATGCTCGAAGGCGGGTAAGCTGGCGGCCGTCGTCACGCCCGCTATCTCATAGCTTTCCTTGGCGACGATGCCGTCCAGCAGTCCAAGCGCAGCGCCGTTCCTGCCCGACCTATTTGCGCAGCGAGCGCCGGAATTGCTCGTCGAGCCGCTGGAACTCGGCAAACAGCCTATCGCAAGCCCGGCGACCTGCTTCGCAGCGCATAGTTCGTTCTTGGTGCCAGCTGCCTCGCCAATCCCTGCTGAGGCGTCTGCACGTTATGGCGGGGTAGGCCTGTTCGGTGGGTCTTGTGAAACTCCACTGCGTTAGCTCGTCAGCAGAAACGAACAGTTCGAAGCGGGATGAAGCAGGAACCCGGCGCAGCACTGGAGATGCCTTCACTCGCCTGATCAAATCCAGTGCGTCAGCACCGTGGAAACCGCACATCGTTGACGGCCCTTGCCCGTTGCGGTGAATGCCTTCGGCCACGCTCTGAGCGTGCGAGTTGCCGTAGAATGCGAGCATAATCGCGCCAACTGCAAGAGATCTTCTCATCCGAGCTTTCCCTACCGCCTGCTGTCTTCCGTCAGCATCTGTGCTTGCAGCAGTCCCCTCACCCAATCCCTCCCGTCACCGCATAGGCGCCGGCGACGCGTCCGTCCTCAAGGCGCACGACAGCGGTGACGATCGAGCCGTATGAGCCGCGCCAGACGCTGTGGACTGCCTTGTGCGTGGCGGCCGGCACAAGGACACGCCCGGTGAAGTGCGCGCCGGTCCGCTGCATATCGACCGGCTCGCCATTGGCATGCACCTTGACGCCGGCGGACTCGGCGCCGTCACTCAGGTCGAGCGTGATTGTTATCTCGTCCTTGCCGCCCACATGCCGCGTCTCTGCGGCAAGCATCACGGTCAGCGGCGGCGCCTCGCCGGGCCGGCGGGCGGCAGGCCGGACGGCAAAGACATCGTCGGGAAGTTCCGGAGTGCGCGGCGGCCGTGTGCGGCGCTGGCCAAAACGCTCGAAGTTGCCGGCCAGCCGAAGCAGCTTCGCATCATCATAGGCCTTGCCGGCGAAGGTCAGCCCGACCGGCATGCCGATATCTCCCATCGTGCCCATCGGCACGGTGACGGTCGGGATGCCGAGATGGCGCGGCACGAGATTGCCGTTGGCGACCCAGGTGCCGTTGCGCCAGGCCAACACTGCAGACACTTCGTTGACATCCGCATCGGCCGGCCCGACATCGGCGACGGCGGGAAACACCACCGCGTCGAGCCCTTGCGCGTCCAGCCAATCCTCGAAGTCGATCCGCCGTGTCGCCTCCAGGCCCTTCAGGCCGGCCTCCAGTTCGGGGATATCAACGAAAGGTGTCACGCCCAGCTTCGCCCGTTCGACATACTCCGCCAGATCGAAACTGTCGCCATAACGATCCGGCAGCGTGCCCGGCGGCTGCGGAAAGATTTTTGGGCCATCGACCGCGGCGAGATCGGGTATGGCCGGGTCGGCATTGGCGCGCAGGAAACCGTCCCAGGCAAAGATGCACAGGTCCCATATCTCGCGCTCGGCGAATCCTTCCGGCATCAGCCCGCGATCGACCATCGTTTTTGTGCCCGGCCGGTCGCGCTCGTAGTTGGAGACGACGGGGAAGTCGACTTCGACCACGGTGGCGCCCAACCGCATGAGATCCGCTGCCGCCTGATGCCAGAGGTCGAGCACCGAGGCGCGGGTTTCGATCGGATGATCGGCATGCGTGTCGCGGCCGATATACATACGGGGCACGCCGAGCCGCATACCTTGCAGCGCCTTCCAGCCTGAGCCCGGTGTAGCGTGGCGGCCGCACATCCGAGCTCTTCGGCAGCGCCACCCAGGGCTGCGCGCGCCAGAAATCGCCTCTCGTATCGGGGTCGTCGGCGACGATCACGTCGAGCAGTTCAAGCAGGTCCGGCACGCTGCGCGTATGCGGCACCACCACGTCCATCGTCGGCACCAGCGGCCAGTTGCCGCGCACGGAAATGACGCCGCGTGACGGCGTGTAGGCGACCAGCGCATTGTTCGACGCCGGCGCCCGGCCCGACGACCATGTCTCCTCGCCGAGCCCGAAGGCGGCGAAACTGGCGGCGGTCGCGGTGCCCGAACCGTTGGATGAACCGGACGCGAAGGCGGCGGTGAGGTAATCGGCGTTGTAGGGGCTTTCCGCCCGGCCGTAGACGCCGCGCTGCGTGCCGCCATTGGCCATCGGCGGCATGTTGGTCAGCCCGATCAGCACCGCGCCGCCGGCCCGCAGCCGCCCGATGGTGAAGGCGTCCTCGTTGGCGATCAGATGTTCGAAAGCGGGCGAGCCGGCGGCGACCGTCAGGCCCGCCACCTTGTAGCTGTCCTTGGCGGTGTAGGGGATGCCGTCCAGCGGCCCGAGCGTCGCGCCGTTCCTGCGACGCCGGTCGGACGCGGCGGCCTCCTCGAACATTTTGGGATTGAGCACGGGAACGGCGTTGAGGGTGACGCCATGACGGTCATAGCAGGCTAACCTGCGGAGACAGGCGCCGACCAGCTCGACGCTGGTGACGGTGCCGTCCTCCAGCGCCCGCCGCAACTGTTCGATAGACGCCTCGACGATGCTGAGATCGGTCATGGAGGTCTTTCCCACGGTTAGTTAAGATCGGCGAAGGCGATGACGACATCCACCCCTCAAGCGCCAGCAACGAACCTGCCAATCTCAATCGGCCCAGTCACTCCGGCGCGCCGGCGAAAAGCACCACGCCGTCGCCACCGCCCGCCGGCCAGTCGCGAATGGTGCGATCATAGCCGCCGGTCAGGAGCGTGCCGGCGGCGAACGCCACCGCGTAGACCGGACCGGACCGGCTGTCGAACAGGGCGATCTCACTGCCGGTTTCCATGTCCCATAGCCGTGCCGTTCCGTCGAGCGAGCCAGAGAGCAGCCGCTTGCCGTCGGCCGACAGCGCCACCGCATAGACCGTGCCCGAATGGCCCTCGAGGCGGCGGACTTCGCGGCCGGTGTCGAGATCCCACAGCTTGATCGTATAGTCGCCGCTGCCGGTGATCAGATGGCGCCCGTCGGCGGTGAACACCACGCCATAAGGTCCGCGCTCATGCCCGTGCCAGCTGCGCAGTTGCTTGCCGGTGCCGATATCCCAGAGCTTCAGCGTGCCCTCGATGCTGCCGCTGACCGCGCGCGTGCCGTCCGGCGAGACGGCGACCCCGCTGATCGACCAGTCATGCCCCGGCATCACATGCAGCACGGAGCTCTTCTCGATATCCCAGGCGATGACCCTGCCGGTGTCGTGCCCGCTGACGGCACGTTTGCCGTCGGGGCTGATCGCCAGCTTGTTGACGCCGCCGTTCTGGCCTGACGAGAACACATGCAGCACAGCGCCATCGGAGAGCTGGCGCAGCACGATCTCGCCATCGTCGCCGGCCGTCAGCGCCCGCTCCCCATCGGGCAGGAAGAGCGCCGTGCGCGCCATGTCCTTGTGGACGCCGAGGGTGCGGATCAGGCGCTTGCCGTCGATGTCCCAGAGCTTGATCGTGTGGTCGGTGCTGGCGCTCAGGATCGAGTGCCCGTCGGGCGCCACCGCCAGCCAGACGACGTGCTTGCGGTGGCCATCGGGCTGCGTCGGCCGCGGCAGCGGCGCCGGCGGCAGCGGCGCGACGGTCTGCGGCGGCGGAGCCGGCGCTGGAGCAGCCTCCGGCGGTGAGACAGGCGGAGCAAGCGCAACCTCGGTTGGCGAGGCAGGCGGCGCCGGGGCATCCGCCGGTTGCACCTGTTCTGCCCCGGCGCCAGGGTCCGCACCCGCATCGCCGGATTGGCCGCCATTGTCGCTCTGCGGCGGAGGCGCGGCCTCGGCAGGCACAGCCGCTTGCTCAGGCGGCGCTACCGCTGCCTCAGGCGCAACCGCTGCCTCAGGCGCAACCGCTGCCTCAGGCGGAACCGGACCCGACGCGACGGGCGGCTGCGGCGCCGGTGCGCTGGCGACGTCTTCGCCCTTCGGTGCGTTCGGCGCGGATTGCTCGGCGGTCAGGCTTTTGCCGGCGTCCTGTGGCTGCTCCGGCCAGGGGCCGAACTGGTCGGCCACCAGGGCCAGAACGGTGAGGAACGGAACGATGACGAAGAGCTTCCGCAGGCGTGGTCGTCCACCGGGTTGCGTTTCGGCACCTCGGCCGAACAAGGGCGCGGCTGGTCCGGGCTTCGACCGGCCTGGCAACAGGCCGGTCCAGAACAGCAGGGCCGCAAGCGCCGAGATTACGCCCGCCGCCGCGAAAAAAGCCAGGCGCACGGACGCGAAAGCGTCGCCGGTGCCCTCGCTGCCCAGCGCAAGATATACGCGTGTGAAGCAGAGCATGCCGATCGCCAGCAGGAACACTGCAAGCAGCCTGTCGGTAAACCTGTTCATTGGGCTCCCCCCTCGGGCCGCTATCGGTTTCGCCCGCAATGATGCCGATCAGCGCCAGGCTTGTCGATGTCCTTCTGTTGATGGCCAATCTCCCCCCAAGGGCGAGATTGGCTCTCCGTTCTTACCGCAACTCCACCCACACCGGCGCATGGTCGCTGGCGCCGGGCCCGCCGCGCACGTCGCGGTCGATCCCAGCCCCGGCCAATCGCCGCGCCAGCTTCTTCGACAGCAAGATATGGTCCAGCCGCAAGCCAGCGTCGCGCGGCCAGCGGTTGCGGCGATAATCCCAGAATGTGTAGAGCGTGTCCTTGGGATGCTTCTTGCGCAGCGCGTCGGTCCAGCCTTGGACGAGGAGTGCTGCGAACGCGGCGCGGCTTTCCGGCTGCACCAGCGCATTGTCGTCATAGGAGCGGGTCGGGTATATGTCGCGCGGCTCGGGCACGACGTTGTAGTCGCCGGCCAGCACCACCGGCAGGCCGGTGTCGAACAGTTCCGCCGCATGGGCGTTCAGGCGCTCGTGCCAGGCCAGCTTGTACTGGAATTTCGGACCGGGCTGCGGGTTGCCGTTCGGCGCATAGAGCGAGCCGACGACGACGCCGTTGACCGCCGCCTCGATGTAGCGGGCCTGCTGGTCGCTCTCGTCGCCGGGCAGCGCCTCGCGGGTCAGTACAGGTTCGGAACCCCGCGCGAGTATGGCGACGCCGTTCCAGGTCGGCTGCCCCACCCACACCGCGCCATAGCCGGCCGCGGCGAGTGCCGTGCGCGGAAACTGCGTTTGCCTTGCCTTCAGTTCCTGCAGGCAGACGATGTCGGGCTTGGCGGCAGCCAGCCAGGCCAGCAGGTTTTGCAGCCGGCTGTTGATGTTGTTGATGTTGAAGGTGGCGATTTTCATCGGCCTGCTTCAGCGCACGATGCGCTCGGTCCACGCCTTCACCGCATCAGCCAGTGTCTTCAGATGATCGGCCGTGGAGAAGCCGGAGACGCTCTTGCGCGGCTTGAGGTCATGATCGCCGTCCTCCAGCCACAGCATCTCGATTGCATCCGATAGCGCGTAGGTCGCGACCTCGTCCTTCGTGCCGAACTCGTCGCGCATGCCCTGGCAGATCAGTGTCGGCGTCTTGAGATCGGCGAGATGCTTGGTGCGTAGTTGCTGCGGCTTGGCCGGCGGATGGAAGGGGTAGCCCAGACAAAGCAACCCTGAAATCTCGTCCTTCGAAAACATCTCGTCGGCGATCATCGAGGCGACGCGTCCGCCCATCGACTTGCCGCCGATGATGAGCGGCCCCTTCAGGCCCTTCGCCCTGAGGTCGGCGATCGCCTTGATGTATTCGGGATTCACCGTCTCGGCGCGCGGCGGCGGCTTGCGATGGCCGTAGCGGCGAGCGGCCATGTAGTGGAATTCGAAGCGCGCGACCCGGAAGCCGGCGACAGCCAGCGCTTTTGCCGTGGCGGTCATCGAGGCCGAGTCCATCGGTGCCCCGGCGCCATGGGCGAGCATGATGGTGGTGGCGGCGGTGTCGGGACCGTCGAGGAGGAAGGCGGTCATAACGGCGCAGGAAGAGAGCCGACCGTGACGCTGCCAATCTCCCCCCTCGTGGGGGAGATGCCCCGCAGGGCAGAGGGGGGCGTGAAGAAATGCAAGCCTTCGGTCAAACTTCCAAGCGGAACCACGCTCTGCAATTTATCGACCTGTCGGCGGGACAGCGCCCCCCTCTGTCCTGCCGGACATCTCCCCCACAAGGGGGGAGATCGGCTGTCATCTCGGCTTTCTCCAATCATGGTCACCCCGCCGACATTCGCGCCAGTTGCAAATCGACGAACTGGATGCCCTTGGCCGCCATGCGCGCCCATTCGGAGCTGGCGTCGAGCTCGAGATAACGCGACCAGTTCCGCCGTGCCTCTGCAAGGTTTCCTGCATCGAACTCCAGCCGTGCCAGGTTGAACACCGCATCGGCATAGTTGGCGTCGAGTGCGATCGCCTTCTGCAGGTGCCGTCGCGCCGAGGCCACGCGGCCCTCATCGCTCATCAGCCCGGCGAGGTTGAACCAAGCCTCGACAAAGCCGGGGTCGAGCTTGATGGCGCGGGCATAGTCGTGCGCCGCCTCGGCCGCATGACCTGAAGCGCGCAGACAATTGGCGCGGTTGAAGGCGGCGATGGCGTCGGTCGGATCGATGGCCAGGCAGCGCCGGTAGAGTGCCGCCGCCTGTTCATGGTCTTCAGCCGCTTCCGCGGCTTCGGCGTCGGCGAACAATTCTTCCAGCGTGTCGTCATCCGCCGACCCCAGATCGAACAGCAACTGGCCGTCGAGCTCGCTCTGGCCGTCCTCGAGATAGATCGCATCGGCGCGCCCATGCTGCGAGCCGACATTGAGCGACTTGGCGGTCAGCGAGGCGACCGGGCCGGAGCGGTGCACCGAGCGCGCGATCGCCCCCCACGAGGCGCCGCCGGCGACCAGCCCGGCATATTTGCGGGCCAGGATCAGGTCGCGAAACGAATAGGGCTCGCAATCATGCTCGAAGGCATCGAACAGGCTGAGAAGGTCGAGGTCGGATGCGGCCAGCCGCGACTGATCGAGAAGCGATTGCCGTGATAGGGCCGAGGCCTCAGGCGCCTTCATCAGACCGAGCAGGCGCAAAAAGCCGTTTTCGCTGATGAGCTTGCGACCGGCCCCGCGCTCGGCCGCGACCCGGCGCTCGATCTCGGCATCCCCGGCCTTGGCGAGATATGTGCGTCCGAACACCACATGGGTGGTGCGCCTGGTGACGCCGCGCCGCAACTGGCCGTGCTGGCGCTCGACCTCGCGCGCCGCCAGCCTGAGCGGGAACGCCGCCAGCGCGCCGATGGTGCCGAAGACGCTGCCCGGGGGTGTTATGCCAGTGGGCGCCGTCACCCTTTGCTCTTGCCGACGGCCTTGAGAAGGTTGGCCTTGAGCGGATTTTCCTTGGCCGCCGCAGTCTTGCCCTTGGCCGCCGGCTTCGCCGCCTCGTCGGCCTTGCTCTTCGACTTGGCCGGCGGCTTGGCCGATTGCGACAGGCTGGCCTTCAGCGCATCCATCAGATTGATGACGTTGCCGCGTTCGGGGGCGGCGGCGATGATCGGCTTGTGGCCCTTGAGCTTCTCGCGGATCATCGCCATCAGCGCGATCTCGTAGCGGTCCTCGTAATTCTTCGGATCGAAGGTGGTTTCCTTCTGCTTGATCAGCGCCTCGGCAAGCTGCAGCATTTCCGGGTCGGGCTTGCCAGCCGGGATGTTGCCGAAATATTCAGCCGTGCCACGCACTTCGTTGGGATTCCT
Source organism: Mesorhizobium tianshanense (assembly GCF_007830515.1). Taxonomy (GTDB): domain Bacteria; phylum Pseudomonadota; class Alphaproteobacteria; order Rhizobiales; family Rhizobiaceae; genus Mesorhizobium; species Mesorhizobium tianshanense. The sequence goes on from NZ_VLKT01000019.1 coordinate 70,194, forward strand.
CAAGGTGCAGACGAACATGCCGTTCTCGCGCGCGCCGATCGTCACCACGCGCTCGCGACTGGACAGAACCAGCCGCGCGATCGCCAGCTTGCCCGACTTGCGCATGGCTTCGCGCAGCACGGCGAAGGTCTCCTCGGCCATCGCACCATCCGGCGCCAGGTAATAGGGCGCGTCCTGGTAGATCACGTCGACCTCGCCCTCGTCGACGAAGGCTTCGATATTCATCGTGTGATTGGATTCGATGCGCACCGCGTCGAGGTCGGTGTCATCGATGATGATGTACTGTTTGTCCTCGTATTCGTAGCCCTTGACCAGGTCCGAACGTTCGACCAGCCCGAGTTCGGGATCGACCGGCTTCATGTTGATGCGGTTGTGCGTCTTCTTGTGCAACTGGTTGAAGCTGATCCGCTCGCTCGCACTTGTCGCCGGATAGAGCCGGACCGGACAACTGACGAGGCTGAGCTTGAGGTAACCTTTCCAACTTGCCCTGGGCGCCATGAAAATTCTCCTACGCGGCCGTGCACTGTCGAACTGTTCACAGCGCTTCGTCCGGAGGACGAACGGCGCCGCGGAAATCCTACATGGCCCCTACAATACCGGCAAATCCCTAGCGAAATCTTCCATGTCCGCCCAGGGATCGCCGGAGGTGTTCAGAAGGCCAGGCAGCGAAGAATAATTCAAATCTTCCGGAGCGTCGATGGATTCCAGGTCGGACCAGCTCACCGGTGTGGAGGCCGGCAGATTGGTGCGGGCGCGTAGCGAGTAAGGCGCCGCCGAGGTGTGGCCGCGCGCATTGCGATGATAGTCTATGAAGATGCGCCGCTTGCGGTTGTCCTTGCCCATGGTGGTGGTGAAGGTGTCGGGCGCGGTAGCCGCCAATGCCGAGGAAATGGCGCTGGTGGCCTGGTGCAGCTTCTTCCAGTTCTGTTTTTGCGTCACCGGCACGGTGATATGGATGCCCTTGCCGCCCGACGTCTTCGCGAACGGCACCAGCCCCATCGCTTCCAGCCCGGCGCGGATATACACCGCAGCCTCGACCACCTCGCGCCAGCTAACCCCCTCGCCGGGATCGAGGTCGAAGACGATCAAATCGGGCTTGTCGAGCCGCGTGCGATGGGTGCCCCAGGTGTGGAACTCGACGACGCCGAACTGCGCCAGCGCCAGATAGCCCTTGGCATCCTCGACCGACAGATAGGATTTGGTCTCGCCCTCGGAATTGGTCGCCTCGAAGGTCGCCACCGAGGAAGGCATTCCGGTGAAGGCATGGCGCTGGAAGAAACAGTCCTGCGGCTTGCCGGTCGGGCAGCGCACCAGCGACACCGGGCGGCCGAGAATGTGCGGCAGCATGAAGTCGCCGACCAGCGCGTAGTAGACGGCGATGTCGAGCTTGGTCGGTCCGGTCTTGCCGAACAGCCGCCGCGTCGGGTTGGTCACCCAGATGGCGGCGAGGTCGGCCTCGGCGATCAGCCGCTTGCGCTTGGCTGACACCGGTGTCGACAGGCCGACATCCCTGAGCCCGCGGAACACAGCGTGGCGCAGTGCATTGTCCGTGGTACGGTTGGCATAGTGGATATGGGCCGAGAGCAGCGGCCGCACCCAGTTCATCTCGCGCATGATCTCCCGAGGAACCCCTTCGGGCGCAGACGCGCCGGCGCGCATGGGCTCCAGCCGCGTCAGCAATTCGCCCGCGGTCTCGGCATCGAAGCCGGTGCCGACCTTGCCGCGATAATGCAATTCGCCGTCCTCGAATTCGCCGAGACCCAGCGCTGCCAGCCCCTCCGCCGCGTCGGAGATGGTATAGCCGGCGATGACGAAGTCGCCGGTTTTCAGCGCCTTGGTCTTGGTCCATGTCTTGGTGCGGCCGCTTTGGTAGACCGCCGTGGCGCGTTTGGAGACGACGCCCTCCAGCTCCATCTCGGAAGCCTGGTCATAGAGTGCCTGGCCGTCGCCTTCGACATGGTCTGAAAACTGGATGGCGGAGTTGGCGCCAAGCCCGGACAGCAGTTGCGCAAGCAGCGCCTTGCGCCGGCCGAGCGGTGCTTTTCTCAAGTCCCAGCCGTCGAGATAAAGCAGGTCGAAGGCATAAAAGTGCAGCTTGTTGCCAGCACCCTCGGCCAGCGCGTCCTGCAAAAGGGCGAAGCGGCTGATGCCCTTGGCGTCGAGCACGACGATTTCGCCGTCGATAACAGCCTCGCGGCAGGGCAGCCTGGCGAAGGCATGCGGCAGGTCGCCATAGCGCCTGGTCCAGTCGAGGCCGGCGCGGGTGATCAGCCGCACCTCGCCCTCGGAGAGATGCGCCATGGTACGGTAGCCGTCGAACTTGATCTCGTGCAGCCAGACTTCGCCCGTGCGGTCCGCAGGATCATCTCCGCCCGGCGGCTTCGGAACCTGCGTCGCCAGTTGCGGCTCGATGCGGGCAGGCGCTGGCGTCTTTACCGCATCGGGCAGCGCGCCGGGTTTCAGCACGACAGGTTTTGCCTGTTTGGCCGCCGGCTTCGGCGGCGCCACCAGCTCCTCGATGCGGCGGCCGGATTTGACGCTTTCCGGCCGGGCGGCAAGGATGTCGAGCTTGGCGGCGGCGGCGAGGTCGCGCTCCTTGAACAGCAGCCAGTTCTTCTTGTCGCTGTCCTCGCCGGGTTTTGGCTTCAGCCGAGTCAGCATCCAGCCGCCATTCAGCTTCTCGCCGGCCAGCCGGAACTTGAAGGCGCCGGTGCGCAGGCTCTTCTCGACGTCGTCCATCGGCGCCCAGACGCCGGTGTCCCAGACGATCATCGGCCCGCCGCCATACTCGCCCTCGGGAATGACGCCCTCGAAATCGATATATTCGAGCGGATGATCCTCCGTCTCGACCGCCAGCCGCTTGTCAGCGGGGTTGAGAGACGGGCCGCGAGGCACCGCCCAGCTTTTCAGCACATCGCCAACCTGCAAACGCAAATCATAGTGATCGGCAGTGGCGTGGTGTTTGTGCACGACAAAGCGGTTGCCTTCGCCGGCAACCAGCCCGCCGGCGGGTTCCGGCGTCTTGCTGAACTCGCGTTTGGCGCGATAAGCCTTGAGCTTCGACGTCATGTCCGCACACCAGGCGGGATGCGTCGGCTGCGCAAAAACAAGGACTTGACCCGCATCGCTTGAATCACGTTGTCAGCATGCGGCAGGCCGATGTCACGCCTCACCAAGCTCAATCGTCGGCGGCCGGCGTCAGTTCGAGCTCGGCCGGCGACAGACCCTGCTGGAGCTGGCTCAGCCGGAACTCATCGACCCAGTAGGCCTCGCCGTCGACGAGGACGCGCGCTTTGTAGGCGCCGGCGGAAAAGCTCTGTGCGGTGATGTAGACCTTGTGGCGGTCGAGCGCCCTGCGCACCGCGGCGCGCTTGGAATTCTGGCTGGTGACGGAACTGGCCATGACACGCTCACACGCATACCACCGCAGGAGAAAGCGGCTGGCATAAGGATGGCCGAGACAGACGGTCGTGTCAATTTTCTGTAGCGCACGCTGAGCATTGACAGGCGCACGGCCGATTTTTGAACCGCCGCGTTCTGCCATGACCGTGGCAGCAACCGCGCCGATGAAGGGTGATCCACGTCGGAGCTGTTTCAGCTGTTCAGTGGATCACCCGCCCGCCTCGTGTCCTTCCCAAGACAGGAAACCGTATAGGCGCATTGAGGGACCTGCGTGTTGACCCAGATCAAGTGGTCAATGGTGAGAATTGGACTCAGAGAACGTGACGAACTCACGACTGACTGTTCATCATCCGATGCCGCCCACGGACTCCTCCGCCTTTGCAATAGCAGCCACGTTGCGCGCTTTAGCCTCGCAAAGCACTTTAGCGGAAAAGCATCACGGGCACTTTGCACGATCGTATCATCTCGGTCGTCGTGGAGCCGATGACGAAGCTGCGGATGCGCGAGTGCCCGTAGGCACCCATGACCAGGAGGTTGATCCCCTCGTCTTCAATCGTCCGGGCAATGACAGTGTCGGCTTGGCCCGCAACGATGTCGGCTTTAACGGGATATCCGCCAGCCTGGAGAATCGAAACGGCATCCTGAAGCCGTTTTTGGGCCTCTGGCGTGTCTTGCTCAACCATCAGAAGGCGGCAGGACAGGCCTTCGAACAGCCGGCTGCGGGCGACATGGTCGACGGCCTTCAAGCTGCTCGCGCCGCCGTCGAAGGCAATCAGGAAGCTCTCGATGGGCTTGAACGCCCGCGATGCGACGAAGATCGGCTTGCGGCTAGAACGGGCGATGCGCTCGAGGTTCGAGCCCAGATGCAGTTTTGCGAAATCGGCGCCTTCGCCGCGCTTGCCGATCACCACCATATCCGCTTCGGCTTCCGTTTCCACGACCGTTTCGACGATATCGCCAATCCGGAGCTTGGTCGCGACGCCGGCGATGCCGGAAGCCTCGATCACCGCCTTGGCATCCTCGAGAATGGCGCGGCCGCGCTTCTGCGCGAGCTTTGCTCGCTGCTCGTCGAGCGCGGACAACTCCGCGAGGAGCGCGCTGCGAGCGCCGAGCGCGATGCTTCCACTCAGATCGGTCGGCGCGCTCGCGATTTCCCGGCGGCCGAGGACATGAAGAACTTCAATGGACGATCCCGTGCGTCTGGCGATCCAGGCAGCATGGTCGCAGACGCTCCGTGAGTAGACGGACCCGTCCACCAGCGCGATCAGTTTCGACATTTGTTCCTCCCTCAGTGCCCCATGAGGCGTTCAAGCGCGCCCGGCTTGTCGTGAATGGCGAGCCTGTCCACGATCGTCTCGCTTGCCTCGTTCAGCCCTATGATGTCGACTGTCGCGCCTTCCCGGCGGAACTTCAGCACGATCATGTCAAGCGCTGCGACGCTGGAGATGTCCCAGATATGCGCCCGGCTGACGTCGATTGTCACCTTTTCAAGCGCTTCCTTGAAATCGAAGGCGGCGGTGAAGTCATCGGCCGACGCAAAGAAGACCTGGCCTTCGACGACGTAGGCCCGCGCCGTACCGTCCTGCGACAGCATGGACGTGACCCGGAAGATTTGCGCGATCTTCCAGGCAAAGAAAATGCCGGACAAAAGGACGCCGACAAGAACGCCGATCGCCAGATTATGGGTGAAGACGACGCAGACAACCGTCGCCAGCATGACCACCGACGAACTGCGTGGGTGATGCTTTAGGTTCCTGATCGACGACCAGGAGAATGTTCCGACCGAGACCATGATCATGATTGCGACGAGGGCCGCCATCGGTATCTGCTTCACCCAGTCGCCGAGCACGACGATCATGAACAGCAGGAGGCTGCCCGCGCAGAATGTGGACAGGCGACCCCTGCCGCCGGACTTCACGTTGATGATCGACTGGCCGATCATGGCGCAGCCGGCCATGCCGCCGATGAAACCGGTCGCGGTGTTGGCGATACCCTGACCGATGCATTCCTGATTCTTGTCGCTCGGCGTGTCCGTAAGATCGTCGACGATCGAGGCGGTCATCAGCGATTCCAGCAACCCGACAGCGGCCACCGCCGCCGAATACGGCAGGATGATCATCAGCGTTTCGAGGTTCAGCGGAATTTGCGGAATCAGGAAGACGGGCAGCGTCGAGGGCAGTTCGCCCATGTCGCCCACCGTCCTGAGGTCGAGGCCGAAATACATCGCGATCGCGGTCAGCACGAGGATGCAGATCAAGGGCGAGGGAATCGATTTCGTCAGGAGCGGAAACAGATAGATGATGCTGAGCCCGGCCGCCACCATCACATAGGTCAGCCACGGCACGCCGATCAATTCCGGCAACTGCGCCATGAAGATGAGGATTGCCAGCGCGTTGACGAAGCCTGTCATCACCGAGCGCGACACGAAACGCATGACGTAGCCGAGACGGAGCAATCCGGCAGCGATCTGGATGAGACCGGCAAGTACGGTGGCGGCCAGGAGATACTGAAGCCCATGCTCCTTGACCAGGGTCACCATCAGCACGGCGGTCGCGGCGGTCGCCGCCGAGATCATGCCGGGACGGCCGCCGGTGATAGCGACGATCACCGCGATGGAGAACGACGCGTAGAGGCCAATCTTGGGATCGACACCGGCAATGATGGAAAAGGCGATGGCTTCGGGGATGAGCGCCAGCGCAACCACCAGACCCGCGAGAATATCGCCGCGAATGTTGCCGAACCACTGGTCGCGGTAAGCGGTAATTGAATGCATGGAAGGGGAAGGTCCGTTGAAACACAAAACCGCCCGGATCAGGCGATCCGTTCAAGGGCTCATGATTGGCAGTTGCGTTGTCCAGCGGGTCGGCGGCCGGAAGAGCCACCCGGATTCTCACCGGGTCCGATCGAATGACCCTCTATAGAGCGAGAGTATGCCGCATTGCAACATGACAATGGGCAAGCTGCGCCGCGGCGATGAGCGCGTCCTGATGCGGCTGAGGGAGCTGGCTTCGAAGACCGGCACAAAGGGATCCTCTCCCACGCTCACGCAATCGTGCGGTCGGCCCAGAGCTGAGCGACTGTGGAAACGGGGCAAGCGCTCTATATGGTCCTGACGCACGCGAACCTGACATTAGCCGGAGATCTCATCCATGACCTTGAGCACACGCAAGCTGGGCAGCCAGGGGCTGCAGGTATCGGTGATCGGCCTCGGCTGCATGGGCATGAGCCAGTCCTACGGCCCGGCCGACGAGGCGGAATCGATCGCCACACTGCATCGCGCCATTGAACTCGGCTGCACCTTCCTCGACACAGCGGAAGTCTATGGCCCGCACACCAATGAAGCATTGCTCGGCCGCGCGCTGAAGGGCCGGCGCGACGAGGTGACGATCGCCACCAAATTCGGGTTCCGTATCGAAAACGGCAAGCAGATCGGCACCGACCGTGACAGCCGGCCGGAGCATATCCGGGAGGCGGTGGAAGGTTCGCTCAGCCGGCTCGCCACCGACCATATCGACCTGCTCTACCAGCATCGGATCGACCCGGCGGTGCCGATCGAGGATGTGGCCGGCGCTGTCGGCGAACTGATCGCTCAGGGCAAGGTGCGCTTCCTCGGCCTGTCGGAGGCCGGCGCCGCCAACATCCGCCGGGCGCACGCCGTGCATCCGGTGACGGCCGTGCAGAGCGAATATTCCCTGTGGGAACGCAATCTGGAGCCGGAGATCATTCCGCTGCTCAGTGAACTCGGCATCGGCCTGGTGCCGTTCTCGCCGCTTGGCCGCGGTTTCCTCACCGGCGACGTCAAGCGCGCCGAGGATTATCCGGAGGGCGACTTCCGCCGCGGCGACCCGCGCTACCAGGGTGCCAACTACGACGCCAATGTGCAGGCGGCCGGCGTTGTCCGCGACATCGCCACGGCCAGGGGCGTCAAGCCGGGCCAGATCGCACTGGCCTGGCTGCTGCACAAGGGCGGCGACTTCGGGCTGGACATCGTGCCGATCCCCGGCACCAAGCGCCGAAAATACCTCGAGGAGAATGTCGCCGCCGCGGCGATCAAGCTCGACGCAGCCGAGATGGCGGCGCTGGACGACGCACTGGCGCCGGGGAAGGTCTCGGGTGACCGCTACAACGAGCGCGTCATGGCGATGGTTGACCGGTAGGCGGCGTCTACGGCAGCTTCGCCAGTTCGGCAGCATGCCGGATGGCAAGCAACGCGTCCCGGTTGGTCACGGGATAGCCTGCGATGAAGCGTTCGACCGAAAAGCCCGGAAATTCGGCTCTCAAGCGGGCCGCGGCGCGCGCCGCCTCGCCGGCCTCGCCCATGGCTGCATGCGAGAGCGCCAGGAACATCAGCACGTCCGGCGACTCCGGCGAACTCCTGCGGAGCGCCGCAATGGCTTCGCGATGCCTGCCGGCGGCGAACAGGATGCGGCCTTGCATGCCGAAATACCAGGGCGGGGCCAGTGGATTGAGGCGCATGGCACGCTCGATGAGCGGGATCGCCTCGGCCGGATCGCCGACGACAAGCGCCTTGCTGCCGGCCAGCAGCGCCAGTATGCCGGCGTGGTTGCAGCCGTATTCGAGTGCGCGCCGGTGCGCGCGCTCCGCTCCTTCGAGATCGCCAAGGCATGCTCTGAGATTGCCAAGGCATGCGTGGGCGCAGCTGTCCGTTGGGTCGAGCCGCAGCGCGTTTTCGACAGCCGTCCGCCAGTTCTCGATCGATGTCAGCACGTCGTCGCCAAAGCCGTTGCAGGCCTCGATCGAATAGGCATAGGCGAGCTCGGCCCAGCAGTTGGCGAAGGTAGGGTCAAGCTCCAGCGCGCGTGAAAACAGACGGATCGCCTCGGCATTGCCGGCGCGGCTGAACGTGGTGTGCTGTTCGAGGGCGAGCAGATAACAGTCATAGGCCCGCAAGCTCGCCGGCGGCTTGCGGCGAACCGCATTGCGGCCGACGGTGGCCAGCGTTCCGTAACTGCCGGCGAACACATTGATGATGCTTTCGGTCAGGCTGTCCTGCAGTGCGAAAATATCCTCGACCGGACGGTCGTAGCGTTCGCTCCACAGGCTGACGCCGTTGAGTGCGTCGGCAAGCTCGATCGTCAATCGAATCCTATGGTCGTCGGCGCGCAACTGGCCCGACACGATATAGGTGACGCCGAGCGCCTTGCTGTCCGCCACAAAATCGGCGGGCTTGCTGCCCAGCGACTTCATGGTGTGGAAGGCGATGACAGGCAAACCGGCGTAGTGCGCTAGATCGATGGTGATGTCCGACGACAGGCCGTCGGCGAAGCGGCGCCATCGCTCTTCGGGATTCAGGCATTCAATCGGGAATATGGCGAGCACCGGCGAGGCGCCGGACAAGGATGGAGCCGGCTGTGCGCCGGAAGCGTCGGCAAAATACGCCGCAAGCCCAATCTTGGTACGCACCCCGAGTTTTTCATAGATGGTCGCAAGGTGCGTGCGAACGGTGGTCGGGGCGATGAAAAGTGCCTCGCCGATCTCGCGGTAGGTCATGCCGGCGGCGAATTTTTCCGCGACCGAGCGCTCGCGGCCCGATAAGGCATCGAGCGTCTGCGCTTTCGAAGCGTCGTTGAGCATCATCGTGGAGCCCGTCCCAGGACAGAATACTACAAATGCAGGAGGTCGAATACTGCATCTGCTCGATCCCGCCGCAGGCGCAAAGGCTGGAGGATCGCTTCCAGCAACAAGCTGCAATCGGGGGAGGTTTCCATGCGTCCTGTGTCCATAATGCTGGCATGTACGATCGTGAGTGTTTCCGTCGCCCAGTCGCCGTCGTTCGCAAGAGGATGCAGGCAGGTGCTGGAATCGGATGTGAAGATCACGAGCATGCGGCTCTATGCCGACATCCTGGCCAATGCCGCCCGCAACGGTTGGGATTACACGCCTGAATCCATCGTTAGCGGCTCAAATCGGCATTTCGAGGAGATGAAGCTCCAGTTGAACGACGCCGGCTACGAGATCGTCCCCGTCGGCGCCCGCCTGTATTGCAAACGGTTGGACAAGCTGGCCGTCCGCTAGCAACCAGCGATCCGCTCTTGCATCGCAAGCTTTGTCGAGACATCGATATGTCGAAGGTGCAGGCCAACTGCCTGCTGCTGCTTGCTGCTGCCTTTTGGGGCTTCGGCAATATTGCGCAGAAAACCGTGCTGGATCACCTCGATCCGCTCAGCGCCGTGGGCCTGCGCTGCCGTCCGCCGGCCATGCCGCGGTGATCGTCAGCGCGGAGAGCGTGTTCGGAGCGGTTGGCGCGGCCATATTCCTGGGCGAGCGGCTGTCGCCAACCGGAGCAGTCGGTGCTGCGGTCATATTTGGATCGATCACCTTGCTGTCGCTGACGACCGACAAATCCGAAATCAGCAAGCCGGCGAACCTCTGCGAAGCGCCGAAGGACAAGCCAGGGACCCGACCGGCGCCGAACCCCGCCCGTTCTTGCGCAAACCTCCGGCCTTGGCTAGCATCCGCCCGTCGGCGCCGAGCGGAGGAGAACGTCGCGGTGGACCGGCTGGAGCGCCGTTGCGTCCCCATGGGCGCTCAAAGGACACTCCATTTTTGAATCGACGCATGAGCCTGCCGGAGACCATTCCGGCTTTCGGGGGCGTGCGTTCATGTGGAGGAGACTAAATCGATGAACAGACGTGAGTTCCTGCTGTCGTCCGTGGCGATGGGCACATTGGCGCTGGCCGCTCCGCAACTTGCCGTTGCTCAGGATAAGCTGACCATCCTGGGTTCGGTGCCGAGCCTCGGCTTTCCGTTCTTCGTTCACATGCTGAACCAGATCAAGGCGGAGGCGCAGGCGCAAGGCGTCAACCTGACCGAAAGCGACGGCCAGAATTCGGCGCCCAAGCAGACCGCCGACATCGAGGCGGCGCTCGTGCAGAAGGTCGACGCCATCGTCATCTCGCCGCTCGACGTCAACGCGCTGGCGCCGGCCATCGAGCAAGCGATCCAGGCCGGCATTCCCGTCGTCACCATCGACCGCCGCGTCGACGGCGTCGAAGGCATTCTGGCCCATGTCGGCGCCGACAATGTCAAGGGCGGCGAGGCCGAGGCGCAGGCCATGGTGGCGGCGTTCCCGAACGGCGCCAAGATCTTCCATTTGCAGGGCCAGCCAGGTGCTGGGCCCGCGATCGACCGCAACAAGGGCGTGCACAACGTTCTCGACCCGCTGAAGGACAAGTACCAGATCATCTTCGAGCAGACCGCCAACTTCGCGCGCGCCGAGGCGCTCTCCGTCACCGAAGCCGGCCTTGCCGCCAACGGCAAGCCCGACGCGATCATCTGCGCCAATGACGACATGGCGCTCGGCGCGGTCGAAGCCTGCGCGGCGCGCAACTTCACCGACGTCAAGATCTACGGCTTCGATGCGCTTCCCGAAGCGCTGGTCGCCGTGCGCGACGGCAAGCTGGCCGGCACGGTCGAGCAGTTCCCCGGCGAGCAGTCGCGCACCGCGGTGCAGATCGCGGTCGCCTTTGCCAAGGACAAGACCGAGCCGAAGGAAAAGCTCGTGCTGCTGACGCCGATCGTCATTGGCAAGGACAATCTCGACAAGGCTGAAAGGCTGGGCGAGACGAAGTAGGACGGGTGCCGGCGGGACAGCGCCCTCCCTCTGTCCTGCCGGACATCTCCCCCTCAAGAGGGGGAGATTGGCGGTTTCAACGCGTCGCCCTCTCTTCAACGCCGAAGATTAGCGAAAGCGGCCATGACATCCGATCTCCCCCCTCGAGGGGGGAGATGCCGGCAGGACAGAGGGGGGTGTTCAAGCTCGGCGTTGGAGGTGGCATGAACTGCACCGTGGGAGAAACCTTTGTCCATGGCTGAAGACGCAGCATCGTCACAGAGCCCCGCCCTCCTCGCCGTCGAGGGCGTGACCAAGCGCTTTGCCGGCGTGACTGCGCTGAGCAACGTCTCGCTCGAGGTTCGGCCCGGCGAAATCCTCGGCCTGCTCGGCGAGAACGGCGCCGGCAAATCGACGCTGCTCAAGATCCTGTCCGGTGTGATGCCGCCGTCCAGCGGCCGCATCGTCTTCGACGGCGTCGAATTCAATCCGCACAATCCGCAGGATGCCAAGCGCCTCGGCATCGTCACCATCTACCAGGAACTGAGCCTGATCCCGACGCTCACGGTGGCGGAGAACATCTTCATCGGCCGCGCGCCGCTCGGCCCGCTGGGGCTGGTCAGTTGGCGGAAGATGGAGGAAGACTCCCGCGCCATCATCGCCCGCGTCGGCCTCGACCTCGACCCGGCGACGCCGGTGTCGGCACTGTCGGTGGCCGAGCAGCAGCTGGTCGAGATCGCCCGCGCGCTGTCGCTGAAGAGCCGCCTCATCATAATGGACGAGCCGACCTCGGCGCTGACCGAAACCGAAGTGCAGAAGCTGATGTCGATCATGGACCGGCTGCGCAAGGACGGCGTCGCCATCATGTTCGTCACCCACCGGCTGGAAGAGGCTTCCGCCATCTGCGACCGGATGACGGTGCTGCGCGACGGCAGGCTGGCCGGTCATCTCGATCGCGAAGGCGGGCCGATCAAGCTGCCGAAAATCATCGAGAAGATGGTCGGCCGCGCTGCGTCCGAGCTTTACGCCAGGCCGACGCAGCGCGACGTCGCCGGCGACATCAGGCTCTCGGTGCGCGGCCTGCGCACGGTGCGCGATCCGCAGGCGCCGCACGCCATCGTGCTCGAAGGCGTCGACCTCGACCTCAAGGCGGGCGAAATCCTTGGCGTCGCCGGGCTCGTCGGCTCGGGCCGCACCGAACTCGCCCGCGCCATCTTCGGCGCCGACCGCATTGCCGCCGGCACCATCGCGCTCGACGGCAAGCCGATCGCGCCTGAAACACCCGCCGATGCCATCAGGCTCGGCATCGGCCTGGTGCCAGAAGACCGCAAGCATCAGGCGATCTTCGCCGCCCTCGGCATCCTCACCAACTTTTCCATCGCCGCTCTCGGCCGCTACTCCAACGCCGCCGGCTTCATGACCGAGCGGCGCGAGCGCGAAGCGCTGGCAAGCTACAGGAAGACGCTGTCGATCCGCATGGCCTCGCCCGAGCAGCCCATCGAGGGGCTGTCCGGCGGCAACCAGCAGAAGGTCATCCTCGCCCGCTGGCTGGCGCGCGACCCCAAGGTGCTGATAGTGGACGAACCGACGCGCGGCGTCGATGTCGGCGCCAAGGCCGAGGTGCATCAGATTCTGGTGCAGCTCGCGGCGCGCGGCATCGCCATCATGATGATCTCGTCGGAACTGCCGGAGGTGCTTGCGGTGTCGGACAGGATCGTAACCATGCGGCGCGGACGCATCACCGGCGAGATGCCCGGCATCGAGGCGACAGAAGAAAAACTGATGGAATTGATGGCGCTCGACCAAAAGCAGGAAGCGATCCCATGAGCAGCACGACCGAACAGAGCCAGCGCGGCGGCATCAATGTGGCGCGGCTGCTGATGAGCTTCGGCCCGCTGATGTTCCTGGCGGTTCTGATCGTCGTTTTCACCGTCCTGAAGCCCAGCTTCATCGACCCCATCAACATCTTCAACATCATGCGGCAGATCTCGATCACCGGGCTGATCGCGCTTGGCATGACCTTCGTCATCCTCACCGCCGGCATCGACCTGTCGGTCGGTTCGCTGCTGGCCTTCTGCGGCATGGTCGCGGCGGTGGTGGCCAAGGGCGGCACCGCCAACACGCTGTCGCTGTCGACATCTGGCACGCAAGGCTATGGCTGGTTCGCAGCCCTTCTGGCCGCCGTGGTCGTCGGCGCCCTTGCCGGCGGCGTCCAGGGCTTTGCCATCACCAGGCTGAAGGTGCCGCCCTTCGTCGTCACGCTTGGCGGCCTCACCGTGTTTCGCGGCCTGACGCTGACGATCTCCAATGGCGGCCCGATCTCCGGCTTCGATGCCTCGATGCGCTGGTTCGGCACCGGGCTGATCGGCCCGGTTCCGGTGCCGGCGATCATTTTCGCGGCGGCGGCGATCCTCTGCCATATCGTCTTGCGCTACACGCGCTACGGCCGCGCGGTCTATGCCGTCGGCGGCAATGCCGAGGCGGCGCGGCTGTCGGGCCTGCGCGTCGACCGCATCCTGATCTCGGTCTATGTCATCGTCGGCTTCTTTGCCGGCCTTGCCGCCTTCGTGCTGTCGGCCAGGCTCAATTCCTCGGAAGCCGTCGCCGGCATCGGCTACGAACTGACGGTGATCTCGGCCGTCGTCATCGGCGGCACCTCGCTGTTCGGCGGCATTGGCAGCGTCGGCGGCACGGTGGTGGGTGCGGCACTGATCGGCGTGCTGCAGAACGGGCTGCAGTTCAACAACGTCTCGTCCTACACGCAAAGCATCGTCATCGGCCTGATCCTCATCCTCGCCGTGGCGTTCGACCGCTGGCTGAAGTCGCGCGTGCGACGGTGACGCTGCCAATTTCCCCCCTGTTTGGACCGGGGACATCGCGAACAGGTGTGCGAGGACATCGCGAACAGTTTCCCATCTTATCTTTGGCTTGCGTTGAGGTCGATGGCTCGCAGCATGCCGAAGCTGCAGGTGACGGCACAAGGACAAGGCGCCTGCAACAGGACGGCTGGATCATCCTGCGCTTCTGGAATGACGACGTCATTCGCGATATTGACAATGTCTGCCAGCACATCCTCATCGAGGCCGGTCTGGCTGGCACACCCTAGAGCGTGGTGGCGAACATGGCGGCAAGGTCGGTGCTCTACGGCGCCCCCCTCTGTCCTGCCGGACATCTCCCCCACGAGGGGGGAGATTAGCTGTCATCACGGTGTCAGTAGTCCATGCCGCCGCCGGGCATTGCCGGCGCGGCTCCTTCCTTCTTCGGCTTCTCGGCCACCATCGCCTCGGTGGTCACCAGCAGGCCGGCAACGGAGGCGGCGCCCTGCAGCGCGGTGCGCACCACCTTGGCCGGATCGATGACGCCCTGTGAGTACAGGTCGCCGAAGGTGTTGGTCTGCGCGTTCCAGCCATAGCCGAAGTCGGTCTTCTCGCGCAGCTTGCCGACGATGATCGAGCCTTCCGCACCAGCGTTTTCGGCAATCTGGCGCACCGGAGCTTCGATCGCGCGACGCACGATCTCGACGCCGGTTTTCTGGTCGGGATTGTCGACGGCGACGCCGTCGAGCGCCTTCGCCGCCCTGAGCAGCGCAACGCCGCCGCCGGGCAGGATGCCCTCCTCGACCGCCGCACGTGTGGCGTGCATGGCATCGTCGACGCGATCCTTGCGCTCCTTGACCTCGATTTCGGTCGAGCCGCCGACACGGATGACGGCGACGCCGCCGGCGAGCTTGGCCAGCCGTTCCTGCAGCTTCTCGCGATCGTAGTCGGAAGTGGTTTCCTCGATCTGCGCCTTGATCTGGGTGATGCGCCCCTGGATCTCGTCCTTGCGGCCGGCGCCGTCGACTATGGTGGTGTTCTCCTTCTCGATCAGAACCTTCTTGGCGCGGCCGAGCATTTCCAGTGTGACGTTCTCGAGCTTGATGCCGAGGTCCTCCGAGATTGCCGTGCCGCCGGTCAGGATGGCAATGTCCTCCAGCATGGCCTTGCGGCGATCACCAAAGCCCGGCGCCTTGACGGCTGCAACCTTTAGGCCACCGCGCAGCTTGTTGACGACCAGCGTCGCCAGCGCCTCGCCTTCGACGTCCTCGGCGATGATCAGCAGCGGCTTGCCGGATTGCACGGCGGCTTCGAGCACGGGAAGCATGGCCTGCAGATTGGAGAGCTTCTTCTCGTGGATCAGCACATAGGGCTCTTCGAGCTCGACGCGCATCTTGTCCTGGTTGGTGATGAAATAAGGCGAGAGGTAGCCGCGGTCGAACTGCATGCCTTCGACCACTTCCAACTCGGTCTCGGCGGTCTTGGCTTCCTCGACGGTGATGACGCCCTCATTGCCGACCCTTTCCATCGCCTCGGCGAGGAAGCGGCCGATCTCGGCGTCGCCATTGGCAGAGATGGCGCCGACCTGGGCGATCTCGTCGTTCCTGGTCACCTTGCGGGCATTGGATTTGAGGTCGGCGACGACGGCGTCGACCGCCTTGTCGATGCCGCGCTTCAGGTCCATCGGGTTCATGCCGGCGGCAACCGCCTTGGCCCCTTCCTGGACGATGGCCTGCGCCAGAATCGTCGCGGTCGTGGTGCCGTCACCAGCGGTGTCGCTGGTCTTCGAAGCCACCTCACGCACCATCTGTGCGCCCATGTTCTCGAACTTGTCCTCGAGCTCGATCTCCTTTGCCACCGTGACGCCGTCCTTGGTGATGCGCGGCGCGCCGAACGACTTGTCGATGACAACGTTGCGGCCCTTGGGGCCGAGCGTCACCTTCACCGCATTGGCGAGGATATCGACGCCGCGCAGCATCTTCTCGCGGGCTTCGGTATGGAATTTCACTTCCTTGGCAGCCATTGGATAATTCCTTCAAATAGGCAGCTTTTCATTGACTGATTGCTTGTCGAGGCCCGCTCAAGCGGCCTTCTGCATATTGCCGGCGGCTTCGATCACACCCAGCACGTCGCTCTCCTTCATGATGAGCAGGTCCTCGCCATTGAGCTTGATCTCGGTGCCCGACCATTTGCCGAACAGGATACGGTCGCCAACCTTGACATCCAGCGGCTGCAGCTGGCCGCTATCGTCGCGCGCGCCAGGACCGGCGGCGATGACCTCGCCCTCCTGCGGCTTTTCCTTGGCAGTGTCCGGAATGATGATGCCGCCGGCGGTCTTCTCGTCGACCTCGATGCGGCGGACCAGGATACGGTCATGCAACGGACGGAACGTCATGTTGTTCTCCTCTTGGACAAACAGATTTTCGAAGCCTCCAGACCGGACCGGCAATATCGGCCCGGCGCGGGGTGCGCGACCCTGGCTCAGGCATCGCGCGCTTATCGAATTAGTTTGGCGCTCGGGGCTTTCAAGAGGGCGCTAAAAAAATTTTAGCACTCGCCGACCAAGAGTGCCAATGCACTGTAATCATGGAATTATTCAGGTCCGGCGGCTCGAGAGAGTCGACCCTCTGCGGCACCGCGCATCCTGCGCCGGCAATTAGGCGGATTTACGTCCCGGGATAAGCAGTCCGGCCGTGCGAGCCGCCTTGACGAAGGCCGTGCGCGCCTCGCGCGCGGTGCGCCAGCCGTCGAGTGCGTCGCGGCAGGCGCGATAGGCTGCGCGCCAGCTCCGGCCGCGCGCCCGGTCCGGCCATTGCTGCATGCATTCGATGGCTTCCCAGCTGCTGGCGACCTTGCGCTCTCCGGCGGATTGGAGCCTGAGCGTGATCGGCTCGGAAAATGGGACGTCGTTCATCACTTCCTCCTTCTTTCCGTTTTTAGAGCAAGTAACATCCTCGAATAAGCATGAAGGCAGCCGATCTCGGACCGGCGCCGGTGGACGAGATGGTTCGTTTGCCTGCGGGCTTCAAGGCCTCCCTGCTGCAAACCCCGTCCGCTGCGCAGGCGCCGCGGCCAGCTATATCTCGTCGTCCGGCGGCTCGAGAAGCCCGATCAGCGTCGCCACCCTTGCCGACGGCAGCGGGCGTCCCTCGTTGACCAGCGCCTCATCGGCGCCGACCCAGGCAAAGGCCTCGCGCAACTCTTCGATCGTCGCGCCGGTCGAGACGATGTCGGCGATAACGGCGTCGTCCACCGGGCCCAGCACCAAAATGATGTCGTCGCGTGTCATGGTCATGATGTCCTCCATGCGGTGTGCCGGCGCGACCCACAAATGAAGGTTGAAACCGGCATTGCCAGCCAAAATCTGGCAACAAAATCTGGCAGCGGGACAGAATCTGGGTCTTGATTTCGGGCTGACAATGACCAAATCAAAATTGCCGGTTGCCGAATGGGGCCGGCAGAACCCAGGGAGCGCCAGCTCTTTGGCGTCCCTCGTACTATGTTGCTCAATGGAGGATGTAGCTATGAGAACCGCATTCGACTTTTCCCCGCTCTATCGGTCGAGCATCGGTTTCGACCGCATCTTCAACCTGCTGGAAAACGCGCCTCAGGCAGCCGACAGCTGGCCGCCTTATGATATCGAGCGAAGCGACGAGAACAGCTACCGCGTGAGGATAGCCGTCGCCGGTTTTTCCGAAGGCGATCTCGACGTCAGCCACGAGCCGAACCTTCTCATCGTCTCGGGCGAGCGCAAGGAACAGGACAAGGTTGAATATCTGCATCGCGGCCTTCCGGTGCGGCCGTTCACACAGCGCTTCGAGCTTGCCGATCACATGACGGTCACCGGGGCTTCGCTCAACAACGGCCTGCTGACGATCGACCTCGTGCGCGAAGTGCCCGAGGAGATGAAGCCGCGTCGTATCACGATCGCCGGGGAAGACGGCGCGCCGAAGGCCGGGCAGGTCGAGAAGCCGAAGCAGGCCGCCTGAGCGAAGGCGAGCTCTGGCGCCGCCTTTGGCACAGCCAGTCGAGAAAGGAGAACGTCAATGGCTATTCGTGATCTCATTCCCTGGGGCCGGGAGAACAGCCCGGTTTCCAGCTTCTATCGTGACGATGACCGGGACCCGTTCATGGCATTGCATCGCGAGATGAACCGCCTGATCGACGACGCGTTCCGCGGTTTCGAAACGCGCATGCCGTCGTTCAGCGGATTTTCGCCGGCGCGCGGCAGCTGGCCGAGCGTCGAAATCTCCGACGGCGAGAAGGAGATCCGCGTGACCGCCGAAATTCCCGGCATGGACGAGAAGGACATCGAGGTGATGCTCGATGACGGCGTGCTGACGCTGCGTGGCGAGAAGCGCTCCGAGACCGAGGACAAGGGCAGGCAGTTCTCCGAGCGGTTCTACGGCCGCTTCGAGCGCCGCATCCCGCTCGGCTACGAGGTCGAGGAGGACAAGGTGAACGCCGCCTTCCACAACGGCGTGCTCACAGTGACGCTACCGAAGACCCAGCGTGCGCAGGCGAAGGCCAGGCGCATCGCCATCAGTGGCAGTGCCGCCGGTCCCGGCAAGAGCAAGCACTGACAAAGCGCCGGGCGCGAAGAAACTCGCGCCCGGCCGCGCTGATACCTTTGGTCCTAACACACTTGGGCCGGATACACTTGGTAAGGACAACCCCTGCCGGCATCAACTTCCGGCAGCGGGTTTGGCCTTGATGTTCTTCAGCGCCGTCAACAGGTAGTCCTGCATGGTGGCCTGAAGGGTCGTCGTGGCGGTGCGCACCGCCGTCATCGCGTCCTTCACGGCCGCTTCGTCGAAGGGCGAAGCCTGCTGCGCTGCTGCCAGCTTGGCCCGCGCCATGCGCAGCTCGTGCAGTGCCGCTAAGGTGCGCGGACGGTTTGCGCGACGGATACTTCGGAACTCCTTCCTCACCTCGGGCGGATAGGCCCTGGCGATCTCGGCCATCAGCACGCGTCCCGCCCCATCTGGCCGCAGGCCGTGAGCGGCGTAACCGAGCAGGAAGAAGTTGCCGGCGAGCGAAAGACCGAGCAGCACGAGCGTCGCGGTCCATATCAGGGAATGCCTCGTCAAAGCGAATCCTCCCCTGCCGCCGGATCGGCGGCGATGCCGTCGCCAGATAGGCCGTCGTCAGACAGCCGCGCGCCGGAAGCCAGCGCCAGAAGCTCCGAATCCGGCAGGTCGTCCTGCAGCCGCGCCACCTGGTAGCCGGCCAGTGTCGCAGCCGCCAGAAAGGCGGCGGCGCAAGCCGCCAGCCCCGCCGGCGCAAGGAGGAACCCCGGCAGGAATGACGGCCGCGCCCGGCCGGCGTCGATACGCGCCAGCACCTTGCGCGCCAGCGCCTGTTCGTCGCTGTCCATCAGGACCGCTTCCAGCACGAGGCGATCAAGCGCGCGATCTGGATCATCTTGCGGCGATCGGTTTGTTGCACCCGCCATAAAGGCTAGTGCTTGCTGCCGGAAGGGAGCCGGCCAGGCGTCGACGTCGTCGCCGAAGCGGCGCTTGTTTCGTTCGAACTCGTCCCGTCTCATGAGGACTTCCTTTCGCGGCCTTCGGCCGCCATTGCCAAATGATCCCGCAAATGGTCCCTGAGCGCCCGCCTTCCGCGGACAAGCAATTGCTCCGCCGAGCCGGCGCTGCCGCCCATCACCTCGGCTATGGCCGCGATATCGAGATCGCCGACGGCCCGCAGCAGCACGGCCATGCGCTGACGCTCCGGCAGGCGCGACAGGCCGTCGCGGACGATCGCAAGCTCCTGCCGCGCGGCAGTCGTCGCTTCGGCATCGGCTTCCTGCGAAGCGACCTCATCATGGACGTCGTCGAGACCGATGAAGGTCCGCAGCGCCCGGCGTCGGCGCTGGTCGATGCAGCGATTGGCGGTGATCCTGTACAGCCAGGTCGAGACACGCCCCCTGGCCGGGTCGAACCGGGCGGCCTGTTTCCAGATCGTCACGAACACCTCCTGCACCACATCCTCGGCGTCGCCGGCATTGCCGAGATAGCGCGCCGCAAAAATCCGCAAGCCCCGGCCATGGCGGGCGATGAGCTCGGACAGGGCGCCCTGGTTGCCCGCCGCCACCCGTGCCAGCAGTTCGTCGTCACGGGGCTCCTCATGCTGCACGGCGGCGGGCACCAACTAGCCAGGCTCCTGAACGTCAACGGCGCCAGCGGCGGAACCCGAAAGCCGTGTTCCCGTCCGGGCCGGTGAAGCTGCCGGCCGAGCGACCACGGAACGGCCCACGCGCCGACACCCGCTTGCCGGAGAAGGACTGCCCGTCCGGCCCGGTGCCAAAGTAGCTTCTGGCGCAGCGGTCAACAACGCCCGCCACGCATTTGGAGCTCGATGTATAGGTACCGCCATTAGGACCGGTGCGCGTGGTCGACCCGGTATAGACGCCACCATCCCGGCTGACGCTGCGGCTGATCTCGCCGCCATGCGCAGTCGGCCGTTGCCATTCCTCGGCGGCCACCGGCACGGCAGTCGACGCCACAAGCATCGCGCCGAGGCAGAACAGGTGAATCTTCGCTGAAGGAAGCATGTCTTACTCCTTGGTTTTATTGAAAAAACTGATTCTTCTGAGCGGTGAATGTGATCGGATCGTCAGCCGGCGCGATCGGCAAAGAGCTTGCGGACGGCGGCGATCTCGTCCGCCGACAGCGCTCCGTCGCCATTGCGGTCGGCGAGGTCGAACAGCGGCATGCGGTTGCGGAACTCGTCCTCCGAGACCTTGCCGTCGCCATTCCCGTCCATGCGCCGCCAGCGAGTGCCAAGCCTGGCTTGCGCGGCGTCGGCGCGATCCATGATGGCGTCGCGGGCGCCTTCGATTTCCTTCTCGTCGATGACGCCATCGCCATTGCGATCGAGTTTCGTGAACAGGCGCTCGCGGGCCGCAAGCATCTCGTCCTTTGAAATCGCGCCGTCGCCATTGACGTCGACCCGCTGGAGCATGCGCTTGCCCGGCATGTCCGTGCCCGAAATCTCTTGGGCGTGCACGGCGGAAAGCGGTGCGAGCCCCAGAAGCAGGGCCGTAATGAGTACTGAACGTTTCACGATGATGGTCCTTTCGCTGTCATTGGCCGCGCTGTCGTTGGTTTCGGCGGCGACTGTTGACCGATACGCAGGAAGGACCCCGCCCCTACGCTCACCGGCAAAAAAATTCGCGCCACCCGCCCGGCGAGGCCGAAGCCGCCATCCGGGGCGTCGTGCAAAAAAATCGCCGCCTGCCGCGTAGGAGCAGGCAGGGCTGCGCGTAGAAGACCCTGCAAGGACGGTCCGCAGCGGCCCGTCCGATCGAAAGTGGAGACCAACATGAACAAGATCGCCATGGCCTGCGCGGGCCTGTTGCTTGGCGCAAGTGGCGCCTGGGCGGCAAACGGGTCCGGAGCAAGGGAAATCTTCCAGCGCATCGACACCAACCGGGACCGGATGCTGCAGTTCGGCGAGATCCAGGCGGCGCGGGCGCAGATGTTCGACCGGATGGACGCCAACCGCAACGGTCGGCTTGATCCGGACGAGGTGCGCACCGCCGTGGAACAGGTCAAGGCCAAACGCGACTTCCAGAGCGCGCAGGTTGCGGGCTTCAAGGCGCAGGCAAGCCACATGGACAGCAACGGCGACGGCAAAATTTCGCGCGACGAGTTTGCCGGCTTCATTCCCGACCGGCTGCTGCGGGCGGACAAGAACGGCGACCGCGCGCTTTCGCTTTCCGAACTGCGGACGCTCAGGCGCCAGTGACCGGCAACCTTTCAATACCAGAGGACAGATAGGATGAGACAGACAATCACAGCGTTTTGCGGACTGATGCTCGGCGCTTCAGTACTTGCTTCGCCTGCCAATGCCCTACCGACAGTGCCCGCTTCGGGCCTGACATCGGCTACCACTGCGCCCGAGCCTATCCGCCACCGGCGCGGCTTCTATGTCGTCGGCGGCGCCTATTACTACAACGGCCACCGGGGCTATGTGCACATGCGCCCCGGCTATCGCTACTACAATGGTTACTGGTTTCCGGCCGCCGCGTTCGCCGCCGGGGTTGCCGCGGCAACCGCCGCCCCGCCACCACGACCTGCCGCCCGGCTCGCCGCCGCGCATGTCCGCTGGTGCTACGACCGTTATGTCTCGTACCGCGCCTGGGACAACAGCTACCAACCCTATAACGGCCCCCGCCAGCAGTGCTGGTCGCCCTATAGCTGAGACGGGCGGGAGGAACGTCAGTCAGCGCGAGCGCCTGACCTTGGCGGTCGCAGTAGACAACCCTTCCCCGTCGGACGTGACGATCGCGGTCGGGTTGAGATCGACCAGCGCGCGAGCCACCTCGGCTACGCTGACGAATGTGTCGACGACCGGCAGGAAAAGGCGGACTGCCGACACGTGATTTCGGCCCACATCCAGCGCGGCTTGAAGCAGAGTTTGTTACCGTTTTCGCGAAAACGGTAACAACTTTACTAAGGCGGTGGCGAAGTTGGCGGCAAATCGCAACTCGTTCGCGTTGATTGCAAGTCACAAAAGCCTGGAGATGGGGGAGACGATTCCTGCCGGCCCGCACCGATACCCGCTACCCTATGTATGTGGGCGAGCGAGCCGAAACCACGAATGCAGGAACCTGTGCGTTTTGGAAGCAGATGAAACCGTCGTCTCCGTTGGCAGCGAAGGTCTGCCATAGCCACACCAAAATGAGGTAAAGCTTCCCCGGCTGCATACGAAAGAGCGCCGGCGCCAGCAGCATATGGCCGAATGGGGTTGTGGCGACAACTGCGTCAGCGATAGGCCCGCCACCGTTGTCGCCTTGCAATATTCCAGTCGTTCCGACGACGCTCCACAATGTTGCCATGCGCTCGACCAGCGCTGCGGGGCCGCCGATTTCATGGACTGCTATGCCGACACCACCTCTGGAGCGCAGATTTGGACTTGGTCCCCCGGCGGACAGCCAACTGAATTCGCTGTTGCCCAATGGCTTCACCGCAGCGTCCAACGCAATGGGTGATTCCAGAAAAATACCCACACCCGAGGACGAAAAGCCTTCTGTGGATATCGTTCCCAACTTTCCGTCGTTTCTTGACGTGAAACTGTGCACATTGCCGCTGCCTTCGCTCAACTCGGCTTCGTAGGGAGGTCCAATCAACCGCTCGCCCGGTTGGACGGTGAATCTCAAGGCTTGCGGGGGACGAAGTGCCTGGTCGGCTGCCCAGGCTTCCAGATATCGTCTGCTATCTTCCCTGACGATGCCGGTATCCGTGGTCCGTGTCGTTCTCTCATGCGTCGGATCAAATGACTCCATCTCTTTCGCAAGGCGTTGCTTCAGGAATGATCGAAAGGCCGCGATGTGCGGTTCAGTCTCGGCATGGTTCACCTTCGCGCGGCTTATGGATGCGCGCTCCTGCAGTTCCTGCCCGTTGCTCATGGTCACCTCCGAAAGACAAATTGTCGTCAACTGCCATAGCCACCATTGGCCAGCGCCGCGATTTAGCCGGAGCGCGCTTACGGATGACCTACGGATCAATCGCCGGCGCAATCTCTTCTCCCAAGCGCGTCCGGCGCCGCCGATCGTAACCATGTACTACAACCGCTCGCCGCCCTTGCGTCTTGCGCGCCAATTGACCATCCTCGCCGACATTGATTGCACCGCGGCCGGGGGGTTCGCACATGCCGACGCTGTATGCGCTGAAACCGGCCTTCCAGGCGAAGCTGCGGCCGCTCTCCGATCGGCTGGCCGTGGCCGGCGTCACTGCCAACCAGATCACGCTGCTGGCCGCTGCCCTGTCGGTCGCCACCGGCAATCTGGTCGCCGCCCTTGCCGACCATCGCGCGGTCTTCCTGCTGATGCCGGTGGTGCTGTTCGCGCGGATGGCGCTGAACGCCATCGACGGCATGTTGGCGCGAGAACACGGACAGGCGTCGAAACTCGGCATGTATCTCAACGAACTCTGCGACGTTGTCTCCGACCTCGCTCTGATCCTGGCCTTTGCCGCCGTCTTCCCAGCCTGGGGCGTCGTCGCTTTCGCCATCGCGGCGAACATCGTGGAATTCGCCGGCGTGCTCGGCATAGCGGCGGGCACGGGGCGCAACTATGCCGGGCCGTTCGGCAAGAGCGACCGGGCGCTGGCGCTCGGCATAATCGCCGTGCTTGTCGCCTGCGGCCTGTGGGTCGAGGACATTGCGCCCTTTGTGTTTCCGGCCATGGCTACATTCTCGCTGGTGACCGCCATCAACCGGATACGCAGCGGCCTTAACGGGAGCTGAAATTCCGGTCGCAACCGCCAGGGGAACAACATGCTTCACGAACAGACGATTGCCGCCGCAGCAGCCGTGGCAAGTCTCAAGCGGGTGGCGCATGAGCGCAGCTTCAAGAGCCATGACGGCACCGAGATCTTCTATCGCTACTGGCCTGCGCTATCGGAAAGCCGCAAGAGCGCGGTCCTGCTGTTCCATCGCGGTCACGAGCATGGCGGCCGCATGGCCCATCTGGTCGACGAACTCGATATGCCCGACCAGGCCTTCTACGCCTGGGACGCACGCGGCAATGGCCGCTCGGCCGGCGAGCGCGGCTATGCGCCGTCCTTTGCGGCGCTGGTGCGCGACATCGATTGTTTTGTGCGCGAGATCGGCAGAGACGGGTTCGGCCAGCGCGATATCGCGCTGATCGCGCAATCCTTCGGCGCCGTGCTCGCCGCCGCCTGGGTGCATGATTATGCGCCGCAGATTCGCGCTTTGGTGCTGGCCTCGCCGGCCTTCTCGGTCAAGCTCTACGTGCCGTTTGCCAAGCAAGGCATTGCGCTGTGGCAGAAGATCAAGGGGCGCTTCTTCGTCAATTCCTACGTCAAGGCCAAGTTCCTGACGCACGACCCCGAGCGCATCGCCTCCTTCGAGGCCGATCCGCTGATCACGCGGCCGATCGCCTCCAACATCCTGGTCGAGCTTTATGACCACGCCGCGCGCATCGTCTCGGATGCGCGCGCCATCACCGTGCCGACGCAAGTGCTGATCTCGGGCAGCGACTGGGTGGTGCGGCATGGACCGCAGCACGAGTTCTTCGTCAATCTCGCCAGCCCGGCCAAGGAACGGCATGTGCTGCCCGGATTCTTCCACGACACGCTGGGCGAGCGCGACCGCCGCCAGGCGCTCGACCTGATCAAGCCGTTCCTCGAAAAACAGTTTGCGACGCCGAAGAAGCCGGTCGACCTGACCGGGGCCGATCGCGCCGGCTACACGCGCGACGAGGCCGACCGGCTGGCGTCGCCGCTCGCCCTGCTGTCGCCGAAGGGCCTCTACTGGGCCATGAGCCGCGCCTCGATCCGCATGGGCGCATGGCTGTCGTCAGGCATGAAGACGGGGGTTGCCACCGGCTTCGATTCCGGCTCGACGCTCGATTATGTCTATGAGAACGTGGCGCGGGGTACCGGTCCGCTTGGTCGCATGATCGACCGCACCTTTCTCGACGCCATCGGCTGGCGCGGCATCCGCCAGCGCAAGCTCAATCTGGAAGAGCTGATCGGCAGCGCCACCGGGACACTGAAGTCCGCCGGCGGGCCGGTCCATATCGTCGATATCGCCGCCGGCCATGGCCGCTACGTGCTCGACGCCGTCGCCAAATGCGCTCAGCCGCCGGCCAGCGTGCGGCTGCAGGATTTCTCCGAACTCAATGTTTCGCTCGGACGGAAGCTGATCGCCGAACGGCATCTGTCGACCAGCGTCTCGTTCCATCAGGCCGACGCCTTCGACACCCAGATGCTTGCCGGGCTGGAGCCGGCGCCGGATCTCGCCATCGTCTCCGGGCTTTACGAATTGCTTGCCGACAACGCCATGATCGCCCGCTCGCTGGGCGGGCTGGCCAAGGCGTTGCAGCCCGGCGGCCTGCTTCTCTACACCAACCAGCCCTGGCACCCGCAGCTCGAGATGATCGCGCGCAGCCTGACCTCGCACCGCGGTGGCCAGGCCTGGGTGATGCGCCGGCGCACGCAAGGCGAGATGGACCAGCTGGTCGCGGCGGCCGGCTTCGAGAAGCTCGACCAGCGCATCGACCAATGGGGCATCTTCACCGTTTCGGTCGCGCGGCGCGTCTGAGCATGGTCTCGCCTGCCCCTGGCCCCGCCGCTGCCGCTCCTCCCCACGGGCCCTCTCAAAACGAGACTGCCCCTGCCCGCGCGCGCTATGCCGGCGTGGTGCTGCGGGCGGCGTTGTGGCTGGCGTTTCTGGCGCCGTTCTTCTATTCGACCTACGGCTTCGCCAACTGGCTGGCGTCGCGGCGCGACGATGTCGGCAGCATCGTCTTCGCCTGGGAGCGCGGCATCCCGTTCATCGCCTGGACGATCGTGCCCTACTGGTCGATCAACCTGTTCTACGGCCTGTCGCTGCTGCTGAACGATACGAAGAGCGGCGTCGACCGCCTCGCCGGCCGTTATCTCACGGCGCAGATCATCGCCGTCGCCTGCTTCATCCTGTTCCCGCTGACGGTGACCTTCACGCAGCCGCAAACATCAGGCCTGCCGGGCTTCATGTTCGCGGTGCTCGGCGGCTTCGACAAGCCGTTCAACCAGGCGCCGTCGCTGCACATCGCGCTGCTGGTCATCATCTGGGATCACTGGCGCTATCGCCTCAAAGGCATGGCCATCGTCTGGCATGCCTGGTGTTTCCTGATCGGCGCCTCGGTGCTGACGACATGGCAGCACCACGTCATCGATATCCCGACCGGCGCGCTGCTCGGCTTCTTCACCCTGTGGCTGTTTCCGCGCGACGGCGAATTGCCGTTCGCCCGCTTCCGGCTGACCGCCGACGCCAAGGCCAGGCGGCTGGCGCTGTTCTACGCGCTTGGCGCCGCGCTTGCGTTAGCCGGCGCCGTGGCCGGCGCGTTCGCCTCGGCGCTGTGGCTCATTCTGCTGTGGCCGGCGCTGGCTTTGGCCATCGTCGCCTTCGCCTATGCCGGGGCCGGAGCCAAGGTGTTCCAGAAAGCGGACGACGGCAGCGTCTCGCTGGCCAGCCGTGTTCTGCTGCTGCCCTACCGGCTTGGCGCGAAAGTCAACATATGGGCATGGACGCGCAGATTGACGCCGCAGATCGCGGTTGCCGACGGCATCTTCCTCGGCCGCTTTCCCACCGCCGCAGAGGCCGATGCTTTCGGCACGGTGATCGACCTTGCCGGCGAGCTGGAGCGGCCGCGCGGCGTCACCAGTAGCTGGACCAGCCTTGCCATGCTCGACCTCCTGCCGCCGCCCCGGGACAAGCTTGCCGAGGCGGTGGCAATGATCGAGGACGCGCGCGGCCAAGGCACCGTGCTGGTCTGCTGCGCGCTCGGCTTCCAGCGCAGCGCCGGCGTCGTCGCCGAGTGGCTGGTTGCCAGCGGCCGCTCGCCGACGCCGGCGCAGGCGCACAAGCAGCTCGCGGCATCGGGCCGACCGGTGCATCTTGCGATCGCGGTGGACGAGCCGGCATGAGTACCCATCGGGACAGAGCCGAAACTTTCGCCGCCAGCCTGATGACACAGGCGGTGTGGCCGCTGCTGCTGGTGCTGGCCGTCTTGGTGGCCGCGCCGGTCATTGCCGTGGCAGCGCAGCCACAGGCGACGACGCTTGCGGCGGCGGCCTGGCTGGTCGCGGCCGCGAGCGGCGTGATCACCATCGCTCTCTCGGCTTTGCTCGTGTTCGACGCGTTGCTGTTCTGGCTGATGGCGAGCCACATCAGCGAGGCCGCTGGCGGTGCCTCGGTCGACGACGTGCTGGCGCGCATGCGCGTCAAACCGGCCACTGCCGGCATCCGCTCGCTCGACCGGCGCATCGCGGGCACGCAGCGCCTGCTGATGAAACAGCGTATCGCGCTTGGCCTGTTCGTGGCGGCATCCGCCGCCTTGTCTTTCTGAGCCGGACAATGAGCAAGCTTGGCACCCGCAGCTTCACCCTGCTGCAGACCGTCACCTCGGTCGGCCTGTCGGCGCTGGCCTGGGCGGTGACCGGCGTGCGGCCGATCTGGAACGGCAGCCAGCCATCGGACCGGCAGCGCATCTACTTCGCCAACCATGCCAGCCACGGCGACTTCATCCTGTTGTCGGCCTGCCTCGACGAGAAGGAGCGCGCCCGCACCCATGCCGTCGCCGCCGCCGACTATTGGGGAAAATCGCGGCTGCGCCGCTTCATCGCGCAAGACATGCTGTCCTCCGTGCTCATCCACCGGCAGTGGACCGACGAGGCGCAGAATCCGATCGCAATCATGCTGTCGGTGCTCGACAAAGGTCATTCGCTGATCATCTTTCCCGAAGGCACGCGCAACATGACCGACGCGCCGCTGCTGCCGTTCCGCTCCGGCCTCTACAATCTGTCGATGGCGCGGCCCGACGTCGAACTCATCCCGTGCTGGATCGAGAACATGTCGCGGGTGTTGCCCAAGGGTCAGTTCGTGCCGGTGCCGCTGCTCTGCCGCGTCGTCTTCGGCGCGCCGATCGCCCTTGCGCCAGGTGAGGAACGACGCGCCTTTCTCGACCGCGCCCGCCAGACGCTGCTTGCGCTCAACCCCCGCCCGCAAACACATGATGCGGAAAAGTCGAACCCGGTTTTCCGGAAAACATCATGCGATCACAAGAGCCTGGAGCATCGTACCCGATCCGATATCCGGCACGATGCTCAAAGGGACGACTAGAAGACCATGCCCATGCACGAAACCCTCATTCTGGTTGTCGGCCTCGCTGCGGTGCTGACCACGGCAAGCCTGGTCGCCGGCATCCTGTCGTGGCGCGCACCGAAGCCGCTCTCCTCGACGCTGGTCAACCTCAACCAGCGCATCAACGCCTGGTGGGTGATGGTCGTGGCGATCACCGTCGCCTTCTTCTTCGGCCGCTCGGGCATGACCATCCTGTTCGCGCTGATCTCGTTTGCCGCCTTGCGTGAGTTCGTGACGCTGACGCACAGCCGCCGCAGCGACCATTGGGTGCTACTCGGCATGTTCGGCCTCATCATCCCGTTCCAGTACTGGCTGGTGTGGACCGCATGGTACGGCCTCTTCACCATCTTCATTCCGGTCTACTGCTTCCTGCTGATGCCTGCGATCACCGCGCTTCATGGCGACACCGAGCGCTTTCTCGAACGCGTTTCGGCGCAGCAATGGGCTGTGATGATCTCGGTCTATTGCGTCAGTCATGTGCCGGCGCTGTTGACACTCGACGTGCCCGGCTTCGAGGGCCGCAATTTGTTGCTGGTCGCGTTCCTGATCATCACCGTCCAAGGCAGCGACGTGCTGCAATACATCTTCGGCAAGCTGTTCGGCAGGCACTTGATGTCGCCCAAGGTTTCGCCGTCGAAAACCTGGGAGGGACTGGTCGGCGGGCTGGTGACGTCGAGCCTGCTTGGCGCGCTGCTGTCGTTCCTGACGCCGTTTTCGCCCGTCCAGGCGGCAGCCGTCGCCTTCATCGCCTGCCTGATGGGATTCCTCGGCGGGCTGGTCGCCTCCGCCATCAAACGCGACCAGGGGGTGAAGGACTGGGGCCATCTGATCGACGGCCATGGCGGCATGATGGACCGCGCCGACAGCCTGGTCTTCGCCGCCCCGGTGTTCTTTCACACGGTGCGCTATTTCTGGACGTGAGAGCGAGTTACGGTCTCAGCCTGCGGCGGCAAGCGGCGCTTTCTTGGCAGGGCGCGGCCGGCGGCGCATGCGGCGCTTGGCGGCGACCTTCAGGGCGACGGGCGGATCGCTCGACAACGCGCCCAGAACGGCATCGACCATGCCATACGCCACAAAATCGGCGTTGATGTCATTGGCCAATTTGACGGCTGTCTCCTTGTCGTCGTCGTCCTCCGACCAGAACACGATGCCTACCCGCAGCGCCGGCTTGGCCCGTTTTAACCGACGAACTAGGAAACGAGCGTGCTTGACGGAGTCCGGGTTCAGGAATCCGGCCACCACAGTGTCGACAGTATCGAGCTCGAGCCGGCGAATGTTCGCCGGTTCCATGTCGGCAAAGCTCGCCTTCGAGACCGTCGCCCCCTGGACTTCGAGCACCTGCGCCAGCATGGCGGCGGCGGCATCATCAAGTTCCCCGCGGCCGCCGGCACAAAGCACCGACATATCCGTGCCATCCGGCAGTTCGGTGTCGTCCTCGCCCTCCCCTTGGGCCTGCTTTTCCTTGTCCGCTGTGGCAGGCTCGGCCGCAGCCGGATCATCATCCTCCTGCGCTTCCTCCTGTGCGCTGTCGTCGAGGTTCGCCACCAGCGTCTGCGCACTGGCCGCCACCTGCCGTCTCTGCTCATCGCCCATGACACCGCGCACGCGATCCTGTTCACCGAGCAGAAGTGCCGGAATGGCGACCTTGTCATAGAATTCGAACAGATATTTTTCCTCCAGGATCTCCTCGGCGTGATCTGTGGCTTCCTCTGGATCACCGGCCAATAGCCGTTGGTAGAGCCGAGCATGCGGTTCGAGTACGGGTTCGTTGCCGAACAGAACGTCGAGGAATTCGAACTGCGGCACGTGCCTGCCGAGCACGACGAGACAGACAGTGAGCGGCGTCGACAGAACCAGGCCCAGCGGCCCCCAAAGCCAGGTCCAGAAGATAGCCGCAACGATGATGGCCAATGGTGAAAGCCCCGTTCGTGAACCGTAGAGCCACGGTTCGACGACGTTGCCGGTTATCATTTCCATGGCCACGAACAGCCCGGCGGTCCACAGCACGAGCGACCAGCCGGGAGCCACGGCAAGCGCCAGGAACAGAGGCAGCAGCGCACCAATGATCGGGCCGATATAGGGAACAAAGCGCAGCGCCAGCGCCAGCAATCCCCACAGCAGTGCATTGGGTATGCCCAAAATCCAAAGCCCTGCCGTAATCGGTATGGCATAGATGATATTCACGACCAATTGCATGAGCAGATATCGACCGACCCGCTTGCCCGCTTCCTGGAGCGCCTCGGTGGTCCGATGAAGGTCGCCGTAACCGACGAGGCGTATGAAACGATCGCGCAGGTCCTCGCGCTCGAGCAGCATGAAGATGACGACGACGACGATCAGACCGGCCGATGCCAGCGGGCTGATCAGCGGCCCGATCAGGTTCTGGAGGACCTGGAGCGGCCTTTCGCGCGCGATGATCTCGACAGGCACTGGCTCGCGCCGTGGCTGATCCGCGGCGGGCTGTGAGGTTTCCTGCCTGTTGAGTTCCTGGCCAACGCGTTCGATCACCCCGCTCAGCCTGGCAATGATGCCGCCGCCGACGCCGGTCTCCTTGAGGGACCTGACCTTGGTCAGGATATTTGACTGGTAGAGCGGAATGTTCTGCGCCAGTTCGCCGACCTGCGTGGCTACAATGAAGGAGAACAGCGCAAGGACCGTGAACGCGCCCAGCACACTGGCGATGACCGCAGGAAGGCGGGGAATGCCGACTCGTTTGAGTGCCGAAACCATGGGTGCAAGCGCAAAGGTAAGCAGCAGAGCGATTGCGATCGGCAGGAAAACCTCGCGCCCGAAATACAGGGCCGCGACCGCCGCCACGACAGTCGCGACGGTGGGCAATGACATGCGCGGAAGGGCCCTGGCAGCGGAAACAATGCCCACCAGCCCGGGGTCCGACGGGTGCATGCCGTTTCGACGATTGGCCGCCACTTGATGCCTCCACCCTGTCAACACGATGATCAGGCATATTTAGCTGGCATGCAACTTCGCTTCTTTCGCGCCGGGGCCTGACGGCGCGAGCAGCAAGGGACGCGCTTCGCCAACCGGCTGCTCACTCCACAAGGGCAGAGGCAGGCCGGCACCTCCG
The DNA here is from genome assembly GCF_007830515.1 of Mesorhizobium tianshanense. Classification (GTDB taxonomy): domain Bacteria; phylum Pseudomonadota; class Alphaproteobacteria; order Rhizobiales; family Rhizobiaceae; genus Mesorhizobium; species Mesorhizobium tianshanense. Next base: position 101,728 of record NZ_VLKT01000019.1, read on the forward strand.
CCGATTCGTTCCGCGACATCGGCCCGGCAACAGTGTATAGGCCTTCAAGAGGGGCAAATCCCCAGATCGGCTGCAAGCATTGTTTCGTCCCATCGCCAGTATTGAAGACGCGCAGACGCTGGCACAGGCCATCGTCAATACGGTCGTCGAACCCTTCCTTGTCCTTGACGAGAAGTTTCGCGTGCTCGCGGCCAGCCGCTCCTTCTATCAGACCTTCAAGGTCGACCCCGAGCAGACACACGGCTCGCTGCTCTACGCGCTCGGCGACGGCCAGTGGGACATTCCAGCGCTCCGCCTGCTCCTGGAGACGATCATCCCCGAGAAGACCGCCATGGACGGCTTCGAGGTCGAGCATGATTTCCCCAATATCGGTCCGCGCACGATGCTGCTCAACGCCCGAAAGGTTCTCTACGACCACAGTTCAGCCGTGACCATCCTGCTCGCCTTCAACGACATCACGGCCCGCCGTGCCATCGAAAGGGAAAAGGAAGAGCTTCTCGGCCGTACCGAAGACCTGCTGCGGCAAAAGGATATGCTGCTGCGCGAAATGGAGCACCGGGTCGCCAACAGCCTGCAGATCATCGCCAGTATCCTTTTGTTGAAGGCCCGCTCGGTCACATCAGAGGAAACTCGTCAGCATTTGACGGATGCCCATCAGCGGGTTCTGTCGGTCGCCGAAGTGCAGCGTCACCTCCACACGTCGACCGGCGTCGAAGAGATCGATGTCGTGTCCTATCTTTCGAAGCTGTGCAGCAGCCTGGCCGTCTCGATGGTTGGTGAAGACCAGCCGATCGCGGTCAACGTCACGGCACAAGGCGGCAGGATAGACTCGCAGAAGGCGGTGAGCCTTGGCCTGATCGTCACCGAGCTCGTTCTCAACGCGATCAAATATGCCTTCCCGATGGAGAAGGCCAAGGCGCTGATCCAGGTGTCTTACGAAACCGACGGCGACGACTGGAAGCTGACAGTGTCGGACAACGGCGCCGGCAAACTCACCAGCGAGGCGCCGAGTGCGGGCCTGGGAACAGCCATCGTCGAGGCGCTGGTCAAGCAGTTGGAGGCCAAGATCGAGGTCATCAGCGACACCAGCGGCACCAGCGTGTCGGTGACCAGGGCGACGTTCACCTCACGCATACCGCGGGCAGCGTAGCCTAATCCATCCTATGGAATCGCAGCGCTTCCAGGGAGGATCATGGTTCTGCGCACCCTGTGGCGAATTAGGTGATTCCGGATGGAACCAATCCTTCGCTGCTGTGTTAATTGAGATACCGAACATCCCAAGCGTTCGGTCGCTAAAGAGCCCGCTTCCCGATCCCCCTCCGGAGCGCGGGTTTTTTTGCGCCTCCGCCCGGCAACGGGTACGTCATTTGACATAGACCCCGGGCGCTACCCGGCCATAGGCCTACCGAAACGCCTGCCGTCCCGAAATCGTCTCTATCTTGATCTGGTAGAATAGATGGCTGTCCGCCGTGACCAGCGTCGCGCCCAGATTGAGCGCGCCGGGCTCCCACCAGTTGGCATGCTTCTGCAGCAGCGACCAGGCAAATTCACGCTCATGATCCGACAAGGGAGCCAACTGGTCGATGGCAGGAGCCGTCCGGTCCAGGGCGGGCGTCTTCGGCAGGTCCTCAAAGAGGCCGTCGACGACGACGCTCTTCCAGCCGTGGACGCTGCCGACATCGTCGACCTGCAGGCAGACGTGCGGGTTGCCCCGCATCCACTCGACCTTCTTGCCGGGCAGCGAGAAGCTGAAAATGAAATCGTCGCCGAAGGCAAAATGGATCGGCACCACGTAAGGCCGCTTGTCCCTGACGCAGGCCAGGCAGCCAAGCCTGGCCGATCTCAACAGGGCAATGCATTCTGGCCGCGTCATCTCCCTGATATTCATTGCGATTGTTCTTTACGTAGGTGTTCGCGCCTGCTGCCGGTCAGGCAAGCTGGTCGATACGGCGGATGGCCTGGACCGCCTCTGCCTCGGCGACGCCGATCAGCGCATCGATGGCCTGGATCGTCTCGATGTGACCACGGGCTGCCACCATCCTGCGCAGAGCGTGCAGATCGTCTCGAATGTCGCAGAGCGTGGTTCGGACCGTGAGGGACATGGGCCGCCTTCCTCGACACAACCGCTGGACACGGCGATAGGTTCCGCCTTTCGGTCTGGCATCTCGCTCGCACGGGTGCGGCCATTGCCAAGGAGCACGATAATTTCTGCAAGATGACCAAACAGCTCGGCGGCGCCAACTGACCGTCGCCGTCTTGCCAGCCGAAATGGCGGGCATTGTGCCTGCCATTTTTGTGAGCCTCCCGTCACAGTCATGACGACACCAGTGGCTCACCTTTGCTGTGGTCAGACCTGGCCCGAATGGCGCAGCCAATGACGGTCGAACACATCGAGGATAGCCCGGAACTCGGTCGGCGGGATCTGGTTGGCGCCGCCGTCGCTGCTGTCTCCGATGAGGAATTGCGCCAGCTGCCGGTCGACCGCTTCCGGCTGCTCTATGGACAGGCCGAGCGATGCCAAATCCCCGGCGATCGACCCGCCGGGGGGCAGATAGCCACCCCATGCCTCGGGTACCGGATCGCGCAAGCGTACGATCAGGATCCTGGTCAGCGACGGCTGTGGCTCCGGCCCAATGATGGTGCCGCCGCACATATAGCCGCCAAGCACGCTTCCCGGCTGCGACTGCGGGAACAGGCAGAGAAAGAAATGGGCATCGCCGCCGTTTTCCTTCAGATGCGCATAAAGGCCGCGTTTTGTTGGCGTCACCGGCCCTCCGACCTGTAGCTGCCCGGTTGGCAACACCTCGCGATAGGCAGCAGTCAGGCCGTGCGCACCAGGCCCGGTCTCTATCGACAGGCTGCCCCTGATCAGTTGGCCGCGATAATAGGGCGACAAGGCGCGCGAATAGCATGCGTAGGTTCCGGCCAGGGCCAATCCAAGGCTTCGCTCCTCATGCCCGGAGGCCGTCTCGAAATGCGCACCGGCGCGGCGTTCCAGTTCCGCCCTCTCGATGCCGTGCCTGGCGCAGATCGCCGCCGTGAAGCCTGGCAGGTCGCTCTCGGCGATCCAGGCGCCGGGCTGTTCCAGCTTGAGAAGCTTCGACCAATCGTCGTAGACACTGAGCTCGCGTGGCCGGGCGCGACCCTGCAGCCATTTGTCGGCACGGCCGAGATCGAACGCCGTCTTCGGGTTGACGCCCCGGAACGCCGCCGCAAGGTCCTTGCGGGTGACGGTTCCCAGCAGGGCCGCAGTCAGCCGTAGCTTCTGCGCGATATACTGTGCCATCCGACCCGCCCCTTTATGCCCGCCACAAGCATAACACGTGCCAGCAGTTACCGTCTTATTTTTCCATAAGCTAATATTCCAGGAATTCCGGAGAATTCCATACCGTTCCACGCGCCTGCCCTTTTCGCCCCAGCGGGCGGCGCTAAGGTCGCGGAGGGCAAGGGCAACCGTCATAAACTCGCACTATCTGGGCTTGAATACGCAACCCCTTCCTCCGTCACAGTCGTGGCACGGCCGATTTGAGCAACCGCGAAATCGGGCTCTCCGGCCGCAAACGAACCGCCGCCCGAACCAAGGAAGGAATAATTCGATGCCGTGGATTGCCTCTCCCAAACTCCCCTTCACCGCGATTGCGGCTGGATCCGCTGCACTGCTGCTGCTGACCTTCGGGCCGGACGGACCGTCGCGAGCTGCTGCCGGCTCGCGCGCGGCAGCGACATATGAAAACCAGGCTCCTGCGTCGCCGGCCATCCAACCCACACGCATTGAAGTCGACGGCAACGCTCACGTGATACGCTTTTATATCGACGGCAAGCAGGTCGCCCTGCTCGACTCGACCGGCTTCAAGGATTGAGCTCACACTGGCGCTGGCCGCGACATTGAGCGGCCAAGCGCGACTAATTTAGATGTCCGTGTTCGGCCGCGCCACTCCAGGCCTCGGCCGCCTGACGCGGCTGCAAGCCTAACAAGCGCCGGCACCTGCTCCGTTCCTCGCGGCCTGCGCTTTTCCACAACCCAGTTCCATGGAATTTCCGCAGAATTCCACGCCGTTCCACACAGCAGCCGCGTTCGACCCGGCGGCCAATGTTAACCTTACGTTAACCATGGAGGGACACCGTCATGAAACTCGCGCTGTCTGCACTTCTCGCCGTCCTCGCACTGCCGCAAGCCGTCGAGGCTAAAACGAAAGTCGTTGCCACCGATGCGAAAGCGGCCACAGCAGAGAAAAGCCGGCCGGTACTCGACGATAAGTCCACCGGCGGGATTAACGCGTCGTCTGGTGCAATGGCGGCGCCGGCCGACAAGAATGTGTCCAGTCCGTATCCGCCGGCGATCTATTTCAACTTCTAGAGTCTCATCCATCCCTGATGGATAGGCTCTATCTTTTTTGACCGTACCACGCTTGCGGTGCCCGACAGGCTTGGCGGCGGCGCGTCAGGCCGTGATGGGACTGCGCAGTCCGCTTCCGGCTCAGCCGATCCTGACGACGAAATGCTTCGTCACCGGCTCGATGATCTTCCACGTTCCCTTGAAATCGGCTTCGACCACGAAGGCATCGCCCGGACCGACTTCGACAGGCGCGCCGCCATCGGGCGTGATGATGATGCGGCCTGATATCATGTGCACGAATTCATAGTCGCTGTAGGTTGCATGGTAGGTGCCGGGGGTGGCCTGCCAGGTTCCCGATATGACCTTGCCATCCGCGGTGGTGTGCTGGACGGCGGTCTTCATGGTCGGGCTACCGTCGACCACAACCCAGCCCGTGAGATCGCCCGCCTCGGCGTTTTCGACCGCGCCGAATTTAAGGATGGTCTTCTCTGTCATGGTCGGGCTCCGTTTGAACTGTGTCGGCATTGGCTGCCGGCCTATAGCCGAAGCACCTGACATGAGCAACGCAGGTGCCCCGCCAGCTTCACGAGGAGACGATGGCGCAATTTGGGACGTGCCGGCACGCTTGACCTTGCCGCCATCCACCGGATAGTCCGGTGTCCGGCTCCAATGAAAGACCCGACATGACGGACGCGATCGTAAGAGACAGCAACGGCACCCAGCTGAACGAGGGCGATTCCGTGACCCTGATCAAGGATTTGAAGGTCAAGGGCACGTCGGAGACGATCAAGCGCGGCACGCTGGTGAAGAACATTCGCCTCAACGGCAATCCCGGCGAGATCGAGTGCAACACCAAGCAGGTGAAGGGCTTGGTGCTGAAAACCGAGTTCCTGAAAAAGGCGTGACCGCCTGAAAGGGACGGATGCCTGCGTCTTCTCACCTCCCCCAGCCCAGCGCTGCCATTGGTTCCGCGCGGAACCGACGCCGCGCCCGGCGCCGGGGCGGGTCTCTTGAAGGCCATTGAAACGCAACTATATCAATAAGTAAGCGTGCGGTGCACGCGAAACGTAGTGCTTTGGTCAAGCTTCATCTATGGAGGTTGTCATGGCAATTAAAATGATGGAAGGAAAGAAGGGCCAGGATTGGATCAATCTTGTCCTTGCGATCTGCCTGTTCATCTCACCCTGGATTATCGGCTTCGCTGCTGAAGCCAATCCTGCGTGGAACGCCTGGATTGCCGGTATCGTGCTCGGCGCCCTGGCTCTCGCCACGCTTTCGGCATTCGCCGAATGGGAAGAGTGGGTGAACCTTGTTGTCGGGCTATGGCTGATCGTTTCGCCCTGGCTGCTCGGCTTCGCGGCGAACGTCAACGCGATGGGAACCCATGTGGTTCTCGGCGTGCTGGTGGTCGCGGCGTCGGTCTGGGCAGTCTGGGACTACCGTCATCATCCGCCAGCGCATGCGTGATCGGTGACGACCAAGGGAGGAGCCCGGCGCGGGAGCGACGGGCTCTTCTAGAGCCTGAGATCGGGACGCAGGCCCGCGAGCCGGGCCAACTATCCCCTTGTGCGCAAAAATCGGCCGCCGCTCTCCAGTGTGCGCCGCTGTAGCGTCTTCCGAAACCAGAGACCTGACATCCAGGTTCCGCGGTGCAGCAGAACCTAGATTGGGTGCTGGGCTGCCTTTCGCCGACACGCCGGCCTGGCCAACTTCCACTTATGTTGCACTGCGTTAGATTTGTTGCATTGCAATATCGGCGCATCGCGTCGAGTCTTCGCAACGGGTGGCTTGTTTCAACGACTCTACGCGAGGTATCGCCGTGTCAGCATCGTTCCGGCCTGATATCGAAGGGCTGCGTGCATTGGCGGTGTCGGGCGTCGTCGCGTTCCATTTCGGCCTATCGGACCTGCCGGGTGGCTTCACCGGCGTCGACATCTTCTTCGTCATCTCCGGCTATCTGATCACCGGCCAACTGCTGCGGGAGATCGCCGAGGATGGCAGGCTGAACCTGTGGCGGTTCTACGCAAGGCGCGCCAGGCGCCTGTTGCCGGCCTCGCTGTTCGTCATCTTCGCCACGCTCGTCGCCGGCTACTTCATCCTGTCGCCGGACGAACAGGCGCTCTATTCGAAAGGCGCCATGTACGCCTCGGCCTATGCGATCAATTTCTGGCTGATCCGCTGGGCGTTCGATTATTTCGCCCCCGATGCGGCGAACAACCCCTTCATCCATTTCTGGTCGCTCTCGGTCGAGGAGCAGTTCTATCTCGTATGGCCGGCGCTACTTCTGCTGGCGGCATGGCTGCGCCCAGGCAAGCGCGCGGCGATCCTGGTGATCGGCCTCGTCGGCGTGGTGTCGTTCGCCGTCTGCGCCTGGCTCACCACCGTGTCGCAGCCCTGGGCCTTCTATTTCTCGCCGCTCAGGGCCTGGGAATTCGCCGCCGGCGGGCTGGCGACGATGGCGCCGGCAAGATTCTGGCGGGACCGGCCGCGGCTCAGCGCAGCGCAGTCATGTCTCGGCCTGGCGCTGATCGCCGGCGCCTATTTGATGGTGAGCGAGGATTCCCCCTTCCCCGGGGTGATTGCGCTGGTGCCGGTCGCCGGCACCGTGCTGGTGTTGCTCAGCGGCAGCGGTGCAAGCCGGAGCGCGGCGCAGAACCTACCGATCACCGTGCTGTCGCTGTCGCCCATGCAGTGGCTTGGCAAGCTTTCCTACTCGCTCTATCTGTGGCACTGGCCGGTCATCGTCTATGCGACGATGATGGTTCCCGACCTCTCCTGGCCCGGGCGGCTTGCCTGCGGGGCATTGACGCTGGCGCTATCCATCTTCACCTATAATCTCATCGAGAACCCGATCCGCCGCAACGTCTGGCTGATGGCGAACGCGGCGCGCGCGCTCATCCCCGCTGCGATGCTGACCGGCGCCGGCGTGGTGGCGACCTACGCCAATGCGCGCCTTGCCGTGCACAATCTCAGCCCCGAACAGCGCGTCATCGCAAGCAGCGCGGCGCAGAGTTCCACGGTGCGCGCGACCAACGCCGGCTGCGTGCTCGATCTGGAAACCATCAAGCCGAACCCTTGCGTGTTTGGCGTGAAAAATGCCGAGCACTCGGTGGTGCTGTTCGGCGATTCGCATGCCGACCACTGGTCGACGCCGCTGATCGAGGCGGCCAGCAAGAACAACTACCGGGTCGTCACCTATCTGAAATCCTCCTGCCGCGCCTCGCGGGTGACGACCTGGAACTCGCGGCTGAAGCGCGACTACACCGAATGCGACCAATGGCGCGAGCAGTCGATCAGGGACATCATTGCCCTGCATCCGAGCCTGGTGGTGATCTCGGAATTCTCGATGGGTAATATGATGCGGGAATCGCCCGATGAATTGAAGCACGCCAATTGGAACGAGGAGTGGCGGAGCGGCCTGCGCTGGACCCTGGGGGCGTTCAGTAAGGCCGGGATCAGGGTCGCGGTCATCAGAGACGTGCCCTTCAATAGCAGCTATGCCGACAAATGCGTGGCACGCGCCCTGTGGCGTGGCCAGACGCCGGCCGCATGCGACACGCAGAGGGTGATGGCCGCCAATGACGACATCGCCAAGGAAGAGCGCGACATCGTGCGCGGCATTCCGAACGCCACCTATCTCGACATGACGAACCGCTTTTGCGATCAGACCACCTGCCATGTCTTCATCGACGGCATGCTGGCCTTCCGCGACCGCCACCACCTTGCAACGCCCTTTGCGGCAACGCTGGAGCCGGCGATCGAGCGCGCGCTGTTCTCGAACAAGTGACCACAGCTGCCAAGTGAGGCGGCCGCCGCCTACGGCAGGTCTTCGTCGTCCAGCGCCTCGAGCAGCCCGATCGGCGCCCTTGCCGTCGGCAGCTGACGGCTTTGTTGATGATCTCACGCAGACTGGTGTAGTGGCTTTGAAACCGAAATTCGCGCTCTTCCAAGTGATTTGCGAATTTGCCACGCCATTGGCGCCAGCCGGGGATTCGCATGAAAACAGCCGTTCTGACGTATCTGCTCCTGGCCTGTTTGCTGGCGTCGCCGGTGCAGGCAGGATGGAAGCCGATCGAAAAGGTCGAGACCTACGCCGTTTCAGGGCAGACCGGCCTCGAACTATATACCTCGATCGGCGAGCGGGGGCCGATGGTCGGCAAGAGCAAGCACCGCGTCATCGCGTACACCAATTTCAAGCTGACCTGGGTCAGGGACTACCAGCCGCGAGGCGATGCCTGCGTGCTGGCCTCGGCGCGGCCAAAGCTCATCATCACCTATACCTTGCCGAAGCCGAACGGGCGGCTGCCGGCCGCCGTTCAAAAGAGCTGGGAGGCTTTTGCCGCCGGCCTCGCCGCCCATGAAAAGGTGCATGGCGACACCATAGTCGAGATGGTGCGCAAGATCGAATCCGTGAGCGTCGGCCTGACCGTCGCCGGCGACCCCGGCTGCAGCAAGATCAGGACCGAACTGACCAGGCGGCTTGCCGAAATCTCCCAGGCGCAGCGGCAGGCGAGCCGCGATTTCGACCGGGTCGAATTCGGCCAGGGCGGCAACATGCAGTTGCTCATCGTCGCTTTGCTGATGGGGCAGTAGGGGGGTGAGTATGGAAGCCACGGCAGGGGGGCGCCGTAGAGCACCGGGCTCTTCTTACAACTCCGCCACCGGCGTCCACATCACATCCTCGACCCGCAGCGCCCCGGTGGCCAGCATCACCAGCCGGTCGAAGCCGAGTGCGGCGCCGCTGGCCTGCGGCATGATGGCGAGCGCGGCGAGGAAATCCTCGTCGATCGGATAGCGCTCGCCATAGACGCGCTCTTTCTCGTCCATCTCGATGGTGAAGCGCCGGCGCTGCTCGGCGGCGTCGGTCAGTTCGCCGAATGCGTTGGCCAGCTCGACGCCGCAGCAATAGAGTTCGAAGCGCTCGGCGACCCTCGCATCATCCGCGCTCGGCCTGGCGAGTGCTGCCTCCGAAATCGGATAGCCATGGAGGATGGTGGCACGCCCCCGCCCCAGCGCCGGCTCGATCTTTTCCACCATCACCCGGCTGAACAGGTCGGCCCAATTATCGTCTGGCGCGTTGCGTAAGCCCGCCGCAACCAGCGCCGCGTGCAGCGCCTCGCGGTCGGTGCTGCCGTCGGCGGCCACGGTGGCCAAGAGATCAATGCCGGCATGGCGCGAAAAAGCCTCGGCGAGGCTCAACCGTTCCGGCTCGGCGAACGGATCGGCCTCGCGGCCGCGAAACGAAAACCGCCTGGCGCCCGCCCGTTCAGCAGCCAGCGCAACAAGCCCGGCGCAATCCTCCATCAGGCTCTCATAGGTCTCGTCAGCCCGGTACCATTCGAGCATGGTGAAGGACGGGTGGTGCAAGGGGCCACGCTCGCGGTTGCGATAGACGGCACTCAGGCTGAAGAGGCGCTTCTCGCCGGCGGCGAGCAGCTTCTTGCAGGCGAATTCCGGCGAGGTGTGCAGATAGAGCGGCTGGTGCTGCCCGTCCGGCCCGATCGCCTCGGTGGCGAAGGCCGACAGATGCGCCTCGTTGCCGGGCGAGACCTGCAGCGCCGCTGTCTCGACCTCGATGAAGTCGCGGCGGGCAAACCAGTCGCGCAGGGCCGCGGTGATGGCATTGCGCGCGATCAGCCGCGGCCGGCGGTCGGCGTGAACATCAGGCGTCCACCAGGGCGAGGCGGCGGTCATGACAAGCGGATTTGCATGGAGGACTGGCGATTGCAGCCAAGATGCGCTAGGCCGCACCGGACGGCTCCCGCAGCCGATTTGCGCCAGCCGGCGCTCCCAGGCCAGTCAACGCTCTTAGGAATGAAACCCGTGAAGGTCATCGCAAGTTCCCTACGCAAAGGCAATGTCGTCGACAAGGACGGCAAGCTCTATGTGATCCTCTTCGCCGAAAACATCCATCCGGGCAAGGGCACGCCAGTGACCCAGCTCGACATGCGCCGCATCTCCGACGGGGTGAAGGTCTCGGAGCGCTACCGCACCACCGAGCAGGTCGAGCGCGCCTATGTCGAGGAGCGCGAGCACACCTTCCTCTACAGCGACGGGGAAGGCTTCCATTTCATGAACCCGGAAAGCTACGATCAGGTGGCGGTGCCGGAAAGCGTGGTCGGAGAGATGGCGCCCTATCTCTCGGAAGGCATGGCGGTGCAGATCTCGCAGCACAATGGCGTTGCCATATCGCTGGTGCTGCCGCAGCGCGCCACCTTCGAGGTGGTCGAGACCGAGCCGGTGACCAAGGGTCAGACGGCGTCCTCATCCTACAAGCCGGCGACGCTGTCCAACGGCGTGCGCACGACAGTGCCGCCCCACATCAGCGCCGGCACCCGCGTGGTGGTAATGACGGCGGACGGCGCGTATGTGGAGCGCGCCAAGGATTGAGCGGCAACGGGATCGCTCACGGCGCTGCGGCGGCCTCCCGAACCAGGCAATGCGCGTCCAGCATGACGGTGTCGCGGTAGACGCCCATGGTGCAGCCTGGCGCCAGGCGGGCGACGAGCGTCGGCTCGTTTTGGCTGGCCCGCGCCTCCATCTCCGCCAGCTCGGCACCGAAAAAGCCGCGAAAGGTCACGGGGATCCGCGCCTGGGCAAGCGTGTCCTTGGTGACGACGAGGGCGTCGACGGGAAGCTCCCGCATCCGGTCGGCAAGGACCGACGCGTCGGTCGTCAGCACCAGATCGCGAATGATCTCCATGCGCCGGTGCACCTGCTGGTAGTAGCCTTTCTCATAGGCGATGGAGAGTTCGCGGTTGAACAATGTCGAACGCCCCGTCAGAACCGGTGAAAAATTGAGGTCTTCGGCGAAACCGCCGACCACGGCGTCTTTCGGCAGCGACCGGATCGCCGCGATCAGTTCGCGGTCGGCCGGCAAAGCGTTGCCTGTCTTGACGATGCTGACCGCGAGCACGCCGGCCAGCGCCGCAATGCCGGCGCCGATAGCCAAGGTCCTGCCGCTGTAGCGTTCGATCAGCGTTTGCGGCGAAAGCCGCGACCGGATCCAGTCGGACAGAACCGGCAAGGTGGCCAGCCAGGGCAGCAGCAGCAAGCCCGACGCATAGCGGCTGGGCAGATGCAGCTTGAACAGCACCGCCGCCGACAGCGCCGCGCAGATCAGCGAACTGACCAGCAGATAGAGCGGCAGCGGCGAACGGGCGCCGGAGGCCGGGCCGGGGCGGAACGTGCGCATGAGCAGGACAACGGGGCCAAGCCCGTTGGCAACGACCAGCAGATAGAGCCGCGGATCGAGCAAGCCCTTGCATCCGCCGGCGAAAATGCCGAGCCGCGTCTGGCACAGGAAGTCGGCCGAGCCATCGGCTCCGAGGACCCTGCCGCGCCCATACAGGAAGGTCGGGATCGTTCTGGCCTCGGCAAGCGTGAAGACGGGGCCGAACTGGCTCTCCCTGAGTAGGAAGGGCGCGATGCCGGCGACCGTCGCCACCGCGGCAAGCACGACCAGCGCCAGCCGCCGGCGGCCGAGATCGATCCACGGGCGCTGCCACGGTGTCAGCGCGGACAGTCCGATCACCCCGGCCATGACCAGCGCGACCTGCGGATAGACGCCGGCCATCAACAGCTGCGCCAGTGCGACCTGCAGGACCCTGACGCGCGCCAGCCCGTCGAGGCCGACCAGAAGCAGCAGCGGCCAGAAGGCGCGAGGCGTGCCGCTGACCACGATGTCGTCGCGCACCATGACGTTGAGGACGAAGACCGTCGCGACGAAGGCGGCAAGCGGATCGGCCCGCATCGCCCTGAGCAGCCGGTAGCTGAAGTAGGCGATCAATGGAAACAGCAGCGCCGGCAGGATCTTGACGAAGACGAGCGGCTTGATGCCGACCAGCCAGCCGGCCCGGAAGACGGCGCGGTAGAGCCAGGGGCTGACCGAATACCAATAGTCGGCGACGAGATCGCCCTTGAGCAGCTCCGGATCGTCCCAGCGGCCCATCCAGGACAGGAACATCCGCGCGTCGTCCTGGATGGTTCCCTCGACGTGGAACACCGCCACCAGGAACGCCAGGCTGGCGATCAGCCCGAAGCCCAGCGACATCGGCAGCCAGACATGGTCCTCGTCGTCGCGGCGTTCCAGCCGCTGCCTGAGGAACGCCACAAACGCGGCCAGTCCAGGCTGGCCGGCCGTCGGGGCGCTCAATTCTTGCGTCCCCGCGACGGCCGCAAGCCGCCGCCGGCCGGATCGGACCGCCGCACCAGCCCGAGGAAATCGGCGACGAACGGCGCCCCTGCGATGGCCGGAAGCACGTAGCGCAGCGTCGCCAGAATGCCGAGCACAGCGGCGGCGCCTGCCGACAGATACGGTGCATAGAAATAGACGATCGCCGCGTCCCTGGTGCCGACGCCGGCAAAGGTGAACGGCAACAGGCCGACCAGGATCGACAGCGTGGCGAAGGCGGCGTTTTCGAGCACCGGCACATGTCCGTTCAGCGCCTGCGAAAACAGCCAGAACTGCAGCAGATGCGCGCCCCAGATCACCACCGAAACCAGGATGACGCCGAGCGCGCGCACCGGTGTCGCCCAGAACCATTCCGACATCTCCTGCCAACTGCCGGCGAAGGCCGAAAGCGCCCCGGCAAGGCGGCCGGGCAGCAGCCTGCCGAAATGCGACAGGAAAAACGGCAGGATGCGCAGCGGCAGGATCAAAAGGACAAGCAGCGCGCACAGCCCGGCCACCGGCACCAGGAACCAAAGCATCGCCGGGCGGCCGATGCCGACGACGACCAGCCCGAACACGCCCCAGACGAGCAGCGACATCATGTCGAGCGATTTTTCGAGCACCACGATGGCAAAGGCGATGCTGGGGCTTGTGCCATGGCGGCGCGACAGCACATGCGCCTTGGCCAGGTCGCCGAGCTTGGACGGCAGGAACATGTTGAGCGTGCTCGCCGCCAGGATCAGCCGGTTGGCCTCGACAAAGCCGATGCGGCCGATGACGACCAGCGTGAAGCGCCAGGCGGTCAACAGCGTCAGCGGAATGAAGAACAGAATGCCGGCGACAAGCCACCATGGATCGGCCGCGCGCGCCGCCTGCCACAGTCCGTCGACGTCGATGAAGGCATAGAGCAGGGCGAGCAGGGCCGCGCTGACGAGCAGGCCGGCGATCTTACGCATCGCCGCCGCCTTGCAGATGCCGTTCGAAGCTCAGCCGGTCGCCGGCCGCCAGGCCTTTCAGCCGCGGCGCAAGGTCGATGAACGGGACCAGCTGGCTTTCCTGATAGACGCGGGCCATGATCGTCGTGGTCGAGCTTTGATGGCCTGAGATGCCGATCCTGCCGACATCCTGCCAGCCTTGCGCGGCCGAGATCTCGTCGCGCACCAGCCATCCCTGCGCTGTCTTTTCGAACTGCCGGCGGAAGCTGAACGGGGCGGCGGATTTGCCGGTGACGAGCACCTTCTGCAAAAGACGCCGCACGAGGTCGGGAAAGAAGCGGCCGAAGCCGAGCATGACGATGCGCAGCACGATGTTCTTGGCCGGCGTCAGCCGCGTGCTCTTGGCCCAGGCCATCTCGCCCGAGACGTCGATATGCGTTTCCGACACGGCGACCGTCGCACCGCCGAGATGGGTGACGGCGACCTTGCCACGGCCGCTGAGCGCAAGCGTGATCCCGGTGTCGCTGCCGACCAGCCTGCCGTCGGCGAAATATTTGTAGACGCCGCCGCGCGACAGCGCCGCGACCAGCATGGTCGATGGGGTCCTGTCGACCAACAGCCCGCAGCCGGCGAACCAGGCGCGGCCGGTCCGTTGCGGCGGGTCGAGCGGCCTGTCGCGGCGAAATTCCCGCAGGGTGAACAACCAGCCCCACAAATGATGGCCGATGATGCGGTCGTCCGAATAGCAGGGCGGCCTGAGCTCGACGAGCGGCAGCAAGGCCAGGTTGTTGATCCGCAGCGCATCCTCGTGCCAGGCGCCGGCGATCTCGAAGCCGAACGGAAAGAAGTTGAGCGTCGACCGGCTCGAATATTCGCCGCCGACGGTTCCGTCGGGATGGACGAAATTGGCCAGGAAATCGATCGCCGCGATCAGCTGTCCTCTCAAGTCGAGATCCGGCCGGCGCCGGTCGAGGTCGGCGAGCAGACCGATGGTCAGCGAGAGATAGCCGAGATCGGCGCCGCCATATTCGTCGAACCAGCCTTCGGCGTGCTGCCAGGAAAGCAGCCGCCGCAGGCGCGTCGCCATCGCCGCCTCGAAGCCCGCGCCGGGATAGCGGCGGCCGGCGCGTTCGAGGCAGGAGACGATCAGCGCCTCATGGTTGGAGAGCCGCCCGCTTTCGGTGTGCGAGGCCAGCCAATGCGCCCTGCGCTGGACGAAGGCATCGATTTCCGGATCGGCGGCAATCTCGATGACATCGAGCGTTTCGAGAATGGCGAACAGCGAGAAGGCGGCCGCGCCGGCGGCCCGTTCGAACGGATAGTAGTCGTCGCACGAGCCATCAGCATGGGCCGAGCGGGCGGCAAACCTGATGGCGGCCAGGATGTATTCGCGGATCTGGGGGTCGCGGTGGTAGACATTGCCCGGCAGGTCGTCCATCGACCAGACAAGCGCCAGCGGCAGCACGAATTCCTGCGACATGCCGCAGGGGAAATCCATCATCCGGTAATGCCAGTAGGCGCGGTCGAAGCAGCCATAGGTGGCGCTGACCGGCGTGCGGTCGAGCAAGGTGAGCAGCTTGGGGATTTCGGCCAGGACAAGGCTCGCAACGCCGCGCCGGACATCTTCAAACTGCACGGTCTTGCCCTTGCTCTTACTGGCTGTCGCCGCCATTTCTGCTGCCGATCCTGCCACTGCCGCCAAAACGGTTGCGCCGCAATCCGTATCTCACATCTTCGAGCAGTTTTCGATTGATGCCGTTGATTTCGCCGAGAAGTGCACAAAGCCAGCACAGGAATGCGGCGATCATCATGATGGCCGCGAGGATCAGGCTGGGTATATGCGTGCGCTGGGTGCCTTCGAAATACAGGACGAGCCAGCGTACGCTGAGAAAGAAGCCAACGGCGAAGGGGACGAGGCCGAGCAGGAAGAATGTCAGGCCCGGACGATAGATGAACACCGAGCGCAGGATCGAAATGCTGGAGCGAAAGACATAGCGCGGGATGCTGCGCACTAGGCGCGACGGCCGCGTCTCGCCATTGACCCGGATCGGCACCGAGACGATCTTCAGCCCGGAGCGCCCGGCCTGGATGACCGATTCCAGCGTGTAGGTGTAGGAATCGAAGATGTGCAGGCGCATCGCCGCCTCGCGCGACAGCGCGCGAAACCCGCTCGGCGCGTCGGCGACATCCGCGCCCGAGGTGAAGCGCACCACCCAGCTGCCCAGCCGCTGCAGCAATTTCTTGGTCGGCGAGAAATGGTCGATGGTCCTGATCGGGCGGCTGCCCACAACCAGCTCGGCGCGCCGTTCCAGGATCGGCTGGACAAGGGCGGGAATGTCGCTGGCATCGTACTGGTTGTCGGCGTCGGTGTTGACGATGACGTCGGCGCCCTCCTCCAGCGCGCGTTCGATGCCGGCGACGAAGGCCTTGGCAAGGCCGCGGTTGAAGGGGAACTGGACGATGTGGTCGACACCGCCCTTCCGCGCCACCTCGACGGTGCCGTCGGTGCTGCCGTCGTCGACGACCAGCCACTCCACGGCGTCGAACCCAGCCACGCTGCGCGGCAGGCAGGAAAGTGTCTCCGCCAGCGACGCTTCCTCGTTGAAGCAAGGTATCTGGATAATCAGTTTCAAGGGGATCCCGATCAGGGTCTAAGTAAAGAAAACCCGGATATCCCATCCCCGGGGAACTAGGAAGATGGAAAAGGTTGCGGTGCGGCAATGTACTGATCAGTTAAACACGCTCGCCCCGCCCGCACGTCTCACAACCGGCAGATCACGCTCATAACGACATCGCCATCTCGCTGCCGCAGCGCGACCTTCGAGATGATCGAGCCCGCACCCGTGACAAAGGGCCAGAGGGCATCCTACAAGCCTGCGACGCCGCCCAACGACGTGCGCACGCTGGTGCTGCCGCGGATCAGCGCCGACACCCGCGTGGGTTCGCGTGCTAGCTTTTCATCGTCCCGAAAATCCTGCAGGGGTTAGCTCTCCTCGCCTGATGCTTTGTGCGATGCTCCCGCTTGACCGCTTGTCTCGTTGGCAGGAGCCGATACTGACAGGTTCAGCCAAGGACGAGGCCCGCCGCCAGCACCGTTAGGATGAGAGACAGCGGAACGGCGAGAAGGCAGCACAACTCCAAAGTATTGATTTGCCAAAAGTTCATCGGGCACTTCCCATATTGGTTTCCCATCTAAACGGGCGGACCGGGATGGCAGTTCCACGGAAAATGTCGGGGCACGCCGCAAGTCGCACCGATCGGTCAGCCTTCCCCCGGTGGTCAGCGGCCAATGCTGTCGGGTCGCAAGCCAGCATGTGATTGCCCGGCGCCGGCACCAGTTGCCTGCTATCCTCGCGGCCGCCGCATCAGCATCATCCCGTAATGCACGGCCAACATATCCAGCCCCACCTTGAGCAGCTTCGTCACCACATCCCGCGCCTCTCCCATCTGTTCGGCCAGGCTCTTCACGGTCTCACCTTGGCAGCAGACTTTTTGCACCACGCCCGCCACTTCCCAATGCGCAAGCGCCCTGGTGGCGTCGGCATGGGCGCGGCCGGCCGACAGGATGCTGTCGGCAATGCCGCCGCCGATACGTCCGCCGTCGACGCGCTCGGTCAGCGCCATCGGCTTGACGCCGTCCTGCGCCGAGACGCGAAAATCCTCGCGGTAGCGCATGCCCGCCTCGCGCTGCTGGCGCGACAGCGAGGTGATGCCGGTCAGCGGGTCGACATTGCGCACGCGCACGATGCCGCCGGTCGGGCCGTCATTGGACACCTGGTAGACGCGCCTCGCCTCCAGCGTGCCGGCCGCCAGCCGCTTGCGGCCGAAGGCGTCGTCCTTCAGCGCGAAATCATGGCCGATCTCCTTGCGGATGCGCACCTGCTCGGCCTCTCCCTTGAGAAGTTTCGGCGGCTTGGGCGCCTTGGCCTTGGCGGTCTTCTTGCTCATGGGCAGTCTCCTCGTTTGATTTTCGCCTTCGCAGAACCTGCCTCCCGTTTGGCGATCGGCTCACACCGCATCCGCCAGAGCCGTACGGCGATGGTCGCGGAAGCGCGCCGCGTGATAGGCGCAGTAGCTTTTCAGCGGCCCCGTGCGCAGGCCGCAGCACAGCATGTCCAGTCCCGGCCGGCTGCCGGGCGCGTCGTTTTCGGGGTCTTCCTCCAGCGTCAGCTCGAGCGGCGCGCGGCAGCGGTTGAACAGGCAGTCGATGAAGCGCATGGCCGCGACATGCGGCTGGCGCCCGACGGCGGCAGCCGGACGCGGCGCCGGCACTTTGAAGACTTCGGGCCCGTGCACCTCGCGCACGAACTGGCGCTGCGGCAGCCAGACCGGCGGCGCCAGCCTGGCCGGCGTGACATGCCTTGCAGGCCTGCCCTGCCTTGCCGGATGGATTTGCCCAGGCAGTTCTGCTTGCCCAGGCAGATCTGCTTGCTCGGGTAGCTTGTCGATGTAGGCGGTCATGGTGTTCTTCCGTCTCAAGAAATTGCGTGAATGCCGAAGCTGCCCCCCTCCCGTGAACGGGGAGCAGGGAGCTACCTTCGGCGGCCAAGCATCGCCTCGGCCGCCGCGCGGGTGGCGCCGGAAACCGCCCTGCCCGTTTGCCGGTCGAAGGCGATGATCGCCTCGGTGCGGATGCACGAAAGGCCCGTATTGCACGCGCGGAAATTCGTGGCCGGAGCCGTGAGGGGGGGGGGGCGGCTCCGGCCGTTCCGGTCGCCGCCGGTGACGGCAGGGCGGCCGGATCCGAGGCGCAGGCCTCGGGCTTCGTCCCGGCCGGGGAGGACAGCCGGGACGGATGGGAAAGCGGAATGGGGCGATGCGGCTTGTGCATGGCCGTATATAAGCATAACTCAAAAATCTATGCAAGCCATTCTTTCATGGACGAAACCGATTCTTATGTTTCAGATGGCGCCATGGCGAAAACCTCATTGTCGATCAAGGTCGGGGCGGCGATCCGCAAGGCGCGCAAGCAGCGCGGCCTGGTGATGCGCCACATTGCCGAGCACAACGACACCGACGTCGCCGCCGTCGGCAATTGGGAAACCGGCCGCAACCTGCCCAAGACCGAGAACCTTTTGAAGACCGCCGCCTTCCTGCGCGTCGACCCGGTGGCGCTCGGCAAGGGCGAGGTCGTCTTCCTCGACGACGCCGACAATGTCGCCGACGCCGAGATCGTCACCGATGCCGCCCCCCTGCCCGCTGGCCCCATGGACATCGAGCTTCTGGGCGCCGCGGTCGGCGGCGACGACGGCGATTTCACCTTCAACGGCGAGGTCGCCGGCTATGTCCAGCGCCCGCCCGGCATCGCCCATTTGCGCAAGGTGTTCGCGCTGCATGTGCTCTCCGACTCGATGGTGCCGCGCTACGAGCCCGGCGAGATGCTTTATTGCGGCGGTCGCGACGCCGTGCCCGGCGACCATGTGGTGATCGAGATGTTCCCCGAGGAAAACGAGCGCAACGGCAAGGCCTTCATCAAGAAGCTGGTCAAGCGCACCGCCGCCGAGCTGGTCGTCGAGCAGTACAACCCGCCGAAGACGCTGACCTTCAACCGCTACGCGATCAAGGCCGTCTTCCGCGTCATCCCGCTCAAGGAACTGCTGGGGTACTGAGGGGCGGGGCGTTATCTCCCCCATTGCGGGGGAGATGGCGTTTCCGCCACCCCATCAAGCCCGCCTGGATCTCTCCAAGGGAACCTCGCGCTCGCTAAGCATCCGCGCCTCGGCGCGGCGCTGCTGCTGCTCGTCGATGAACGCCGCCCGGATCGAAACCGCCCCGCCCGGCAATCCGTCGGCTCGGCAGGCCTTGCAGACAAGGCGCCCGGAAAGCGCCGCCAGCGGCGTCTGCGCGGTCACCCCGAAGCGCCTCAGCTCGGCCGGCTTCCACCATCTGTTGCGGCCGCAGTCGATACACTCGACCGCAATCGAGACGACCTCGGCGATCGTCGCTTCCTTGCCCGGCAATGCCATCGCCCCATACGTCTCCGTTCCTGTTTTGTTCACATCATTATGGGTTTTTCCCGAAGAGTCGAGTCGGCTCCACTCATACCCATAAAAAAGTTTAACTTGTATCAATTTTTGAGTTATGCTTATATCAGATATACCGCCCGGACGATACGGATGGGCGGCGGGACCGGGCATCCGTATCGGCCGCCAGCAGCAAGGAACCGAGGATGGACGCCCTCTCCGCCCAATTCGCCCGCGATTGCGGCTATACCGGCGACAGCCCGGCCATGCTGGCGGCCTTCGCGGCCATCCGCCTCGACGGCATAGGCAAGGCGCGGCAAGGCCATGACCAACGCAAGGCGGTGGTCGACCGGCTGAAGCACGGCGAGGCCCTGTTCCTGGCGGCGATCCGTCCGGCGCAATCGGCCGAGGAGGCGATCGAGGACGCCGCCCGCTTCATCGCCTGTTATCGCAACATGCCGCGCTGGCGCCAGGAAAGACGCGGCGCCGATCTCGCCCGCGCCAGGCAGCAGCGGCTCCTGGCGCGCTTCTTCCGCCGCTACGGCCACCGCCTCTGGTCACGGCAGGCCGCCTGAGTCGAAGCGCTGACGCCATCGGCCGCGAATGCCGGTCGCGCCGCGCGCATGCCGCGAATGGCTGGATCGCACTTGCCGTCGCCGACACCACGCCGTATGTCATCCCCTCGATGAGCGAGATCGAGTTCCGTCGCGCGCAAGCGCCCGACCTGCCGGCGATTGTTGCAATGCTTGCCGACGACGCGCTCGGCGCGGACCGGGAAGATCCGTCGACGCCGCTCGCCCCGTCCTATCTCGATGCCTTCAGGGCAATCGATGCCGATCCCAACCAGCTGCTGGCCGTGGCTGTCGAAGCCGGGCAAGTGGTCGGAACCCTGCAGCTCAGCTTCCTTCCGGGCATTTCGAGGAAAGGCGCCTGGCGCGGCCAGATCGAAGGCGTTCGCGTTGCGCGGCACCGGCGGTCCGGCGGCGTCGGCAAACGGATGGTCGAATGGGCGATCGAAGCGTGCCGTTCGCGCAACTGCAGCATCGTCCAGCTCACGACTGACAAGAGCCGACGCGAGGCACACGCTTTCTACGAGCGCCTCGGCTTCACCGCGAGCCATCTCGGCTACAAGATGGCGTTGTAGGGCGCGGCATCTGTCATCTCAGGGCAACGAGTCCAGGTTAACGCGCTTGGAGGGCGGCCAAGAGGTAGCCGGTATCCCAGGTTGCGAGTTTTCGCTTTCCCTTGATGGATTGTTTGCCGGGCATAGCGCGGATGAGATTGAGGGCGAGGTGGCGGACCATCGCCATGTTTGTGGCACCATGGCCGCGGCGCAGGCGCGATTGGTCCTCCTTGAACTGGACATCGAGAACCCAGTGGAGCCCGTTCTCGATGCCCCAATGGGCTCTGGCGGCCTCGGCAAAGGCTTTCGCGGAGAGGACACGGGAGGAGATGTAGCATCGCCGCTCGACCCTGACCTC
>NZ_VLKT01000020.1 GCF_007830515.1 Mesorhizobium tianshanense
TGACCCTCGACC
Source organism: Mesorhizobium tianshanense (assembly GCF_007830515.1). Lineage (GTDB taxonomy): Bacteria > Pseudomonadota > Alphaproteobacteria > Rhizobiales > Rhizobiaceae > Mesorhizobium > Mesorhizobium tianshanense. The sequence goes on from NZ_VLKT01000020.1 coordinate 13, forward strand.
GTCTACTCGCGCGCATCCGGACCGACCGCCAAAGCTTCCTGAAGATCCTCCAACGCCCGGACATTCCGCTCCACACCAATGGCTCGGAGAACGATATCCGCAGCGTGGTGACCCGGCGCAAGATCAGCGGCGGAACCCACAGCAACCAGGGCCGTGCCGCCCGCGACACCATGCTCAGCATGATGAAGACCTGCAACAAGCTCGGTGTCAGCTTCTGGGATTATCTCGGCGACCGCCTCGGCATCCCTGGCAGCAAGATCCTACCGCTTCCCGTTCTCCTCGCCGCGCGCTGAACCCCAACAGCAGATCGACGCGCCCAAACGCCGCCGCTTTTGCCCCGGTTACCTGGTTTCTTTCTAACCTGATGGATTTCAACGACTTTATTTTGACGTTTGGTGCGGTTTCGTGGTATTTTTTTGGGATCGGAGACTTTGGCCAAGCCCCCTCTTTAGTCGGACGTTGCTCTAGGATAGCGTCATGGTTGAAACCGGTCGTGGTTTGATCCGCCAGCCGTATATCCATGCCCCTTAGTCTCTCACGCCAGTGATGTTTGGCCGCTAGTCACGGTTGTCAAACATACACCTAATGAAGAGCTTGGTAGTACCGGCGCGCGAGGAGGTTTCATTCCACATCTATACATCACCGAGTTGGCCGCCCGACGTCAACCTGCCGTAATACACGGAACTCCTCATCTCTTCGCCTCTGCGGTCGCGCGGCGGAGAGATCAGGAGTCAGCGATGGCATTCCATTCGGCGGTGTTAGCGTTGGTTACGTGGCCCCGTCCTCCTCGACCTCATAGCCGAGAGGAATTCGACGCTCAAAACGGCCGTAAAACCGCTCGGAGAACTGCCGCTCCTTGTCCTCGGTCTCGGAACGCTTCTCGCCCTTCAACGTCAGCACGCCGTCCTCCAGCAGTGGCAGGAATTGAAAGAACAAAGACCCGAACACCTCTGACGTACAACAATCTGGCCAACGCCGCGGTTGAGCTTTCGCCATGTCGCGCGATAGCCTTCACACCTTCAGGCGGAGCGATCGTCTTCGGCGCCGCTCCGTGCCGTGTCGCTGGCTGGAGGCGCTCCTCGCTGACGGGCACGGCCGGCCTTCGCCTTGCGGCTGCGCCAACCGCGATCCGAACGGACGAAGACTTCCAGCATGTGCGGGATCAGCGCTGCGGTGTCCACCGGTTCGTACAGCCGGCTATGTTCGGCCGCATACTGGTCGAGTTCCTCCTTGAGCGGCTCTGGCAGGATGATGGTCATGCGAACGACGCCAACCTTGGGCAGCCGACCGAGCTTCAGGTCCGGCATGGTTCATCTCCCGCTTGTGAGACACAGGCATGTTGACCGTTCAGACAATCGGCACAGACGACAAGATCGCGATGAACGGCGGCGGGCAGTTCGATCGTGATCTTGAGCGGCCGGTCATCGGGAATGGCGGAGCGTTTCAGCTTGGTCATGATGGATCCTTTGCCGCGCCATACGGCGCCAGCACAAGGTCGCGATTGACGATGACGCGGACCGGGAAGCCGGGGCGGACAGTGAGCGTCGGCTGGACATTGAGCTGATTGCGCACGATCTGCTGGCCAATATTGGTTGCCGAATCCTGCGCGCTTTCGCGGATGGCCTTGGCGATATCGCTTTCGTCGTCGCTGGAACCAAGCGATGTCCCGATGCCGAGCAATGTCGAGAGCGCGGCGGCCCGGAAGAGCTGGCCCCAATGATGGTCGACCTCGTCTTCCAGCCCGGAAAAACCTTGCGCATCCGCGCCCTGTTGGCGTTCCAGCACAATCGAGGCGCCGTCAGGCATGATGACCCGATTCCAGACCAGCAGCACGCGCGACTGACCGAAGGCCACCTCGCTGTCGTATTGGCCGATCAGTTTTGCACCCTGAGGGATCAGGAGATATGACCCCGTCGGGCTGTCGAAGACATTCTCGGTGACCTGAGCGGTGACCTGGCCCGGCAGGTCGGAACGGATTCCGGTGATCAGGGCCGCCGGAATAACCGTTCCGGCCTGCACGATATAGGGCGAGGCTTTTTCGGCAAGACGATCGGGAATGACGGTGCGGCGATCTGGCGCCGTGTTGACGAAGCCGCGCTTTTGGTCCTGCATGCTTTGAGCGGAGCCTGGATCGAGCGGTGGCGGTTCGGTCGGGGGTGTTCCGGAGATGATGTTCGCGACGGTATTGCCTACCTGCGGACCTTGTCGCGCCGGATTTGCCCGCGCATTGGTGTCGGTGAACAGTTCTGCAATTCGTGCGGCTTCGATCTCGGCCAAGCGGCGTTGCTCGTCCGGATCGGCGCGCGGGGCACTGATGCTCGGCACCCCGACCGGCTGTCCACGCTCCCGCGCGCGCAGGATCGGCCTTCCGAGATCACCGGGGAGCGGCGGTCCAAGCTGGGGAATGCCTGAATAGTCCTTCGGCAGTGTCTGCAACCCATCGGCCGTCGTGCGGTTTTCAGTGGTGAAGAGTTCGGAGGGCTGCTCTTTGCCGTGCCGCCTGGTGTCGAGCGCCCAGATCAACGCGCCGAGGATCGCGACACTTGCGACGCCTCCAAGGCCGATCAGCACCTTACGCGACAGCCGGGTGACCCTGGCGGGCTCAGGCCGCAGGCGCAGTTCCGCCCTGATGTCCTGGTTGGGAGGAATACCGGCGTCGCTCATCGGAACAGCCCCGCGCGGCGCTGCGGCCGTTTCCCATCTGTGCGCACGATCCTGACCCGCCGCTCCGAGTTTTTGTCGCCCAGCCTCAATTCCGCGGCGGCGAACAGCCGGTCGACGACATAGTAGTTTTGCCGGGCGCGGTAATTGACCAGCTCCGAGCTACCCGACGGGCCGATGATGAAGAGCGGCGGCATTTCGCCCTGACCGATGCCCGACGGGAACTCGATATAGACCTTTGCGCCGTCGTCGAAGGCGCGCAGCGGCTTCCAGGGTGCTCCGTTGCCCTCGATACGGTAGCGGAAGTTGAGTTTCTGGATGTCGACGCCCGACGCAACCGGACGCGCTGCGGAAGCCTGGGCGTTTTGGCGCCGCAGCGCGATCAACTGGTCCTGCGGATATTGCCAGGACACGGAAGCCATGTAGGTTTCTTCGGTTGACCGCAGCTCGAGATGATAGGTGCGACGGTCGCTGTTGATGACGAGGTTGGTCTGGAGATCGGGGCGCGTCGGTTTGACGAGGATGTGGACCTGTTGCCGATCCCCTGCCCCACTTTGCGTGTCACCGATGATCCAGCGCACCGTGTCGCCGGCGGCGACAGGCCCCGTGCCGACAAGCTGTTCGCCGGGCTGCAACGCGATGTCGGTGACCTGGCCAGGCGCGGCATAGACCTGGTAGAGCGCGCCCTCGCTCCAGGGATAGCGCTGAATCGCGTTGATAAAGCCGTCGCGAACCGGCTGCATGCGCGCCGCCTGGTTGGCCTGACTGATCCGCTGTTTGGGATCGCCCGGTTCCGCCTTGGCTTTGCTGGTTCCGACCGGCTTCAGCTGGCCAGGAAGCGGGAGAGGTTTCGGCAGCTCCACCACTTTCACCGGACCAGGCGGGTCGACCTTCCGCACCGCAGACCTGGCATCATCATATTGGATCTCGGGCGGAATGTACTTTTTCGAGGCGCAGCCAGCGAGCGCCGTCGCCGATAGCAGTGCCAGAGCAAGGCTGTGGGCCTTGGTCATGTTGCGGACAGTCTGTCTCGTCGCATTGCTTGGCTGTGCTGCACACATCATGAAAGTTCCTTCGACCAGTTGATGGCGTTGACATAGACGCCGAGCGGATTTGCCTTCAGCCGGTCGGCATCACGGGGTTGTTGAATGACGATGGTGAGGATGGCGGTCCAACGCTCGGTGCTGGCCAGGCTGCCGTTCTCGTAGCGGCGCTCGATCCAGGCGACACGGAACGAGTCTGGCGAGGCACGGATGACGCTGGAAACCTCGATCGCGATCTGGATCTTGCCGACTTTGGCGAAGGGGTCGTTGAGGCGGGCATAAGCGTTGAGAGCGATGGCGCCGCGATCGGTGGTGTAGTCATAGGCACGCAGCCAGTTCTGGCGGACAATGACGGGATCGTCAGGGATACTTCTGACCTGTTCGATGAAGCGGGCGAGATGCCAGGCTATCTGCGGATCGGTCGGCCGATAGGCGGCAACGGCCGGAGCGACTGCCTGCGCCTCGCCAAGCTTGTCGACCTGGACGACCCAGGGAACGACTGACCCGCGCGTCGATTGCCAAACCAAGGTGGATGCGAAGCCGCCGGCCAGCACGAGCGAAGCAAATGCCATCAGTCGCCAGTTTCTCGCCTGCACACGAGCCGAGCCGATGCGCTCATCCCAGACCTGCGCGGCACGTTGATACGGCGTCTCGCGCTGTGGTGTTTTTCCGTAACGAACAGAAGGTCGTTTGAAGGGATTCATCAGCGATCATCCTGGTTGAGGGAAACATTCATCGAGCCGCCGCCATGATCGCCGGATCGGATGGAATGCGCGGCCATGCTGGCGCCATGGCTCATCACTTGGCCGCGCTTGATGCGAGCGGCCCATGCCGGCGGTGATCCCGAACCGGGTTCAGCAGTCGAAGTGCGCCTTGGCGCAAATGCTCCCGATAGCTGTTCTCCACCGGTGGCGGTCCACGCGGCCGAGCGGCCAGCCTGGTGGCTGGCGGACAGGGTGGACGCTGCACGAGACATTGCCTGCTTCACCGGTTCAGCCGCCGCTACAGCGCCCACCTTAGCGACACCTGCTATTCCGGCGGCGATGGAGCCTGCGCCGCTCTGGCCGGAAGTGGCTGCGGCAAGCCCCCAAGCAGTCGAGGTGCTGCCGGCTAAATGCGCGCCGCCACGTGCCGCAGCAGCCGACGTGCGGGCGCCGGCACCGAGCGCGCCTGCTGCGCCGCTCAATCCGGCGCGAGCGCCCATCGCACCGGCAACACCAAGGCCTCCGGCAGCGAGGCTCGTGCCGACAGCAGCGCCCGCGCCGAGTTGCGGGGCACCGGCAACCAGGCCCGTGGCGATGCCGGGACCGAAGATCGAAAGTCCCATCAAGGACAAGGCGCCCAGCACAAGCGACAGCGCATCCGTGATCGTGGGTTGTTCGGCGCCGAACCCTTGAGTGAACTCGCCGAAGAGGCCCGAGCCGATGCCGACGATCACGGCGAGCACAAGAATCTTCACACCGGAAGCGACGATGTTGCCGAGTACTTTTTCGGCGAGGAAGGCGGTCCGGTTGAACAGCGCGAAGGGGATCAGCACAAAGCCGGCAAGTGTCGTCAGCTTGAATTCGATCAGCGTCACGAAAATCTGTACGGCGAGCAGGAAGAAGGCGATCAGCACGATCGCCCAGGCGATCATGAGCACCGCGATCTGAACAAAATTCTCGAAGAACGAGACGTATCCCATCAACTGGCTGGCGGCCTCGAGGATCGGATTGCCGGCGTCGATGCCGACTTGGGCGACACGTCCCGGCTGCAGGAGTGCCGAGCCCGAAAGTGCAGACCCTCCCGCCTTCAGGCCAAGCCCGGAAAAGCTCTCGAAGACGATGCCGGCCAGGCGATTGAAGTTGCCGATGATGAAGGCGAAGAAACCAATATAGAGCGTCTTCTTCACCAGCCGATGCAGCACGTCCTCGTCAGCGCCCCAGGCCCAGAACAGGCCGGCGAGCGTGATGTCGATAACGATGAGGGTGGAGGTGAGAAAAGCCACCTCGCCGCCAAGCAGGCCAAACCCGGAATCGATATAGCGGGTAAAGGTTTCCAGGAAGCGGTCGATGACGCCGGTGTCCTTCATGGCGCCAGAGCTTCCGGATCGGACTGGTCTTTCGCGCCGGACGGCAGGGACGGCTGATCAGGTAGCGGCCGGCTCTGGTCATTTTCGACTGATGGAGCCATGTATGGTGTCGCTGGACGTGACGGCCCCAGGAAACGCCGACGGTTCTCCGCCCAGGTCTTCCTGCAGGCTTCGTCGTCAATCGCGGCCATGCCGATGTCTCGGCACCGGGCAAGTTCGATCCTTTCCGGCTCGCCGCCCGGATGTGCGGAGCGCGGGGAGGACGCCTCCTGCGAGCCGTTGCCGCGCAACGCCATGAAGGCGGCGGTCATGGCGGCGCCGAGGGCAAGAACGACTATCATCCGGGCGGCGATCTTGGGATCCATGACGACCAGCCTCAGTCGTGGAACATCTTCACCGATGACGGGCTGTAGTTGCTGCCCGTCATGAAGCGGCTGAACTGCTCTCGTGCCTGCTCCTGGGCTGCCGCCTGCCTCGCCTCTTGGAGCGCAGCGGCTCTTCCTTGCGCGGCGAGCATCGCGGTGAGGTCGGCAACCTGCTTCGCCTGCACGGCGAGAAGCTGGTTGCCGGCTTGCGTCGCCTGCAAGACGCCGACAGCTGACTGGCTTGCGTTAACCAGTGAACTGGTCTGCTGTTGTGTCCCCGCAACGTTGTCGACGGCGACGGCTCCGGCTTTTAGGGAATGCTCAAAAGCCGACACCGATATCTGCCAGCGCTCGCGCGCGCCATCGACAAGTTGCTGGTTGGAAAGGTCGGACCCGAACTGCTGGTAGGTCGACTCAAACTGACTTTCGATATCCTGGACGCTGTAGGCGAGCTTGTTTGCCTCGCCGAGCAGGCTCTTCATCTCAGAAAAATTGCCTTCGATCTGGCCAAGCAGCGAGGTCGGCAACGCGGTGAGATTCTTCGCCTGATTGATCAGCATCTGGGCTTCGTTCTGAAGCGAGGTGATCTGGTTGTTGATCTGCTCCAGGGCTCGCGAGGCTGAAAGCAGATTCTCGGCGTAGTTCCTGGGATCGAATACGATGAACGCCGACGCCGGCATTGATGACAGCCCAACGGTGACGGCGACGACAGTTGCGGCCCCGATGCGACGGACCTGAAGATTGCTGCAAACCCAATTCATGACGAAATGTCCTTTGCGGATTGATCGATGACATTGGTGAGATCGGGGATGAGTTCGGCCGCCCAGGAAAGACCGCGATCGGCAAGCCAGGCCTGGAGGAAATGTTTTCGGCCACCCTCGCCGATGATCCGCTCAATCGCCGCATGGTCGGACTTGGAGGAAACAGCACAGAGCGCCAGCGCGACCGGACCAAGGCCAAGTTCGAACAGGCGATTGCCGCGCCGCGACTGGCAGTAATAGTCGCGCTTTGGTGTTGCCCGGGCGATGATCTCTATCTGGCGATCGTTGAGACCGAAACGTCGGTAGATCTGAGTGATCTGCGGCTCGATGGCACGCTCATTCGGCAGGAACAACCGTGTCGGACAGCTCTCGACGATCGCAGGCGCGATTGGCGAGCCGTCGATATCGGATAGAGACTGCGTGGCGAAGATGACGGAGGCGTTCTTCTTGCGAAGCGTCTTCAGCCATCCGCGTAACTGACCGGCGAAGCCGCCATCGTCGAGCGCCAGCCAGCCTTCATCGATGATCAGCAGCGTCGGCCGCCCATTCATCCTCTGCTCGATGCGATGGAAGAGATAGGCGAGCACAGGCTGAGCCGCCCCGGTGCCGATCAGGCCTTCGGTTTCGAAGGCCTGTACTGGTGCTTCGCTCAGACGCTCGTGCTCGGCATCGAGCAGCCGGCCATAGGGGCCACCAACGCAATAGGGACGCAGCGCGTCCTTCAAGGGCGCGGATTGCAGCAGCACGGTCAGGCCGGTCAGTGTGCGTTCCTGAGCCGGCGCGGAAGCCAGCGAGGTGAGTGCCGACCAGAGATACTCCTTGACCTGCGGCGTGACGAGCACGCCTTCGCGCAGGAGGATGTCGATGAGCCAGTCGGCAGCCCAGGCACGCTCCCATGTGTGATGGACACGGCCCAGCGGCTGCAACGAAACGGCGTCGGCGGCGTCCGAGAGATCCGCCAGCGTGGGCACGGCGAGCGGATCGGCGGCCCTGTGCCCGCTTACCGCATTGCCGCCGAGATTGAGCCAGTCGCCATCCATGGCGAGCATGGCCGCCCGGATCGAACCGCCGAAGTCGAAGGCAAATATCTGGTTGTCGTCGTAGCGCCGGAACTGCAGCGCCATCATCGCCAACAAGACCGACTTGCCCGCACCCGTCGGCCCGACGACCAGCGTATGGCCGACATCGCCGACATGCAGGCTGAACCGGAACGGCGTCGCACCTTCCGTCCTGGCGAAGAACAATGGCGGCGCGCCAAAATGCTCGTCCTCAGCCGGTCCCGCCCAGACTGCCGAGAGCGGGATCATGTGGGCGAGATTTAAGGTCGAGAGCGGTGGTTGCCGGACATTTGCATAAACATGGCCGGGAATGCCGCCGAGCCACGCCTCGATGGCGTTGACGCCTTCGACAATGCAAGTGAAGTCTCGACCTTGGATGATTTTTTCTACCAATCGCAGCTTCTCGTCAGCGATCGACGGATCGGCATCCCACACTGTCACGGTGGCGGTGACGTAAGCCTCGCCGATCTGATCTGAGCCTAGGTCTTGAAGCGCGGCGTCCGCGTCGGCGGCCTTGTTGGCGGCATCCGTATCGACGAGGACGGACGCCTCGTTGGTCATCACCTCCTTGAGGATCGCGGCGACCGACTTGCGTTTGGCAAACCACTGGCGGCGGATCTTCGTCACCAACTTGGTTGCGTCAGTCTTGTCGAGCATGATCGCCCGCGTCGACCAACGGTAGGGGAAGGCCAGTCTGTTGAGGTCGTCGAGGATCCCGGGAAAAGTTGTCGTGGGAAATCCGGTGATGGTGAGGGTGCGAAGATGGACATCGCCAAGGCGTGGTTCGAGCCCACCGGCAAGCGGCTGATCGACCAGCAGCGCGTCGAGATGCATTGGCGTTTCGGGAACACGGACACGATGGCGCTTGGTAGAAACGCAGGAATGCAAAAAGGTCAGCGTCTCGCAATCGTCGAGCCAGTGGGCTTCGGGAACGAAACCTTCGATGAGGTTGAGGACGCGGTCGGTGCGGTCGACAAAGCTCTTCAGGAGTTCCCAGGGATCGACGCCGCTCTTGTCCCGGCCTTCGTAAAGCCAGCTTTCCATCCGTGATGCTTCCTCGGCGGGCGGCAGCCAGAGGAAGGTAAGAAAATAGCTGCTCTCGAACAGCATACCGGAGTCTTCAAACTGCTCGCGCCGCTCAAGGTCGAGCAATGCCGAAGCGCCGTCGGAGAACGTGCTGTCGGGATAATCGGTGGCTGGATTTCGCTGGGCTTCGACGAAGATCGCCCAGCCGGAGCCAAGACGGCGCAGCGCACTGTTCAGGCGTGCCGTCGTGCCGACCAGTTCTGCCGGTGTGGCCGAGTCCAGATCGGGACCGCGAAAACCCGCTGTCCTCTGGAATGAGCCATCCTTATTGAGCACCACACCGGGCGCGACCAAGGCGGCCCAGGGCAGATAGTCGGCAAGGCTGGATGAGCGTCTGCGGTATTCGGCGAGGTTGATCATCTTAAGAACCTCTCAGCAGCCGAAATGTGCGGGATAGCGCAAATGCCGACGAACCACGTCGATGAACTGTGCATCGCGCTTGGCCGCCCACACGGCTGCAAAATGGCCGACCGCCCAGATGGCGAGACCGGCAATCCAGAGCCTCAACCCCAGGCCGACCGCGCCGGCCAACGTGGCGTTGGCGATGGCGATCGCGCGCGGCGCGCCACCGAGCAGGATCGGTTCGGTGAGCGCGCGGTGTACCGGCGCGAAAAAGCCACGAACATCCTCGTCCATCAGATCAGCGCTCCACCGCCGAAGGAGAAGAAGGACAAGAAGAACGAGCTCGCCGCGAAGGCGATCGACAAACCGAAGACGATCTGGATCAGGCGGCGGAAGCCTCCAGACGTGTCGCCGAAGGCAAGCGACAGGCCGGTGACAATGATGATGATCACCGCCACGATCTTGGCGACCGGTCCCTCGATGGATTCGAGGATCTGTTGAAGCGGCTCCTCCCACGGCATCGAGGAACCCGCCGCATGAGCAGGTGCGATCGCAATGGCCGCAGCGGTCGCTACCGCCAGCGGCAGTCCCGTGCCGAGATTGCGGATAGACGACAATGGGAAGCGGATCGGATTCATTTTTTTAAAGCTCCATGAGGGACTGGGAATTCGCGGTTGGCTCCGACTCGAGCTTGGCCTCGAGCGTTCGATAGTCGCCGGTGGAGGGGTCGAGCCCTTCGACGACCGCTATCTCGACGAGCCTCCTGGCCGAACCCCGGCCGGCGAGCACGGCAACAAGATCGATGGTCTCAGCAATGAGCGCGCGCGGCACTGTGACGACCGCTTCCTGTACGAGTTGCTCGAGACGGCGCAGCGCACCGAGTGCGGAGTTTGCATGAATGGTGCCGATGCCGCCCGGATGGCCGGTGCCCCAGGCTTTCAGCAGATCGAGTGCTTCTGCGCCGCGCACCTCGCCGATGGGGATACGGTCGGGGCGAAGCCGCAACGATGATTTCACCAGATCGCAGAGCGAAGCGACGCCGTCCTTGGTGCGCAGCGCGACCAGATTGGCTGCCGCGCACTGCAACTCGCGCGTATCCTCGATCAGCACGACGCGATCCGGAGTCTTCGCCACTTCCGCCAGCAGCGCATTGACCAGTGTCGTCTTGCCCGTCGACGTGCCGCCGGCGACCAGTACGTTCTTTCGCCTTTCTACGGCGCGCTGGAGCACGCAAGCCTGGACCTCGGTCATGAGGCCGTCGGCGACATAATCTTGAAGCGTGAACACGGCGACGGCCGGCTTGCGGATGGCGAAGGTGGGGCCTGTGACAACAGGCGGCAGCAGGCCCTCGAAGCGCTCCCCGGTTTGCGGCAGCTCTGCCGAGACGCGCGGGCTACCTGGATGAACCTCGGTGCCGACATGATGAGCGACCAAGCGGACGATGCGCTCGCCGTCGGCGGGGGTCAGGAATTCATCAGTGGCGCAGAGACCTTCCTTCAGCCGATCGACCCACAGACGCCCATCCGGGTTGAGCATCACCTCGACGATCGCCGGATCTTGAAGGAAAGCCGCGATGGCCGGCCCTAGCGCCGTACGCAACATGCGCGCGCTCCGCGATAACGCTGGACTGCCGTGATGAAGGTCGACTGCCACGATGATCCCCATTTCTTGCAGCGAGTTTGTTCGTGCCGAGGTCGGGGATGATTAGAAGAGGCAGGAATGGCGGCCTTGCAACAAGCAAAAGCGAGCGATCGCGATGCGACGTGAAGAGACTGGCGAAATGCGGTGCGGCGGCCCTCTCCCGGCCTGCCCGGCGATCTACGGCGCCGGCAACTCATCTGTGCCAGCCGGTGGTGCGGACGGGACGTCGTCGGCGATCTCCTGGCGGAGTTTTGGCCCTTTGCTCAACCTGCGACCCAGCGCATCGACAAAGCCGTCATAGCGCTGCGGTCCCTTTGCACGAGCTTCAGCCCGTGCGGATTCCGGCAAGACCGGGGTCAAGCTGAGCCAGAAGCGGACGAACAGCGCCAATGTCTCGATGGCAATACCAACGTCGCGCTCGACACGCTGCACGCGTCGGTCGATCTGGTCGAGCCGGCGCGTGATAGCCGCCTCCTTCCGCTCCTCGGCGTCCGGTGACAGAAACGAGGCGATTGCTGCCTCGGCGACCAGCGATAGCGAGACGTCGCGCCGCGCCGAATAATCGGCGAGCGCGTGCATTACGTCTGGATCGAGATAGGCCGAGAGTCGCTTTTTCTTCGGGATCTTCACGGCTCAAAGCTCGATGCCGTCATTGCGATCGAGGGTGGCCTGCCGTGCGGCGCGCTGCATTGCCAGATCGACTGAACGACGCCGGGAGGTATCATCGTCGGGCTCGTCCCGATCGAGGTCGAACTCGTCATTGCGCTGGGCGGTTCGCTCGAGCGCGATGTCCTCGTGTTCGGAGAGTTCGGGCTGGCGGCGGATGCCGCCATTTGCCGGGTCTTCGTCCTGCGGTTCGGTCAACGGCTTCGATTGCAGAGGAATATCTCCCGGTGTGGCTTGAATTGTTGCGTCGGCCCAGTCATCGGAGCGCAGCGTTGCTTCGGTCTTGTCGGTCTGCGGGGGCGGCAAGACGCGTTCGGCAAGTCGCGGATCGGCAAAATAGCGGGCCTTCTTGGCCCGGATCGGGAACAGACCCGACACCATGACGATGGCGTCGGTCGGTGGCAGTTGCATGATCTCGCCGGGCGTCATCAGAGCGCGCGCGGTCTCCTGGCGCGACACCATGAGATGTCCGAGCCAGGGCGAAAGTCTGTGCCCGGCATAGTTCTTCATTGCGCGCAGTTCGGTCGCCAAACCCAGCGAATCCGAGACGCGCTTGGCGGTGCGCTCGTCGTTTGTGGCGAAGCTCACACGCACGTGGCAGTTGTCGAGGATGGAGTTGTTGAGGCCGTAGGCCTTTTCGATCTGGTTGAGTGACTGCGCAACCAGAAAGCCCCTGATGCCGTAGCCAGCCATGAAGGCGAGAGCCGATTCGAAGAAATCGAGCCGACCGAGAGCCGGGAACTCGTCGAGCATCATCAACAGTCGCTGTCGCCGGTCCTTGGCATGAAGATCCTCTGTCAGCCTGCGGCCGATCTGGTTAAGCACCAAGCGGATCAGTGGTTTGGTACGGCTAATATCCGATGGCGGGACGACCAGGTATAGCGTCGTCGGCCGCTCGCCTTCGACAAGATCGGCGATCCGCCAATCGCAACGAGAGGTCACTTTCGCGACCACAGGGTCACGGTAGAGTCCCAAAAAACTCATGGCCGTCGACAGCACCCCGGAACGCTCGTTTTCGGACTTGTTGAGCAGTTCCCGTGCGGCCGATGCCACAACCGGATGCGGACCGCCCTCGCCCAGGTGGTTCGTAAGCATCATGGTGCGCAATGTCTTTTCAATAGGCCGCTGTGGATCGGAGAGAAGGTTTGCCACGCCAGCCAGCGTCTTGTCCTGCTCGGCGTAGAGGACATGCAGGATGGCACCGACCAGCAGCGCGTGGCTGGTTTTTTCCCAGTGGTTACGCCGTTCCAATGAGCCTTCGGGATCGACGAGCACGTCGGCGACATTCTGGACGTCGCGTACTTCCCATTCGCCTCGCCGCACTTCCAGCAATGGATTGTAGGCCGCCGACTTCGTATTGGTCGGGTCGAACAGCAGCACCCGGCCAAAGCGTGCTCGCCATCCGGCCGTCAGCTCCCAGTTTTCGCCCTTGATGTCATGGACGATCGCCGATGCTGGCCACGTCAGTAGCGTGGGAACAACGAGCCCAACGCCCTTGCCGCTCCTGGTTGGCGCGAAGCACAGGACGTGTTCGGGACCGTCGTGTCGAAGATAGTCGCCTTGCAACTTGCCGAGCACCACGCCGTCGGGACCGACCATGCCTTCGGCCTTGACTTCGTTGCACGTCGCCCAGCGCGCCGAGCCGTAGGTGGCGGTGTTTTTTGCTTCCCGCGCCCGCCACACCGACATCCAAATCGCAACTGCGATCGCGATGAAGCTGCCACTTGCGGCAAACAGTGCCCCCTCGATGAAAACCTCCGGCGCATAGGCGTCATAGAAGAACCACCACCAGAAGAATGCGGGGGGTGGATAGACCGATTGGCCGGCAAATTCGAACCAAGGCGAACCGAGCTGCGACTGGAAGCCGAGCCGCCATGCCGTCCATTGTGTCGCGCACCACGTGGTGACGAGCACTATCAGAATGACGGTCAGGACCTGACCCCACAGGATTTTGGTCGCCGGCAATTCTCTTCTCCCCGGCTAAATGATGAAAGAGCGGATAAAGAATGTCCGTTTCCACATGTGCAAGGAAAAAGGACAGTTCAAGCAGCCAGGCGTAGCCCGACCTGGAGAGACTTGTTGAATACGATGCAAGTTTCGATCACAACGTCAAAGCGGTGACATGTTCCGCAGCCATCACGTTCCATTGCGGACGGATGTCCGCCAGACGTGGCCGCTGCGACGAGATCGAAGCCGAGGTCACGAAGCTGTTTGGTAGTTCCGAATTGGACGAATGGCTTAAGATCCCGAACGATCGTCTGGAAGGAAGAACGCCGCTTGAAGCGGCGGCGCGCGAAGTGGACGGCTTGGAGGCAAAGGCACACAGAGTCTGAACGCGCCGGGGAGATACAGCGTCATCGTGACCGGCTGACGCGTGATCCGCAGACACGCCGCCAATCGCCTGTCAGCCGCACTTGACAGTCTCGCGAAGGGCGAGCGCGTTCGGCACGCAAGAATGGCCCCAGTGCATTATTCGGACACGGATTCACGGTAGCGGCGTAACGATCACGGGCGAGCGGTCAATTGGAGCGGCATGAGGCACAGGCTCGTGCGCTCAACGCCGTAGGGTGCAAGCGACTATTCGAAGAGGCTGCCAGTGGGGGCCGATGGGATCGGCCCAGGCTCCAGGAAAATGATCAGCCAACTCCGCGACGGCGATGTCGTCGTGGTCTGGAAGCTCGACCGGCTGTCGCGCAGTCTGAAGGATCTCCTGCCCTCATGGAGAAGATCGAGGCGGGCACAGGGTTCCGCTCGCTCACCGAGGCGATCGACACCACCACGCCGGCTGGCCGCATTATGATGCAGATGGTCGGCAGCTTCGCCGAATTCGAGCGTGCCATGATCCGCGAGCGGACAAGCGAGGGCTGGCTCAGGCCAGGGCTCGAAGGTCGCGTTGGTGGGCGACGGCGCAAGCTCGATGACGAAAAGCGGCGTGAGATCGCCGAGTCCGTCATTTCGGGCCGCAAGTCTGGCGCCGAGATGGCAAGGCTATATGACGTGAGCGAGCCAACCGTCTCAAGAATCGTTGCCGAATTTCGCCAGCAGGAGGCACATGAAGCACTGGAATGACTTGGCTTGAATGACCCGCACGGGGTGGTGGGCGGTCGCCCGTTCTGACCAGAACGAACGAGCATCTTGCGCCATAAGCGGCCTTGTTGTCTGCGCCTAGCGGCGAGCTCGTCCACTGCTTCTTGACAGCTCCAGTTAAGAGCCCCTCGGATGTCGGCCGGCTATGCCGATGGCGTGATCACGTCGTATGGTTCATGCATTGATCGTTTCGGTGACGTCACCAACAGGATTCCCGCCAAGGCCATCGCGATGTTCCAGCGGTCGCCAATTGCCCTAAGTGGACGCCCCACAGATCAATCGCCTGTAAATCCTCGCATAGAGTTCTTGTCGAGTGGCACCGTCGCCGCAGGTTGCGCCTGGCGGTGAAGTGGTAGCGGCCAGCGTTATCCCGGAATATGTCAAGAGTGTTTCAAATTGCGACGATCATAACAACTTCGCGTTAGTCGTAACAATAAAATTAACCGTCACTGTCTCTGAGTAGCAAACAAATAACTTGCGGTCAACTTAGAGTTATGCGCAACGTGATCGGCTGGAATATGGACTAAGTTGTTGGTAAACTTCTAATCAACGGAGAAGTTACATGCCCGCATCCAAAGAACTCACTAGTGCACGCACGCTCCGCATCCGCAAGAGCGGCCTTCAGATCGATGCACTCAGCGATGAGCTGAAGGCTCAGGTGGCGCTTCTCGATGACGACGAGCTTGCGGTCCTGGAATCGGTGAAGGAAAAGCTCAATCGGGGCCTGGCAGAAAACCTGAAGAATGCCGCTGACACCGTGGGCGGCTTTGTCTGGTAAGATCTAGGCCATCTTAGGTTGCGGGCACGCCCCGGGGAGCCAGCTCGATTCCTCAGCGGTTACGGCGCGCGTCCGCAACATTCAGCAGGAATGCGTCGATAAGATTTCAGTCGTCACTCAATCCAGGGGACGAGCGTGCATCTTATTGAGATCCTCAATCTTCGACACACTGTTGCCGCGGGTGTCTCGATCGGCATTACCCGTCGCTGTCCACTACATTGCGCACATTGCTCCACAAGATCGAGCATGGACAGCGAGCAGGCTCCGGAATGGATATTCGAGCGTTTTGTCAGCACCTTCCGCCCCGATAGCCGACCGGAAATTCTCGCACTCTCTGGTGGCGAGGCGCTACTGCGACCCGAGCTTGTGCGCATGCTGGCTGAGCGCGCGCGACGCGTTGGCACGCGGACCAGTGTGCTTTCGGGTCTTTTCTTCGCCGGTGCCGCTCGGATTCCCCCGTCCATTCTGAAAGCAATCGACGCGGTGGATCATTTTTCAGTCAGCCTCGATGTGTTCCATGAGCGCGAAGTGCCTAGGACTCGAGTCTTTGACATACTGGAACAGGTGCTCGCCAGGGGGAAGGATGTGAGCCTCCATCTCGTTGGCACCGACGCCGACGATCCCTACCTGGAGCGTCTGATCGGCGATGTGCGGGCACGCTTTGGTACGGCGGTGCCGATGCTCGTGAACGCACTTTCTTATTTCGGGCGCGCACGCGCATGGTTGCCGAACGACCGGGCAGCGCGCGGCGGGAAGGCGAGCGCCCAGGACGCCAATCCCTGCGCCATGGCTGCCTGGCCGGTTGTGGGGTTCGACGGTTGTATCGCCGCCTGCGGTAATGACGACGCACTCGACGAACGCCCCGGCCACCTGATCCTAGGCCATGCTGCGACCGACGATTGGCAGACCATACGCGAGCGCACGCTCCAATCGAACGTGCTGCGAGCGATCCGTCTATACGGACCCGAGGTGACAGCGCGCCGGGTGGGGAATACGCCCTCGAGCTGCGACGGATACTGCGGCACCTGCATGGCACTTTCCAAGAACCACGCCGCCGGTCCACCGCTTGAGGCCTTGATGCAGCGGCCTACGACCAGGGTTCTCGAAGCGGAAGTTCAAGCCCTGCTGGCCGACGGAGGCGCGGACGCATTCGTCCGTCGCCATGGCATCGCGCGCTATGCCGTATTGGTACATCTGGGAGAACCGGCATGACCGTGATGGCACCGAGGACTAATGCGCGGCTGACGCATTTCGAGATCGAGCGCATCCGCCATACGCGCCGGCGATCGATCCTCCTCTTCCTGACCGACCGGTGCCCGGTCGGCTGTCGGCATTGCTCGGTCGACTCGCGCGCGGACAGCCCAACGATCCGGGATTTCGCGCTGTTCGAGGAGATCGTGGGCTGGATCGCGAGAGACGGTGGGTTCGACGTTGTTGGCATCTCCGGGGGAGAGCCCTTCGTAGAGCGCCGGGGGTTGACGCTGGCCTGCCGTCGTCTGAGCGCAGCGGGTAAGCGGATCGTGGTGTTCACAAGCGGCGTCTGGGCTCGCCAAACCCGCGCGCCGGGCTGGATCCGGGAAGTCCTCGACCGCTGCGCTTGTGTCTACCTTAGCACCGACGCCTTTCACGGGAGCCAGATCACCGACGCTCAGTTTGTCCGCGCCGTAAGGGCAATAGTGGCAGCGGGCCCCTGGTTGGTGGTCCAGGGGCTCGACGACGCCGAGACGGCAGCGCGCATAGTCAGACTGCTAACCGAGGCCCTTGGCCCTGACTGGCGCCGCATGGCCGAGGTGAACTTGATTGCGCCGCTCACCAACGGCCGCGGCGCCTCGATCTTCAGTCGTGAAGCGCGGACCGCCGGCGCGAGCTTCGGACCCTGCACGCTCGTGCGAAACCCGATGGTGCGCTACGACGGCACTGTAAGTGCCTGCTGCAATGAAAGCGTCATCATGGGATTCGGACCGGCCCGTCTGCGCCGGCGGGTGGACTCTGCTGGCGATCTAGCCGCAGCCGTCGGTGCGTTCCATGGCGACCCGCTGCTTCGGGTTATCGGCGAGACCGGCTTTGGAGGCCTGACCCAGCATCCTCTCCTGCGCGACCTGGCGGAGGAAAAGTTCGGCACGAATTGCGAGCTTTGCTGGAAGGTATTGGCCCGCATGCCTGACGCCGGCCGGCCCGATCGGCTCGTGGCGGCGATGGCCGCGCTTCAGACGGAGGATGTTCCGTGACGAGTCGGACGGCCAGCGCTCACCTTTCAGCCAAGCTTGATCTCGTTCACGGCGCCTTCGCGGCCTATGCGCGCAAACTCTGGAGCGGCCCGGATGTGCGGGACGTCTATCCGGTCTACCTCAGAGTGATGCACGCGGTCGTGCGATCGGCCGTACCGCTGATGGAAGCGGCGCTTGCCGAGGCGCGGGCTCGCGACGAGACGACGCTTACCGCCGAGCTGCTTGCCTACTACGCTCACCACATGAAGGAAGAAGCCGGCCACGACGGCTGGCTTCTTGAGGACTTGGCGGCGACCGGGCACGATCCGGCAGAGGCCCGAGATCAGATCCCGCCGCCAGCAGTCGCGGCAATGGTCGGCGCGCAGTACTATTGGATTCGTCACTTCCATCCGGTTGCGCTTCTTGGCCATATCGCGGCGATAGAGGCATATCATCCGCCTTCCGGTTTTGCCCTCCGACTGGCCGAGGCTACGGGCTACCCTCCAGCGGCGTTCCGGTCGATCTCGCGCCATGAGGTCCTCGACATAAACCACCGGCGTGACCTCTTCGAATTGATCGACCGGATACCTCTCAAGCCGCACCACGAGAAGATCATCGCGGTCAGTGGACTGCACACCATTGAGACGGGGATGGATGTGCTCGAATTCATCCACGCCACCGCCGCCCGGGAGCGCAAACCGGCACAATGAGATTGATTTTGAAAGAGGAGCACCGGTCATGACCACAGCCCTCCCGTCCGGTAACGCATTTCGCCCGATAGCCCGCGAGCTAGAGCCGATCCTGCAGGTGTTGGCGGAACGCGGAGCCGGCCGCGAAGGCCATGGTCGGGGCACGGTGCTAGGGCACCTTACGGGCACGTATGACGTATTGATAGGTTGGGGGCAGCCGGAGCAGGTATGTTTTGCGGGTCTTCTCCACAACGCCTATTCGACCGATGCCTTCGCGGGCGCGATGTTTCGTCCCTCCGAACGCAATGTGGTCCGCGGCCTCATCGGGGCAGAAGCCGAGCGGCTGGTTCACCAGTTCGGCGGCCTGTCGCGTAACGAGCTTTTCCAGACGCTTGGGTCGGGCTCGCCCAGCGGACGCCAGACCCTTAGCCTTCCCGATCGACGGGGCGGTCCCGCTCTGAAACTGAGTTCGCGCGACGTCGGCGACCTTCTGGTAATCTACCTTGCCAATGTGGCCGATCAGGCCTGCATGAGCGATGGCGGGCCAACTTACTGGCTCGCCTCTGCATCGCAGCTCGCCGTCTTGGCGGCGCGCCGGGCCGAGGTGGTGCCACCGGTCCTCGATCATTGCCGAGCGACCGTTTCGACCGAAGCGGAAGAGGTGGGGCTCGAAGCGTACGACACCGCGCTGCGCTTCGTGGCGCAGGACCGGGCAGCGGCCGTCGAGTGGCTTGAACTCGCCTCGCAGCATTTACCATGGGTTGGCGAGCCGCTGATTTGGCTGGGCGCGCTTTACCTCGTTGCCGGCGAAGCCGCGGCGGCAAGGATTGCTGCTGCGAAGGGCGCGATGCTGATGCAAAAATGGGGCACACCTTGGGATAAGCGTCTGAAACTCTCGGAATGGGTGGGTCTCGCCGAGTGTCTTGCGTCGCGACGCAATGAAGGGCCGACGCTCGCCGCGGCGCTCGATGCAGTGACGGCGTCCCCGCGCGATCTCGTTTTGGCGCTGGCCAGCCTGGCCACGCCTGACGCTGCTGCGCGGTACAATATCGGAGTGGACAAGCCCGCGCTTCCCCCGCGCTTCCGAACCTACCTCGCGCGTCAGGCTTCCGACTCAGAGACGCGGGTCGGCGTTAGCATGTACCCCGGCCTCACTGCGCGCCCCTGGCACTCGGCAGAGCGATTTCCCATCGCTCGCGCACTCGAAAACTCGGCTCGCGCCATCGCTCAGGAGTTCGCGGCACTTCGCCCCGAACTCTTTTGCGACGAGGCCGAGGACATTGCTCGCACCGGCCGCTGGAGTGTGCTTTTCCTGGAGAAGAATGGGGTACGACGGGACGAGGTATGCAACCTCTGCCCCACTACCGCGGCAGTGCTTGAAACCCATCGCCAGGAAATCGGCGGTGCCGGCGTGGCCTACTTCTCCTGCCTGGATCCGGGCACTAGCATCGCCCCCCATCGAGGGGCCACCAATACCCGCTTGCGCTTGCACCTCGGGCTTGAGATACCTACCGAGTGCGGCGTGTCAGTTGGGGGAGTCGACGGGCACTGGCAGGAGGGGCGCTGCGTCGTATTCGACGACAGTTTCATCCATAGCGTCTGGAACGACAGCGCACGTCGCCGCGTGGTGCTGATAGTCGACCTCTGGCACCCGGATCTCACATCGCACGAGATGGCCTTGCTTCAATGGATCGGCGGCTGATTCCAAGCTTTTTTGCACATTCATTCTACGCTGAGCACACTGTGCGAGCGGCTCCGTTTGGGGCTGCCTTCGACGTTAAGGACATCGTCCGCTTCGGGTCAGAACTTCCGGTTCAGGCTGTGCGGCGGAAAGGCCGAGGGGGTCGAACCTTGCCGATCAGGCAACGGCGAAACGCCTACCGTGAATCTGTGTCCCAAAAATGCACCGGGGCCAAGAATGATCGACGGCCGCCCAGTCCTCCGGGAGATCGCGGCTTAGACGGGCGACTCGCCGCCTAGATGAGATCCGGCGGCTTGTTGCCCCAGTCCGCCAGTCCAAGCGCCGCTACGATCGGCCAATTCGCGCAAGCACAAGGCCAGATTTCGGCGGTCATCGGCCCCGCCTCTTCAGCCGCTGCTGTTCAAATCCGTTCCCGCCCGCAGACGCTCCATATAGGCGCGATAGGCAAAGCTGCGGTCGCGTTTCTTTCCCGTCGTTTCCACGAGGACGCCGACTTCGGCTAGCGCTTCGATCGCGCGGGTTGCAGTAGGCTTGCTCGTATCGATCAGCTTCATGGCGGAGGCCACCGTCACGATTGGATGGCGGGGAAGCTGCTCGAACAGTCTCAGCGCCGAGACGGAGGCGGACTCGGCGCCAAGGAGCCGGGCCCGGTCCGCGCTGACGAGGTTGAACAAATCGCGCGCCGAGGCGACCGCTTCATCGGCGATCGTGGCGACCCCGTCGAGAAAGAAGTCGGTCCAGCCCTCCCAGTCTCCTTCCAGCCGTACAAGGTTGAGCCGCCGATAGTATTCTTCCCGGTGGCGTTTGAAAAAAAGGCTGAGATAAAGGAGTGGGGCTTTCAGCAGCCCCCAGTGCTCCAGCAGGAGCGTGACCAGCAGCCGCCCGATCCGACCGTTGCCGTCGAGATAGGGATGAATGGTTTCGAACTGCACATGCAGAAGGCCCATACGCACGAGCGCCGGCAGCGGGTCGTCGGCATGGATGTATCTCTCCAATCCGCTGAGGAGCTGGGGGAGCTTGTCAGGCGCCGGCGGCACGTGGGCCGCATTCGCCGGCCGGCTTCCGCCGATCCAGTTCTGGCTGCGGCGCACGTCCCCAGGTTGCTTGTTCGAGCCCCGCACACCGCGCATCAACCGCTTGTGCGCCTCATTCAAGAGCCGCATCGAAAGCGGAAGGCCGCGCTTCGCTGCGAGCTGACCGCGCGCATAGGCGAGCGCATCGAGGTAGTTTGTCACCTCTTCGATGTCGGCATTGGGTGCAGGCTGCTCTTCGGCCTCGGAGGTGAGAAGGTCGACGAGCGATGCCTGGGTGCCCTCGATCTGCGATGAGATCACCGCCTCCTTGCGCACGAAGGCGTAGATGAACCAATCGAACGATGGCACCATCTCGCCTGCCAGATCGAGACGAACGAGCGCCTGCTCGGCTTCACGGAGGCGACGCTCGAGCTTTCCATCGATGGCAAGCACCGGACGAGTAGGCGGCAGATCGAAGGGAATGAAGGCATCAACCTTCTCGCCACCGGCGGTCACGCTTTCGTATCGGCCTGTGGTACGCTTCGGCATCTGTTTTGCGGCTCATCCCGGGAACGATCTCGTTGGGCATTGGGGAGCGGAAGGCACGACAGCGTGCTCTGCCGACTCCACTGGGAACGGAGTCTTTACTAGCGGCGGTCATTAGTCAAGGAATCGTTCCTAACACCCTCCCGTGGACACGCTTCCATTCCTTCGACTGTTGTGTGTGCTGCCCTTCCCGGCCGGAGTGGCAGGATTTGAACCTTCGACCCCATCGTCCCGAACGATGTGGATTGCGAGCAGAGCCCCAGATTCCCGGGCTCTTTCGTCACGTTTGCTTGAAATTGTTGTCTTTCGTTTTTTTCATTCTGTGGGGAAACTGTGGGGATGCGGCGATCGAGCTTTGTTTTCGCCCATCCCCAGGACGGTTTTCGGAGCCTTGCCGGCGACGTGTCTCTTCGCGATCTTCTCGGCCGCGTCTGCCTGGAAATCGGGATGGTGGTGACCATAAGTGTCGATCAAGACTTCCACGGTCATGCCGAGAAAGCCGGCCGCCTCCCACACGTCGGTACCAGCCTGCATCAGCCAGGTCGCGGCGGTGTGGCGGAAGGTATGCGGCGTGATGTCGGGGCCGAGGCCGGCGGCTTTGCGTACCTTCCTGAAGCCCCTTTTGATCGATTGGACCGGCTTTCCGTTCCACTCGACAACGAAATCCTGCGATATCTTGCGGCCGATGTTGGCGCTCTTGCCCCGCCCCTTGGTCTTGATGTCGAGATCGGTGCGGGCCCAGCGCCGCAAATGCGCCAGCAGCCGGGGCGTCAGGCGCGCGGGAGGCTGGCGCTTTTTGGTCTTCTTGGCGCCACCAGCGCGGCGATAAAAGATGCCACGGTCGAGATCCATATAACCATGCCCTTCGGTTGGACGGATGGCAGCACCGCAGACAGCGGCCGAACGCGTTCCCGTGTAGAGCGCTACGAGCATGAAGCGAGCAATGTGGCGTCCGGTGCGGCGGCCACTCTCCTGGCCTTTCCATGTCTGCTTCATGCGCCACGCGGCCCAGATGAGGGCTGCCGCTTCACTGCGCGTCAGCCATCGCTCGCGCGGTTCAGGCTTGCGCGGCAGGCGAATCGTCGGGGCGGCTGTCGTATAACCCTCCTCCCGGTAATAGTTGATGGCGGCTCGAAGATCCTCGAGTTGGCGGCGCGCGGCGGCTTCGGTTGGCCTGGACGCGGCGTAGTCACGGCAGAGCTTGCCATTGATGACGGCGAGCGTCTTTTCGCCGAAGAAATCGAGGATCTTGTCCAGCCGAGCCGCCGTCTCTTCTGGCGCGGCATGGTTTGGCGCAACGTCGGTCAGGTAGACATTGATGACATCGGCGATCAGGACATCGTCAGAACCGCGTCCGCACTCGCGCGCTGGCTGAAACTTGTCGGCGATGTAGGCCGCGAGCGCTTTTTCGTTTTCAATTCCTGGACGGCTTTTTTCGCCGCCGCCAGCGCTGATGAAGGTCGGCCCATCGCGGATGAACCATCCGGCGCTGTTTCGGAGCGTTCCGTCCTTTTTCCGGCTTTCGTCGCGCCAGACGAGGCGTGGCCCTTTCGACGTCCGCGGCATAGTTCCCTCATTTTCGCAATCGCCGCCAAGGTGACGTACTCCTTTCCGGCGATTAACTCCGTTTCAAGTCGACCGGCATCGCGTTCCCTGCGCAAACCGGCTGCACCCATCGAGCCGTCGCGAAAGACAATTTGCGCAGCAACTTCGAGGCGCAAAGGCGTGGCATTGTCGAATTGCTCTGGGATTCTCAACGCGGTGCGCTCGGGCAACCGCTGATAGTACGATCGCTTCGCTCCTGAACAGTCGGGGCGACGTTCCGTTCAGCGCGCATGACAAGGTGCATCGCAGAAGGTTCAGGGTAAGGACAAAAAGTGTCTGCGTCGGTAGCATCGCTCCCGCCGAAACAATAAAGCGCGGCCATGAGCCAACGGCAAGATCCTGATCGTGGCCTGAGCGCTTGTCTGTCGTGATCACGATGCGCGCGGGCTGGGTGTTCCACATGAGGCCCACCGTGACTTTGTGGCAATTCCACTTCTGTCTCACCGTTCTGGACGCCTGCTGCGTGAGATACGCCCAAGCAAGGCGCTACGAAAAGTGCCACCGGGAGATCCTGCAGCAAAGATGTCGCTTTGGCCTGCTAATCGGAAACTTCACAGTTCACATCGCAAACATCGGTTCTGGGTTCGATGCGCTTAGGTCCCGGCCGGCTTGAACCGTAAGCGATCCTCCCTGGCCAAGTCGCATCGCTGTCTAAGCCAGGCTTCTGACGCCAGGTCCCGGATTATGGGCGCGCCGTGCGCGAGCTCAAGCCTGATTAATCCCTCAGCGGAGGCGCCGCCCCGCAAGGACGCAGATAGAGTGAGAGGGCTGCGGCTGTCGCCGTGACGGGTTGAAGGTCGAGAGAGAGGCTCTCGGCGGCCCGTCATTGGAGATAAGCCATGAGCAATGTTGAAGTTCTGGACGCCACTCGCGACGCGAACGGCGGTTACAAAGTCGATTTCGGTCGCGGCCAGCGGATCGGCCGCGTGTCCTCGGAGTGGTTTTCCCGGCCCGATGACGAGCGATTCCTGTCCTTGTCGGAGCTGTTCGATTCCGTGAACAGCCGCAGCCAACGCAGTCGGACACGAACGGTTGGCAGCGCGGCCATCCGCGTCGAAGCCAGCCGCGACAACGCCGACGGCCTGTCGCTCATCCTCCCCGGAGCGGCCGACCCGGTCTCGCCGACCCATTGGAGCTTTGGCCAGCTGGCGAATCTCATCGGCGCGCCGGCCGCCTACCTTCGTCAGTTGCCCGCCCCGCTTGCGGGCATCAACCTGCAATACGGTCTGGTTTCGCGCCGGGCCGAGCAGGTCAAGACGCTCGAGACCGATGACGGGCGCGTCGAACTCCGCGCCGTCACAGGCCCGGATTACGGCCGCATCTACGACCACGAGTTGGTCGCCGCCGTTCGCCGGATCGCCGGCAATGGCACCGGCGATACTCGCTGGAAGGTGCCTGGGGTGCTGGACTGGTCAAGCAGCATCTACAATCCGCGCGTCGGCGTGACGAAGGACACGACCACACTCTACGCCAGCGACCGAGATGTCTTCCTGTTCCTGGTTGACGACCTCAATCCGATCGAGGCGGGGCGTCTGCCGGATGGCTCGCCTGATCTGTTCTTCCGCGGCTTCTACTGCTGGAACTCGGAGGTGGGCGCCAAGACGCTCGGCATGGCCTCGTTCTATCTTCGCGCCGTATGCCAAAACCGCAACCTGTGGGGCGTGGAGGATTTCGAGGAAATCACGATCCGGCATTCGAAATATGCCGCCTCACGTTTCGCCTACGAGGCGGCGCCTGCGCTTGCGCGGTTCGCCGATTCCAGCCCAGTGCCCTTCGTCAACGGCATCAAGGCGGCGCGTGCGCAGATCGTTGCGCGATCCGACGAGGACCGTACCGATTTCCTCCGCAAGCGGGGTTTCAGCAAGGCCGAGGCCACGAAGGTCGTCGAGACGGTGCTCGCCGAGGAAGGCCACAAGCCCGAGAGCATTTTCGACTTTGTCCAAGGCATCACCGCGGTGGCGCGCGACAAACGACATCAGGACGCGCGGCTCGACCTCGAAGCTAGGGCGAAAAAGCTGCTCGACCGCGCCGCCTGATCCGGATTCACAGCATTCCGGTTCGACGTCTTCCTGTGTCCGGTCCTGCGGCTCGCCTCCGTGAGTGAGAGGTGGGCCGCAGTTTCGTGACGGTTTGGAGCAGAGAGAGGCCGCCGGCTCGGGCGGTAGTCGATGCTTCTGCACCGGTTCGGCGCACGGTCATGGCGGTCCCCGAAATGACCGAGAACGACTGGTTCGCGACGGTGAGGGGGAAGAAAGCGGCGGAAGACGGCGGCGAAACGGCTATGGCGGACGCCGAGCAGCAATTGGAGGGTGAGCCGGCCGAGATCGACACGCATGCGCTCGCCGTCGAAGCATACGACCACACGAGGGCCGGCCGGCAACGGCGGGTCCTTCTTTCATTTCAGGAGTTCGCTATGAAAACCGCAACGGATCTCGCGCAGCGTCTCGGTCGCCAAGCAGAGGCGGCCTGCCGTTACTATCTCTCAGCTGGACACCGCGAGGGCCGCTATTGGCTGGTCGGCGATGCCCGCAACACGCCTGGACGCTCCATGTTCGTCCGGCTGACAGGGCCGGTTTCCGGCAAAGGCGCGGCCGGCAAATGGACCGAATATGTTGCGCCGAGGGTTATGTTGCGCCCCCGCGATGGGGCGCTGTCCTACAGACGATCGACGGCCTCTGCGCAACATAATGTCAGCGCGCCGCGGGAGGTTTCGTGATGCCCCGCGACGCTTCCGAACTGGCGCGTCGTCTCGCCCGCGATGCCGAGGCGGTATGCCGCCATTACCTGTCCAACGGGCGGCGCCAAGGCCGCTACTGGACGGTGGGCGACGTTCGCAATGCGCCCGGCCGGTCGACGTTCGTCCGGCTGAGCGGGCCGGAATTCGGTCCCGGCGCAGCCGGGCATTGGACCGATGCCGCCTCGGCCGAATATGGCGATCTCCTCGACGTGATCCGTGAGAGCTGCGGTCTGGTCGACTTTCGCGATGTCGCCGAGGAGGCACGACGCTTTCTGAGTCTGCCGCGCGCCGAACCGCGCCGCAGCCCAAAGCCCGTTCGCACACCCGTTCCCGCCGGATCGCCGGAAGCGGCGCAGCGGCTCTTCGCCATGTCGCAGCCGATCCGCCGGACTCTCGTCGAGACCTACCTGCGCAATCGCGCCATCACCATGCTTGCCGGAACCGGAGCGCTGCGCTTCCATCCGTGCTGCTACTACCGGCCGGACGAGCATTCGCCGACCGAGACCTGGCCGGCGATGATCGCCGCCGTCACCGATCTCGATGGCCGCATCACCGGGGCGCATCGGACCTGGCTCGATCCCAACGGCTTCGATGCCGTCCGGCTCGGCAAGGCTCCGATCGACACCCAAAGGAAGGCGATGGGTAGTCTCCTCGGCCATGCCGTTCGCTTCGGTGCGCCGCGCGAGGTCATGGCGGCCGGCGAAGGCATCGAGACGATGCTGTCGCTGCGCAGTGCGCTGCCTGCCATGCCGATGGCTGCCGCGCTCTCGGCCAACCACCTTGCCGCCCTTCTGCTCCCGCCGATGCTACGTCGGCTCTACATCGCCCGCGATGCCGACGCCGCAGGCGACACGGCGCTCGCGGCATTGACCGAACGCGCCGAAGCAGCAGGCATTGAGGCGCTTGCCCTGTCTCCGCGCATGGGCGACTTCAACGAGGATCTGCGTGCTTTCGGCGTCCGCGCGCTACGAGCGGCACTGCGCATCCAGCTCGCACCGCAGGATGTCGTTCGCGTCATGCGTCAGGGAACGGCCAGGACAGTGTGACAGATCGATCCGGCGAGGCCCCTGCCGGACAAAGCCGCGCCGACCTTCTAGTATATGCTATGGGGCGAGCCGCGAGGGTGTGGCATCCTTCGGCGCTGTCAAACCACCATCAGAAGGAGGCGTTCCATGTCGCAGTCGTTTGACGCGAGCCGGTCCCTCACCGCTCTTGATCAGAATAGCACACTCATCGCCGTCATCGAGATGAGCAAGGCGAAATGGCTGATTGCCGCGCTTGTTCCGGGTCTCAAGCGCCAGTCGCTCAAGAAGATCGATGCCGACGCGCCAGCGCTGTTGAAGCTGTTGCAGCGCTGGCGCGACGACGCCGGCCAGGCCGGGCACACGATCAAGCGGATCGCCGTCGCCTATGAGGCGGCCGGCGACGGCTTCTGGCTGCGGGCACGCGGCATCGAGGCCTGCGCCATCCATCCCGCCAGCGTTGCGGTGTCGCGCGAACACCGGCGCGCCAAGACCGATCGTCTCGACACCGAGCTTTGATGCGCGCCTTTCTCGGCTGGCTGCGCGGCGAGAAGCGCCACTGCAGCATGGCGGCGATCCCGACGCTTGCGGAGGAGGACGCGCGCCGGCCGAACCGCGAGCGCGAGACCCTGGTCACAGAGAAGACGCGGCACATCAACCACATCAAGGCGATCCTCGCCCGCTCGGCGTTCGCGGCTTGCGGCTGAGCCTGCGCCGGGCGGCGGACAGGCTCGAGACGATCCGCACGGCCGAGGGAACGCCATTGCCGGACAACACCCGCGCCGAACTCTACCGCTTCCTTGAGCGGCTTAGCCTGGTGCGCGAGCAGATCCGCGCGATCGAGCAGGAACGCCTACACCAACTCGCGGCGGCTCCGGCTGGGAGAGAAGGCCCGCACGCGATGATTCGCCTCATCGCACTCACTATCGGCATCGGCGTCGAGACGGCGGACATGCTGGTCCACGAGATCCTGTCGCACCAGCTGCGCGATCGCCGCGCCGTAGCGCGCTATGCCGGGCTCACCGGGTCGCCGGACGAAAGCGGCAAACGCCGCCGCGAGAAGGGGCTGGCACGCGCCGGCAATGCCCGAGTGCGGCGCGGCATGATCCAGCTCGCCCGTTCGGACCGGTTGCCGAAACGGCCCCGGCGCTCCCAATACTGCTGATTTGTTCTGAAGCCGTAGACACGGAAGGACGCAGTCTCCGCGCGTCCAATGGCCTATGGGCGTCAAACGTCTCGAACCGCGAGGTTGGTGCGCAACGACTCATACGATAGGATCCCGAAGCTCGGGCGGAGTTGGGCAGGCCGCCCGCTCAGACGTCGCGCCCTCTCCCAGAAGGAAGGCGCTATCGGCGATCGCCCCGAAGCTCGCTTTACCCCCACTCGCAAGGCTGACGTGCTTTCGGCCACAAGGATCTCGCCCAGCCCTTCGCCGCTCCCACGACGAGCATCTGGCGTGCGGCCGCACCGCCGATGCGATAGCCTCCGGCTCGTTCACATTCTGGCTTCACGACCGCTCTTCCGACTTCTCGGATGAGCGGAGCGCGACGGAGATCCGGCATCACTGTCCAAGCCGAGATAACATGCTCTTCAAGGTCCGGACGGCGCTTGCCTTGTCCAGCTTTTGCAGGTCAAGAAAGATTCGCATTCCAGGCTCTTCTTGACGGAGGATCCTAGTTTGATCGATCGACCCGTCGAACTGGTCAACGACCTTGTAGTTGCGAACAAGGTCGGCGAACCCCTTGGCACGAACCGGCGGTTGTTCCTCGGCCAGGATGGCATCTTTTACCAGCGAGTAGGTTTCATGGCTCAGAAGGACGCCACCCGGCCCGGCATGGGACTGAAGGCGAGATGCCAGATTCACCGGACTGCCGATGATGGTATAGTCCATTCGGTCCTCGCTGCCGAAGTTCCCAACGGTGCAAAAACCAGTGCTGATACCGATACGCAACCGAAAAGGTTTTTCCAAGCCGGCGTCCCGCCACTCTGACTGAAGCGCGCGCATTTGCCGTTGCATCGCGACAGCCATTTTGACGCAGGCCAACGCGTCCACTTTGGTGCCTTTTGTGTCGGGATCACCGAAGAATGCCACGATCGCGTCACCAATATATTTGTCGATGGTGGCGCCATGCTCGAGCGCAATCCTCGACATCTCAGTGAGATAGTGGTTGAGAAGGGCCGTCAGCTCCTCGGACTCAAGTCTGTCAGTTGTGGCGGTAAATTCTGCAATGTCGGAAAAGAAGACTGTGAGCTTCTTGCGCGTGGAAGCGATCTCCACGCTGCGCTTGCCGCTGAATATCGACGAATAGACTTGAGGCGACAGGTATTTCGACAACTTCGTGGAGAGCACCTCGAGTTCCCGCTTCTGCTCGCTCACAAGCTGGTTGGCGAGTGCTGCCTTGCGGTTGGCCTCACGCAGTTCCTCCTCCGCCCGTTTGATCTCGGTAATGT
The DNA here is from genome assembly GCF_007830515.1 of Mesorhizobium tianshanense. Taxonomy (GTDB): domain Bacteria; phylum Pseudomonadota; class Alphaproteobacteria; order Rhizobiales; family Rhizobiaceae; genus Mesorhizobium; species Mesorhizobium tianshanense. The sequence goes on from NZ_VLKT01000020.1 coordinate 29,544, forward strand.
TGGCGTATATCGCGACCGTGCCGCCTTCCGTAGTCTTGCGCTCGCTGACCTGGATCCAACTTCCATCGGCGCGGCGTTGAACATGGATTTCGCCCGGGTTGCGATGCCTTGCGAGGCGCTCGGCAATCCACTGTTCTTCGCAGCCCTTGGCTTCCGTCACAAGCCCCTGCTTCACCGCGTTGCGGATCAAAGTTTCGTATGGCGTGCCAGGGCGGGGCGAGCCCAAGCCAGGGTAGAGAAGCTCGCCGTAAACGCCGTTGCAGATCACTAGGCGGTCCTGCGCATCATAGAGCGAAAAGCCCTCCGAGATCGACTCGATAGCGTCGCTCAGTCGCTGCTCGCTGCGGCGGAAGGCGATCTCTGCCTCTTTCGGTGCTGTCACATCGCTCCACGAACCGACAACTTCCACGGGTTCGCCGTCTCGGTTGCGGATCAGATGCTGCTCATCGATTACCCAGCAGTAGGTTCCATCCTTCTTGAGGAACCGGTACTCGATCGTATGGCGGCCGGTCTCGAAAAGCTCGACTGATTGTGCCTCTACCCGGCCGCGGTCGTCCGGATGCACGCAACGCCACCAGAAGTTCGGGTTCTCGAGATACTCCTGCGGCTCATATCCAAGCCAATCGCGCACGTTCTCGCTTATGAATGTCGGCGCGAAATCTCCTTTTGCTTTGAAGCTATAGATGACGGCCGGAGCGCATGACAGCAGGTGGACGAGTCGTTCTTGGGCAGCAACCAATGCATCGCTGAGCTGCTTCCGCCGAGTGATATCGCTCCAGGCACCGACTACCTCAATAGGGTCACCCGCCGCTGTGCGGATCACTTGCAATTCATCGCTGACCCAGCAGTAACTGCCATCCTTTTTGCGGAACTTGTACTCGTTGCCGAGGCGCCCCTTCTCGAAAAGGCTCGAATACGCCTTGAGGATGCGCGGAGCGTCGTCTGGGTGAATCCGGCTTTGCCAGAAATCGTGGCCATTGAGGTATTCCTCACGCTCGTAGCCAAGCAGATCCTTGACGTTCTGGCTGATGAAGCTCGGATCATAGTCACCAGTTGCCTTGAAGCTATAGATGACGGCCGGCGAGCTCGATAGCAGATGCTCGATGCGCTCGCGGGCCACCATTGCGGCTTCTTCGGCACGCTTGCGTTCGGTGATATCGCTCCACGAACCGACTACCTCGACCGGCTGCCCCTCTTCGTCCCTGATCAGCCGCTGCGCGTCGTTGACCCAACGATAGCTGCCATCCTTCTTGAGGAACCGATACTCGACAGTGTGCCAGTCATCCTTGAACAGACGGACCGCCTGCGCCTCCACCTCCGCGAGATCGTCGGGGTGGACGCAACTTCGCCAGAAATCAGCGTTCTCAAGGTATTCCTGCGGCTCGTATCCGAGCCATTCCCGAATGTTCTGGCTAACGAAAGTGGGCGCGAAATCGCCCGTCGCCCGGTAACTGTAAATTACGGAAGGTGCCGATGACAGCAGGCGCCCGATACGGTCCTGCGCGGCGACCAGTGCCTCGCCAATGTCCTTGCGCGCTGTGACGTCGTTCCACGAACCCACCACCTCGAGAGGGTCGCCGGCAGCACTACGGAGCAAGTGCAGTTCGTCAGCAATCCAGCAATAGGTGCCGTCCTTTTTGCGGAACCGGTATTCGATGCTGAGATGCCCCTCAGCAAAAAGCCGGTCGTACTCGCCAAGTATGCGCTGACTGTCGTCGGGATGGACGCGGCTCAGCCAGAATTCGGGGCTTTCGAGATACTCCTCGCGCTCGTATCCGAGCAGGTCCTTCAGGTTGCGGCTGATGAAGGTGGGTGCGTAGTCGCCCGTCGCCCTGAAGCTGTAAATTACCGCAGGAGAGTGGGTCAGAAGCCGTTCGAGACGGTCATGGGCCGCTCCTGCGGCTGCTTCCGCTGCCTTGCGCTGAGTGATGTCACTCCATGAGCCGACCACCTCAGCCGGCTGTCCTGCGCGGTCCCGAATAAGCCGCTGTTCGTCGGCCACCCAGCAATAAGCGCCGTCCTTCTTGAGAAAGCGATATTCCACTGTGTGGCGACCGTTCTTGAACAGCTGGAGCGACTGCGCCTCGACCTCTGCGAGATCGTCGGGGTGGACGCGACGTCGCCAGAAGTCCGGGTCTTTCAGATAATCTTGAGTTTCGTAGCCAAATAAGTCGCGGATGTTATCGCTGATGAAAGTCGGCGCGAAATCGCCGGTCGCCTTGTAGCTGTAGATGACTGCTGGCGAGCTAGCCAGCAACTCGACGAGCCGCGCATGCGCTGCGGCTCTCGCCTCCTCCGCCGCCTTTCGGTCGCTGATGTCGCTCCAGGACCCGACGATCTCGAGCGGCTTCCCGGTCGCGCTCCTGATCAGGTGCTGCTCATCATTCACCCAGCAATAAGACCCGTCCTTCCGGCGGAAGCGATATTCGACCGCATGCACGCCGTTCTGGAAGAATCTTGAGATTGCCTCCTCAACCTTGACGAGATCGTCTGGGTGGACACGATCTCGCCAGAAGGCGGGATCCTTCAGGTAATCAGCGGGCACGTAGCCGAACACACGCTCGATGTTGTCGCTGACGAAAAGCGGCGCGAAATCACCAGACGCTTTGAAGCTGTAGATTACCGCAGGAGACGAACTCAGTAGCCGCGTCAGCCGTGCACGGGCTGTCGCCTCAACTTCCTCTAGCTGTTGGCGTGACTTGCTTTCACGGCTGCGGCTGGCGCATCGCAGTACCTTTTCAATGATCGCGGCCGTTCTCTCCTCGTCGAAAGCGGCCGCCTCTAGTTGCAGTGCCTGATGCAGCGCGACGGTCGCGTTCCTGGCGTGTTCTCGCAGCGTGGTCATGGTAATCCCCATCACGCAAATGCGCCGTATTTCAATCAATCCTAACATACCGGTGCCCAGGAACGGTGATGATTCCGTCGCGCCGCCACCGCGAAGCTGTGCCGGAGATCGTGCAGGCGCGGGATTCGTCGCCCGCCTGTCGTGCTATGGACTCTGGCGATACGCCGCGGCGCGTCGAATGCGGCCTGAACGGTGCTGCTGGCGAGCCGCGTGCCGTCCCGATTCGCCAGAAGGAAGGAAGTCTCGCCTTGGGCAAGCTCGCTGCGCCGCCGCAGCGGCATGTCGTTGGCCAGGACTGCTGCAAGCTGCGGTCCGATCGGAACCAGACGGCTCTTGCAGAACTTCGTGGCGCGCATGGTCAGAACGCGTTCCGCCAGATCGACGTCCGCCAATGTCAGTGCTGTCGCTTCACTGAAGCGCCTCCGCAACCTTGGCCTTCAGGCTCTGTGGATGGGAATCCGGATGCAGGTCGCCCCCGACGATTTCGGCCGCTTCATGTCGACCTCGGCATAGGCGGCACGATCGCATTGGCGAAATCGCACCGACATGGCTCGCGGGCTTGGCTCCCCCCTTGACGCCGGCGAGGAACGCGACCTGGCCTTCGAGAGGGCGAGCGGCCGGCAAACGCTCCGACCGGCAATGCCTGCGGCCGGCTATTTTCCGCCGCCCTTCGGGCTTTGCAGCGCGAAACAAAATACCCGGCCTGCGTCATCCTCCGCTGCCGCTTCGGCCCTCGCTTCGCTGCGGGTGCAGGTCGTCGCGCCCGCCGGCTTTCGTCGCCAGAAGGCCGCGAAGGTCGCGGTCATATCCGGCGAAGGAGCATCCCATGACCGACCACGATCACGATTTCGAACCCGCCCACGCTTCATCCCCCATCGACCATGTCCTCACCGAGCTCCAGCTCTACGGTTACCGCCCGTTTTGCGATGAACCAGATCCTCGGCCACTTCCGGAAGGCAATGTCGTCGCCGGCGCGATCACCGACGTCTTCCAAGCGCTGGTGGTGTCACTCTCCGACACCCGACTCGAGCCCGACCTCGATGATTTGCTCTGGTCGGCCGTCAATGTCTTTCACCGCGCCACCGGCCGTATTGAACGCGAGCTCGACGACAACGGGCAGGAGCAGCGCCGCAGTCAGCGCGAACAGGACGGCAGCGAAGTGAAATCGGTCGAGCTGGAGCGCCTGACGGCCGAGGGCCAGACCCTGATCGAGCGTCGCAACGTTTTCGAGCTGATGCGCGACCATGCCGCCGATCTCTACGAACATCATATTGGTACGAGCTGGCGACCGCGCTCGGGATCGATGGTCAGCCATCGTAACCTGACGGCAGCGATGATCGACAGCCGCGATTTCCTGCACGCTAAGAAGCGCGCCGAAACGCAGGTCCTGCTACCACCAGGGCCGAAGATCGCCTTCACCGGCGGGCTCGACTTCAACGACCACAGCCTGATTTGGGCCAAGCTCGACCAGGTCCACGCCAAGCATCCCGACATGGTGTTGATGCACGGCAAGTCGCTGAAGGGCGCCGAGAAGATCGCCTCCCGCTGGGCGGACCATCGCAAAGTGCCACAGATCGGTTTTGCGCCCGACTGGACAAAACACGGCCGTGCCGCCCCTTTCAAACGCAACGACCAGATGCTCGACGTTCTGCCAATCGGCGTGATGCTGTTCCCCGGCACTGGCATCCAACACAACCTCGCCGACAAGGCCCGCAAGCTCGGCATCCCAGTCTGGCAGTTCGGCGGCGGGTGACCGTCGCCGAACTGCCATAGCTTTGCACCACGATGCGGCAATTGCCGGCGAAAGTCTGGTGCTTTTGTGGAATTGCCTGCGCATTCCATGAGAACGAGGATCTTTGGCAATTTAAGACTGCGCCGTTCGCATTTGCTTCGATCACGGTCCCGCAGAGCTGCGGATTGACCTAACCCAATGGCCGATCCTGACGCTATGCCTCTGCATCGACGCGTCCGTGGCCATGCAAGGCGGGAGTGCCTTTTTATCCGTACACACCAAAGCACCGGCGTCCACATTGCAGAGCGACCCTCGCTTGGGCGACAATTGCCGGCCATGAAGGCATCTATGGCATTGGTAAGGCGCATTGTGCCGCCGCAACTGGCAGTCGCCTCTCTCGTTTGGCGTTCGCACTCGGCACGTCCGTGATGGAGGCTCCGGAGCGGCCAGAAAGGCTTCTTGCTCGATCATCACGGGCGTTGGCTGACGCACTATTGGCACGCGAGCAGCCCGGTCAGGTCGAGGCGTCCCCAGATTGAAGCGTTTGGACCAGGTCGGCGTGGCAGGCCCGCTTCAATGTCTGCGATCGGCATTGGTGCCATGCGTGCACCATTGGCTCAGCTGCCGAATAGCCGAACGTCGGCACGCAGGGAGACATCGCCGCCGGTTGCCCAGCCAAGAACATTGAAACTGGGATGAATGCGCCAGGTTGTCCGTTGACCCGTCTCTGCCAGGTCGACCGCTCCAAACGGTCTCTCAATGGGCTGATCTGGCCGCAGGCCGGCTGCGCCTCGACCGCCTAAGCCGCAACGGCGCGGGAGCGACTTTCTTCCCCTGGGCTGCGCCCATTCCTCGCGAACAACAAAGTCGCTCCCGCGCCGTCCTCCGCTTCGCTGCGGCCCGCAATCGGGTGCGGCGCCGGTCGCCTCCTGCCTGTGGATCGCCATCGAGACCGCAATGGTGCGGGCTCGGAAACAGTGATCAAGGAGAACGAACATGGCGACCATCGGCACTTTCAAGAGGATTGGCAAGAAAGAGCTCACCGGCGACATCATTACCCTTTCGCTCCAGGCCAAGAACGTCCGCATCGTTCCGGCGGCTCACCGCGCCGGCGACAACGCTCCCAGCCACCGCGTCTTGTATGACGGGATTGAAATCGGGGCTGCCTGGTCCAAGCGCTCCAGCGAGGGCCGCGACTATCTCGGTTTGAAACTGGACGATCCGAGCTTCACCGCTCCGATCTACGCCAACCTGTTCGATGACGAGGAAGACGAAGGCTACATCCTCATCTGGTCTCGCTCCAACGGCCGCCGCAGCGGAGACTAGGCCGCCTAAGCACCTCGCCCGCCCGGACTACCGGGCGGGCTACTGCTTTTTAGGCGACCACTCGGCTCATGCCTGACTTGCGTTTGCGCAATCGCGCTGAACCGGACATGGCCTGGCCCCACTTGGTTCCGCCCGCCTCGCAAGGCGGCTATGTGCCATCTGGCGGTGCGCCACACCTGATCGCCGCTTGCCGTTTGCTACGCTTTGCTGAATCAGCACAGCGGTTTGCCGACTCTCCAACTACCCAACGTCCGTATCGCCAGGGATGTTGATTGCGAAGCCCTCGACCAGACGAGGGCATGCGGAGAGGACTTGGAACGTTGCAGGGTAACTGGACCGGTCCGGCAGCCTATGCGCACATGCCAGACTATGAAGCCGCCGATTTCGCTGCCGAGTATCTGATCCGGAACGACGAATTCGTCGCCGAATGCAGCCAGCTTGCGTCGCGAGGCGCACATACCGGAGACCTTCTCGGTCCGCCCGACTTCGCCGCCCGTTGGGGGGCGCGATTTCACAATTGCCACTGAGGAGCTTCCGTCAGCTAAGGATATCGTCTGGACGGAACAGGCCTCGCCGCGCGCGCTGCGGGCCACACGGATGCCTGCCTCGATTGGTCCTTCGCATCAGACCGTGCATCCTTCCAGGCTCAGCAGCGCCAGCGTCTGGGAGCAGAGTGACGGGTTTCAGGTGCTTTGGCCGGCTTCGACGCGAACGCATCAGCTGGTTGCTGAAGGCTGCGACAGTCCATCGGGCATCGATGCCGTTGTTCTGCCGCTCGACGGCGCCTTCGAGACGCGGCTCGATGCAGCGCGCCAGTTCTGGCGGGCACTGAGCGGTCGACCACTCGCTCCAGCCCATGGTGCACTGCCGCAACAGGCCAAGATCAGGCATATCCTCAATTTGCGCGCTCATGATGGTCGTCGCACCGGCGCAACGTTTCGTCAGCTCGCCGAGACGCTGTTGTCGAGAGAGCCGATCGCGCCACGGGATTGGCGCGATCATCATCTGAGGCACAAGGTCCGGGCGATCCTGCGGCGAACGGAGCGCATGGTCGCCGGCGGCTATCGCGATCTTCTTTTCTATCCACACAGCCGCGGCCGAAAATCCGATCGCTGAAGCCTTTTTCGCAGGGGTAGCAAAAACGCACCCCCTGATCTTTGCCCTCCCTTGCTCTTCCTCATTTCGACCATGCTCCGTTTCGCGCGTCCCGGCAGGCCAGGACGACAGCAAAACCGAATGGAGATCGAGCGATGTCGAAGGGTCCCGCGGACGCGCCCCAAAAATACCTGCGCACGAAGGAGGCAGCACCTATTGTCGGGCTTTGCGCCCGCACTCTCGAGAAGCACCGGACATACGGCACAGGCCCAAAATACCGCAAGATCGGCGGCCGTGTCCTCTACGACATCGACGATCTGCACGCCTGGATCGCGCTTGGCGCGCGCACTTCCACCAGCGATGCTAACGCGACCTTTGTCCCGCCGGCCAAGCCCCATGCGGCCCTTGCGCCAGCCTATGCCGCCAGACGCGATCGCGTCTCCTGAAACGCGGTGCAACGACAATGTGGCAGCACTTTCACGACGGTGCCCGGCGTGAACTGTTTCTTGCTCGCGCCACTGACATCGCGCCATGCGACGCACAGGACTTGATGTCCTGGCCCTACTTTCCGTTGGCAACATCGTTGCGCGTGGCGCCGATCGATCTTCGCATGCGCGAGGTATCGATCAGCACCGAGGCGACCATCGAGCTCAACATTCTGCGCGAGCGCTGCTTGGCCGTCGCTCATGTCCAGGCTTGCGCTATCATCCTGCTCGCCGCGGGAAGATGGCCGAACATCGCAAAGGTGATGAAGAGCATCGGCGCGATCGACATCGATCCTGCCGACGTTTCGCCGGAGCATTGGCGCCATTCCCATAGCCGGCTCGCCGCGCGGGAAGCGCCCAGGTCCTACACCCGCCAGCGCCATGATGCTTGGCTGATGCGCCGGCGGACTTGGCCATGAGTGTGCGCCCAGCGATCATCGCCGCGATGTTCGGCGGCGCGGTTCTCGTCGCCGTACCGGCTTGGATTGGCCATCGACCGCAGTTGACCTGGAACGTATCCGCGAGCGTTCCGATCGGGCTCTACCGCGTCGAGCCGTACCGCAGGATCGGTGTTGCCGACGTCGCCGTTATCATGCCGCCCAAGCCGCTGGCGGACTTCATGGCAAGACGCAGATATTTGTCGAAAAACGTGCCGCTGCTGAAGCGCGTGCTTGCCCTCAGTGGACAGACCGTTTGCCGTCGCCGCACCGCTATCATCGTCGGCGGCGTGATCTATGGACATGCGCGTGAGCATGACAGTCGCGGCCGAGCGCTGCCGGTCTGGCAGGGCTGCCGCGTGATCGCCGGTGATGAAGTCTTCCTCATGAACTGGGACGCAGCCGACAGTTTTGACGGTCGCTATTTCGGGCTGTTGCCGCTCACGTCGATCATCGGCCGCGCGGTCCCGGTCTGGACTTTTGGCCACCCCTTTTCAGCGCCGAACGCTTCCAATGATCCCGTTGGCGGCGAGCTGGCTAGGGCTCGCTCCACCCCTCCTCAACGCTCACGAAAGGAGCACTGCAATGGCCCTGATTGGCGTCTTCACCCGCAACGATGACGGCTTCTTCGGCAACATCACAACACTGGCACTCGACGCAAAGGTCGCCATCCTGCCTGCGGAGAAATCGAATGCAGAAAACGCGCCCGACCATCGCGTCTTCTGTGAAGGCATGGAGGTTGGCGCAGCGTGGGATCGTAGCGGCGACAAGGCCGGCGCCTATCTCTCCGTCTCGATTGACGATCCATCCTTCGCGCAGCCAATACGCGCCAATCTGTTCCAGTCCGATGCGGAGAAAGGCGCCTGGGGCCTGTACTGGAGCCGGCCATCGAAGCGCAACGAGCAAGGCTGATCGGATGCTCGGACTGCGCTTCAGCTGTCTTGCAGCGGCAAGCCCTTTGATCGATCGGGCAGCGATCAAACCTTTCGTCCCGATCGTCCGTCAGGCGGCCTACGCGCACTGCGAAGGTCAAGGGCAGCCGGGTGCTGGCCCGTCGTTGCGAACGCTCATCGCATCAACATTTGGGGGAAGCCGGGCCGGCCGGCGAAGCCTTGCCCTTGACGGAACGGAGCACGGCGGCAGCCTGATGGCGCACCGGACCTGCGGGGCCTGCGCTGTGATCTGCCAAAGCATCACAGCGTTTTGTGCATGCGTCATGCTTACCGTTTCGGTGTCCGCTGTATGCGCAGAACCTCCCACGCATAATGAACAGCCGGCGCGCTCCAACGGCAGGACCTCGTCCTCAGATCCCTGGTCGGCGCATATCCGCGAGGCAGCGAAACGATTTGCCATCCCCGAGCGGCTGCTTCGCGCCGTCATGCATGTCGAGAGCGTTGGTGATGTTCATGCGGTGTCGAGCAAGGGCGCGATGGGCCTGATGCAGATCATGCCGGGAACGTGGGAGGAACTGCGCATAAAGTATCATCTCGGCGACGATCCTTATCAGCCGCGCGACAACATTCTTGCCGGCGCTGCTTACCTGCGTGAGATGCTCGACCGCTTTGGCACTAACGGCTTTCTCGCTGCCTATAATGCCGGCCCTGGGCGTTACCAAGAGCACCTTTTGACCGGCCGCCCGCTGCCGCGTGAGACGATCGACTACGTCAGGAAACTCGCGCCGCTGATCAGAGGTTCCGTCGTCATTCCGCCGCGTGCACGACAAGGAGCAAACAGGGCGAGCGCACTCGATTCGTCGGTTTTTGTGCAAAACAGCGACATCGGCAATGTCACCGCACCGCATGGCAAGTGCGGCGCGCTTGTTGACGCAGAAACGATGTTCGCGGGCATCCATTTGCCTTCGATGTGCGCGCCAAGGGCCATTTCTGTAGTTGATCTAACAGCGGTTGAGCCACAGCCGGGTGAAACTGGACCCGCGTCGAAACCCCTCCTTCCCGACCTGTTCGTGCTGCGTCCTTCACTGCGATCGCGATGAATAGCGCATTCCTGGTCAATCGCATTGCGGCCTGTTTCGTCGCGGAAGTTGCGGCGGGAGGGTTGGCCACGGAGCAAGCGGAGAGGGGTGGCAGGATAAAGGGCGCGATGTGCGATTCGGGCGGATGGCGAGAGAGCAACGGGTTTCAGAGGCGATTTCGCGAGGTGCGCAGATTTTGCGCGATGTGCGCCAATCGCCATTTTCCGGATCTTTCCGATAGAAGCTGCACCTCGCGGGAAAAACGGCCATGAACCATGACAATGATTTCCGCGTCCGGCCTGGTCGCATCCGTTCCAAGGCTGGCCAGCGCGCGCGACCCTTCATCTTTCAGGCGCTGGCGTCGGCACAACGTGCCGGTGGTACCAATTCACACAAAGGCCATTTGATCTCGCCGCGCCACTCGACTTTTGGACGGGGACGGACGGCGAGCATTTGCGCCAATCGCCTCATCACCAGCCGCTCGCGCGGCGGCGTCGTCAAAGCGCGCGTGGTGCGTCAGTCCGGCCGCGCCGCGCCCCTGGCCGCCCATCTCAAATATCTTCGCCGCGAGGGCGTGACACGCGACGGCGAGGACGCGAGGATGTTTGGTCCCGATACGGACGAAGCCGACCACGATGTCTTTGCCGAACGATGCAAGGAAGACCGGCATCATTTCCGCTTCATTGTCTCACCCGATGACGCCGTCGAACTGGGCGACCTGAAAGGCTTCACCCGCGACCTGATGGCCGACATGGAGCATGACCTCGGCACGAAACTCGACTGGATCGGCGTCGACCACTGGAACACCCAACACCCGCACGTTCACATTCTCGTCCGCGGTGTCGCAGACGACGGCGAGAGCCTCGTCATCTCGCGTGACTACATCCGTCAGGGCATGCGCGACCGCGCAGGCGACATTCTCACCCAGACGTTGGGGCTTCGCACCGACCAGGACATCCGCCAAACCATCGAGCGGCAGGTCGGGACTGAGCGATGGACTCAGCTCGACCGCCAACTTTCCCGCGACATGGATCGTCATGGCGTCATCGATCTCGCGCCGCACCCGGACAACCCGCCCGACGAGTTCCTGACAATCAAGGTTGGGCGGCTGCGCCGGCTCGAAAGCCTGGGCCTTGCCCACGAAATCGGTCCCGGCCAGTGGATGATGACCGATGAGGCCGAGGCGACGATGCGCTCACTCGGCGAACGAGGCGATATCATCAAGCGCATCCACCGCAGTCTCGCCGAGCACGGCATCGACAGGGAGCCATCGGGCTATGTTCTCGCAGCCGAGCAGGTCGAGACGCCGGTCATCGGTCGCCTGCTCGAACGTGGCTTTGATGACGAGCCGCGTGGCTCGGCCTATGCCATCGTCGACGGCATCGACGGACGGATGCATCACCTGCGCTTTCATGATCTCGACGCAACCGGAGACTGCGCGCCGGGCTCGATCGTGGAGTTCTGCCGATATGAGGATGGGAAGGGACGTGCCAGTGTCGAGCTCACCGTCCACTCGGATCTTTCAATAGAAGAACAGATCCATGCGTCCGGCGCGACATGGCTCGACCGGCAACTCGTCGCGCACGAGCCCGCAGAGCTCGGCGATGGTGGTTTTGGCCGGGACGCAAGACAGGCGATTGAAGCTCGTGCCAATCACCTGATCGAGGAGGGCCTGGCCTGGCGCGAAGGGCAGCGCGTAATCCTTGCACGCAACCTGATCGACACTCTGCGTGGCCGGGAAGTCGATGCGCTTGGCTCACAGCTCGCTGCCGAAACCGGCCTGCCCTTCACGAAGGCAGCAAATGGCGATCATGTGACCGGCATCTACCGGCGGCGCATCTCGCTCGCTTCCGGCCGCTTCGCGATGATCGATGACGGGCTCGGTTTTAGCCTTGTGCCCTGGTCGCCGTCGCTCGACAGACAATTGGGCAATCATCTTTCTGGGGTGGCGCGCGATGATGGCGGCGTGGATTGGAGCTTCGGAAGGAAGCGCGGTCTCGGGCTGTGAAGTTCACAGCTGCCGCGCAAGACCTGTGTTCTGTCTGGAATGCGCCGGCATTGTTGATTTAGTCGTTGCCGGGACGGCACGGACGGCTCCATCCTGCGGCGTGTGATCGCGCGGGGACGCGTGTACCTCTCGAACGCAACGATCAATGATCATTTCGCGCTGCGCGCCTGCTTCGTCAATCATCGCACAAGGCCGGAAGATGTGCACGAGATCGTTTCTGAGGTGATTGCCGTCGCCGACGAACTTAACGCTTAGAGCATCGTGACCAGGCTATTGGGCATCTCCGAAATAGACCTGCTTCAATATGCAGCCGGCCTCTATCACGGGCATTCGTGTCCTTCAATTAAGCCTACCCGCGTGGGCTTAAGGGGGCCGTTCATCGTCTGCCCTGAACGTAACGACCGCACCTTGACGTCTGGGGTCCGATTATAGAAGGGGTGGAAGCCCGGAGGGGGAAGACCCGCTTGCCGGGGCTTTCAGCCCCGGCCCGAAGGGCGACGTCCAGCCACCTTTTACTTTCAAGCCGCGCGTGGCAGACCAATTGGTGGAACTATCGCACATCTCAGATGCGCGAAAATTCTTGACGACCAGGCCAAATATGTGATTATCGCGCATCTGAAACACGAGATAATCCATGTCGATCCATCTCGTAGGCGAAACTATCGACGCAAAGCGGGCGCACCATCGCGCTCAAGCGGGCGAGTTGATCCAACTCGTTCGCGGAGTCTATATCGAACACGACGCCGACGCCGAGATGGCGATCCTCGGTCATGCGGTCCGTATCGCCCATTATCTCTATCCCAACGCCTATCTGTCGTCGGCGAGCGCGGTTCTGCTGGGGCCAGCGCCGGACGGGCGGCTGTTCATTAGTGGAAGGCGTAATCAACGCACGCGCTTGCGTACCCTTGAGATCATCCAGAACGAGGCGCCGGCTCATCCATCGACGGCAAGTGCCGTGATCGGCGACGATCTGGGCGAATTGCGTGTGGACGTGTCGTCGCCGCGTCAACGCTTCCTGGAAGCTTTTCGGCTGCGGAGCGAACACGCCAGTGCGATCACCACCGACATGCGCACTCAAATGGCGGCGCGTCTGGTCGAAGAACATGGTTCGCCCCAAGCCGCAGCGGATGCGGTTTGGGCGCTGGCGCGCGAGAATGGCTGGTATCGCGAGGGCGAGAATGCCGAGCGTTTCCTCTTGGTGCAGCTCGGCGCAGGTAAGGCCCCGGTCAACAAGGCTGCGCTTGATCTTCTGGTGGCCTGGCACGGCGAGCCGCTTGGACGACTGATCCATGACGGCTTCGAGTGGCGCTGGAAGCCCCGGAAGCGGAGCGGGCCGCCGCTTGTACGCGAGACCACGCCGGGAAAGCTTCCAGCCTTCATCGAATCACTCCTGCCGGAAGGCTGGCTTGCCAAGGTTCTGCACGAACGCGACGAACGCGACGCGCTCCGGAGCGGCCGGCGCTATCTGTCCAACATCGCGATCGTCCAGAGTCCTGACGAATTGGCGGCCTTACCGGCGGATATTCTCGTGACGCCACTAGCGGCGTTCTTCGAGGCGGGTCGCTTCACCGGACGTTATGCAGGACCGGCGCGCGGCGAGATCGAGGAGACGTTCGAACAGAAGCTCGCGCAAATCTTCGCGCGAGCCGAGACGCCGCGCCTGTCGGGCGTCCAGATCAAGGCGCCGATGAGTCTGCTCTCCGATGGCACTCTCGTTGCGGCCATCGACCAGCCGTTCACCCATATTCTCAAACCCGCTGGCGCCGCAGGGTTCGAGACGCTGCCGATCGTTGAATGGCTCTGCCTCGAACTGGGCCGCGCCGTCGGTTTCGACGTGCCGGCGGCGGCATTAATCGAGATGCCCGACGGTATGCCGCCCGCCTTGCTGGTCGAGCGTTTCGACATCCGGCGCCATGTTGAGGACCAGCGCCGTTTTGCGCTGGAGGACTTCTGTTCGATCCTGGATCTGCCGACGTCGGCCAAGTATGACGGCACCATTGAACGCATGGCGAAGGGTCTTAGGCCGCTGTCGACAGATCCAGTCGCGGACCTCACGATTCTGTTTCGTCGCGCGCTCTTCGCTTGGCTGATCGCCGATGGCGACATGCACTTGAAGAATCTCGCGATGCTGAAGACGGCCGATGCCGGAGCCAAGGCGTTTACATCGGTCCGGTTTGCGCCGCTCTACGATGCCGTCACCACCCGGGTCTTTCCTGGCCTTGCCGGTGACCGGATGGCCTTGAAACTCAATGGCAAGGACGACCGACTGGGCCAACAGGATTTCTTCGCGCTGGCGCGGACGATCGGTCTCACGGCCGCCAACTCCGAGGCGGCAATCGCCGAAATTGCCGGGCGCTTGGCAGAGCGGGCCATGGCACTGCGCTTGCCTGATTTCGCGGGTCAGTCCGAAGCGGTCAAGGTCGCGCAAGATAAGGTGATTGCTCTCGTCGGCGAGCGATGCGCGGCCTTCGCAGGCGCGGGCGCGTAAGCGCTTCAGCCATTCAAGGCGGCGGAGCTCGCGGCTGAGGGGCAACATGGGAACGCGACGCTCGACTCTGACCGGGCCCTCGTAAATCCAGTGGCGGATGAGGTCGGTGTCGATATCGGTCTCGGCTCGGGCGGCCTCGAACATCTTCCTCCAGGGATCGTCCGGCGAGCCCCGGCCGCGCACGACGTCGATCTGCCGATGCGCCAGATTCAGGCGAATTGCATGGCCCTTGAAGCGGTGAACACGGCCTTCGCGCTACTCCAGATCGACCGGGTTTCCCGGAAGATTTTAATCATAGACGCGATAGCAATAGGGGTGGAAATCGAGGCCTCTTGTCCGACCGCGGTAGTTGCCAACGCGAACGGCCGAAACGGCGAGTTGAAAGCGTCCCGGACGCTTCCCTTCTGGGTGCTGTAATCAGGCTTGGGCAACTTTTTGCCCCCAAAACAACCACTATCCGCTGCGGCGCTGACCGGCCGCCTATGCGCTTAAGCGAAACCGTGTGACGTCGACGGCCGCATTCATCAGCGTCTGCGTGTAGCTTGCTTGTGGATTGCTGAAGATCGCCTCGGTTGGTCCTTCCTCGACGATCTTGCCCTGCTTCATGACGATGATGTAGTCGGCCATGGCGCGCACGACGGCGAGGTCGTGGCTGATGAACAAGTAGGACAGTTCGTGGTCGGCCTGCAGCTTGCGCAGCAATTCAACGATCTGCTTCTGGACGGAACGGTCGAGCGCCGAGGTCGGCTCGTCGAGGACGACGACCTTGGGCTTGAGGATCATCGCGCGCGCAATGGCGATGCGCTGGCGCTGGCCGCCGGAGAATTCGTGCGGGTAGCGATTGCGTGCATTCGGATCGAGTCCGACCTCGCGCAAGGCTTCGACCGCGCGCAGATCGCGTTGCCTGCCCGACAGGGTCGGCTCATGCACCAGAAGCCCTTCGGTGATGACCTGGCCGACTGTCATGCGCGGCGACAGGGAACCAAACGGGTCCTGGAAGACGAGCTGCAATTCACGCCGCAGCGGCCGCATGGCCTGACGGTCGGCTCCGGAAATATCGCGATCGCCGAAGCGGATGAGGCCATCGCTCGGCAGAAGCCGCAGCAAGGCCCGGCCGAGCGTCGATTTTCCCGAACCGGATTCGCCGACGATGCCGATGGTCTGGTTGCGTTTCAGCCGGATCGAAATGTGATCCACCGCGCGCAGCATCAGCGGCTCTCCGGCAAGAAACCCGCCGCCGATCCTGAAAGTCACTTCGACATTTCGGCCCTCGAGCAGGACGGGCGCGTTTGGCGGCGGCGGCGCCTTGGTTCCGGTCGGTTCGGCGGCCAGCAGCATCTTGGTATAGGCATGTTGCGGGCTGACGAAGATCGCCTCCGCCTCGCCCTCCTCGACGACCTCGCCGCAGCGCATGACATAGACCCGGTCGGCAAAACGCCGGACAATGCCGAGATCGTGGGTGATGAAGACGATCGCCATGCCGAGCTTGCGTTGCAGTTCGGCGAGCAGCATGAGAATCTGCGCCTGGATCGTAACGTCGAGCGCCGTCGTCGGCTCGTCCGCGATCAATATGTCGGGGTCGTTGGCCAGCGCCATGGCGATCATCACCCGCTGGCGCTGGCCGCCCGACATTTCGTGCGGATAGGATTTCATCCGCCGCTCGGGATCGGGAATTTGGACCAGCCGCAAGAGCTTGAGCGCCTCTTCGCGGGCCTCGGCGGCGCCAAGCCCGCGATGCCGGCGGATCGGTTCGATCAGCTGGTTGCCTATCGAATAGAGCGGATCGAGCGAGGTCATCGGCTCCTGGAAGATCATGCTGATCTTGCGGCCGCGGACCTGGTTGAGCTCGGACTTGCTCAGCGTCAAAAGGTTGCGGCCGCGATAGTCGACAACGCCTGTCGCCTCGCCGTTCGAGGCCAGCAGGCTCATCGCCGCCATCATCGTCTGGCTCTTGCCGGAACCAGATTCGCCGACCACGGCGACGGTTTCGCCTGCATTGACGTGGATGTTGATGCCCTTGACGGCTTCGACCGCACCATCGAGCGTGCGGAAGCGGACGCGAAGGTCCTTGACGCTGAGGATCGTTTCGGAAGCAACCATCTCAACGATCCCTGGGGTCGAGTGCGTCGCGCAGGCCATCGCCGACGAAATTCAGCGCGAACAGCGTCGAGACGAGAAAGAAGGCCGGGAACAGGAGCAGCCAGTTGGCCGAGCCGATATTGTGGGCGCCGGTCGAGATTAGCACGCCCCAGCTGGTCATCGGTTCCTGGACGCCGAGGCCGAGGAACGACAGGAAACTTTCCAGTATGATGACATGCGGCACCAGCAGCGTCATGTAGATCACCACCGGGCCAAGCAGGTTGGGGATGACGTGGCGAATCAGGATACCGCGTTGGCCGACTCCCATCGCCTCCGCTGCCTGGACATATTCCTGGCGCCGGATCGACAGAGCCTGTCCGCGCACGATGCGTGCCATATCGAGCCACAGCACCGCGCCGACCGCCAGGAACATCAGCACAAAGTTCCGGCCGAAGAACACCACCAGCATGATGACGAAGAAGATGAACGGCAGCGAATAGAGCACGTCGACGATGCGCATCATCACCTCGTCGATCTTGCCGCCGGCAAAGCCGGCCGTAGCACCGTAGAGCACGCCGATGACGCCCGCTACGACCCCTGCGAGCAAGCCGATGGCCAGCGAGATGCGCCCGGCCATCAGCGTCCGCGACAACAGATCCCGGCCGGTATTGTCGGTGCCGAACAGGAAATATTGCTGCCTGATCGAAGCGCTCATCACCGCTTCGAGACCGTCAGGCGATTTGCTCTCGATCTTGGTGTCGTCGAAGGCATCGGATCGGTCGAGGTAGCGGACGCTGCGGTCGTCGATCGGTTTGGGCGATGTGACGGTGACGAAGATGCGATTGTCTTCCTGCCGCCACTTCTTGATGTCGACGCGCATGCGCTTGATCGCCTCATTGAGCGCGGTTTCGATCTTGTCGGCCTTCGGATAGGCCGAGAAGCTCGGCGGCGTGCGCACATAGTCGGCGTAGATGGTGGTGTATCGATGCGGCACCAAAGAGGGCCCGAACACGCTTATGACGGCGATGAAGGCAAGATAATACAGGCTGAACATGGCGGCCCGATTGGCCTTGAGGCGCGCCCAGGCATCGCCCCACAGGGAGCGGCCGACAACGGCCGGAGCGGTGGCTGCGATGTCAGTCATAGCGCACCCTCGGATCGACGACCGCGTACATGACGTCGACGATCAAGTTGAAGACGATGGTGAACAGCGCGATCACCACCACCGTGCCCATGACCAGCGTATAGTCGCGGTTGAGCGCGGCGTCGACGAAATAGCGGCCGATGCCGGGAATAGAAAAAATCGTCTCGACGATGATCGAGCCGGTGAGAAGTGCGGCCGCAGCCGGGCCGGTGAAGGAGACGATAGGCAGGATGGCGCCGCGCAGCGCATGCTTGACGACCACCGACCAGTCCGACAGGCCGAGCGCGCGGGCGGTGCGTATGTGGTGGGAGCGCAACGATTCGATCATCGAGCCGCGCATCAGGCGGGCGACGATGGCGATCTGCGGCAAGGCCAGCGTCAGCACTGGCCCGACCTTGTTGAGCAGGGCTCCATCGCCCCAACCGCCGATCGGCAGCAGGTTCCAGGTCAGGCCGAACAAAAGCTGGATCACCGGCGCGATGACGAAGGTCGGGATGGTGCTGCCGGCGGCGGCCACCGCAATCACCGAGTAGTCGGCAATCTTGTTCTGGTTGAGCGCGGCGATGGTACCGAGAAGGCTGCCGAGCAGCAGCGCCAGGATCAGCGCCGAGGCGCCGATCTGGATTGAAATAGGCAGGCCTCGGGCAAACAATTCAGTGACGGTGAAATCGGGCATGTTGTAGCTCGGACCGAAATTGCCGCGCAGCAGATTGCCGAGATAGTGGACATATTGCAGCCAGAGCGGGTCATTCAGGCCGAACTGCGCTTCAAGATTGGCCTTGATCTCGGGACTCAGCCCCCGCTCCTGATTGAACGGGCCGCCAGGCGCGACGCGTATCAGGAAAAACGCCGCGGTCACGATGACGAACAGCGTCGGGATGGCGGTCAGGAGCCGCCGGAATACGTAACGCAGCATTGGTGCCCCGCTTTACTGGCAAACCCGAACCGCCGCCCGAAGGAGCGGCGGTTCGGCCAAGGAGATCAGTCCTTGGAGATGAAGCGGGACGGATGCACGGCCATGACGTTGTCCTCGTAGCCATGAAGCTTCGGAGAAACGATTTCCTTGTAGCTATAGTAGAGAAGCGGGATGTTGCCGACCTCATCGATGAGGATGCGCTCGGCCTCAGCGAGTTCCTTCATGCGCTCTTCGGGCTTGCCGCCGGCGGCCGCCGCCTTGTCCATGGCCTCCTCGAATTTCGGGCTGTTGTAGCCCGAGTAGTTGTTGCCGCTGGCCTTGCGGGAGATGCCGAGGAAGGTTTCCGGATCCTTGTAGTCCGCAATCCAGCCGGCACGCGCCAGATCAAAGTCGCCCTTCTGCTCGAGGAAGGAATAGTGGGTCTTGGTGTCGGTGTTGAGCAGCGCGACGTCGACGCCGAACGGCTTCAACTGCTCCTGGACGGCCACCGCCGTGTTCTTGTTGTTCTCCGACGTATTGTAGCGGATTTCCATTTTCAGCGGCTTGTCGGGGCCGTAGCCAAGTTTCGTCAGGATTTTCGTGGCTTCGTCCTCACGATCGATCTGCGACATGTCGGCGAACTTCGCTACTGCCGGCGTGTAGCCTTCAATGCCCGGAGGCACCATCGAGTAACCGGGCAGCATCGAGTTCTGCCAGACCTTTTCGGCAATGAAATCGCGGTCGATTGCCATCGAGATGGCGTTGCGCAGTTCGACATTGTCCCACGGCGCCTTGTCGGTCTTGATCGCGAAATAGAACGTGCCGAGGTATGGCCCGATGTGAATCTGATCGCCAAACTTGGCCTTGAGGTCGGCGAGCTGCTCGGTCGGGAGGTCGTCGTAGCTGTCGAGTTCGCCGGCCTCGAAGCGCTTCATCGCCGACGAACGATCCTCGGTCGGGATGTAGTTGACGGTGTCGATCTTGACGGTCGCGGCGTCCCAGAATTTCGGATTCTTGACCAGTTTCATGTGGTCGTTGGGAACCCACTCCGCCAGCGTATAGGCGCCGTTGGAAACCAAATTGCCGGGTTTGATCCAATCGTCGCCGAGCTTTTCGATAGAGGCCTTGGAGACCGGATAGGCCGCCTGGTGGGTCAGCATTTCGAGGAAATAGGGTGTGGGCGCCTTCAGCGTCACTTCCAGGGTATTTGCGTCGATTGCCTTGACGCCCATCTCCTCGGGTTTCGCCTTCTTGGTGTTCACCTCTTCGGCGTTCTTCACGGGATAGAGCATCGAAGCGTATTCGGCGCCGGTGGCCGGATCTTCCAACCGCTGGAAAGCGTAGACAAAATCATCCGCGGTCACCGGAGCACCATCCGACCAGACAGCGTCCTTGCGCAGCTTGAAGGTGTAGACGGTGCCGTCATCCGATACTGTCCAGCTTTCGGCGGCGCCCGGAATGACATTCGCCTTCTGGTCTTGCATGACCAGCCCCTGGAACAGGTCACGCAAAACATTGGCTTCGTAGATGGTCGAGGTCTTGTGCGGGTCGAGCGACTCCGATTCGGCAGCGGTGCCTCTGTTGTAGACGACCTCGGCGAAAGCCGGCGTGTAGAACGTGCCGGCGGCCAAGGACATGGTTGTGGCGAATACCGTCGCCTTCAGCATGTTTTTCAGCATGGAGTTCTCCCTGTCGAGGCGGCCCTTCAGCTACGCCTCTTGAGTGTTGACGCCCCGAAACCGATTGCATGGCCTCTTTGAGCGCGCTGCTGGTTCCCTTTCCGGCAGCTGGTGGCCAAACAGTAACGTGGAGATTTTTTATTTCAACAGACTCTCTGGGTCACCCAAAGTAAGGCGCGCCGATGATCACTTCGCAGTCGGCAGAACGGCAGCCGCAACCATGGGCTTGGCTCGGTTTTCCCACTTCAAGCTTTCGTTTCGGCCAAGAAACCTGCCGTCGATTCCACTTTGCGGAAATGTCTTAATGCGGCTTTAAGCAACTATGAGTTACATCTTTCGCGGGCTTCGGATGTCTTGATGGGCGAAGGACATGGACAGCACAAGAACTGAGAAAATTCCTGTAAAGCGGAGCAATATGCGCCAGATAAGACTCATATTATACCAATTTAGAGAGCAGTCTGGAACTTCCGCGATCGAATTCGCGCTGCTTTCGCCCATTTTCATCTTGCTTTTGCTCGGGATGGTTGCGTACGGCATCTATTTTGGCGCAAGCAATTCCGTGCAGCAAATCGCGGCTGACGCCGCACGCACGGCAATAGCCGGGCTCAACGAAGCCGAGCGCCAGGCGCTGGTGACCAGTTTTGTCAACAACAATGCCGGAGGATACCCCTTCGTTGATTCCGGCAAGCTGACCTATCAGGCCAAGGACAGCACGGCCGACGGAAAACAGTTCGTGGTGTCCGTCCAATACGATGCCCGCAATCTGCCGATCTGGAATCTGTTCCCGGCGCTGTCCATGCCTGGAACCACGATCTCACGCAGGTCGACAATACGGGTCGGAGGCATCTGAATGTCAGAAACTTTGCTGGGAGGGATCGGTCGGGTCGCCCGCTCGATGCTTGGCGACCTGAAGGCGAACTTCACCGTCATGACAGCGCTGAGCGCACCGTTCGCGCTGGCGCTGGCTGCCGTGGCCATCGATGAAGGCTCGATCTATGTGGAGCGCCGGGAGGCGCAGGCGATGACCGATCTGGCGGCAATCACCGCCGCCTCGAACATCAAGAACATAGAGGCCGCGGTGGTGACCACACTCGGCGACAACGGAATGCCGGGTATCGTCGTACAGAAGGCAGGACAGACGATCGTTCCTACTCTCGGAAAGACCATAGTGTCGGTCACCGCCGGCCGATATTCACCAGAGTCGTCGCTCGGCGTCGACAAACGCTTCGAGGCCGGCAAGACGCCCTACAACGCCGTCCACGTCACGCTGCACAAGGTTCCCGCCCGCTATTTCGCGAGTTCGCTCATCCCTACGCCGGTCATCGGCACCCAAGCCATTGCCAGCATGACGGCGCAGGCGAGGTTTTCGGTCGGGTCCAGGCTTCTCAGCGTCAATGGCGGTATCCTCAACGCACTTCTCAGCGGGCTCCTTGGAGGCAATATCTCGCTCAGCGTCATGGACTACAACGCGCTGATCTCGACTGACATCAACGTGCTTTCGTTCGTCGACGCTCTTGCCGTCCAGCTGCAACTGACAGGCGTCAACTATTCAGACGTGCTGGCGTCGAAAGCGACGGTGGGCCAGATCGCCACCGCCATGGCTAACGTCTCGCCAGTTGGCAGCACCAGCAAGCTCGCTTTGCAGACAATCGCGTCCAGAGCCACCAGCACGGTGAAGATCCCACTCAATCATCTTATAGATCTTGGATCAGTCGGCCAACTTGACCTCGGGCAAGAGTCGGCCGGCCTGGCGATCGACGCTAGTGCCATGGGTATGCTGACCTCCGCCGCCGCACTGGCGAACGGCTCGAGGCAGGTCGACATCAATCTCGGCGCCACCGTCCCAGGGCTTACCTCCACCACGCTGTCCATAGCCATCGGCGAACCTGCGCAAGTCTCGCCTTGGCTGACAGTCGGAGACGGCACGGTGGTGCGCACCGCGCAGACGCGGATCAAGCTGGTGGCATCCGTCGGCATCGGCAATTCGAATCTCGGTGGCGGCATCAGCCTCCTGTCGGTCAAACTGCCACTGCATGTCGAAGTGGCTCGTGCCGAGGCCAAGCTGACCGACATCAGCTGCCCGACCGGGCACCCCGACAGTTTGAAGGTTTCGATTGCCGCACTTCCGGGCGTAGCCGCGCTGCACCTTGGCGCCAGCGACGCCGACAACAGCCCCGCCGCCTTCGCCGATTTCAGCAACCCTCAGTCGTTTCAAGCTGCCGAGATCGCAGGCGTCAGCCTCAAGCTCCTTCTGATCAACCTGCCTCTGCTGCAAGTGAACGGTTCGGCAGCGGTGGCGATCACCAACAACGATCCGACGACGCTAACCTTCAACAGGACCGAAATCGCCAACAAGACGATAAAGACGGCTTCCACGAAAAACCTGACGCAATCCCTCACCACGTCGCTGGTCAACAATTTGTCGCTTTCAGTCGGGGCGCTGGGTCTCGGGCTTGATGTAACCGCCCTGCTTGGAACGGTGAAGCCGGCAGTTGTGACGTTGCTGAGCGGTGTGACTGCACCTGTCGACGCATTGGTCTATAACGTGCTTGCGGCACTGGGCGTGCGCGTCGGTGAGGCCGATGTCCGGATCATGGGCGCGACTTGCGGGCGCTCCGCGCTCGTTCAATGAGAATTCGGTAGGAAGATCAGCCGGCTCGTCCGAGAAAGCAGCTTAGCGGCGGCAATGACAGAGCGTCGTCCTGCAAGGCGGCACCGGCGCCAAGATCGATCGTGTCTGCGACGGCTATATCCTGCGGCAATGGCCAATTGGCCGGCTCGTCGGCGAAATTGAAAACGCAAAGCAGCTTTTCGCCGCCGCCATCGCGCATGAAGGCAAGCACATCGCCCTCGGCATCGAGAAAATGGATCGAGCCCACCACCAGAGCCGGATGCTGCTTGCGCAAAGCAAGCATCGCCCGGTAGCTGGTGAGGACGGACGCCTCCTCGCCGTTCTGGACATCGACCGCACGGGCGCGATGGCTTGCCGGGACCGGAAGCCACGGCTTGCCGGTTGAAAACCCGGCATTGTCGGCACCAGCTTCCCAGACCATTGGCGTGCGGCATCCATCCCTGCCCTTGAACCCGGGCCAGAAGCGGATGCCGTAGGGATCGCGCAGGTCCTCGAACGTCAAATCCGCCTCCTCCAATCCGAGTTCCTCGCCCTGATAGAGGCAGATCGATCCGCGCAGGCACGACAGCAGCGCCATCGAGAATTTCGCCATCCTCTCAGGATCGCCGCCGGGCCTTGCCCAGCGCGTCACGTGGCGAACGACGTCGTGGTTGGAAAACGCCCAGCAGACCCAGCCGTCGGAGACCGTACTCTCGAAGGCTTCGACGCAGCCGCGCACGTGTGCTGCCGAAAATTGCGGACCGAGCAGGTCGAAAGTATAGCACATGTCGAGCTTGTCGCCGCCGGCGGTGTAGGCGGCCAGCGTCTGCAGCGAACGGGTTTCGTCGCCGACCTCACCGACGGCGGCGCGGCCCTCATACTCGTCGAGCAGCGCCCTGAACCGCCTGAGGAAGGCGATGTTTTCTGGCTGCGTCTTGTCGAACAGATGCTCCTGATAGAGGTAGGGATTGGTTTCGGTGTTGGTGCCGGCGACGCTCGTCGCCAGTGGCGGGTTGCTGCGCAGCCAGCGATCGTGGACATAGTAGTTCACCGTATCCAGCCGGAACCCGTCGACGCCGCGCTCCAGCCAGAACCGCACCGTTTCCAGCAACGCGTCCTGAACATCGGGATTATGAAAATTCAGGTCCGGCTGCGAGGCGAGAAAATTGTGCATGTAATATTGCCTGCGGGTCGCATCCCACTCCCAGGCCGGGCCGCCGAAGACCGACAGCCAGTTGTTGGGCGCGGTGCCGTCCGGCCTCGGAACGGCCCAGACATACCAGTCCGCCTTGGGGTTGTCGCGGCTCGCGCGGCTTTCGACGAACCATTCGTGCCGGTCGGACGAATGCGACAGGACCTGGTCGATGATGATTTTCAGGCCGAGACGATGCGCCTCGGCGACCACCGCATCGAAATCCTCTGATGTGCCGAACATCGGATCGACGGCTGTATAGTCGGAAACGTCGTAGCCCATGTCGGCCATCGGCGACTTGAAGAAGGGCGACAGCCAGACGGCGTCGACGCCAAGCGACGCGACATGAGCCAGCCTCGAGGCAATGCCGCGCAGATCGCCGCCGCCGTCCCCCGTCGTGTCCTGGAAGGAGCGCGGGTAGATCTGATAGATGACGCAGCCGCGCCACCACTCCGCGTTCGCATCAGCCATTCCGGTTTTCCTCGGCGTGAGCCCGCCCCATCTTGCGTTCGACCATGAAAATGACAGTTCGCCCCGGTACCGGCTGTGAGATGTCTGCTGCGCCGGCGGTGGCCGGACTCCAGAAAAATCCCTCGCGCGCCGGCAGCGTGAACATGCATTTGCGGCGATCGCCATTGATGACGGCGGCAAGACGGCAATCTTCGTCGTCAGCGCCACCGAGCATCATGACAAGGCGGTGCCGCTCCGGATGATGCCAGGCTGTTTCATCGAGCGGCTCGCCCGTTTCGCTCAGCCAGGCAACATCCGATATTTCCGACCCGGCGGGCGGCTGTCCGGTCAGGAAACGCGTGTCGGAAAGCGCCGGCGCGGAACGACGCATCGCGGCGAGCAAAAAAGTGCATTGTTCCAGCGCCTGATCGCGCCCTGTCCAGTCGAGCCAGGTGATCTCGTTGTCCTGCGCATAAGCGTTGTTGTTGCCATTCTGGGTGCGGCCGAATTCGTCGCCGGCGGCCAGCATGATCGTGCCACGCGAGGCAAAGAGCGTCGCCAGCAGCGCGCGTCGGTCATCGAGGCGGGCCTTCGCAACGGCCGCATCGCCGGCTTCACCCTCGACGCCGTTGTTCCACGAGAGATTCTCGTTGTGACCGTCTCTGTTGTGCTCGCCATTGGCCTCGTTGTGCTTGTGCTCGTAGGCAACGATATCGGCCAGCGTCATGCCGTCATGCGCGGCGATGAAATTGACGCTGCGACTTGCCCCCTGGCCGGCTTTGGCAAACACATCGGACGAGCCGGCAAGCCTGGTCGCCAGCGCGCCGACCATGCCGCGATCGCCACGCCAGAAGCGTCTGACGTCGTCACGATATTTGTCGTTCCATTCAAGGAAGGGCGGCAAAAAATTGCCGAGCTGATAGGCATCCGGGCCGACATCCCAGGGCTCGGCGATCAGCACCCGGTCGCCAACGACCGGATCGCCCCGAATAGCCTTGAGCAACGGTGCCGCGGCGTCGAACCTGCCCTCGACCCGACCCAGAATGGGCGCCAGATCGAAGCGAAAACCGTCGACGCCGGCATGGCAGACAAAGTGACGAAGCGTGTCGAGGATCATTCCCTGGACGATCGGATGATCGCAGGCGACCGTGTTGCCGGTGCCGGTGTCGTTAGCCAGCCTGCCGTCCGGCGCGTACTGGTAGTAGGCGCTGCTGTCGAGGCCGCGCATTGACAGGGTCGGTCCAAGCCTGTCGCTTTCGCCGGTATGGTTGAAGACAAGATCGAGGATGACGCCGATGCCGGCCTCGCGCAGCGTGGCGACCGTCTGCCGCAATTCCTTGAGGCCGCCGGGCGCGAGGCGCGGATCGATCGCCATGAAGGTCACGGGATTGTAGCCCCAGGCGTTGCGGAGGCCGAGCGGCGGCAGATGCCGTTCATCGATCGATGCCGTCACCGGCATCAGTTCAACCGCGCCGACCCCAAGTTTTTTCAGGTGCTCGACGATGGCCGGATGGGCCAGGGCTGCAATCGTCCCGCGCTGGCGCTTCGGGATGTCCGGATGCAGCATGGTGAAAGCGCGCACCGGCACTTCGTAGATCAGGCCGCCCGGCTGGAACAGCGGCGGCAAGACAGGGACCGGCTTCGGCAAGTCTGCGGCAATCGCCTTCGGCACAAGTGGGGCGGTGTCGGTCCCCTCGCCGCGGCGAGCGGCGAGCCGGTCGTCATAGGCATACGACCTGTCGATCTCGACGGCATAGGGATCGACCAACAGCTTGTCGGGATCGAACCAGAGCCCTTGCTCGGGCGCATAGTCGCCATCGGCGCGAAACCCGTATCGGGTGCCGGCGGCGAGGCCGGCAACGAAAAGCGCGTGAACGCCCTCGCCTTCCCGCATGAGGTCGAGCCGTTCGATCTCCCTGTTACCCTGCTCATCGAAGATCGAGACCCAGAGCCGGCTGGCCGCAGACGACCATGCGGCAAAGCGAATGCCGCCTTGCCTGGCAATTCCACCAAATCGCGGCTGATACGGCCGATAACCGGCCGGTATTCCAGGTGGCATCAGGTGATGACGCTCGGCTTGGCGCGGCCGGTATGGCTGCGAATCCCGGCAATATCATCGGCTGCCGCAATCAGATCGGCAAGCGCCTCCTGCGTGTCGAGATCGTGCCTGGACTTGTCCGGCTCGTAGCGCTCGATGTAGACGCGCAGCGTCGCGCCTGAGGTGCCGGTGCCGGAGAGACGGAAGACGACGCGCGATCCACCCTCGAACAGCACCCTGATGCCTTGGTTCTTTGCGATCGAACCGTCGACCGGATCGTGGTAGGCGAAATCGTCGGCGCTGGCGATCTTCATGCCGCGCACGCTGGTGCCGGGCAGCGAGCCAAGCTTGGCGCGCAATTCGTCGACCAGCGCGTTGGCGCGGTCGGTTTCGACCTCCTCGTAGTCGTGGCGCGAGTAGTAATTGCGGCCATAGGTAGCCCAATGCTCGGTGACGATCTGCTTGGCGCTTTCGCCGCGCACTGCAAGGATATTGAGCCACAAAAGCACGGCCCATAGCCCATCCTTTTCGCGGACATGGTTGGAGCCGGTTCCGGCACTTTCCTCGCCGCAGATCGTCGCCATGCCGGCGTCGAGAAGATTGCCGAAGAATTTCCAGCCTGTCGGCGTTTCATAGATGCCGATGCCGAGCTTGCCGGCGACGCGGTCTGCCGCACCGCTGGTTGGCATCGAGCGGGCGATGCCTTTCAGGCCAGCCTTGTAGCCGGGCGCCAGATGGGCGTTGGCGGCGAGCATGGCCACCGAATCCGAGGGGGTGACGAAAATGCCCTTGCCGATGATCAGGTTGCGGTCGCCGTCACCGTCGGAGGCGGCGCCGAAATCCGGCGCATCCGGTCCCATCATCTCGTCATAAAGGTGCTTTGCGTGGACCAGGTTCGGGTCTGGGTGGTGGCCGCCGAAATCCGGCAATGGCTTGAAGTTGCGGCAGGTGCCATTGGGAGCACCAAGCCGCCGTTCAAGAATCTCCTTGGCATAGGGGCCGGTCACCGCATGCATGGCGTCGAAGCGCATGCGGAAACCATATTTGAAATTGGCGCGGATAGCGTCGAAATCGAACAGGCTTTCCATCAGTTCGGCATAGTCGGCGACCGGATCGATCACCTCGACCGTCATGCCGCCCGCCTCGACCGTGCCGATCCTGTCGATGTCGATCGTTCCGATGTCGGCGATCTTGAAGCTGGAGATCACCTTGGTCTTTTCGAAGATCGCGTCGGTCAGCTTTTCCGGTGCCGGGCCGCCATTGCCGGCATTGTATTTGATGCCGAAATCCTCGTGCGGACCGCCGGGATTGTGACTGGCCGACAGGATGATGCCGCCGAAGGTCTTGTATTTACGGATGACGTGCGAGGCTGCCGGCGTCGACAGGATCCCGCCCTGCCCGACCATCACCTTGCCGAAGCCATTTGCCGCCGCCATGGCTATGGCATTCTGGATGACCTCGCGGTTGTAGAAGCGGCCATCGCCGCCGATCACCAGGGTCTTGCCTGCGAACCCCTCCAGCGCATCGAAGATCGACTGGATGAAGTTCTCGGCATAGTGCTCCTGCTGGAACACCGGCACCTTCTTGCGCAGCCCGGAAGTGCCGGGCTTCTGGTCCAGATAGGGTTTGGTGGCGACGGTTCGTATCATGCTTCAGGCAACCCTTTTCGAAAGCAGCAAGCGATAGAGTTCAACGTATTTTTCGGCGCTTTTGTCCCACGACACATCGGCCTTCATGCCTTGCCGCTGCATCGACGTCCAGACCGCGGGGTTGGCGTGCGCCTCCACCAGCCGGCGGATGGCATGCAGGAAGGCGCCAGTATCGGCGGGGGCGAACTGGAAGCCTGTCGCAACGCCCGCCGAAACGGCCGCTTCATTGGCGTCGATGACCGTGTCGGCAAGCCCGCCGGTGCGAGCGACGACCGGCACGCAGCCATAGCGCAGGCCGTAGAGTTGCGTCAGCCCGCAAGGCTCGAAGCGCGACGGAATGACGATGGCGTCACAGCCGCCTTGCATGATGTGGGAGAGCCCCTCGTCGTAACCGACGACGACGCCGATGCGACCACGATGGCGGGCGGCGGCGGCCAGCAGCGCACCTTCGAGGCCGGCGTCGCCGGATCCCAGGATCGCCAGGCGCGCCCCCCTTGCAATGATCCCGTCGACGACGGCCGCCAGTATGTCCATGCCCTTTTGCCAGGTGAGCCGGCTGACGACACAGACGATCGGACTGTCGTCGCGGTCGAGGTTGAAGCGATCCTCGACGGCAGCGCGATTGGGGCGCCGCGCCTTCAAAGTCTTGGCCGTATAGTTGGAGACCAGATGCTTGTCGGTTTCAGGGTTCCATGTCTCGGTGTCGATGCCGTTGACGATGCCATAGAGATCGACGGATCGCATATTGACGAGCCCATCGAGGCCCATGCCGAACTCCGGCGAGCGGATTTCCTGCGCATAGGTCGGGCTGACCGTGGTGATGGCCCAGGCGGCCTGCAGGCCGGCCTTGAGGAAACCGACGCCGCCATAATATTCGACGCCGTCGAGCGCCATGGCGGCCGCAGGCAAGCCAAGTTCGCCAAAGATGCCGGCGCCGAACTGGCCCTGAAAGGCGAGGTTGTGGACGGTGATCATCGACGGCGTGCCGACCGCCTTGCCGTAGCGCATATAGGCCAGCGTCATCGCCGACTGCCAGTCATGGGCATGGACGAGATCCGGCTGGTAGCCTGAGATGGCGCCGGCGGCGATGTCGCCGCCAACCTGGCTCAACGCCGCGAAACGGCGCCAATTGTCAGGCCAGTCGGCGCCGGTCGCATTGCCATAGGGACCGCCGGGGCGATCGAACAGATGCGGTGCGTCGAGCACGAACAGGTCGAGCCCGGCGATCTGGACGGCATGGACCGAAGCCTTGCCGCCCTGCAGCAGCGGATACTGGTGAACGGCCTTCTTTTTCTTGAAGGCATCCATCACCTGGGGATAGCCGGGTATAAGCGTGCGCATGGTCACGCCCTTGCCAGCGAGCGCGATCGGCAACGCGCCGGTCACGTCGGCAAGCCCGCCAGTCTTGATCAGAGGGAATATTTCGGGCGTGACCGACAGGACCTGCATCCACTACAACCCCAGTTTGTCGATCATGACCTGCGTGATGAGGCAGATACCCTTTTCGGAAACGCGGAAGCGCTTGGCATCGAGGGCCGGGTCTTCGCCGACCACGAGCCCCTCCGGTATCCTTACGCCATGATCGATCACCACGCGCTTCAATGTTGCGTTCCGGCCGACATGGCAGTCGGGCAGCATGACGACTTCCTCGAGCGTCGAATAGGAATTGATGCGCGCGCCGGTGAAGATCAGGCTTCGCTTGAGTGAGGCGCCGGAGACGATGCAATCGCCCGACACCAGCGAAGAGATGGCCATACCGCGACGGCCATCCTCGTCGTGCACGAACTTTGCCGGCGGCTTCAGCTCGGCATAGGTCCAGATCGGCCAGTCGCGATCGTAGAGGTCGAGTTCTGGCGTGATATCGGTGAGATCGATATTGGCTTCCCAATAGGCGTCGACGGTTCCGACATCGCGCCAATAGGCCTCGTTCTCGGCGGTCGAGCGCACGCAGGATTTGGCGAAGCGATGGGCGATCGCCTTTCCGTGCTCGACGATATAGGGGATGATGTCCTTGCCGAAGTCGCGGCTTGAGCCGGGTTCGGCGGCGTCGCGCCGCAATTGCTCCATCAGGAACTTGGTCTTGAACACATAGATGCCCATCGAGGCCAGGGCAAAGTCCGGTTTGTCGGGAATGCCGGGCGGATCGGCAGGCTTCTCGATGAAGGAGATGATGGTGTCCTTGTTATCGACATGCATGACGCCGAAGCCGGTCGCCTCCATGCGCGGCACTTCGAGGCAGCCGACGGTGACATCGGCACCGGCGTCGACGTGCTGGCGCAGCATCAGCTCGTAGTCCATCTTGTAGATGTGGTCGCCGGCCAGGATGACCATGTATTCGGGCCCGTAGGCCTCGATGATGTCGATGTTCTGGTAGACGGCGTCGGCGGTGCCCTCATACCACTGCGTTTCCGACACGCGCTGGCTGGCCGGCAGGATATCGAAGCTCTCGTTGCGCTCGGGCCGCAGGAAGTTCCAGCCGCGCTGCAGGTGGCGGATCAGCGAATGCGCCTTGTACTGGGTGGCGACGCCGAGGCGGCGGATGCCGGAATTGAGCGCATTGGAGAGCGCGAAATCGATGATGCGCGTCTTACCGCCGAAATAGACAGCGGGCTTGGCGCGCCGGTCGGTCAACTCCCTGAGGCGGCTGCCACGGCCGCCGGCCAGCACATAGGCCATGGCATCGCGCGCCAGCGGCTGGGTCCGTTTTATCTCTGCCATTTTATCCTCCCAAGTTACTCGCTGCGAGACACCGCTCAATCCGGAGCAAATTCGAGCATGATCGTCGACAGCGGCGGCAGCAGCATCGTCGCCGAGATGCTTCCTCCTTCCGCCCGAGCCTCGACGGCGCCGCCATTGCCCTTGCCAGAACCGCCATAGTCGGAGGCGTCCGTGTTGATGATCTCGCGCCATCTTCCTGCCGTCGGCAACGGCACGCGGTAATTGTCGCGCGGCACGGGCGTGAAATTGGAGATGACGGCGATCGGGTTTCCGCCCGGCGCGCTGCGCAGCCACGCAAAGACGGAGTTCGCGCTGTCGTCGACGATCAGCCAGGAAAAGCCCTCCGGCTCGCAGTCACGCGCATGCAGGGCCGGGCGCGAGCGATAGAGATAGTTGAGATCGCGCACCGTCTGCCAGACGCCGCGGTGGAGCCGGAAATCGAGCAGGTTCCAGTCGAGCGCACGCGCCTCGCTCCACTCGCGGCGCTGGGCAAATTCCTGCCCCATGAACAACAGCTTCTTGCCGGGGTAGCCCCACATGAAGGCGTAATATGCGCGCAATGTCGCGAATTTCTGCCAGTCGTCACCGGCCATCTTGCCGAGCAGCGTCCCCTTGCCGTGCACGACCTCGTCATGGGAGAGCGGCAGCACGAAATTCTCTGAGAAGGCGTAGACCAGGCCGAAGGTGATATCGTTGTGGTGGTGCTTGCGAAAGATCGGCTCCTTGGAGAAATACTCCAGCGTGTCGTGCATGAAGCCCATGTTCCACTTGAAGCCGAAGCCCAGTCCGCCCTCATGCACCGGCTGCGAGACCTTCGGCCATGAGGTCGATTCTTCGGCGATCGTCATCACGCCCGGATGGTGGCCGTAGACCTCCTTGTTCATCCGCTGGAGGAAGCTGACCGCCTCGAGGTTTTCGCGCCCGCCCTTTTCGTTGGGGATCCATTCGCCGGCCTTGCGTGAATAATCGAGGTAGAGCATCGAGGCGACGGCATCGACCCGCAAACCGTCGACGTGGTATTTCTCGGCCCAGAACAGCGCATTGTTGACGAGGAACGAGACCACCTCGCGCCGGCCGAAATTGTAGATCGCGGTGTTCCAGTCGGGATGAAATCCCTTGCGCGGGTCGGCATGCTCATAGAGTGCGGTGCCGTCGAAATTGGCCAGGCCATGCGCGTCCACCGGGAAATGCGCCGGCACCCAGTCGAGGATGACACCGATGCCGGCGCGGTGGGCGCCGTCGACGAACCGGGCAAAACCGTCCGGATCGCCGAAGCGGGCGGACGGCGCGTAAAGGCCCGTCGTCTGGTAGCCCCAGGACGGATCATAGGGATGTTCGGAGATCGGCATGAATTCGATATGGGTGAAGCCCGTATCGGTGACGTAGGGGATCAGCCGGCCTGCCAGCTCATCCCATGACAGGAAGCTGCCGTCGTCGTGAAGCTGCCAGGAGCCGGCATGGACCTCATAGATCGACACCGCCTCGCGCCTGGGGTCGGCGTTGCGCCAGAAATTGCGGTGCGCCTCGTCGCCCCATTCATGCGCCGGCGGAAGCGCCGTCACCGAAGCGGTGGCCGGGCGCAGTTCGGATTTGAAGGCGAACGGATCGGCCTTCAGCGGCAGCCGTACGCCGTCGGGCCCGATGATCTCGTATTTGTAGGGCCGGCCGGCGCCGATGTCGGGAATGAACAATTCCCAGATGCCGGTGTCGCGGCGCACGCGCATCGTATGCCTGCGGCCATCCCATTCGTTGAAGTCGCCGACCACCGAAACGCGCCTAGCATTGGGCGCCCAGACGGCGAAATGCACGCCGGACGCACCCTCGTGATCGATAAGATGCGCACCGAGCTTGTCGAACAGCCTGAGATGCGAACCCTCGGCGATGTAATAGTCGTCCAGCGGACCGAGCACCGGGCCGAACGAATAGGGATCGGTCAGCCACCAGTCGCCGCCGGCATTGCGAGCGTGATAGCGCAGCGGCTGGCGCTTTCTGAGCGACAGCCTGCCCTCGAAGAAGCCGCCTTCGTCGCGCCTGGAGAGTTCGCCCGCTTTCTTGCCGGTCAGCGTATAGGCAGTGACGAACTCGGCATGTGGGACGAAGCAGCGGGCGACGAAACCCTTGTCCGCCTCATGCACGCCGAGGACAGCAAACGGGTCGCCATGCGTACCGGCGACAATCGCCGCGACATCGCCGGCTGACGCCAGTCTATCCGGCCCGCTTGTCGCGGCGGTCGCGCGCGGCTTGCTCATCAGGCAGTGACCCTCCCCGGACCACGTTGTTCGTGGCCTCATGCAATCATATCAGACGGGCACGTTCCAGATGTCTTTCGCATATTGGCGGATCGTGCGATCGGACGAGAACCAGCCGACGCGGGCGACATTGCGGATTGCCTTGGCGTACCAATCCGGGCTGTTGCGCCAGACGGCATCGACGTCGCGCTGGGTGGCGGCGTAGGCATCGAAATCCGCGGCGACCATGAACCAGTCGCCCTGATAGAGGCCGTTGATCAGGTCGCGGTAGCGTTCGGGATCGTCAGGCGAAAAAACGCCCGACGAAACGGCAGCCACGGCTTGCGCCAGTTCGGGAGAGGATTCGATGACGGATCGCGGATCGTAGCCGTTGCTGCGCCGCTCGGCGACCTCGGCGGTGGTCAGGCCGAAGATGAAGATGTTGTCGTCGCCGACGCATTCCTTGATCTCGACATTGGCACCGTCGAGCGTGCCGATGGTCAGCGCACCGTTCAGCGCGAACTTCATGTTGCCGGTGCCGGAGGCTTCCATGCCGGCAGTCGATATCTGCTCCGAAAGGTCGGCGGCCGGCATCATGATCTCGGCCAGGCTGACACTGTAGTTCGGCACGAACACCACTTTGAGCAAGCCGCGAACCGCCGGGTCGCGGTTGATGACCCTGGCGACGTCGTTGGCGAGTTTGATGATCAGCTTGGCGTTATGATAGCTGGGCGCCGCCTTGCCGCCGAAGAACTTGACGCGGGGCATCCAGTCGCGTTCTGGATGGGAGCGGATCTGGTCGTAGAGCGCGACCGTTTCGAGGATGTTCAAGAGTTGGCGCTTGTATTCGTGGATGCGCTTGATCTGGATATCGAACAGCGCCGAGGGATCGACCTTGATGCCAAGGCGATTGGCGACGAGATTGGCAAGCCTAACCTTGTTTGCCCGCTTGACGGCCGCGAACTTGTCGCGGAAGGCGGCGTCGTCGGCGAAGGCATCGAGCTCCTTGATCGCATCGATGTCGTCGAGGAAGCGGTCGCCGATCGCCTCGCGGGTGAGCGCGGTGAGACCGGGATTGCACTGGATCAACCAGCGCCGCGGCGTGATGCCGTTGGTCTTGTTGTTGATGCGGTCGGGGTAGAGCTTGTGGAGATCGGCAAACACCGTTTCCTTCATCAACTCGGTGTGCAGTGCTGACACGCCGTTGATCGAGTGCGAGCCGACAAAGGCCAGATTGCCCATGCGCACCCGGCGCTCGCCGTTTTCCTGGATGAGCGAGATTTGGCTGATCTGCTCATTCGAGAACTGGTCGGAGGCGCGCGCCTCCAGCAGCACTTCGGCGTTGATGGCGTAGATGATCTGCATATGGCGCGGCAACAGCCGCTCGAACAGCGGCACCGGCCAGCTTTCGAGCGCTTCGGGAAGCAGCGTGTGGTTGGTGTAGCCGAAGGTGCGCTTGGTGATGCTCCAGGCCTGGTCGAAATCCATGCCGTGGACATCCATCAACAGGCGCATCATCTCGGTCACCGCGATGGCCGGATGGGTGTCATTGAGATGGATTGCCGCCTTGTCGGGCAGCGACTGCAGATCGCCATACTGGCTGAGATGGCGCTGGACGATGTCCTGCAGCGAAGCGGTGGAGAAGAAATATTCCTGCCTCAGCCGCAGCTCCTGCCCGGCCTTGTGAGAATCGGCGGGGTAAAGGACGCGCGACAAGGCATCGGCCTTGTTGCTTTCGGCAAGCGCGCCGATATGGTCGCCAGCATTGAACTTGTCGAGCAGGATCGGATCGATCGGCATCCCGGACCAGAGGCGCAGCGTGTTGACCCGCTTGGCCCGCCAGCCGACCACCGGCGTATCATAGGCGACGGCCAGAACGTGTTCGGTCGGCTTCCAGACATGGCGCTCGAGCCGGCCGTCCTTCGAGGTGATCGATTCCACCGCGCCGCCGAAGCCAACCTCGAAGGAACGTTCGCGGCGCTCGAACTCCCAGGGGTTGCCGTGATCGAGCCAGGTCTCGGGCAGTTCTACCTGCCAGCCGTCATGAATTTCCTGCCGGAACATGCCGTTGGCGTAGCGAATGCCATAGCCATGCGCGGGGATATCGACTGTCGCCATGCTTTCCATGAAACAGGCGGCGAGCCGGCCGAGACCGCCATTGCCAAGGGCCGCATCCGGCTCGAGCGCGGCGATGATGTCGAGATCGACGCCAAGCGACGACAGCGCCTCGCGCATGTTGTCCATCAGGCCGAGATTGGAAAAGGCGTCGCGCATGAGGCGACCGATGAGGAATTCGAGCGACAAATAGTAGACGCGCTTTTCCTGCTGATCATAAGCCTCTTTCGTCGATTGCATCCAATGATCGACGATATGGTCGCGCACGACCTTGATCGAGGCGGTGAGCCAGTCGTATTGCGTCGCGACGCTGGTATCCTTGCCGAGCCTGTATTTGAGGGCCTTCAAGACTTCGTCGGCGAGCGCCTTGGGATCGGAGTTTTCGAGGATGGGAGCTTCGGATGTCATTGCGCGCGTCATGCTGCCTCTCGTGCGGTTGCCATGATCATACCGGCTTTCACTATTCCTCCCACCCCCATGCTAGTGCATCTCACTAGATGTTCAATCGATTTAGGCAGCCACGGGGCCAACCAGCCCTGCGGCAATTTGGCGATTCAGGCCGCCAGCGCCGCCTCCGGCGGAAGCTTCGCTCCGGTCATGAAGGCGACGGCATCGGACATCGTATACTGCTTGGGATCGATGACACACAGGCGACGGCCCAGCCGATGGATGTGAATGCGGTCGGCCACCTCGAAGACATGCGGCATGTTGTGCGAGATCAGCACGATCGGCAGGCCGCGCTTCTTCACGTCGAGGATCAGTTCGAGCACGCGGCGGCTTTCCTTGACGCCTAACGCCGCCGTCGGCTCATCCATGATGACCATCTTCGAGCCGAAGGCGGCGGCGCGCGCCACCGCCACGCCCTGGCGTTGGCCGCCCGAGAGCGTTTCAACGGCCTGGCTGATATTCTGAATGGTCATCAGGCCAAGTTCGGTGAGCTTGTCGCGGGCGCGTTTTTCCATTGCCGGCCGGTCGAGCATGCGCAGCCAGTCGCCCAGAAAACCCGGTTTGCGGATCTCGCGACCGAGGAACATGTTGTCGGCGATCGACAGCGCCGGCGACAGCGCCAGGTTCTGGTAGACGGTTTCGATGCCGGCTTCACGGGCCTCGATGGGCGACTTGAAGAGCACCTGCTTGCCGTCCAGCTCGATGATCCCCTCGTCCGGGATCACGGCGCCCGAGATCGCCTTGATCAGCGTCGACTTGCCTGCGCCATTATCGCCGATCACGGCCAGGATTTCTCCGGGATAGAGATCGAAATCGCAGTTGTTCAGTGCCGTGACGCGGCCGTAGCGCTTGAGGAGGCCGCGCGCGGTGAGGATGGGCTCTTGGGTCATGGTTACACCGAAACCTTTCTGATCCACTGGTCGATCGCCACGGCGCCGATGATCAGCACACCGGTGAGCAGCACTTTCCATTGCGGATCGGCGCCCATCATGTTGAGACCCATTGAGACGACGCCGACGATCATCGCGCCGAACAGAGTGCCCAAAATAGAGCCGCGTCCGCCGAAGAGGGAAATGCCGCCGATCACCGTCGCGGTGATCGCCTGCAAATTGTAGTCGGTGACGGCAGCGGACGGCGAAATCGAGCCATTGCGGCCGATCGAGACCCAGGCGGCGAAAGCGGCAATCAGCCCGGCAAGTGTGTAGACCGAGATCAGCACCTTCCTGGTCTGGATGCCCGACAGCTTCGCCGCCTCCGGATCGTCGCCGACAGCGTAGACATGGCGGCCCCATGCCGTGTGATTGAGCACGTACCACAGGATCAGCACCAGCACGACCATGGCGATGACGCCGAGCGTCAGCACCGCCGTGCCGACCTTGAAGTTCAGGCCAAACAGATGCAGCAGCGGCGCCTGGACATCGACGTCGGCGTCGCGGATCGTCTCATTGGCCGAATAGATGAAGTTGGTGGCCATGACGATGTTCCAGGTGCCGAGCGTGACGATGAAGGGCGGCAGCTTCATGTAGGCGACTAGCAGCCCGTTGAGCAGCCCGCAGGCCCCGCCGGCGGCCAGCCCGATCACCACGGCGAGCAAGGTCGGCAGACCATAGGTGACCGCGCAATTGCCCATGATCACGGCCGAAATCACCATGATCACGCCGATTGACAGGTCGATGCCGGCTGTAAGGATGACCAGCGTCTGCGCGGCACCGAGAATACCGACGATGGCGATCTGCTGCAGGATCAGCGTCAGCGTGTAGGACGAAAAGAACCGCCCGCCGATCGTGACGCCGAAAACAGCGATCGCCAGAACCAGCACGATCAGCGGCACCGCAGCCGGAGTGGAATGCAAGAAATGCTGGATGCGCTTGACGACCGAAGTACCGTGTTCGTCAAAAGCAGCGACGCTGTCGCTGCTCGAGATGGCCTTCTCGAATTCCTGGACCTGGCTCATGTTTCCTCCCGTTGAGCTTCAGCTACGCCGACGCCCGTTCACCATTCCCGATCTGCCGTCGGAATTGTTCGCGCTCGCGATTGCGCATCGTCCACCCGAAGCGGCCGGGGATCAAGCCCCGGCCGATCGGCTCCGTTGCCTGTCAGACCGGTATCAGCCCCAGCACTTGGCCAGGCCTTCCTTGGTGTCGATGGACTTCACACCGTCTGCCGGCTTGTCGGTCACGAGGTTGACGCCGGTGTCGAAGAAATCCTTGCCTTCGGTCGGCTTGGGCTTCGTCCCGTCCTTGGCGAAAGCGGCGATTGCCTCGATGCCGAGTGCCGCCATCTGCAGCGGATATTGCTGTGAGGTCGCGCCGATCACGCCTTCCGCGACCGATTTCACGCCGGGGCAGCCGCCGTCAACCGACACGATCAGCACGTTGCCTTCGAGGCCCACGGCCTTGAGCGCCTGGTAGGCGCCGACGGCTGCCGGCTCGTTGATGGTGTGGATGACGTTGATGCCGGGGTCCTTCTGGAGAAGGTTCTCCATCGCCTTGCGGCCGCCTTCCTCGTTGCCGTTGGTGACGTCGTGGCCGACGATGCGCGGATCGTCCTCGTCGCCAATCTTGTTGGGATCCTTCACGTCGATGCCATAGCCCATCATGAAGCCCTGGTCGCGCAGCACGTCCACCGTCGGCTGCGAGGGTGTCAGGTCGAGGAAGCCGATCTTTGCATCCTTCGCGCCGTCGCCGAGCGTCGCGGCGGCCCACGCGCCGATCAGCTTGCCAGCCTCCAGGTTGTCCGTCGCGAAGGTCGCGTCGGCAGCGTCAAGCGGATCAAGCGGCGTGTCCAGCGCTATCACGAGCAGGCCGGCGTCACGTGCCTTCTTCACCGCCGGGACGATGCCCTTGGTGTCCGACGCGGTGATCAGGATGCCCTTGGCGCCGTCGGCGATGCAGCTTTCGATCGCCGCCACCTGGCTCTCACTGTCGCCGTCGATCTTGCCGGCGTAGGCCTTGAGGTCGACGCCGAGTTCCTTGGCCTTCGCCGAGGCGCCTTCCTTCATCTTGACGAAGAAGGGATTGGTGTCGGTCTTGGTGATCAGGCAGGCGCCGACGTCGGCGGCGGACGCCGCCGAAGTGAACGCCATCAGACCCAGTCCGGCCGCCGCGAAAACGGTGGACTTCAGTAGTGCTTTTTTGGTCACGATTTTCCTCCCAGTGGATCCATTCCGGCATCCAGACGACTTTTCCCAGCGCCGATGCCTGCCCCAACAGAATACCAGGCCGAGGTCGCTGTCAATAATTAAATCACTCTTATTTATTATTGACAGCGTTGCATCGTTCACCCATTCTGGCTCAAAAGCATTGAGGGGAAAAGACGGGAGGAACAGGGGTGGAGACCGGCATTACGAGGCACGGTTCGCCCGAGGCAGCCGAAAGCCGAATTCATCGCGGCACCAACCAGAGCGGCATGCGCGACCACAATGAGCGGCTGGTGCTGTCGCTTGTGCGTCAGCACGGCAGCCTGGCCAAATCCGACATTGCGCGCATGACTGGACTTTCGGCCCAGACGGTTTCGGTCATCATGCGCGAGCTCGAGGTGGACAACCTCCTCGTCCGCCAGGCGCCGTTGCGCGGCAAGATCGGCCAGCCTTCCATTCCGATGGCGCTCAATCCCGATGGCGCCTATTTCATCGGCCTGAAGATCGGCCGTCGCAGCGCCGAACTCGTGCTGATCGATTTCCTCGGCAACGTGCGCTCCATGCTGCAGCATTCCTACCGCTATCCGGCACCGCGCGAGACGGTCGAATTCGTCACCTCCGGCATGAAGACGATGCGCGGCGAACTCACCCCGGCGCAGGACAAGCGCATTGCCGGACTTGGCATCGCCATGCCGTTCGAATTGTGGAACTGGGCCGATACGGCAGGTGCGCCGCGCGACGTCATGGACGAATGGCGCCACCGCGACATCCGCGCCGACATCCAGGCGCAGTGCGAGTTCCCGGTCTACCTACAGAACGACGCCACGTCGGCTTGCGGCGCTGAACTGGTGTTCGGCAAGGCGGGTGCGGCGCGCGACTTCGTCTATTTCTATATTGGTGCCTTCGCCGGCGGTGGCATCGTGCTGAACGGTCACCTTTTCGGAGGGCCGACCGGCAATGCCGGCGCTCTTGGTTCGATGCCGGTGCCCGGACCGGACGGCAAGCCGACCCAATTGATCGACGTGGCATCGATCGCCATGCTGGAAAAGGCTCTCAACGCGCGCGGCGTCGAGGCCTCGCATCTGTGGACGTCACCGGAGGATTGGGGCGAGATCGGCGTGGAGCTCGACGACTGGATCGCCTGCGCCTCGCGGGCGCTCGCCTATGCCATCGTGGCGGCGTCCTCGGTTATCGATTTCGAGGCAGCAGTGATCGACGGATGGATGCCGAAGGCCGTGCGGCGCCGGCTCGTCAATGCCGTTATCGAAGCCATCGGCAAGATCGACGGCGAAGGCCTGAAGCTCCCAGCCGTTCGCGAGGGGACTGTGGGCATTCATGCACGTGCCCTGGGCGGCGCCAGCCTGCCGCTTTCCGAGCGCTTCCTCATTGGTTCGACCATGATTTCCAGGAGCACCTGAAATGGAGACGATCCGCGCCAAGCACGCGCCGGACCGCAAGATGGTTGCGCTTGCCAGCGCCGACTTCTATCTACGGATCAGGTTCACGCACGCGATCGTCGCGACACGCGAGCCGCGGCTTTACGCAAGTATTATCATCCGCAAGGATGATATCTATCCGCCGGAGAACAGGAAATCATGATCCTCTGTTGCGGCGAAGCCCTGATCGACATGCTGCCGCGCACCACGACAGAGGGCGAGCCGGCCTTTGCCCCCTATGTCGGCGGCGCGGTGTTCAATACGGCAATAGCGCTTGGCCGACTGGGAGCGCCCGCTGGTTTCTTTTCCGGCCTGTCGTCGGATCTGTTCGGCGGCCAATTCAAGGACGCACTAAGGGCAAGCAAGGTTAGTTCCGCCTATGCGCACACATCGCCCCGGCCGACCACTCTTGCCTTCGTGCGGCTGGACAACGGTCAGGCGACCTACACATTCTATGACGAAAACACAGCCGGACGCATGCTGACCATCGATGATCTGCCGGAACTCGGCAGCGAGGTTGAAGCCATGCTTTTCGGCGCCATCAGCCTGATCTCGGAGCCGGCCGGATCGGCCTATGAGGAATTCATGCGGCGCGAGCACAGCCGCCGCGTCATGATGCTCGACCCCAACATCCGGCCAAATTTCATCCCGGACAAAGCCAAGCACCTCAGGCGCATCCGCTCGATGATGGCCATGGCCGACATCGTGAAGCTGTCGGACGAGGACCTCGACTGGTTCGGCGAAGCCGGCTCGCACGAGGACGTCGTTCGCAACTGGCTGGATCGCGGCCCGACGCTGATCGTCGTCACCCATGGCTCAGAAGGCGCTGCCGGCTACACCAGGGATCACAAGGTCACGGTCGTGCCGGACAAGGTCAAGGTGGTCGATACGGTCGGCGCCGGCGACACGTTCAACGCCGGCATTCTGGCCTCGCTGCACGAGCAGGGCCTGCTGTCGAAGGATGTGATCGACAATCTGTCGGAAGACGCCATCCACAAGGCGCTGGCGCTCGGCGCCAAGGCTGCGGCGGTGACCGTGTCGCGGGCCGGCGCCAATCCGCCCTGGCGGCATGAAATCGCCTGATTGGACGGCGACGCGCGCCGCTTGCCGATCACTTTATGTTTCGCCGGCCGGGCGCGATGCGATATGAAGACCGTAGGGTGCCCGACCAAGCCCGGATTTCCGGCGTCTTCAAGGAGGCGTCGAAAATCAGAGGTAACAGACTGCGACACTTGAGCAATTCGCGGTTTTACCCGGGCGGGTTTCTCGGCCGCGCCAAGTCTGCTACCAGCGGCCGGTTATCAGGCTATGACCTTTTGAGGCCGACATGCA
The DNA here is from genome assembly GCF_007830515.1 of Mesorhizobium tianshanense. Lineage (GTDB taxonomy): Bacteria > Pseudomonadota > Alphaproteobacteria > Rhizobiales > Rhizobiaceae > Mesorhizobium > Mesorhizobium tianshanense. The sequence continues at coordinate 71,084 of NZ_VLKT01000020.1, forward strand.
GTTCATCGATCTTGGCGCGCAGCGCGAACGAATCCGCGACAGGCTGAAGGCAGCCATCGACCGCGTCGTCGACGAGGGACGCTATATACTGGGGCCCCAAGTCACCGAATTCGAGAACAAGCTCGCCGCCTATGTCGGCACCAAGCACGTCGTCGCCTGCGCCAACGGCACCGACGCATTGCTGCTGCCGCTGTTTGCGGCTGGCATCGGCCCGGGTGATGCGGTGTTCGTCCCGAGCTTCACCTTCGCCGCCACGGCGGAAGTGGTGGCGCTGGCCAAGGCCGAGCCGGTTTTCGTCGACGTCGATCCCAACACCTACAATATCGACGTCGCCAGCCTCGAGGCGGCCATCGCCATGATCAAGGCGGAAGGCCGGCTGAAGCCAAGGGCGATCATTCCAGTCGACCTGTTCGGGCTCGCCGCCGATTACGAGGCGATCATGGCAATAGCCAACCGCGAAGGGCTGATGGTGATCGAGGATGCCGCGCAGGCGATCGGCGGCTCCATCGGCGGCAAGATGTGCGGTTCGTTCGGCGCGGTCGGCTCGACCAGCTTCTACCCGGCAAAGCCGCTTGGCTGCTATGGCGATGGCGGCGCGATGTTCACCAATGATGATGCGCTGGCCGAACAGCTGCGCTCGTTCGCCTTCCACGGCAAGGGCGAAACCCAATATGACAATGTCCGCGTCGGCATCAACTCGCGGCTCGACACACTGCAGGCAGCGATCCTGATCGAGAAGCTGGCCATTCTCGAAGACGAGATGGTTGCCCGGCAAGCGGTCGCCAATCGATATGCCAAAGGCCTTGGCGACATCGTCACGGCGGCGCGCAATCTGGACGGCGGCCGTTCAGCCTGGGCGCAATATGCCATCGAGACGCCGAAGCGCGACGGGCTCAAGGCGCATCTCGGGGAAAAGGGCATTCCTTCGGTCATCTATTATGTGAAACCCCTGCATAGCCAGATCGCCTACCGCGACTATCCGCGCACTCCGACCGGCCTTGCCGTTTCGGAGGAGTTGCCGAATCACATACTGTGCTTGCCCATGCATCCTTATCTGAGCGAGGCCGACCAGGACCGGATCATCGAGACGATCCGTAACTATATCGGGTCGAATTCGGCGCACGTAGCCGCCGCTTAAAGTGTCTTCAGAGCCCGTTGCATCTACATTGGATGTGACGGAACGGATTCGCCCGCCAGCCTGCCTTGTGTCACCCCGCCATCACTGACCATGCTGCGCCCTGTGATCGAGCCGGCATTCCGAAGATGCAAGGAAGGAATTGATGCCGTCAATATCGGGCTGACCGATGCGGGCGAGAGGCGTCGCCACTATCTGCCGCGTCCTGAGCTCCGCAGCGCGCGAATGCACATTTTGCAGGTGCCGTGCAAATCGCGGAGGCGCTAGGTAGAATATCGACAATCAGGTACCTTGGAACTTCCAATGGCACTGAGCATCAAAGACCCCGAGACCGAACAGCTCGCCCGCACCCTCGCCGAGCGCACTGGCGAGACGTTCACAATTGCCACCAGGCGTGCACTTGAGGAGCGGCTGCGCCGCATCGGCTCTGATGCCCGTAAGGCCGCACTTCTGGAGGATCTAGCCGCGAGCCGGCGGCGCTGGAGCGCCCTACCCGTCCTCGACAATCGTAGCGCCGGCGAGATCATCGGCTACGACGAGAACGGGCTGCCGAACTGATGGTCATCGACACTTCGGCAATTGTCGCGATCACACTCGACGAGCCTGAGGCGCCTTCCTTTGAGCAGCGCATCGCTGACAAATCCCGTCCGCCTCATCTCGGCCGCAACTGTGCTTAAGGCCGCTATGGTGCCATGGTGATTGAGACCCGCCTCGGAGAGCCGGGCGGCAGCGAGCTCGCATAGCGCCCAAACATCTTTTTTCATGAAATTAGCATTGCAGAATCATTTTTCATATAATAGTGTCATTTTTCAGGATCGGCTCTCGATGAGATCAAAATTCACACACCAAACACAAGTTTCATGAACACACCGGAACAGTATCAATTTTCAGGACCGGTTACCGTTTTTCAGGAAACCCGCCTTCCTGAGAAGGCGACACCAGCCGGCTACAGTGCCCTGATCGATGCGTACAAGGTTGCCGTGCCGTTGCCCCGCACGCTGTCGGCCACCGGCGAACATCACCGTATCATTGAGCGGGACGGCTGGCGCATCATGACGCCCCGGCACGCGCCGCATCCGACACTTGACGGGCACCTGACCTTCGCGCTCAAGTACGAAGGTCTCGATCTGGCCATCCTCAAGCGGCTGTTCCAAGCGACGGGCCCGGCGCCGATCGAAGCGCTCGTCCGTGAAAGTCCGACCGGCAGCTATGCCCGCCGCATCTGGTTTCTGTATGAATGGCTGACCAAGTCGCGACTTGATTTGCCTGACGCGAACGCTGGTCGCTACGCTCCGGTTGTCGATCCAGACCTGCAATGGGCAGCGCAGGAGCAAACTGCTCCGCGCTACCGCGTGAAGGACAATCTCCCCGGCACGCCGGATTTCTGTCCGCTGGTGTTCCGCACCAAGGCCCTCGAGGAGTTCGTCGGCCTCGACCTTCCGCAGCGCGCGCAGGCGATTGTCGCGGACGTGCCGCGCGACCTCCTTGTGCGGACCGCCGCCTTCCTTTTGCTCAAGGACTCGCGATCAAGTTACGCGATCGAGGGTGAGCGGCCGCCGCACGACCGCATCCAGCGCTGGGGCCGCGCCATCGGTGAGGCCGGCCGCCAGCCGATCGATCGCGATGAGTTGCTGCGCCTGCAGAGAATTGTTCTCGGAGATGCCCGCTTTGTGAAGCTCGGCTTCCGGCAAGAGGGAGGCTTCGTCGGCGAGCATGACCGTGACAATCGCATGCCGCTACCCGATCATATCAGCGCCCGCCCCGAGGACTTGTCGTCGCTGATCGAGGGAATGGCCGCTTTCGACCGCGGCCGCGCGCAGGGCCTCGATGCGGTGATCGCCGCGGCGATCCTCGCCTTCGGGTTTGTCTATATCCATCCGTTCGAAGATGGAAACGGCCGCATTCACCGCTACCTGATCCATCACGTGCTTGCAGCGCGCGGCTTCAACCCGCCCGGGTTCGTGTTCCCCGTTTCGGCCGCGATTCTGGAGCATATCGATCAGTATCGGCGGGTGCTTGAGAGTTACTCGCAGCGCCTGCTGCCGCTGATCGAATGGGAATCCACGCCCCAATTCAATGTCCGCGTCCTGAACGAAACTGGGGATTTTTATCGCTTCTTCGACGCGACACCGCACGCGGAGTTCCTCTACGCCTGCGTCCAGAGGACGATCGAACGCGATCTTCCCGATGAAACCGCCTTCCTACGCCGCTATGATCAGTTCCGGCAGCAGGTCGACTCTTTCATCGACATGCCAGAACACCTGACCGATCTGCTCTTCCGCTTCCTTCACCAGAACGGCGGCCGCCTTTCGAACCGCGCCCGCGAAAAGGAATTCGCCGCGCTGACGGATGGCGAAGCAGAACGGATCGAGGCGATCTACCAGCAGACCTTCGGCTCCGACTAGAGCCACGAATATCTGTTACGTCGCACCTCCCGCGTCGAGCCGGGCCAAACTTTACTTCGAAGGCTATCGCGGAACGCCCCGCCGGCCCGAGGCATGGCAGACGACCCGCGCAGCGATCCTGCTGCCGTAGCTTGAGGAGCGTCCGCGGCGGCCCCCTGCAGGGCCAGCGACGCTGTAATCGTTAGATTGGTCCGGCAACCTTGCCGCTGGCGATGAAATGCGGATTGGCGAAGTCCTCGTCATCGCTCTGGTTGCGCTTGCCGTAGGCCAGCGGCTGGCCGTCGAGCGTGCGCGTCATGCCGCCGGCAGCGCGCAGCACCGCGTCACCTGCTGCGGTGTCCCATTCCATGGTGCGGCCAAAGCGGGGGTAGACGTCGGCCTCGGCGCCGGCGACAAGACAGAATTTCAGCGACGAGCCGACCGAGACCATCTCGGCAGCGCCCACCGTGCGGATATAGGCTTCGGTCTCGGGTGTATTGTGGGACCGGCTAGCCACGATGGTCAGTGGCGCCACACCGGCCCTGGCCGAAATCGGCCGACGGCCGATGATCTGGTAGTCGTCATCGATCTCGATTGCTTCCGCCCTGCCCGGCCGGCCGGAAAAGAAGCGACCGGTGCATGGCGCGAAGACAACACCGATCTCCGGCACGCTGCGGCGAACGAGCGCGATGTTGACGGTGAAGTCGGTCCTGCGGTTGACGAATTCCTTGGTGCCGTCGAGCGGATCCACCAGGAAGAAGGCGCCGTCGAGGTCGGGCGGCACGATGCCGGCCGCTGCCTCTTCCTCAGCCACGCAAGGGATATGGGGGAACGCGGCGCGCAGTCCGGCGAGGATGATCTTCTCGCTCTCGCGATCGGCCTCGGTCACTGGCGAACTGTCTGATTTCTGATCGACCGCGCAGCCGGCGTCGAAAACACGCATCACCTCGCGCCCTGCCGCGAGCGCTAGGCGCTCGAACACGCCAAGCATCAATTCGTCGTCAGATTCCGCCGCCGCTGTCGTATTGGTTGTCGGCAATGTCGCGCTCATCCAGCCAGAGTTCCAGGGCCTCTACCATCTCCTCGGCAGACTTGCCGAGAGTCTTGAGATGGATTTCGGGTTTTTCCGGGGTTTCATACGGTGAATCGACGCCGGTGAAATTCTTGATTTCGCCATTCAACGCCCGCGCATAGAGGCCCTTCGGGTCGCGTCTGGCGCATTCCTCAAAGGGGGTGTCGACGAACACCTCGATGAATTCACCGTCGGCCATCAATTCCCTGGCCATGCGCCGCTCGGCGCTGAACGGCGAAATGAAGGAAACGATGACGATCAGCCCGGCATCGGCCATCAGGCGCGCCACTTCGGCCACCCGGCGAATATTTTCAACGCGATCGACGTCGGTGAAGCCAAGATCGCGATTGAGGCCGTGGCGGACATTGTCGCCGTCCAGGATGTAGGTATGGCGGCCGGTGGCGAACAGTTTCTTCTCGAAAAGGTTAGCGATGGTCGATTTGCCGGAGCCCGAGAGCCCAGTGAACCAGAACACGGCGGGCCGCTGGTTCTTCATATCGGCGCGGCCGTGCTTGCCGACATCGAGCGATTGCCAGTGGATGTTCTCGGCGCGGCGCAGCGAATGCAGGATCATGCCAGCGCCGACCGTGGCGTTGGTGATGCGGTCGATCAGGATGAAGGCGCCGGTCGAGCGGTTCTCGGCGAAAGTATCGAAGGCGATCGGCGCCCGTGTCGAGATGTTGCAAATGCCGACCTCGTTCATTTCGAGCGACTTGGCCGCCTCATGGGCGAAGTCGTTCACGTTGACGCGGTATTTCAAGTCGGTGACGGTGGCGCCGGTCTGATCGGTCTCGGTCCGCAGGATGTAGGAGCGGCCTGGCAGCAGCGCATGCTCGTTGAACCAGACGATGTTGGCGGCGAACTGGTCGGCGACTTGCGGGCGCGCCGACGGCGACACCAGCATGTTGCCGCGCGAGACCTCGACCTCGTCGTCGAGAACGAGGGTGATAGCCTGGCCGGCGACCGCTTGGCTCAGGTCGCCGCCATGCGAGACGATGCGCCGGACATGGGAGGACTTGCCGGATTTGGCGACAACAACCTCGTCGCCCGGTGAGATAGAACCGGACGCAATCGTGCCGGCAAAACCGCGAAAGTCGAGATTGGGGCGGTTCACATACTGCACCGGAAAACGGAACGGCAGTTCGACAACGGCTTCATCCACCGACACGGTTTCCAGATGCTCGATCAGCGTCGGGCCGGAGTACCATTCTGTCTTGTCCGAGCGGCTGGTAACGTTGTCGCCGTAACGGGCAGACATCGGGATGGGCACGATCGTCTCAAAACCGAGCTTGTGCGAGAATTGCCGATAGTCCTCGGTGATCCGTTCGAACACGGCCCTGTCGAAGCCGACGAGATCGATCTTGTTGACGGCGAGCACGATGTGCCTGATACCCAGCAGCGAGGCGATGATCGAGTGGCGCCTCGTCTGGCGCAGCACGCCTTGACGAGCGTCGATCAGCACGATGGCCAAATCGGCGGTCGACGCGCCGGTCGCCATGTTGCGTGTGTATTGTTCGTGACCGGGCGTGTCGGCAACGATGAATTTGCGTTTCGGCGTGGCGAAAAAGCGATAGGCGACATCGATAGTGATGCCCTGCTCGCGCTCGGCCTCGAGGCCGTCGACCAGCAGCGCGAAATCGACATCGTCGCCCGTCGTCCCGTGCTTGCGCGAATCTCGCTCGAGCGCGGCAAGCTGATCCTCGAAAATCTGCTTGGTATCCGAAAGCAGGCGTCCGATCAGCGTCGACTTGCCGTCGTCCACGGAACCGCAGGTCAGGAAGCGCAGCAGCGACTTTTGTTCCTGCACCGCCAGATAGTCACGAATGCCGTCGGTGGGGGCGCGGCTCTCGGCCATGATGTGGCGCATGCTCAGAAATACCCCTCGCGCTTCTTCTTTTCCATCGAACCGGCTTCATCACGGTCAATCAGGCGGCCCTGCCGTTCGGAGGTGCGCGCCGTGAGCATTTCTCCGACAATGGCCTCCAGCGTATCGGCATCCGATTCGATCGCGCCGGTCAGCGGGTAGCAGCCGAGCGTGCGGAACCGCACCAGCCGGTTCTCGACCGTCTCGCCGACACGCAGCTGCATGCGGTCATCGTCCTTGAGAATGAGCATGCCGTCGCGTTCGACGACCGGTCGTTGCTTGGCGAAATAGAGCGGCACGATCGGAATGTCTTCCTGGAGAATGTACTGCCAGATATCGAGTTCGGTCCAGTTCGACAACGGAAAGACGCGGATCGATTCACCGGTCGCGATACGGGTGTTGAATATCTTCCACATCTCCGGCCGCTGGTTCTTCGGATCCCAGGTGTGCTGGGCGTTTCGGAAGGAGAAGATCCGCTCCTTGGCACGCGACTTCTCCTCGTCACGCCGCGCCCCGCCGAAGGCTGCATCGAAGCCGTACTTGTCGAGCGCCTGCCGCAGCGCCACGGTCTTCATGACATGCGTGTGGGTGTTCGAGCCATGATCGAAGGGATTGATGTTGTCGCGCACACCATCCTCGTTGACATGGACCAGGAGATCGAAACCGAGCTTTTGTGCCATCTGATCGCGAAAGGCGATCATCTCGCGAAATTTCCAGGTCGTGTCGACGTTGAGAAAGGGAAAGGGCGGCTTGGCGGGATAAAACGCCTTCATCGCAAGATGCATCAGCACCGAGGAATCCTTGCCGACCGAATAGAGCATCACCGGCTTGGCGAAGGTCGCCGCAACCTCGCGAAAAATATGGATGGATTCGGCCTCGAGCCGCTGGAGGTGCGTAAGCGCGATGTTCATGGACTGTGAGCGTTCTCTTGTGCCATCCAGATCTGACCGATGCATCAGGCGCAACTTTTTCAGTCGCCCGGTTCAAGCTTCACGTCTGGACAATCTCATTTTCGTGCAGGCGTTCTAGCAGATCGCCATTGTTTATAACAATGCAAGACAGGCCTGCCCCAGAGTGGTTCGGGAATGACTTTTCCACACAACAGGCAGAACCCAGAAATTTTTGCTCAACAGGCTGATGGCATTGCGAGCGTCAGGAAAATACTGCCCAGGTCAGGAAAGACGCCCGGCAATCGCTTATACCTGTTGCTATCGGTTCTCGCATGCGGTGACGACAAGCCTCACGCGGCGCCCTTCCGCGCTTCGCCTAGCCGCTCGCTGGCGTAGCGCTGGCTGCGAATCGGCCCCCACCACCACTCGTTCTGAAAGTACCAGTCGACCGTCCTGGCGAGCCCGCTATCGAAGGTCAGCGCCGAAGAGCTCAAGTGCCCTCCGACTCTAGGATGCTGCAAATGCGGGCCGCGGTGCCCAGCCTGCTACGACGAAGTTCCGATGGGAACAAACAGCTTGCCACCGTTGTGATCGACCTCGATCATTTCGTTCTTCTGGGCCAAACGGGCTGCAAATCCTTTGTGAAAGATAATGGCATTCATAAAGGCAAACGTCATTGCAAGCGCTTCGGTCCGCAACGGATAATCGACCAGTGAATGGATAAGAAGAAAAGATACGGAGAGAAACGCCGCCTTTTGAAGAGGATCACGACGAACTTTAATAAGCGCTATAAAAAGCATTACGAAATAAAGCGCCATCAACAATATGGAAATAGCTCCGCCTTCGAAAGCTATTTCAAGATATTCATTGTGAGCATGATTTACGTATTGCTTAAAAATCATCTCTTCCTTTTCATATATTTGGTAGGCCTTTTGAAAATTTCCAAATCCAACGCCGGTTGCCCAATTCTCTTTGATCCCCTCAATGGTGGTGCGAGCAAACTCTCCTCGCCCGAAAGCTGGATCAATCGCGTCGGCATCGATCTTCGTCCATGCGCCTATCGTGTAGGCTGAAAGTCCTATGAAAATCGCCAGAATGCTCAATCCACTCGTCCTGGAACGCGCTGAAAGAAAGACGATAGATAGTACGGTGATCGCCAAGCCGATCAGAACACCGGCACGCGAACCGGCGGCCAAAAGCAGCAGCAAAAGCGTGACCAGTCCGAGCGATCCAGACAAGAGGTATCCGCGGAACAGACCGTAATAAACGACGAAGGGAATAGAAACGAAAAGCAAAGCCGCAAAATGATTCTGGTTGGCAAAAAGCCCGGCATTGATCGTAAAAGGCAACAATCCCTCTATAGCGATGTCATCTGAGAGCGAATATTGAATCGCGCCTGCCAAGCCGTTGCAGATAACACCCATAAAAAAGAACGGCAGAAGTGCATGGACCTGCTCGGGACGCAAACGCAATACGCTCAAAAAAAACGCCGCCCACGCCACCAGATACAACAGGCATTCGATCGTCCGTCCAACTCCGACACTGACGAAACGAAATCGGGTCTCTCCAACCAGTCCGGAATCTGCGAGCAATAGTTCCGGTCGCAATCCGCTGATTATCGCCGCAGGCAGCGGAACAATTTGCAAAATCACCACCGCCACAGCGAGGATAAGAAGCCACAGAACAGAACGAGGGATTCTCTGGCCAGACGCCTGTGAAAAGACAGCCGCCGCCGAGATGATTGCCGCGACCTCAATTAGCGTGTCCGTATAGAGGCCGCTTGCGGTCCCTCCGCCGATCAGCAGCGATAAAAACAGAACCGATCCAAGGAGATATTTATCCCGTTCCGAGGGTCGATCGCTCAAGATGAAAGTCTCTCGATGCTCAATTTGTGCATTATCAACGTGCCGACATATCGAAAGCGCCAGCTCTCGGCAATGGCGGCAGTTTCCAACTTCAATAGTTGCATGGGGCACCCAGCTGGTCCAACCGAAAAACCCTGACTCAGCTCCTGACGATTGTATGTACCCTCCGGAATATTGAACCGTGCTATTTCGCCAGCCTGCCCCACGCACCTGACAGACCAGAACAACCCCTTTGGAAGCTTCAGGTTTCTTGCAGACGCGGCCAGAGAAATCTTGTAGGAGCCAGGAGGCAGTTCGATATACTGCTGAAGAGCTGTGTTCCTGACCGGCGTATTCAGGAAGCGAACCGTCGCTCCACCCTCACCTTCGACCGCATTTTGGGACGTTGCAAACGTAACTTCCAGGCCAGACTGGTCGCCGACCTGCCAATCAAAAGGCTTGCCGCTAGACACAGGTTCAAAGGTGCCGTTGAAAATGTACCCGCCCAATTTTAGTTCTTGATCGGACAGGCTGAAAAGAAACAATCGATATGCTTGGTCATATTCCTTTTGGCGAATATAGCCGTTGATCGCATTGGACAATTCGCCAGTTGTTGGTGGCGCGCCTGATCCGGTCAGATCGAACAGCAGCCGATTTGCGAGATCAAGTCCCTCGGGGATCTTGCCAAGGAAAGCGAACACATTGGCTCTCCATGGCGCCTCTGCCGTGATGGCCTTCAGCACAGCCTGGTAGCCATCGGGGCTCGAAAGGATTGTCGGCAGAGCCTCGGCGACGGCTGGAAATTGTTCCGGCCAGCGCCGTAGCAATATATCGATCTCGCCGACAGCCTTTGACAGATCGCCTCTCTCGATCGAGCGGCCAATGGACCTCTGGAGCGCGTGGATTTCGGTCTTGGATAGCTTTCGAGCTTGGTCGAAGAACCCATAGGCTCGGTCTTTTTCGCCCTGCCGGTATTTGATCTCGCCAATCAGGCTGTAGAGACGTGCATCTGCCACATCAAAGCGAAGCGCGCCTTCGGCCTTGGCGAGCAATGCATCGAGATCGGGAGTGTTGCTTGCGTCGTTCAGGTCGTCTGTGATTTCGCTTACCAAGGCATTGACGTTCAGCGGATCCAGCGCGAGGGAAACGGCTGGCGTCTCGGTTTCAAGAAACCGACTTAGCCCGATCGACGAAGCCGCCAACGCTAGCACGGATGCGACGAACCAAACGCCTGAACGCCGGAGATTTAGCATAGGCAGGCTGATCTGCTCCGTCATCGACTTTGCCCTCAATTTTCGGGGTACTCGTGCCGTAGTCGTAATACTGGTAGTTCATATATTTGTAGGCGTAGTTGTAATCGAACTTGTTCACCGCAAACTTCGACATCGCGGCTCCGACCACGTTCGCGCCGGCAGCTCGCAGGCGCTTCAACGCCGTCTTCGCCGACTTGCGTGTCACCTGATTGGTGGAGATGACCATCAATGTGCCCTCGGCAAGCCGGCTGAGGATGGGGGCATCTGAAAGGCCCACGATGGGCGGGGCATCAATTATGACAAGATCAAAGCGCTTGCCGAGATTGGTAACGATCAGTGCCATCTTCGGCGAAGAAAGCAGATCCGCAGGGTTCGGTGGAATCGTTCCGGAGGTCAGGACGGTCACGTTGGGATATTTCGTCGCCCTGAAAATGCTTGCCAGATCCTCCTTGCGGACGGTGTTCGTCAGGAGATTGCTCAGTCCGATCGTGTTGTCGAGACCAAACAGCCGATGAAGGTTCGGCTTTCGAAGATCGCTGTCGACGATGAGAACTCGCGCACCGAGCGCGGCAAAATCCTGCCCGAGCTTAAACGACGTGGTCGACTTGCCTTCTGAGGGTTCCGAACTCGTGACCAGCAGCGATCGCGGCGCACCTTCGGCGCCGGAAAATTGCAACGATGTTCGAAGCGAACGGTAGGCTTCGGACAGCCCTGATTTCTGATCGGCTATGCTGGCTGTAAGTTCCCGGTCATCGACAAGCGGCAAGATGCCGAGCATCGCCAATCCCAATTCCTTTTCAATTTGCTCAGGATTGGTAAAGGTGTTGTTCAACAACTCGATGACGTAAATAATTGATGCGCCCAGGGCCAGGAAAAGAGCCAGAGCGATGGCAAGGTTAATGCTCAAACGCGGTGAATAGGGCGCGGTTGGCTGTGCCGCGAAATCGACGATTGCCGCGTTTTGTGACTTGAGTTCAGAGCTGACACCAACCTCGTTCAGCTTGGCAATGAGATTATCATATTGCGACCTGTTCGAATCAACCTCGCGCTTCAGGATCGTGTATTTGATGTTCTTGTCGTTGAAGATAACCTGCTGCTTTTCCATCTCGGCGAGTTTGGATCGAAGGTCAGCTTCCTTGTTCTGAGCCTCCTGGTATTTCTGCCGCAGCGAATCGGTTATAGTCAAAACTCCGTTATTATAAAGCCGTTGAAGCTCCTTGATCTGCGCCTGAAGCTGCTGCATTTCTGGAAAGCCAGGCTTCAATATGCCCAACTTCTGCTGATACTGGCTGGTCAAATCGGCCAATTTATCGGTAATCTTCTGCAGACCTTCGCTTTCCAAGACTGGGCCGAGGCTCGCTCCGCGACCTTTGTCTATCTGGTCCACCATCCGTCCGGCATCGAGGCGTTCCTGGATTGCTGTCGCCAGCGCGGTGTTCAGAGCCTCGATGTTCGACCCTATCAGCGATTTGTCGTCGCCGGTTATCGTGATGCCTACATCCTTTGCATAAGCGACCAGATCCTCTTCGGATTTCTGAAGCTTTTGCTTTACCTGCAACACCTGTTCCTTGATGAACTGCCGTGCCAGATCCGACGTCTCGCTGGTCTGATCGAGGCGTTGGTCGATAAAGCTTTGAGCGACCTGATTGGCTACATCACTTGCATATTTCGGTCTCTGGTCGGCAAACGTAATCGACAGCAGGCTTGTGTTGGTCACAAGATTGACCGTGAGGTCATTCAGAATGCGGCCGATAGCAATCCTCTCACGTTCCTCAGGGGTTTTCTCTTCAATGGAAGGCGATTTGGAAATTCCGAACGCACGATAGAAGATATTGCTAAGCGAGAAGTTCGGCGTCGGAAACAGGAAGTCCGGCCTTTCGCTGAGTCCCAGTTGGAACACCACGCGTTGCGCCAATGCCCGGCTTTTGAGTTTTTCGCGCGCTGTTAGAAACGCGCGGACGTCAGCGTTTTCAGAAACCACCTCGATGTCCTGGAAGACCTTGGCCGAAGGAACCAACACTTCCAATTGCGTTGTTGCCTGATATTTTGGCGTCTGCATCATGGTAATGATAGCACCGGCGACAAGGCCGGCCGCGGCCATCATGACGATCAGCCACCGATACTGGACAACGTAGAAAAGCAGCTTGAGCGGGTTAAAGCCCTCGTCCTGCTCCGAGTAATCGCGACCGTAAGGGCTATAATTTTGCGCACCGTCATAATACATGGCGGCGGACAAGGCTTGGCCATGTCCTGGGCCTGCAATTTGATGCTGTCTGTTACGATCGAGCATGGTGCGAAGTAATCCTAGGTTTGTCTATGTCCTGAATTCTGACGGGCCATGGTTATATTCACGGAATCACCGCAATTCGGGCTGCGCTCGAGGCGACGCCGAGGGCGTCCTTGAGGTTGTTCATCGCAATTTTCGATTTCGAGGCGAAGACGACAATCTTGTCTCCACCATAGATGCGTGGATTGCGGCTCTTGCCGGCACGAATCTGCTCCACATTGTAATTCGCGACCAGGGTATTTTGGCCGATATTGCGGTAGACAAACACTTTTCCCGCATCGCCAACCGCATTGAACCCTCCGGCAAGGGCGATCGCATCGATGAGAGAAGAATTGCTCGACACCGGAAAGATACCAGCCCTAACGACTTCGCCGTCGACGGTAATGCGCTGTCCGATCGATTCCTTGACGAAGACCGACACATCGGGTGACTGCAGATATTTGGCGCCGTAGGCCGTTTCGATTTCCTGCTCCAGCTGACGGACGGTCTTTCCTGCCGCGGTGACGGTCCCGATAAGTGGAAGCGAAATCTGCCCGCCGGCGTCGACTTGAACGGTTCTGTTCAGATTGTCGACCTGGAACACATTCACCTCGAGCACATCATTCGGAGACAAAGGCTGCTCGTTGCCGTTCTGCGTGTTCTGCGGCGCAGGCAGGTCCTTTACGACCCGCAGAGCACCGCCGCCCGAAAGCGGCGCCGACGTTGAAGCCAATTGCAGCGCATCGATCGAAGTCGGCGAGGACGGTGTCGTCGACGAGGCGCTTGTGCAAGCAGACATCGTGAGCGAAGCGAACAAGACACATAGGGTGCCCATATAGCTTTTTGCGAAATGAAGAATGCCCATCATGCGGTTCCGCCCTTCAACAAGCGACCCAATCCTGCAAAGCGACCGACGTTGCCAGGGCCAGGCTTTTTCGCGCGTGACTTTCCGACCGGCTCGAGAGGCCGATTCGCCAATATTTCGCCTGGACGTTTCAACACCATATTGCGGGCCTCGTCTTCCCCACATCGCTTCGCAACAACGGCGACCGCCTGCGAAAGCCCAGGCCGCCGGCGGGTGGCGCCATGGGTGTCCGATGCGATAATATCTACCCTGCCTTCGTCAATCAGCTTTTCCGAGTAGTAAAGCGCCGTGCGTCCAAAAGCACCAACAATCGAGTCTGCCGTAAGCTGAACAAGGCAGCCGACAGCGTTCAACCTCTCGACGACATCGTAATTCGCCTTGATCCAGGTTAACCGCTCCGGATGGGTAAGAATTGGAATGAACCCGGCGTTTATGAGGCGTAGAGTAAGTTCTTCCAATCTTGGCGGCAAAACGTGGTGCGGCGGCTCGAATAGAAAATAGCGAGACCTATTTAGAGTCGGCACATTGCCGAGCGCCAATTGCTCAGGAAGATCGGGGGCTACATGAATGTCGGCACCGACATAAAGAGCAAGCGGTATCGCAGCGCGGCGTAACGCTTGGTCCAGCACTTGAACCCCTCGGGCAATGTTTGCCGATCCGTTTTCATACATGCCGGGCACGATATGCGGCGTACACGCCATATGGGTCGTTCCATCAGCCACCGCCAGCCGCGCCATTTCGAGCGATTCGGCAAGACTGGGCGAGCCGTCGTCGAGACCGGGCAAGATATGGGAATGCAGGTCGATCATTGGCGTTTCCGGCTACACCGACGCAACGTAGCAACTTCGCCCCCAAAAAACACAGATGCGTCACCCGCGGGATCGCGAATGACGCATCTAGCAAGGTTACGCATTACGGTAGATGCCAGATTCAAGCCACTCGCCGACAGCGTTATCATAACCATGCAAGCTAAGATCAGCGCGCTACCTCGCCATCAGCCGCAGCGCCGCTCAGTTGGCCGAACCGACTCACCCAAGATGAAGCGCATTCGGCTTCCACCCAAGTAATAGAGCGGTATGGTTAATGAATTCCATCAACATCCCCGGCTCTAGCCGGCGCGCCAGAGCTAAGGCGCACAGGGCGTCGGCAACGCAATACAGCAAAGGCGGCAGTCAGATGCCCCTGCTGTATTGTCCTGTTGCGCCTAACGGCTGACGCCGTTATCGGTATCCTGCGTTGCGGCCAAAACACCGGCGCCGAGAGCTGCACCGCCAAAAATACCAAGCGGAATGAGGGACTGGTTGCCGCCCTGGCCAATCTGACCCGTATGCTCATAGCTAACGGCGGCAGCCGTCTGCTCGGAGCCCACAATCTTCAGGCAGATATTGTTCTCGACACGGGAAATGTCGAGGCTTGAATTCGCCGGCACATCCAGGTTGCAGCTACCGACATTGACGGAAGCCGATCCCCTGGCACCGACCACTATGCGGCTGCCGAAATCCAGAGCATTTCCCACCTTGGCGGGACCGTAACCGGCAGCTTGCGAAACCATTACGTCACCGTCGGCGCGCCCGATGGAGCCGATCGAACCCGCCGTTGCCTGATAGGTTGTCGTACAGGTGCATGACGCATCCTGAGCGAAAGACGAAACCGGGCCGAATCCGATCGAGGCGATAAATCCGGCCAACACACTTTTAACCATAAGGTTCATTCGTTTCGATCCTTTTTGTCCCGCCACACCTCAGCCCCGCCCCGAACCTGAAGGTACAGATTTGCGCCTAACAGCTTTTTGCTTTAATTCCAACCCACTTCGTATATGCGAGATTACTTTTGGTTCTCGATGTGTTTCATCGGACACACCCTTTTCGGCAAGCTTGAAATGTGCCATTTCAGCGCCGGCTGCGGCATGCATTTGTCGGAAGGGCAAGGTAGGTTCCTTGTGGGCAAAATGCCTGCCCGCACTGGTTTGTCGGTCGGCTGGGACACATTCAGGTTCATTTTCGTGGCCTTTGATGCCCCGCTTGCGCCGATCCTTCGTGCAGGCATTATAGTCGATCATGTATGACATCAGAAGTTATCGTACATTCCTGCCTCAAATATTGTGACAGTCGCGATCCGTGGCGTTCATGGAACTGGCGGACGTGAGGAGAGTTAGCGAAACGGTGAGTTTAAAGCCTGACAAGCAAGTTTTAACCCGCCGGCCCGGGCTGCCTGCATTGATGTGCGTTCTCCACCAGGCTCGCGGCCAAGTTGGTGCCATCAGATGCAAGCATTGGAGACGTCACCGAACTTTGACGCAACGTTGCCGTCGCAAGGCGTTCCCGTGCCGACCGGCTTGCAGATCAGGGCGAGGATAGCGTTCGAGGTGAACTCCCTGCCGTTGTCGCTGACGATCGTTGTCGGCCGGCCGCGCTCGGTGATGAGCCGATCCAGTTCGCGGCCAACCCGCATCCCCGAGAGCGACGTATCAACGATGAGCGCCAGGCACTCCCTCGTGCAGTCGTCGATGACGGCAAGGATGCAGAAGCGACGCCCGTCGGTGCGTTGGCCGGAAACGAAGTCGATCGACCAACGCTCGTCGAGTTGCAGCGGCACCAGCATCGGCGCCCTCGTTCCAATGCCCGCTTGATGATCTCCTCTTCAGAGAAGCGGCTGCGATTCATGTCCTGGTCCTCGCGCTGGGCCGGAACGAACTTCAATCCGGATAAGCAGCTAGACCGCAGGGGCAACGTCAGCAGGTCACCAGCGCTGGACGCCTCACTTGCCCGCTTATGGCCTATCCGGCTTGCCCTACAGCTGGGTACCTTCGTGCGACGCCCAGTCGAAGCCGAGCCGTCCACACGGTAAGATTGCCATGATCTCCCGACCTCAGCATCAAGCCAGGGCCAGCAGGCCGTAGCACCGTTAACGCGATGAACGTAAGAAAATTGCTGGAGGTTGACTGACATCGGCGTGCACTGGAGCCTGAATGGCCGGCAACCGCACGCTCAAACAAAACAATTGTTACATCCCCCTCTCTGGAGAATTCGGCTACACCTCAAAAGCCATATCTTTACGAGGATTCTGCCCATGAACCGTCCCGTCAAAATCACCCGCCGTAACGCTTTATCTGGGCTCTCGCTCACCACTGCAGGGCTGTTGGCGGCAAAAGCCGAAGCCGAGGCTAGAATGACAAGTAGTCCTCGAAACGAGGTTTTCGACGGTCTGTCTTCCTCGACAGCCATCAGCCAAGGCAATGTGCCGTTCTATTCGAGCAAGGCCGGAATGACGGGACTGACGGTGCCTGTTGGCATCACAGCGCTACGAGTAAACGGATACGCAGCGGCCGGGGACGGTGGTGCGGCAATTTATAAAAGGGTTGCCAGCCAACCCGCTCACCCAGGGAAGTTTCAATCTGCAGACGGCGCATGGTGGGAGATCACACTCTCGGATGTGATCCCGGTCAAGGCTTTTGGCGCTAAGGGCGATGGCGTCACGGATGATGCAGAAGCTATCCGGGACGCCTTGTCCTATGGCTACTTCGTCAAGCGAATTGCGTACACAGACGGCACCACCGGCGGCATCGCGGTCGATAGCGTTCCCGTGACATTTTGGGGGCCTGGAAAATACGTCGTGAACTCGCAGATCAACCTGCCTTCAAGCTTTGATCTCGTTGGGCAGAATGCCATCATTTCCGGTTCGGGCGTAACAGGTAGCAGTGACTGGGTTCTCTACTGTCGGCAGCCTTACTATTGCAGAATTCGGGGATTGCAGATCCTAGGCGGGTACAATGGTCTCTGGCTCGACGACGCCGACGACTACTTTGCATTGTACATGGATGACTTCCAGTTCAGCGGCCAGACGGGCACCGCCCTTCAAGCCCTGTCCACGACCAACAACGCCGAGATAAGACTGAACAAAGGTCGCATGCGCGGCGCAGCGGTTACCTTCGCGAAATTCGCGGCCGATAGTGTCGAACTATCGAATATGAGCGTGTATTGCAACGCCGTTGCCGGCCAAGATGATACCGGATCGTTCATCATCCAGGGGCGAAACTATCGGTTCTCGGACTGCATCTTCACGCCGTGCGGGACACAAGCATCACGTGCCCGTGCTTGGGTCTCAATCGAAGGCCGTATGCGGTCTCTCAATTTCGATGGCTGCTCGTTCGGTGGCGAAACCGGCCGGCGCTGCCCTCTAAACGTCAAGGCGGTGGTCGACAGTGTCGTGTTCCACGGGTGCGATCACAACACAGCAGCGGATACGGTCGGTCAGTTGTCGGGCCAACATATCGAGTGTGCGCGCCTCTATGGGGATTACCTTAAGAACCTAGTCGTCCTCGGCGGGTCTGGTTGGACGAACGGCGCGATTCTGGATTTTGCGAGCGGCGTCACCCCCACACACAGGGCCCTTGCTAGCATCGCTCTCTCAAACGCACCGTTGGCCACCACCCCGGCTACCTTCTTGAACAAAATAAATCGGGTCGGCGGAATTGTTCGGCGCGAAAACAGTCTTGATCCCTTTCTCCGCACAAGCCAGGTCGCGGCAGAATCGTCCGGCCTCGTGGTAAACTCGGTCACGACAAACGTGATAGAGGTCTATTTTGACGTTCCTGCGACCTATGCGGCTGACGGTCTGAGTATGTTACCATCAACCGGTGTTTATCTGTTCGAACTGATGAGCGGTCTGGCAAGCGGCGGCGGCAGCTCATGGAATGTCACAGTTGGGCTGGTCGGGTGGTTTGAGGGCAACACCAACAAAGAACTCTTCACAAATGTCCTGATCAACAAATGCGACCAGACGAACGCTACGGCGACGATTACGGTGACTGCCGTCTTCGCCGAGAACAATGCTGCAGTTGCGCCGATGGAACCGGATGTGGGTTCGCGCCATGACCGGCCGGTGAAGGGCGTCATTCTGCGCTTCACGATGGCTGGCAGTGCGTTTTCTGGGGCGAGGCATGCCAAGGTGCGGCCTCTCTTCGATAGCGTGAGCTTTTAGGAAGGCGGGAGTCGGACCATTCGGCGACAGCCTGTGGGTCGGCGCTATTTTTGCTCGAAACGGACGTCAGGCTCGGCACCATCAAAACCTCGGCGGGGAGCGGTCCCGCGCGCTACACCCTAGTGACGCCGAATCTGACCAGAGCTTCTTGTGCTGCCGAGCAGGCTTGGCTCACATGGTCGCCGACCGATCCCACGAAACCTAACACTCACCCGAGGGATCCACGACAACAATAGGATCTAGAAACTGATCCCAAGAACTTCTACGCGATCCGCCGAGCGGACCCGGGAATTTACGAAACACTCGTCTCTAATGAAACAGGCGTTTGAAGATGACACGCTGCTCCCCTCGTTGCCGAAGGAGCGCGAAAAAGGATCATAGAATCGTCGGGAAAATCCGATACTCTCTAATACTTTTTCAGCACATGGCGAGACCGTCTCCAGCTCAACAATTTTAACTTCTTCCTTCATGAGGGTAGAAAGAGCACCAGAAATCACCTTTTCCTCATAACCCTCAACATCTACTTTTATCATTGCCGGTACTGTATTCTTCAATACATCATCCAACCTCATCTGCTTAACGAGACGTGAATGACTTCTATGTTGCCCAACAACGACCCGATTTACCGTGTCCAACCCGACCGTGAATTCAACATCTTTACACCGGTCACCAACGGCAATCTCATACACATCTACCAAGGAAGCGATATCGTTAATCTGTATATTTCGAGACAAGTACAGAGAGGTCCCTGGATCTGGCTCGAATGCGAACGTTTTCGCTCTACAGACGCCCGAAGCTAAGACGGTGAAGCTGCCGATATTAGCGCCTACATCGGCAAAATAATCACCACTTCTGAGAAAGTGGAGAACCAGCGCCATATCAGCGAATTCATGCAACCCAGCATAAATGTTGCCAGTTGCTCCCGTCATACCATTCTGCACTACCAGTTTCTGTCCTAAAACCCAAGGCATCACGATATCTTGCTGAAGGCGGCTACGGATCTGCCAAGAAAGGAACCGCATCCACGCCTTGGATCGGGCATCTCGCGTCAACGGGTGCCGCCGAAAAAACCTATCAAGTTTACGCAGATCTTTCACGTGATACACCCCTAATCCAGATGAAAACTACTAACGGCGCCAAGTACAGAGATCAGTAAATCCCGCGCCTGTGTCCACGCCAAACCCCGCCCAACAGATTAAAGACACACCTTTCCAAGCACTACGCATGACCTATTTTACAAGCTTCGAGCTTCGCATTTATCATTATCTCGTACGCCATCCGCATCGACGCGAAATGTAGGCCGGCGACGCCATCAAGAAATCCAAGCCTAAAGACATACAGATAAATAAATACAACAAACGGCCTGAGCGGCATCCTATAAAGCAACTGTTTCAACGCTATTCTTCTCTTCACGCTATCATTACAAAATATCTCAGCGACGTTAATTGGCCTAGAACGCCTCTCCTGCAACAACACACTGGCCTCGATAGTAGAGTACCTATTGTGTCTTTCGAACCACCATTCAACGCCCTTGTTGAATGGGAAATGCACGAGGTGAGAGGCAAGCTTTCTCGCCACCCCTTCGTGGTAATATTCCTCGTTTATCTCTCTTCTCACTTGAACTCGCCCCCGCCTGAAAGCCCTGGGGAACCAGGTAGGATACCCAGAAGAGTGTCTTAGCCAGCGCCCCAGGAACATATCTTTCCGGCGCACAAGTAACATAGCCAAGTCCTGCGGCGCATTGGAGATCTGAAGTTCAATTTCCCGTGCCAACTCGGGCGTCATTCTTTCATCGGCATCTAAGCAGACGATCCAGTCGTTTTCGAATGCGAGGGCAAGCCCAAAGTTTCTCTGTTCGGCATAACCTGTGAAGGTGCGAAGGTGAACGGTTGCACCGGCGTCTTTCGCTATCGAACACGTTGTATCAGAGCTGTAAGAATCAAGAACATGCACATCATCCTTCCAAGGAACCGACGCGATGCAATTCGCAAGATTCTCAGCCTCGTTGTAGGTCAAAATGAGAACGGATATCATCATACGATCGGATTGGTAACTTCTAAGCCCGAGAGGGGACGGCAACACAAAGCGCTAACGCTCACCCACGATCCGCGCAGGGTTGCCCGCCACGATCGTGCCCGACGCAACGTTCCGCATGACCACTGCACGTGCACCAGCGATTGCACGATCTCCGACGGTGACTCCGGGACCCACGAATGCGTCCGCGCAAATCCACACGTCTCGCCCGATTGCGATTGGAGCTTTGATAAGGGGCATCTTTGGGTCATGATAATCATGAGTTCCGGCACAAAGATGAGCGCCTTGTGAAACTGTTGCGCCCTTCCCAATGCTAATTTTTCCAAGCGCGTATAGGGTTGCATGGTCGCCAATGGCAGCATAGTCGCCGATCGCTAAATTCCACGGAATTTTGATTCTGACGTTTGGATACACATGAACATGCGCTCCAATTTCTGCTCCGAACAGCCGCAAAATGATACGTCTCCAGCACCACAATGGCCGCGGGCTTAGGAAGAAGAACGGATAGGCTATGCGCCATAATAGCCGTCCAGCGATTTCGGTCCGACTCCACTTTCGCGCCTCGCGATTAGCTTCCACATCTGTCATACTTAATCTCTACAAAGGCAGCAGTGTTTGTGGCGCAGGTCGGGCGCCTATCATCGAGTTGGAACGTGGTATGTCTACTGTGTTCCTGTTGCCGGTATACAGCATGAAGGTGAGAACCGCTTCCTGCACACTGATTCGGCAAGGCCCAGCAGACACTTCCAACCATCTAGCCGAGTGCCGCCAAGTCTCTTTCACAAGGTGAACCAGTGCAGGCGCGAGCACAGTGGTCTATTATGCAAAACGCACGCATGCAGGAGGGCTCCGGTTACCAGTCATCCAATCATAAACGTCTGCCAACTGGGCACCGATATCCTGCCAATTGTGACGGTCGCGCACAAAACGGATTGCATTGGCACTCATAGCCCGCAGTTCATCGCTTGAAAGCGATTGAACTCTCGACAAGCCTTCGAATAATCCCGTCTCGCTAGATTCGATTTCGATTGCCGCCCCTGCCTGAGCGGCCTCAGGCAAGCCACAGCCTGTTGTCAAGAGTGCAGGGACGCCATACGAGAAAGCCTCAAGGCATGCCATTGGAAATGCCTCGCTATGAGAAGGCAATACATAAAATTCAGCTTTTCGCAGCCATGCTGATTTAAGTTCCCCGGAAACGAATCCAATGAAATGCACATTTCGGCAACGCGATTGCGCAGCTACGGATTCAAGCTCCTGCCGGTAAGACGCTTCCCCTCCCCCCGCTATGATCAGCTGCCAATCATCAGATGGCTGAACACGTCCCCATGCACGCAATAGCCGATCGATCCCTTTGATAGGGAAGAGCCGTCCCAGGTACAGGCAGGTGCGGCGCCCAGCCAACTCTCTCGGAATCAGACGTTCCGATGAGCTCAGCGATTCTTGTTCAGGCAAATTGATCCCGTTTCCAACTACACATATCGGCTTGCGGATCCCATAGTTTCGCATTGTTCGATACTCGGTTTCGGTCAGGGCTTGATAACATTCCACCCGATCTAAGACCCGCCGCATAAACGTCATGCGCGCGAGCGCCTTTTTCCAGGCCGAAATCTGGACGGCTATCGGATTTAGCGCTCCGTGAGTGGTGATGATAAACGGCTTTTTATTTGCCACACACCAATTTGCTACCGCCTTGTTATTATACAACCATAGACCTTGCAAACTAACAACATCCCACCGGGAGGGTTGTTGTTCTAGCCATCGGCTAAACCCGGGAGTGAAGTGCAAGGAATTTGGGCCATAGCGCCGAAACGCATTTACGTTGCTCGCCTCCTGAGGATGAGGATCGCCGGATGATCTGGTTCCAACAATAGTGACGGGATAGCCCAGACGTTCCAACGCATCGGCCGTCTGCTTCAGGCTTAAATAGGGACCGCTGCTTTCGTCGGACAAAGAGCCGGTAACAAATAAGATCGACCGACTAGATTCTAAGCTCATGAGCGCTTCACCGAAGTCGGGTGTGTCATCTTCAAATTCGCACCTGCCTTGTTCTGGCGCCTGAAATTCCGATGCCATTTGTCGAAAAAGAGGGCAACTATGAGAAGTTGAACAACTCTAAACTCCCCCTGAACCCCATATCCAAGCTGGACAATCATAATCGGGATCCAAAGCCAATAGACCGCCCGGTAAATCACCCCCGTGCTAGCCTTCACCAAATGTTTGTCAAAAACAATAAAAATTGTTGACAGCGCGGCAAAGAACGGCCCCACCACCGCGAGGCCGCCATTCCAATATACGTTGGCCAGTATTAAAAAACCTCCGCCATGATGGTAGTACTCCATCAGCCGGTAGTTATCGTTAAGAGGGCGGTCCCACAGAACTCCATCCAGGAATTCTGGAAGCGCCTGCGGGATGAGATTTATAAACGTAAGCCCAGAGAGTGAAATGCCATCTTTGATCAATTGCACTGCGTAAAGGAGATGATACAAGGATTGGCCAATCATAGTGATGTCGCCGAGACGAATTTGCTGCTGACCTCGGTAAACTAGTTCGGCATCATCTCCTAACCCTACCCCAATCCAGAAAGCTCGGCCCAGAACCTCTTGCCAGGAGTTGATTGCAAGGTAAAATCGCATGTACGGCCAACTTTGAAAGGCGAACCAAGCCAACGCAACAAAAAGTAGGCCCCAAAAAAACAACCCTCGACGCTTTGTCCATAGAAGTAGATCAAATAATCCGATTCCCAACCAAAGAAATGTGAACATTCCACGGCTTCCGGTTAGCAGCAACATAATGATTGAAACAAAAAGAAAGTTTATCTTTGCTACAAATAGGTAGTTTGAATCGGTATGGACATGTAGGAGCCGGCGAACATAGGCGAACGCGAGGGCCCCAACTGCTGCAAACGTGGGGGCCTTCAACAGCGCACCAGCTACCCATTGACCCTGTATCTGAGTTGGATAGGATGCATCTAAGACGCTGGTATTCGTGGAGAAGAATAAAATAGCGCTGGAAAAGGAGAGAAGAATCGCGAGCCGGAACAATGCGAGCGGCAATCTGTCAAATCCACCAACCAATCGCATTCCCAAGGACTGCATAGAGGCGCCCCACATGCTCTCACTATGATTTAGAAATAGAATTGTCGGAAAAAATATAGCCAAGCAGGAGACCTCTAAAACGATAATGGCCCACTGAAGGTTTGATTCGGTGAGAGTTGAAAACACAAACACGCTTTCCGGCACGACATATTGCCTGTTTAGATACACCCAAGCCGTGAAGCCAGCCATGCTGATGTGAAAGCCGAATAAAATGGCAAGGTAGACATACATCCTGTCAAACATCATTAGGGTAAGAGCGAGGCCAGAGCATACAAATAGCATTGCCATTCCGAAAAACACTTTGTCATCCAGGTATACGGTTGCCGTCATTGCAACGGATGACAAAAGGAATAACGCGGCAAGTGCCTGATATCTCATGACACTTCTTCTCTACATATTAAGTTTTTAATTTTGCTCTTACCCCTAGCCAGCGGCCACTGGCTTGCCGTGGAGGCGGCGGCTTCCCCTAAACGAGCTATCTCATTTGGAGCGGAAAGTAACGAGGATATGTGGATTGCCAAAGCCTCGTGGTCTCCGGACTTATGAATCTCCCCGTTGACCCCTGGTATAATTCGATCGATTGCAGCGCAGGTTCGATCCGATGCAAGAATCGCCAAGCCTGCCGCCATGGCCTCCAGAACAGCAACTCCATAAGGCTCGTGCACAGGAGATGGGTGAATAAACACGTCTGCTTGAGCCAATTGGCCAATCAACTCCTCAGGCTCGAGCCAACCAAGTAGCTTGACGCAGTCTTGTAGGCCGAGACTCTCCGCCAACGAGCGCACTGCCCCCTCGTCTGGTCCAGATCCCGCTATCCTATATTCGAATGGTTGTCCGCAATATCCACGAGCGACGGCAAACGAACGAAGCGCAACATCATGGCCTTTCCGGGAGTTTTGAACGAGTCCGGAAGAGAGGAACACTATCGGCCTTCCCTCTCTCCGCCTTGAAGCCCGCTCTTCTACGCTCGCCAAATAGCTCCGCTCATCAATCCAGCATGGAAAGTTGACTAACTTTGCCTTTGGAGCGCCCATCAGTTCCAGCGCATGAAGTGCGGGTTTGCCGGTACCCATAATGAAGCGAGCGCGTGTGAAAACCCAGCGGAGAAAGATGCTTCGGGCCCACTGACGAAAGCCCCTTCGCACCCGACTTTGATCAGGTGTATCGGTCCATATTATGACATTACCCCGCTGGACGCAGAGCGAAAGTAATGTCAACCACGCTGTTGGATGATTCCAGCCGCCCACAATAAACCACTTCACCCGGCCGCGACTACGCTGCCCGAAAGACAGCCGAATCGTTTTCCAATCTACTCCCAGAATGTGACGGAACGTGCGACAATTGTATCCCTCGGTAAAACTTGACTGCCAAGGATGCGAAGATATGGCCGAGCGCCTGTAGTGGACCCAGAGGTCCAATTGCGCTGCTGCAGATTGGTCGTCTGCAGCCAGCGATTTGAAAAGTTGTGCGTTGTAAGGTGAAGGCGCGTCACAGATCCAATGGAGAATCACGGGTTCCATATCTGTCCTTTTCGGGCGTCTACATGCTTGACCAAGCTTAGGAGTTGACGGGCACGGTCGTGGACCGAATGTTCATCCGCATGAACGCGGCGCAAGCCTGCTGCCGCTATCCTGGCAATTTCGTCAGGATGGCTCTTTAACCAGGTTGCTTTCTCGACGAGCTCCGCACTGCTGGAAAAGTATACCGCCTCTTCATCTTCGCGAAATATTTTCGTCAATTCCTTTGTTCGTTCGCTAAGTAGTAGTGATCCACACGAAGTTATCTCAAAACATCTCCTCGTATATACATCGCGATTAAGGCGCGACAGGAAGCACAGACACATCTTCGCTCCACACAATGCCTTAATGTAATCATCCCCAATCGCTGGTCGGACCAAGCGAAAATACTCTTTGTAAAAACTAGGTAATCTACTATTCCACTCATCTCCTCCAAACAGCTTTACACTCAGTCCAGCGTCAACCAAAGCGGCAAGATGCCTATCCCTCCCATCATTCTCGTAGTGCCCCGCGAAAACTACGTCACATCCGTACGCCTGCTCATCATCATCGCCCAGCACTAATGGTCTGTCCTTTCCGGGTATAAAGTACGGCAACATCACGCCTACGCATTTTGCGCCAGCTTCACGGGCCTCCTCCACATTAACGGGACGAAATACCAGGGTCAGATCGGCAAACGGCAAACTTTTCAAATACCATCGCCAAAGAAAATGGTGGTGCCATGGCACATCGCCATGCGCGCGCGGACCAAACGGGTCGTCGTTGTTGTAAGAAACAACAATAGAATGACACTTCTCCCTTATAAAATGGTAAGTTGAAGGAAAGACATGGATCCCCCGCCATATCAACACCACATCCGGATGCTCGGAAAGCACCTTCTGGCGCAACAGACTATTCAAACGAACAGCCGCAGGGCCGAGAACCGGTATGAACTGCTGAACCTTTCCAGACACCCCCGAAAACACAGGAGACCAATCGAATTCCTCAGCAGGAAGGCCAAGATCGCGCCACGCGTCCAGGAAGGCTCTCTCGTATATTGGATAATTAAATGCCCCCGCTATCAAAAGCTTCATCTGTTGGATCCGTGCGCTGATTTGAACTGTGAACGTTGGACGGCAATGATTGGGCTATCACCGACAACGCGACTTTCCTGACGAATAGGCAAGCATGACGAATACGGCTAACCATCTACAAATCAGCTCGGTGCCCCAGAACGCGCCAATACGACGATCCAAATCAAATAGGCGACCGAAAACGCGACTAGCGCAGAGACTACGCCACTAACGCCCGCCAAATAGGCACCTACAACGTTTAATACACTCCCTAGGATGGCTGTAACTATCTTCAATTTCAGTAATTCTTTTGGCTTCATCTCACTGTACGACTTCAAAGATATGATCTGGCCAACCGAAAACAGTCCACTCGCCAAGGTTACCCATGGCAGAAGCATCGAGCTCGACCGGTATTCGCGCGCCACAAGAAGACCAAATATCCATTCATGGCAAAGCAATAACAGAAAGAAGCAGCCAATCGAGACAGTGAACATTCCGACAGAAAGCCAAAACACTATCCTATTCACGATCGCATTACGAACCGGGCTTGTGGCATCGCCCGAGCGAACATAAAGGATAGGGCCAATGAAATTGATGGTCACCCCGGTGATCATCAAGATCGGCGTGTACCCTAGCTGGAATAGTACCGCGTACAACCCAACGTCAGCAGTCGAACCGAAGAACCCAAGGGACCAACGATCAGAGACCTGCTGAATCCAAATAAAACTTCCCCAAGCTGAAAACGGCCACGAGTATGCAAGTATTCTTGATATCCACTTCTCTTTCTCGTTTCGCTCTGACACCTCTGCGTTAAAGCCGCCGGCTTTCAAAAAGGCAAATTGCGAAACCATAACCAAGAGCACAGAAATACTATATCCAACCACAACAGGAGTGCTGCCCACGCCAAAATAGCGCATAACCGTCAATGACAGAACAATCCGCAACCATGCATCCAGCGCGACGTGGAGAGCCACCACTGACCGCTGACGCGCCGCGTTCTGTATCGAACTGAGAGTGGCATTGTACCCACTCAGGAGCGCAAAAACTGCTGCGGATGCTGTCAGGCCAATCCACTCAGGATAACCTAGGATATCCACCCCTAAGATCAATGCTATACCGAAACATACCACTGCCGCGCTTCCGAAAACCAGTAGACGCAACACATCCGAAATATAGTTGCCCAGGTCTTTCTGCTCCGCTGCTATCGGATAGAACCGCCCTATGCCTGCTGCTAGGCCTCCTATGATAACCTGATTGGTTAGCCCCACAGCCGTGAGCCCCAATGCTAATTGCCCGTATTGGGTCGGCGAGAGATATTCCGTAAGAAACCGAACCATTGCAAGGGCACCCGCCATAGTAGCGAGTTGACCAATAATGATCCAACCACCTTCTTTGCCCAAGCGAAAAAGGCGCTGTAGATCTATACCTGTCATGTTGGGTGGGACCGCACGACTGCTAAGACCCTTCGGTGAAGAAAGATAAAGTTCGCAAGTTGTCTCTTCACTCGAACGTTTCTGAAGCCCTGGCGGCATCGAATCTGCAAGACGGGGTCAAGTTGTTATGGCATCCGAGACCGAAGCAACTTTTTCGCCAGCCAGATGGAACTGCGTCCGCCCCTTCATGGCCTTATAGAACATTTCTGTACATCCGCTCTTTATACGGTCGTGCAACTCTGCAACGATCACATCACATCGCTGAATCCAACCAGGCACGTCCTCGAGTAGTGAGTACTCGCCCCCCTCAATGTCGAGCTTAAGTATGTCAATACCCTGAACGGCGCACATTTCGACGATGTGGTCAACAGTGATCAAATCCACAGTCCCGCGAATCCTGGTATCACAGTCAGTAGGCTCTTCAACGACGGTATATCCCCAAGCGCCCGTACCTCTATCCCTTAGCTTGGCCCTCCCTGCGTTGCCCGCTAACGCCAAATTCCATACCTCAACGTTCTGGTACGGCCTACAATTCAGTTGCGCGATCCCAAAATTTTCGACATCCGGTTCAAGTACGATTATTCTCGATTCGGGAAACCGTCTTGCAAAGAAGATTGCGGACGACCCTATATACCCTCCAGCATCCACAATAAACTTGTGAGTGTCACGAGCGATATTTGCGATCTCGCTAAACTCGTCACCTAGACTAGAACAACACACATCTAAATCTGGCGTTCCCGGCCGAACATAGAGGTAAACCCCCTCAACTTTTAGCTGACATTTCCATGACTTTCTTAACAATACGCCGGCCGCATATTTTACTGACATCGCAAAATCGCTTTGAAAAAAAATCGATACCTTTCTTATTCTTCTGATAACGCGTGTAGACGTCAGTTGGCGTATAAATAAATTGTTAGCTGTCACAAACATCTCCGTTGGTGGACTTACTGGTCGGCTTGCTATATATTGGCCGGAAGTCTTTCGCCGATTTTTCGAGCCGGAATACCGGCAACGATGCTATTTCTTGGCACAATTCCGCCAGTAATGACGCTGCCGGCCCCAACTACGACTCCGCTTTCAACTGTACTCCCATCCAATACGCGCACTCCTGCCCCGATCCAAACGTCATCGCCAATCCGAATACCACGGCAAATCAACTTCTGCGTCCGTATTGGCACGCCCGCAACGATTTGATGGTTGGCAGGTACTATTACAGTTCCTGTCGCTATCAAGACACCGCTTCCGATTTCCAAACCGCCGTGGCCATACAATACGCAGAGCGGGTTCACACTTACGTTGTCACCGATAGTAATCTGCCCTCCATATGCAAGCAATCTGGCACCTTCGTGGATTATACAGTAACTTCCGATGGTTATATCACCACTGTCCCGCCGAATTCTCGCCCCAAGCTTTATGACTGTCCCCTTACCGATGCGGATTCCAAAGCACTTGGCGTATATCTTAGAGAATAAAAGTTCGAACGCGTATCTCACCGCCTTTTTGGCTGAGGGTACGATTCCGTGGCTCCTAATTTTTTCTAGAAGAAGAAATCCCTTCTGCATCACTCGGGCCTCAAATTATAAGCTCCTAAGCCCAGACTAAAGTTGTTCTCATTAGGATGTGCCGAGTTCCCACGAGAAAAACTGCCCTAGCTTGCGCAGAGGTTTTGCAATAAGCGCATAGTCGACCGCGCCGGAATTAAGCCACCGGCGTCTCGATTGCAGCGCTTCAATGTTATGGCCGACGTATGACGCCAGACTCCGCGTGCTGGCACCGCCAACCATCATATCCACTAACACATCATTAGTGATAGCGCACTTGAATCCATGGAGTTCAACAGCTCTGAGCATCCAGTCGTAGTCAGATGCAACTTTGAGGCCTAGGTCGAAATTACCCACCCTCTCCGCCACGTTTCGACTGACGTAAAATGTCGGATGGGCGGGCATCCAACCGGTCCGAAAACCTTTGGCTGGTCGGGGCTCAGCGCGCCAGCGGCGCACGACTTTTCGGGTCACATGGTCCTCTACGAAATCCAAGTCGCCATGCACAATGTCGGCCTGTTCAAGTGCCATCGCAATTTGCCTGAGTGCAGAAGGGTCGTGAAAGCAATCGTCCGAGTTCAGAACGCCTACCGCATCCCCAGTGTAAAGACGCAGTCCTTTGTTGAGCGCATGATACATCCCATTGTCGGGCTCGCTGACCCAGGTGATATGATCCTGCGGGTACGAATGTACGATTTTCAATGTCTCGTCTGATGATCCGCCATCGACAATTACCAGTTCCTTGTTCGCATGGTCCTGATCAAAAAAGCTGTTGATCGTATATTCGATTGTCGCGGCCGAGTTCCAGCAGACCGTCAAAACCGAGATCTTCATGTCAGCTCGGCCCAACGTTCCTTACTGTGCCGCAACGCGAATGCGATCCTCGTCCAAGCGCCGATGCTCGGATTCCCGTCTTACCGTTTCGAGGTCGGACTGGACCATTTCCTGGACCATTGTAGCTAGCGACGTTGTCGCCTTCCATCCGAGAACGCGCTCCGCTTTCGAGGGGTCGCCGATCAGAAGCTCGACTTCGGTCGGCCTGAAATAGCGCGGATCCACCTCGACCAGAACAGTGCCGGATTTGGCATCGATGCCTTTTTCATCGATGCCCGAACCAACCCACTGGATGTCGATCCCGACCTCGCTGAATGCAAGCTCGACAAAATGGCGGACCGAGTTTTTGACCCCGGTAGCGAGGACATAGTCGTCGGGCACATCCTGCTGAAGTATCCGCCACATGCCTTCGACATAGTCGCGGGCGTGCCCCCAATCTCGCTCGGCAGACAGATTGCCGAGATAGAGTTTGTCCTGGAGGCCCAGGCTGATTGCG
This sequence comes from Mesorhizobium tianshanense, assembly GCF_007830515.1. Taxonomy (GTDB): domain Bacteria; phylum Pseudomonadota; class Alphaproteobacteria; order Rhizobiales; family Rhizobiaceae; genus Mesorhizobium; species Mesorhizobium tianshanense. The sequence continues at coordinate 101,639 of NZ_VLKT01000020.1, forward strand.
GCAGCCGCGCGCGTGATCTTGCGCGTCACAAATGTCTCGCCCCGCATCGGGCTTTCATGGTTGAACAGAATTCCGTTGGAAGCGTGAATATCGTAAGCTTCCCGGTAGTTTACCGTAATCCAGTAGGCATAGATCTTTGCCGCTGCATAGGGCGACCGCGGATAGAAAGGCGTCGTTTCCCTTTGTGGGATCTCCTGCACTTTCCCGTAGAGCTCGGACGTCGATGCCTGATAGAAGCGCGTCTTTTTTGTCAGGCCAAGCAGCCGGATGGCTTCCAGAAGGCGCAGCGTGCCGATTGCATCCGCATTCGCCGTGTATTCAGCGGTCTCGAAACTCACCTGGACGTGCGATTGCGCAGCGAGATTGTAGATCTCGTCGGGCTGCACCTCCTGGACTATGCGGATGAGGTTCGTGGCGTCGGTCATATCACCGTAGTGGAGCGACAGCCTTACGTTCTTTTCATGCGGATCTTGATAGAGATTGTCGATGCGACCGGTATTGAACGACGATGAACGCCGCTTGATGCCGTGAACATCATAGCCCTTTGCCAGCAGAAGTTCCGCCAGGTAGGCGCCATCCTGGCCGGTGATGCCGGTTATGAGTGCGATCTTCCTGGTCATAGTACTTCTCCGGCGATTCCTGGAACGCGATTGTGAGTGTCTTCCAAGCGAATAATATCATCCTCCCGCAATCAGTAAGCCTCTTCGGCTCTACCGTGCACCAAATCCTGTCAGCATGGTTCGGACGGTACGAAACACAATCAGCACGTCGAGCCAAGGCGAAAAATTCTTGATGTAGTAGAAGTCGTAGTGGAGTTTTTCTAGAACGTCGTCCACCGCCGCAACATGGCCTTGGTTAACTTGCGCCCATCCGGTAATGCCAGGCCGGACGATGTGCCGATAGCGGTAGAATGGCAGCTCTGCCTCATACCATTTTGACAGAACGAGGGCCTCCGGACGTGGTCCGATCCAGCTCATCTCGCCGCGCAAGATGTTGATGGCTTGCGGCAACTCGTCGATCCTGGATTTTCTCAAGAACTGCCCGAGACGCGTAATGCGCGCATCGCCGGTCTTTGTGATGGCCTCTTCCTTTTCATCGCCAGCAGCGGCGCTGAGTTTCATCGTCCGAAATTTGTAAACCTCGTAGAGATTTCCCCTGTATCCCATTCTTTTTTGCTTGAACAAGGCCGGGCCAACTGAGTCTAACTTTATCGCCGCCGCCACGAATAAAAGCAATGGCGAAAAGACCACAATAATAGACAGTGCTGAAACCCAATCAATGGCCTGCTTTATTTTCAAGTAGGCGTGATTTGGATTCAAGGATCCCAGAGTATTTTCGGAAAGATGTTCTATCTCCACTCGACCTGTGAGCGATTCGCTGATTTGCTTGACATGATAGACTGGCGTTCCCGAGAGCGCGCGATCGGCGATGTACCGTTCCCATTCATCCGAAAGGTCGGCTCGAAGATCGGCCACCACACCGCTTGCATATTCGACAATCGCCTCGGGCGAATGAATCCGGTGCCAACTGACGCCTGGGATGCTTTCCAACCTATCGACATCCCCTCCGGGGATTACTGCCAACCGGTATCGGTCGAGCCGTCGCGTGGCCAAGCTCAGACCAAAATACCACAATGTCGACTGAAAGAAACTTGCGGCGGCCTGGAACCGGCTATAGTCAAACCTGAAAAAGAAGATGGTCACGAACACCAGGCCGTAAGTCAGGGCAAAGGTTGGCAAGATATTACCAGCTGCCGCTACACCCGGAAAATTGCCGATGCGCTTGTAAAGCAGGTAACCCGACGTATGAGCGATGAATGCAGCAAAGATCGTAACCTGCATATTCGTTGACCAGATTACTTGTTGATCAAACGACATGCGAATGAGCGCTGGAACGATGATCGCGAACGTCAATCCGCCAAGCAGCTGAAAGCGCATCCGAAGCAGGAGATGCCTTTGATTGGGCAGGTTGATGGTGGTGGTGTTCAAATTCGTAAAGCCATTAACCAGTTAACAGATCATCTGCAAAGGCAGTTCTGTATCGCCACGTCTACCGACATTCTTCGGCTCCAACAACGGCTACCGCACTCCCGGGTGAAGCCCGAGAGCGAACTTTGCAACAGCTCGCACCGCACGACCGGGAGTCAATTGCGGCTATGCAATCGCGACGAGCTCCCTCGAATCCAGGTCAACAGGGATTTCGCCGTTCATGATGGCAACCAGAACCCGGGCCCTTCCGGCTGGATCGAGCCGGTCAAGGCAACCGATCATCTCCGCGAAAGGACCTGAAAGAATCCGAACTGATGCGCCCGCAATCAGGCCTCCCCTGAAATCAAGCAAGCCGTCCCTGCCAGTCAGGGCGATGAACCGCTCAACCAATCCCGAGGGGACCGGCAATGGCCGCTCGCCCTGCATGATGAGCGAGCGCACGCCGAACGTTCCATTGACCGAGCGCCACCGCTGCAGCGCGACATCGAGGGCGATGAACATATAACCTGGAAAATATGCCGCTGGCCGCGTCTCGATGCGCCGGGCATGACGTGTCGTCTTCTCGCAGCGAGGCACAAACGGGTCAAACCCCTGCATACGGAGGTGCCGTTCGGCGAGTTCTTCTTTTCCCGGAAACACGCTGGCGGCATACCAGCGTACGGCGGTGCCGGTTGCGGTCCGTGGTGATACATTCACCTTCGCCGTTGTTCCTTCCGAGCGAATCACACGTCTCCCTCTGGTGGTTCGGCATTTTCAGCGGCAACGGGTACGACAGCTTGAGGATACCAGCAAGCAACCATTTCGCGAGAATGATGGCTGTTGGTCGAAAACTACTTCAATATGCCTATTAACTTTAGCTTCACCTAATACGCCTAGGCCAATTAGTCCAGCCGCCTTCTTTTTAGCTGTTCTAGCAACGGTATCGAGCAATTGCTTCGATGTGTAGCTGCCTGGTTACGCTGCCTCGCGGCGAATCGCTGGACTGTTCTGGTCCTTAGTCTGTCGACTTGACCACAATGTGACGGTATCGCAAGTAAAGCATTGTGGGGGGCAGATGCCAATGGCGTTTCTGTCCAGGCCATTCATTGTTCGTCGTCGTCACGCCGGCCTGCGTTGACGAAAGCCTCGACAGGCCGCCGCTGAACTGAATCATTCCCACGCAACCACATTACTGCGGTGTGTAGACCCGGTCAGCGCCGCGTCCAATCGATCGACCGGAGTTCAGGAGCGCTTCAGCAGCGACCAGACGGCTGGCACAAGGCTCGCCGCCAGGGCGACCTTGATCAGATCGCCGACGATGAAAGGCATGACGCCGAACTGCCATGACTTTTCCGGGCCGATGAGCAGTGCCAGCCAGGCAAAGCCCATCGCCATCATGACGATTTCGGCGACCAGAATCGCATTGAAGAGCTTGATCGGATGGCGATCCCAGCCGCGATCGGCCGCCCACCCGACAATCGCCGCCATGACCACGAAGCCGGCAAGATAACCGCCGGTCGAGCCGAGCATGTAAGCGATGCCGATGCCCTTTTCCGGTGTGCTCTGGAAGACCGGGAAGCCCATGGCGCCCTCCGCCATGTAAAGAAGCAGCGTGGCGACGCCGAGCCGCATGCCGAAAGCCGCGGCGATTAAGAAGACGGCTAAGGTCTGCATCGAAATGTCGACCGGTCCGAGCACGACTTTCGTCTTTGCCGACAAGGTCAGCACCAGCGTTCCAACGATCGCAAGCAAAAGCTGCGTTGCCAGGCGAGCCGCGCCCTTTTCAGGCAAAGCGAGAGAAACAAGTGGACGCATCGTCGTAGCAATTGCCATGGTCTTCCCCATTCCGGACTGCCGCAGATCGCGGCCTTGCGTTTTCCTATATTGGCTTCCGTGTTATGCGGCAATCGATTTTGCCGTCTCCAGAACAGAGCTGAACGACATTCGCCATGACGCTGAAATTCGACACAAGCTTCGACCCGTCCTACGGCCAGGGCGTGACCGTTGCGCCTGACGTGCTTCGGGTCACCGCCCCAAACCCCAGCCCCTTCACCTTTCACGGCACCAACAGCTACATCGTCGGGCGCAAGACGCTGGCGGTGATCGATCCGGGGCCGGATGACGACGCGCATCTCAAGACATTGCTCGAAGTGATCGCAGACAGGCCGGTCAGCCACATTTTCGTCAGCCACACGCATCGCGACCATTCTCCGCTGGCGGCCCGGCTGAAGCAGCGCACCGGTGCGATCATCCTGGCCGAAGGCCCGCATCGCCCGGCGAGGCCGCTGCGCATAGGCGAGGTCAATCCGCTCGACGCCAGCGCCGACACCGCCTTTGATCCGGATATCGCGCTTGCCGACGATACGGTGGTCAACGGCGACGGCTGGGCGATCAGGACCGTGCTAACGCCGGGCCATTGCGCCAACCACGCGGCCTTTGCGCTGGAAGGAACAGGCGTCCTGTTCTCGGCCGATCACGTCATGGCTTGGTCGACCTCCATCGTTGCGCCGCCGGATGGCGCCATGGCCGACTACATGATCTCACTGGATCGGCTGATCGACCGCGGCGACCACCTGCTGCTGCCTGGCCACGGCGGGCCGGTGACCGCGCCGCGCAGCTTCATGCGCGGATTGAAGAGCCATCGCAAAATGCGTGAACGCGCGATCCTGGAGCGGATCAGAAGCGGCGACCGAACGATCAAGGCCATGGTCGAGGCGATCTATCGCGATACCGACCCGCGTCTGCATGGCGCTGCCGGACTGTCCGTGCTTGCCCATCTGGAGGATCTGGTGGCGCGCGGTCTGGTGAGCACCGACGGCGACCCAGCCATCGACGGCATTTTCACGCCCGTCGCGTAGGCGCTACTCCGCCGGGGCCGTGCCCACCTGGCCAGCGACCTCCTGATCCAGCTCGGCGAGGAAATCAACGATGCGAGTCGCATTGTCGCCAAGGTCGTAGCGGCCGTAACGGGAGGCCGAACGCATGTCGACGATGATCACATCGCCATCCTCGGCCACGCGAATGGCGACATCTGCTGGAAGACCGAGGACGAAGCTCTTGGCCAGTGCGTTGATCGTCACCTCACTTTGCCCGTTCGCGTCGGGAACCGGCGCCGTAAGCTGCCAATCCCGCCGATCGAGCACGGTTTCGACCGCCTGCAGGACACGATCGAAGGGCAAATTGTAGCTGCGTCCGGTGACCATCGGATAGGTCTCGGTCTGCAGGCGCTGTTCACCCGGGGTCGGCGGCGAAAGCGCGTTCATATCCCCGGGCCGGGTGATGGTGTCGAGCATCGGCGGATCGTCGAGATCCGTCGAGATGTCCCTGAGCGGCGGATAGGTCGCTGCCCAGTAGGCAGCAATGCCGTAAGGAGCAAGCACCAGAAATGCGAGCAACGTGCCGACAGTGAGGTCGCGACCGCCGCGGTCACCAAAATTCCACAGTCTCGAAAAGGCAAATCCGGCGAACAGCAGCGCAGAGGCGGCAAGCAGCGCGACTATGCCGAGCACCCAAAGGAAGGCCGGCGTCTCAACAAGGTCATATCGATGGCCGACGAGAACGGTCAGAAGCAGGACCGCCGAAAAGGCGCCTGTCCGCCGCGACCACCCGGCCGCCCTCGACGTCTGTCGCTGGGAAATTTCCATTATTTTCCGGACTGCTCCAACCCGAACGGACGTTTAGAGCCCTTTGGCGGTGGCTTGAAGGCGAAAGGCACCATCTCTGTCAATCCGTCGGAAGGCGATAGTCCCTGAATTGCTGGCGCAAGGTGATCTTCTGGATTTTGCCGGTCGCGGTGTGGGGGATTTCGGCGACGAAGACGACGTCGTCGGGCATCCACCACTTCGCCACCTTTCCGCTCATGAAAGCAAGGATATCCGTCCTGGTCGGCTCCCGGCCCGGCTTACGGACGACAACAAGCAATGGTCGTTCGCCCCATTTTGCATGTTGGATGCCGATCGCGGCCGCCTCCGCCACATCCGGATGACCGACCGCGAGATTCTCGAGCTCGATGGTCGAAATCCATTCGCCGCCCGATTTGATAACGTCCTTGGCGCGGTCGGTGATCTGCATATAGCCGCCCGGGTCGATATGGGCGACATCACCCGTATCGAACCAGCCTTCTCCGTCGAACTGTTCGGATCCGACGCCGCCATAGTAGGCGCGCGCGACTGCCGGTCCGCGGACCTTCAAGCGCCCGAATGTTTTGCCGTCCCAAGGCAGCGGGTTGTTGTCGTCGTCCGTCACCTTCATTTCGACGCCGAAGGGCGGATAGCCCTGCTTGCTCTGGACATCGAGCCGGGCTTCGCCCTCGAGCCCGGCATAGTCCGGCTTCATCGTACACAGCGTGCCGAGCGGCGACATTTCGGTCATGCCCCAGGCATGGATGACCTCAACATCGTAGTTGTCCTGGAACTTCCTCGTGATCGCGCGCGGGCAAGATGAGCCGCCGATGACGACCCTCTTCAGATAGGGGAGTTTCTTGCCGGTCTCCTCCAGATGTTGGAGCAACATCAACCACACTGTCGGCACGGCTGCGCTGAACGTCACTTTTTCGGTGTCGAGCAACTCGTAGATCGAGGCACCGTCCATCTTGCAACCAGGCATGACCAGCTTGGCACCGATCATCGGCGCGCTCTGGCCAAGGCCCCAAGCGTTGGCGTGGAACATCGGCACGACCGGCAGTATGGTATCGCGCGACGAGAGGCCCATCGCGTCGGGCATCGCGGCGATCATCGCGTGCAGCACGTTCGAACGGTGGCTATAGAGGACGCCTTTCGGATCGCCTGTCGTGCCCGAGGTGTAGCACATGCCGGCGGCGGTGTTTTCATCGAACGTCTTCCAAGCGAAGCCGCCGTCGGCTTCGTCAAGCCATTCCTCATAAGCAACGACGTTCGGCAGCGCCGTTTGCGGCATGTGTGCCTTGTCGGTCAGCACGATCACCTTTCTCAGCGACTTGACCGCGCCGGCGATCTTTTCAAGCAGCGGCATGAATGTCAGATCGACGAAGATCGCCTTGTCTTCGGCATTGTTCATGATCCACACGATCTGCTCGGGAAAGAGGCGCGGATTGAGCGTGTGATAGATCGCACCGACCCCCATGATGCCGTACCAGGCTTCGATGTGGCGCGCCGTATTCCAGGCCAATGTGGCGATGCGGTCGCCAAGCCCAAAGCCATCACGCTCGAGTCGCTCAGCGACCTGCAAGGCGCGGCGATGAATTTCGGCGTAGGTGGTTCGGACGATCGGACCCTCGATCGAGCGCGACACGATCTCGCGTTCGCCGTGCTGCCTGGCTGCGTTGTCGATGAGCTTGTGGCAAAGCAGCGGCCATTCCTGCATCAGTCCGAGCATTTTGTTCCTCCCATTGGTTTTTCATTCCATTGTGGGACGAACCGGCGGATTGTCCAGCCATGACAGGGCCGAAGCGGTGCATTGATCGAAAAGACAGGGAAAACCGCCACAATCCGGCCATCGTCGGCGTTAACTTTGATTAATGGGCAGGGGTGTGATTGGCGAATGAAAGAGGTTCGCATGGACGCGCAGCTCGACGACAAGGCTCTCGAAAATACGCTTGCCGAAAGTCTAGCCGATTTGGCGCCGGACGCCATAACCGTTACCGAAGACGAATTCGTCGAAGTTGTCGGCGGCGCCCTTGAGGCGGTCGGCGGCACGCTGCTCTTCAAGATGTGCGTTCAGAACGAAGGCGAGGGCCAGCACGTTGCCGCGGCATGCGTCGGCGATGGCGGCAACCGGCAGTTCCTGCTTCTCACCTTGCCGACCGGCGGTGGCGCGCTCAAGGTCGAAACCGCGTCGAGAAGCACCAATCCGGTCGCCGGTATTGCCGCCGCCTACGCCGGGCTGATGGACGCGTTTCAGGCTGCCGCCTGATCTGTCATCGGCAGGGCCGGCTCGACGAGAGATCTGGCAACGCCATAGGCGATGGTTTTCGCGCTTCGCATTCGACGGCGGCCTTGCGCAACGCACGCGCACGTCACACCTTAGGTCGATGCAAGGAGAACCAGTCATGGACCAGATCGCCAACCCGTCGCCCGGCTTTCAACGCAACCCGGGTAAAGTCATTACCGTCGAGCCTTACATCGGTACCGTGACCGTACGCGCCGGCGGTGTGGTCATTGCCTCGTCCACCAAGGCCAAGATGTTGACGGAGCCCCCCTACCCTTCAGTCCTCTACATTCCGTTCGACGACATAGATTTCGACCAGCTTCGCAAGACAGAATTGTCGACCCATTGCCCCTACAAGGGTGATGCGAGCTATTGGAGCGTGCTGCCTGCCGCAGAAGGAGGCAAGGATGCGATGTGGGCGTATGAACAGCCCTTCGACGAAATGGTCGAAATCCGCGATCACGGCGCGTTCTATCCCAGCAAGGTGACGATCGAAGCCACACCAGCCTGAGCAGAGGCGGTTCGAGACCTGCGTTGTCGATCAGTCGGTGGTGCCGTCATTGCCGACGTCGTTGGCCTCGTCGAGCCGCACGAAGGTAAAGCCCTTACCCTTCAGCATCAGAACACCTTGCTCCACGCCTTCGCCCGCGGCGTGGTTCGGCTGATTGATATGAGCGATGATGACATCACCGTCCTTGGCGGCGGCAATGCGACGGGCGGTTTCCTTTGCCCCCAGCAATGAGCCGCCGTCGCCGTTTATCGAGAAAGCTGCGATCTTGAATCCAAGCTTGCGTATCATCGCGATGGCCGACGGACTGTATTTGGCGGTTGCCCCGCGAAACCATTTCGGCGTTGCTTGGCCGTTTCCGGCAAGAGCGGCCGCGCCCGATTCGACCTCGGCCAGGACTGCTTCCGGACTGCCGGCGCTGCGAATGCCGTAGACGCGTTGCGGTGTATCGACGGCCGGGACGTGACGGCCGCCATGGTTTTCCAGTTCGAACAGATCGGGATGCGCCCGCATGATCTGGAGAGCGGCGGCGTTGCGCTTCAGCCATATGGCGGTGACGAAGATGGTTGCAGGAAGTCTGTTTTCCACAAGCGCCGAGAGGATCCGGGTGTCGGTCTGACCGCCACAGGCATCGAGCGTCAAGGCGATACGGCCACTGCCACCTGAGACCGGCTTGATATGCAGCATCGGCTCCACGAGTGGCGCAGCATGGCCCGCAGTTGCCGCCCACAACGACATCGCGATCGCGCAAAAATGTTCTTGGATTAGGCGCTTAGTTTGGTTCCAGATCGGCAGCGTCAAGGCGCGGCAGTTGACCGCCATGTCGCCCTTTAGCAAGCATGGCGTCAAAGTAGCTGTTCTGCGTCCTTAACCGTGCGTCAAAGGATTACCCGCACCGTGCCGACCACCGGCTTGATCTTCAAGGCGCCAGACACAGCAGGCCCTGTTCGGATCCAGCCAGTGACAAAGCTCCTTGCCTGGGCAATCGCATGGCGCGATCGGCCGAAGGGAGGCGCTGGGCACGCCGATGCACTGCACGCTCAGTTTGATTTTCGAAGCATTGGGTGCAATCGTGGCCGTAGGCACCGCCTTGCCCTCGACATCATAGTAGGCTCGGCGCGGACCATCAAACCCAGCTTTGTCTACCAGGATTCAGCCTTTCAAGGGATCATATGAGATTCCAACTCGTTACCGAACGGATAGCCTTTTTCGTCACTTTGCTTGCCGTGCTCGTGCTTGCGCTTTTGCCCATGCCGCGTCTTAGGGAATTCGGACTCGATGTAGGCTTCCACTACGACAAGCTAAACCACGCCACAGCTTTCGCCGCGTTGATCTTTTTTGGGAGTCTCAGTTGGCCGGAACGCAAGGCGAAGCTGGTACTCTTCCTCGCTTTGGTTGGCGCTGCGATCGAGGTCGCTCAAGGCACGGCTTTGATGGCACGCGATTTTGATGGGCTCGACTGGGCTGCTGATTGTGCCGGCATCGCGTGCGGCCTAATAGCGGTCAGCTGTGTTAGTTCGCTTGCTGCACGAGCACCTTGACGGCCGTAAATGGGGTACTCTCTCACGACAATGTTGCAAGCCGACGGTTCGTGAGGCGGCGGATTTGATAGCCGAAGAAGGTCATGCAAATTGCCGGCTGATCCCAGTTTCATTGCGTGACAGTAAAATAGAACATTGGATTGCATGTTGCGAGGCAGAATGAGTATGTCGTGGCGCTTTTATGCGGTTTTAGTTATGTTTTTTGCGCTGTTTACGTGGGGTATTCTCGCCCTACTGCAAGCGAATGAACCAAAAAGACGACCACAGGTCCGAGACAACCCTATGCCTTTTAGCGGCACCCTTGTTATGAAAGACATCCGGGATATAACTGTCGCATCCACACATGTGATCTTGTGCGGAGCGACTTTTACGAAGCCGCCAGGGATGACCAGTCTTGTTTCTGAAGCGGCAAGGCAGCGGTTCCCGCCGCAGACGGTCTCCTGCAAGCCGGTAGGGCATGGCACACCTTGTGATGGCCTTGTCGCCTCAAGGCTGAACAACTTTGTAGTGGCCCAATGTTTCACGAGCGACGGGGCTGATCTCGCCGAGCAACTAATAAGCCAAGGGTTTTTATGCGGGCAGCCAGAGAAGTCAGGTGGGCACTATAAGCCCTGCTGACGGGCTCATAACTGACGGCGGCTCCTTATCTGCTCCTCTGGCGTCTCGTCGCCTCGAAGACCCATTTCGGGCTGACGAACAGTCACAGCGTTCTCGTGGGACCAATGCTTTGCCCGTCAGCATCGTTGCGATCCTGTGCCGACAACCTCGGAGTGCTGGTTGAACTGAATTTCAGTTCAACCAGCACTTTGACAGATCGTGCCTTCCTGGCGAGCGTGAGACAGGTTCAACCCCGATCTCCCGATGTCGGCATACCCAGTTGCCGGTATTCCGGTTTGAGCCGATCCAGCAGGACCGATGCAGCCGAATTGCTGCATGAAGGCGGCGGAACGCTCAGCCCTCACAGAATAACCCCGCAAGGGGCGCGGTGAACCATTAGCGCAGTGGGCCGGCAGGCGACTACGCCGAGACCGCACGTGGCGAGCACTTACCGAGATTCGCCGGCGGTGCTGTCCAGATATTGCGTCAGCGCACAGACGAGATGGTAGAAGATGCTTGCCGGCACATCGGTCGCCAGCGAGCGGCCACGCTCATCGATCCGGTCTATCCACAGGCCGAGCGGTGCTGGGTTGATGTGCCAACGGAACAGGCGACCGACACGCGCTTCGATCTCGGGCTTGAGGTCGGGGCCACCTGAACCGTCCAGTGCAATCGCTGCCTTGATTGCTTCGGCCTGCGGCCAACTGCGCGAGACAAGGTCGAGTGGCAGGCCTTGCCGCGAAACGGCGCCATAGGCGAGGCCAGTGGCGCGATTGAGGCCGTTGGCAATGGCCGAGGCATAGAGCTTTCTGGCAAAGCCGCTCAATTCGCTCTGGCCGGTGCGCCCTGCGAAGTCGGCCAGCAGCGAGGCCCATTCAAAATGGTGGCCGGGTTCCGTCCATAGACCTTTTTCGCCCTCCGCCGGCCTCCACTCGGCGTCGAAATATTCGCCTAGCGTCCAGCTTTCTAGATCGAAGAAATGGCTGCGAAACAAATCGACGATGCGCGCGGCGCGGCGAAGATAGGCGATCTCGCCGGTCGCTTGATGCCAGGCCAGGAAAGCCTCGAGCAGATGCATGTGTGGGTTGGAGCGACGTTCGCCCTCGCCGCTCGACGTTTCGAGAAAACCTGTCATGCGGTGATCCTCGAGATGCGCGTCGAGGAACGAAAACGTTTCTTCGCCAAGCCGCAAGGCGTCGGGATTGCCGACCATATGGGCATGCGCCAGCGCCAGGAGCACGCAGGAATGGTCGTAGGCATCCTCCGCGGCGTCGGCAACCGTGCCATCGACGTTAAGCGTGCGCACCCAGCCGCCGTTGTCGGTGCGGCCGTTCCTGTTCATGAATTCGATGCCGTGGCTGATCAACCGGTCGGCAGGCCCGTCCCAGCCGCGCGCCTTGGCGACAGCGAAGGCGTAGACTTGCCTCGCCATGGTGCGCATGCGCTTCGGCTTCATAAGCGGTGTGGCGTCAAAGCCGAGTGCCTCATGGAAACCGCCATGGCGCTCATCGACCCCGACCGTGGACCACAGCGGCACCGTCTCTTCAAACAGCCAGTGGTGTACACGGCGCCGCCAAGCGCCGCTTTCGATCACGCGGTCGTCGGCGGGCGTAAACCTGGTTTCCAGGCGGCCGCTCTTTTCGAGTTGCTCGACGATCTTCTTGACGTTCTGGCTGCGGTTGACCGGGGCGACGAAGGTAGCATCGGCGGTCGACACGATGGCGACGTCTTTCAAGCCGATGGCCGAGAGCAAGCGACTGTCGCTGCGGATGTAGGAGTTCTCACAGTCGATGGCGACCACATCGCCGACGATCACGTTGCCCTTTTCGTCGGAGGGACCGACATCGAGCAACGACTGCCAGGAACCGAGATCGTTCCATCGGAAGCCGGCCGGCACCATGGCGATATCGCCGGCGCGCTCCATGATCGCATAGTCGATCGATGTCGAGGGAATAACGGCGTAGAGCTCCAGAGGCATATAGAGACCGGAAAGATCCGAGGTCGCCGCCTGGTAGGCAGTTTCGGTGGACCCCCATATTTCGGGCTCGAAAGCCATGAAGGCGTCACGCATGGCGCTGGCGCGAAACAGGAAGATGCCGGTGTTCCAGTAGAAGTTATTGGCCGCCAGATAGCTTTGCGCGGTCACGAGGTCCGGTTTTTCGACAAAACGCGAGACATCGTAGATGCCATTCTTCTCGCCGGCGACCTCGATATAGCCGTAACCGGTCTCCGGCTGATCAGGCTTGATGCCGAACACCACCAGCCGGCCCGCACGCGCTGCCGCAGTGCCGTTTTCGACGCTCTGCCAGAATTGCCGTGCGGTCGCGATCTCATGATCAGATGGCACCACCAGTACGAGGCTGTCGCCATATTCTGACAAGGTGCGTAGGGTCGCCAAGGCAACGGCGGCAGCGGTGTTGCGTCCGGTCGGCTCGAACAAGGGGCCGCCGCCCGAAAGATCGAGTCCGGCGAGATCGGCGTGGATGCGGTCAGCGTGCCGCTCCGAAGCAATCAAGAAGACCGGGGTTTCACCATCCGGCCGCGCCGTCAGCCGATGCAGCGTCTTAACCAGCATCGAGCCATCGCCTGAAAAGTCATGGAACTGCTTGGGATTATCCTCGCGCGACAGCGGCCACAGCCGTGAGCCAATGCCACCACTCATAACAAAACTGACGATCCGCTCGGTCATTAGATCTCGCACTCAAAAGGTCTGGAATGCCGACTTCAATGCTGCGCAGCACGCATCGACGCTACGTCTGTCAGCACCATTCCCCAATGCAAGCTCCTTTTTGCCAGATGACGCCAGCATAAAACCTAAGGCGCCATTTCCGCAACGATCCCCACGATGTAGACCGCGGTCAACGCGGTCACGCTTTTAATACTTTCAATCTCAAACAATGCAAGGAGTGCTACCGGGATCAAGAGCACGGGCCCAAGTTGGCTGGCGGAAGTCCGAGTGCTCGACCCAAAAGGGACGAAGCGTCCTCGATTCCGGCAAGAACGGCATCGGCCGCAGATTTCCGGTGGTCGCCTTCTATCCCGGCCGATGCCGTGATTGAATTTACGCCAGGCACAGCATTCGGCGGTCGAGTTTGGCCTGGCGGAGGCGTTGCTGAATGCCGGGTGACCTTCAACCTACGCGACTTCGGCAAGGTGGCCGAGCGCTTCGGTATCATAGTCCTGTCGCCGGGTGAGGCGCTGAGACGATTGGAGAGAAAGACATGAGGAGAAGCAATTTCGCACTGCGGCTTCAGCTCTCGCTTCTCGATGAGGCGCGCAAGGTGGCGGAGAGCGAAGGCGTGCCGCTCAACCAGTTTATTAATGTGGCAGTCGCTGAGAAGCTTTCGGCGCTGCGCACGGAGAGCTACTTTCATGAACGCGCTGCCCGCGCCGACATCCCCAAGGCGCTGGACATCCTGAAGCGGGCCGGCAATGGGAAGGCGCCGATCAAGGGCGACGAACTGCCGGAGTAACGCATCCTGAGGGGTGGAGCGGTATCGCTCGTACCGGAGCCTTGCCCGCGTCCGAAGCGTCCGCCGGGCCGAAAGCTGCCGGTCAAGACTGGCGCGGCACGCGCCACAGTGATGCGGCTCTGGCCTTGACGGGCTGGCTTCGACCCGGCGTGCTCTCGACGAGCAGGCAGTTCCCTCGCCAGACATAATCTCCCCTATCGGGAACTGCCTGGATGAGCCTTCCCGGACGCTGCTTCCGCTTCGGAATCAGGCGAACTCGCTTGAAGATGGGCGAATACCCGAAACCAGAATCGGAATTCCTGTGTCCGCCCGTCGCAACGCGCCGAGAAGGCGCACCAGGCGATTGCGGTTGCGGCTGTCTTTCCCCAAAAGGCTTTCGCTGCCTCTGCAGCTTCCGGCACGGTCCATTTCTCCAGGGCGGCATCGCGGTTGAAGGCGTCCAGCAGATCGGGATCGCTCGCCGCCGGATGGTGAGATGCCGCAAGAGCGTCCGGCGTTGCCAACTCCCTGCCAGTTGAAGGGTGACGGGAGGCAGACGCTTCGCTGCAAGTTGAGGGCTTCTCTGCTGAAGCCGGAAGTGGGGTTGGACGGATATTCATGTCTCGCCTCCTTCCTCGTCTTTTAGGCGCGGAAACAGCAGCCGGCCCGCCGCGGGCGGAGCTCTGGACGGCGCTCGCCGTGAAAGACTGTTCCGGCATCATCTGCTGGGCGATGCGCACCAGATCGCTGAGCGCCGAGCGGATTTGCGGCCAGGGGAACTCGGAACATTCCTCCCAGGCCTCGCCCTCGCGCAACACGGCATCGAGCTTGCCTGCGACACCGGCGAGAGTCGTGGCGGAGGTGGCTGAGAACGCTTCCAGCAGATCCTGTGCCCGCTCGCCGGCTTCGCGCTCGGCCCTGAGGACGGCGGAATAACCAGTCTCCTCGGCAGCCGCATCCCAGCGTGCGTGATGCGCCGCGAATTCGGCTTCGGCCGTCTCGCGGAGTGCCGCCATGTCCGGCCCTTTGCCGAGCACTTCATTGAGCGCCTCGATCGAGTGAACGGTCACCTCCTCACTCTCGGGCAGGCGGACGGTCGCACAGGGAAAGCCGACGCTCTCGACAAGCCTCGTCTCCAGGCGCTGCTGCCTGAGGCAAAGCCGCTCGGTCAGCTTGTGGGCTGTCTCCCATTCCCGCCAAAGCGCAAGCGCTGGGTCGGGGGGTATACTCGTTGCCGCTGGGTTGCCGGCAAGCGCACTTTTCTCAAACGCCAAAGCGGTGGACGTGATCATCCCTCCCGCAAGCACTCGCCTGCGAGTGACGAAAGGCAGAGTCATGCTATTGTCGGAATCACCCATGATCCGAGCTCCAATCAGCTTAGATTGTGGTCAGGCCGGACGGGATGGTGCAAACATCCTGTTCGGCCGCGAACATTCTCGCAGCGTATAGCCTTTGATAATTTGACCAATTATCCGCGCCATGTCAACCTTAGGGACAAACATTTGACTTATAGTAAAATTTCTGCCGCGCAGTGTCGAGGTGCTCGCGCGATGCTGGGAATGAGTCAGAGCGAGCTGGCGGACGCCGCCAAGGTATCACGACCCACCGTAGTTGATTTTGAGCGAGGCGCCCGGGTCCCACATCCGAACAATAAGGCAGCGATCCGCAAAGCATTGGAGGCTGCCGGTGTCGAATTCATCCCAGAAAATGGCGGTGGCCCTGGAGTGCGCCTTGCCCGGCGAACCGACAGCAAATGATCATCACAGCACAACAGGCAACTTTGACCCGGTTCCATCCTTTAAGCGCGGATTTCCTCCCCGGATAGCCGACGTGGAGCGCAACCAGCGGTCAAATCCCGAAGAAGTTGACCTTCCCCGATCCACGGCCCCACACCGACATCGGGCCCGACCGACGCTCATGACGCCAGAGTCTTCCCAACTTGCACCGCCGCCTGCGCGGCAGCCAGCCTGGCGATCGGTACGCGGTAGGGCGAGCATGACACATAGTCGAGGCCGACCTCCTCGCAGAAATGGATGGATGCCGGATCGCCGCCGTGTTCGCCGCAAATGCCGAGCTTGATATCCGGCCGGGTTGCTTTGCCCTTCTCGGCGGCCATCCGCACCAATTCGCCAACACCCTCGATGTCGAGCGACACGAACGGATCCTGCTCGATGATGCCCTTCTGACGATAGACCTCCAGGAACGAAGCTGCGTCGTCGCGTGAGATGCCGAAGGTGGTCTGGGTCAGATCGTTGGTACCGAAAGAGAAGAATTCAGCCGCCTCGGCAATGACATGGGCACGGATCGCGGCGCGCGGCAGTTCAATCATCGTGCCGGTAAGATAGTCGATCTTGACGCCGGTTTCCTCCATCACGCTCTTGGCGACGGCATCAATGCGCGCCTTGACGTAGTCGAGTTCCTTCACCAGACTGACCAGAGGCACCATGATTTCCGGAACCACCAGCGCGCCGGCCTTCTTGCCGGCTTCGATAGCGGCCTCGAAAATGGCGCGCGCCTGCATCTCGGCGATTTCGGGATAGGAAACCGCAAGCCGGCAGCCGCGATGGCCAAGCATCGGGTTGAACTCGTGCAGGGCGTCGGTGCGCTGCCTGAGCTTGTCGGGCGACACGTTCATGGCGGCGGCGACTTCGGCAACATCTTCCTCGGTCTTGGGCAGGA
The DNA here is from genome assembly GCF_007830515.1 of Mesorhizobium tianshanense. Taxonomy (GTDB): domain Bacteria; phylum Pseudomonadota; class Alphaproteobacteria; order Rhizobiales; family Rhizobiaceae; genus Mesorhizobium; species Mesorhizobium tianshanense. The sequence continues at coordinate 118,287 of NZ_VLKT01000020.1, forward strand.
ATTCGTGCAGCGGCGGATCGAGCAGGCGGATCGTCACCGGCAGGCCGGCCATGATCTCGAACAGTTCGAGGAAATCCGAGCGCTGCATGGGCAAGAGTTTGGCCAGCGCCGTTCGCCGACCCTTTTCCGTGTCGGCGAGGATCATCTCGCGCATGGCGACGATACGGTCGCCCTCGAAGAACATGTGCTCGGTGCGGCAAAGCCCGATGCCCTCGGCGCCGAAGGAACGCGCCATGCGCGCGTCGAGCGGCGTCTCTGCATTGGTGCGCACCTTCATGCGACGCGCGGCATCGGCCCATTCCATGATGGCTGCGAAATCGCCCGAGAGCTCAGGCTGCAGCATAGGTACTGCACCTTTCAGCACCTGGCCGTTGCCGCCGTCGATGGTGATGATATCGCCCTTGCGGAACGTCGACCCCATCGCCATCAGCGTGCCGGCTTTGTAGTCGACGCGCAGCGAGCCCGCGCCAGACACACAAGGCTTGCCCATGCCGCGTGCCACCACCGCGGCGTGGCTGGTCATGCCGCCACGCGTGGTCAGGATACCTTCCGCCGCATGCATGCCGTGGATGTCTTCGGGACTGGTCTCGATGCGCACGAGGATCGCCTTGCGGCCTTGCGTCTTGAGCTCCTCGGCGTCATTGGAGGAAAAGACGATCTCGCCGGTGGCAGCGCCCGGAGAAGCCGGCAGACCGATGCCGATCACATCGCGCGGCGCCTTCGGATCGATGGTCGGATGCAGCAGCTGGTCGAGCGAAGCCGGATCGATGCGGGCGACGGCCTCCTCCTTCGAAATGAGCTTGTCCTTTGCCATCTCGACGGCGATCCTGAGCGCGGCCTTGGCGGTGCGCTTGCCGGACCTTGTCTGCAGCATCCACAATTTGCCGCGCTCGATGGTGAATTCGAGATCCTGCATGTCGCGGTAGTGCTTTTCCAGGCGGTCGGAAATGGTGACAAAAGTCTGGAAGGCTTCCGGCATCAGCTTCTGCAGCGACGGCTTGTCGGAGCCGGCGGCAATGCGCGCCGCCTCGGTGATGTTTTGCGGCGTGCGGATGCCGGCGACGACATCCTCGCCCTGCGCATTCACCAGGAATTCGCCATAGAGCATCTTTTCGCCGGTCGACGGATTGCGGGTGAAAGCAACGCCGGTGGCCGAAGTCTCGCCCATATTGCCGAAGACCATGGCCTGGACGTTGACCGCCGTGCCCCAGCTTTCCGGAATGTCGTGCAGGCGCCGGTAGGTGATGGCGCGGTTGTTCATCCAGCTCGAAAACACAGCGCCGATCGCGCCCCAGAGCTGCTCGTTCGGATCCTGCGGAAACGGCTTGCCGAGTTCCTCCTCGACCTTGGCCTTGTAAAGCGCGATCACGCCCTGCCATTCGATGGCGGTCAGTTCGGTGTCGAGCTCACGGCCGAGCCCGCCCTTCTGGTCTTCGAGGATTTCCTCGAACACTTCATGGTCAAGTCCCATGACGACATCGGAATACATTTGGATGAAACGCCGGTAGCTGTCGTAGGCAAAGCGTGCATCGCCGGAATCAGCGGCCAGCGCCTCGACCGTCTCGTCGTTGAGACCGAGATTGAGCACGGTGTCCATCATGCCGGGCATGGAGGCCCGGGCACCGGAACGCACCGACACCAAAAGCAATTTCGAGGGATCGCCGAAACGGCGCCCGGTCAGCCGGCCGATATGATCGAGGGCGACCGCGACATCCGCTTCCAGTGAAGCCGGATAGCAGCGCTCATTGGCATAGTAGGCGTTGCAGACCTCGGTGGTGATGGTGAAGCCCGGCGGCACGGGCAGGCCCAGACTGCACATTTCGGCCAGGTTGGCGCCCTTGCCGCCCAAGAGGTTGCGATCGCCGGCACGGCCTTCCGCAGCGCCGTCGCCAAAGGTGTATACCCATTTGGTCATGCTTGCTCCCCGGTTGCAGGAGATTGAAAAGATTGACGAAGCCGAAGTTTCGCCGCGTCCACCCCGAGCGATATGATGCTGCAGTGCGAAAGGCAAGGCGTCGACAGAGCCAGCCGGCTTCTACAATCGATTAAGAAAAAGCGATGCCAAAAAGACTTGCGGCTCGGCGACCACCGGAATAGAACACAACAAGAACAAGGGTAGCGCCATGAGACTGACCGGAAAACTCGATTATCTGGAAATGCCGGCAACCGGCGGAACGCTGGACAGGCTGAAGGCTTTCTACAGCGCTGCCTTTTCATGGTCGTTCACCGACTATGGCCCGACCTATTCGGCCTTTTCGGAAGGTCTTGACGGAGGCTTCCAAGCCGATGCTGACGAAGCGCCCGCCAAGCCGCTTCCCGTGCTTTATTCGAAGGATCTGGAGGAAACCCTGGACGCCGTCGAAAATGCCGGCGGCACGATCGTCAAGCCGATCTTCTCGTTCCCCGGCGGCAGGCGGTTTCATTTCGTCGATCCGGCCGGTAACGAAATGGCCGTCTGGGGTGAATAAACAACACAGTCCGCATCCGATCCGATAATTGCGGAGCGAAACTCTCGCCGTCGGGTTAGTTGCTCATACTCGCCATTCTCGGCATTGAGCTTTCCGTCGGCTCGTCTTATAAGGCCGCGCGCAGCGGGCACGTTCCGGCTGTTGGGGCGTAGCCAAGTGGTAAGGCATCGGTTTTTGGTACCGACAATCCCAGGTTCGAATCCTGGCGCCCCAGCCAATTCTCAATGACGGCATCCACGTACAGCCATGCGGCGATCGACCGCCTGCGAGCGTCCGACCTTCACGTAAAGGCGGCCGGCAAGGCTGTTGTCCAACTCAGTGATGAAATGAAATAGACGGTAATTGTAGCGTTCGGGATATTCAGCCATGCACTTCAAACCGCTGCACTCCCAAGGGATAAATTGCTAGCGAGGAACGGCAGCAGCGCGGTCACCTACCCTCTCAAGCCAAGTGCACGGAGCCACGCAGCGACCTGACCAAATGCATCCTGCTGCCATTGATCGGCACTGCGATCACCAAGAATTTGTGTGTCCTGCACGAACTGGCGGACGCTGGTGGGGCCGAAACTGTCAACCGCCTCGAACTTGCCAGCAATAAACCTGAACCCCTCTTTGCCTTCCTTGTGAGCGAGAACCGGCTCGCAATCCGCAGCAAGGGCTTCAGGGCCACCTGGATAGTTTCGAACGCAGTAATAGATATCGTACGCATCCTTCCTCTTCAGGCGGTTCTCGATTGCATAGCCCTTCATTGCGAGGAGGGCGGGGATCGATGCGACGGCGATGTTGACGTGGTTTGCGCCTCCATCCGGCATTTCGCCCGAAATCGCAACGAGGTTGTAGAAGCGCAGCCCCAATTCGGCCCCGATGCACGCTGCACGGCAAAATGCTCGATCAGCGGTGGCTTGTTCCTTGTGAAGACGGCATCGAAAGGACGCAAAAAGTCGACAACCACATCGATCGGACCTCCACCATCATCGACAGGTACTGTCCGAACAAGCTGGAACAAACGATGGTCGCCCCGCTGCTCATATCCATTTCCCATGAGCGCCTCGACAAGTCGGGCGTATTCGCCATCTCCCAGTGCATCGGTATCGAGGCCCAGATCGACATCGAGAGTTCCTACATGCGGCATTTCTTCGTTTTCTAGGAGGAGCCAAGGCACCGCGCCGCCAATCACGGCGAACTTGCCTTTGAAGCTGCCGAGTATCTGGCCAATTTCCAGCAGAAGTGAACCGCGCCGGGTTGATCGGAGGCTCCAACTCCTGAGAAGGTGGAGCCATGACAAGCAAGACGACCAACAAGTTCTCTCCCGAGGTCCGAGCCCGTGCGGTGCGGCTGGTTCTGGATCACGAAGGCGAGCATGCCTCGCGGTGGGCGGCGGTGTCGTCGATCGCCGCCAAGATCGGCTGCACGGCGCAGACGCTGCATGAGTGGGTGAAGAAGGCCGAGCGCGACAGTGGCGTGCGAGCCGGTGTGCCTACGGATGTGGCGACGAAACTCAAGGCTTTGGAACGCGAGAACCGCGAGCTTCGCCAGGCCAACGAGATCCTTCGCAAGGCTTCCGCGTATTTTGCCCAGG
>NZ_VLKT01000021.1 GCF_007830515.1 Mesorhizobium tianshanense
TTCCGGACACGGCACAGATCTCCCGAGGTAAGATCGACCGCCTTCCCCGCACACCCGCCGGATTTACCACCCCGGTCCTTGATGACCATGGACTTCGCGGTCATGTGCCCGCTCGTCCGGCCGGGTAGGCCTCGTATCCGGTTCTTGTCCATCGGGTCGCGGGTTTGCTCCACGCTTCCTTCAGACCCCGCCTTGCGACGACGCCCTTGCGCTTCGCTAACCCTTCGCCGCCATCAGGCTGGGTAGAGGACTTACACCTCCAAGCTGTCGATCATGCTCGGCACACACAAAAAGGGGGCGGTCGCCCGCCCCTTTTTTCGAATTGCAGGCCGCAGGGGCCTGGTTTGATCGCGTCGATTTGATCGTCCTATTTGATGGCCCTATTTGATGGCCTTGTCGGTGATGGCGGTCGTGTAGGCGCCGCTCGGCTCCTTGGTGATGATCTTCTGATCGAGCAGCGCCTTGGCGGTGCGCGCGTAGGTCGCCGGATCGAGCTTGCCGTCGGCATTGTCGATCAGCTTGGCGACTTCGCCCATCATCCGCTTCTGGTGGTTCTCGTCCTGGCCGCCATTGTCCAAGACGATGCCGGCCGCCTCGTCGGAATTGTCGACAGCGTATTTCCAGCCCTTCATCGAGGCGCGCACGAAACGCACCATCTTGTCCTCGAAGGCCGGATCCTTGAGTTTGTCTTCCAAGGCATAGAGCCCGTCCTCAAGCAGGTCGTTGCCCATGGCCGAGTAGTTGAACACGATCAGCTCTTCCGGCTTGTAGCCGGCATCGATGAGCTGCCAGTATTCGTTGTAGGTCATGACCGAAATGCAATCCGCCTGCTTCTGGATCAGCGGCTGCACGTCGAAACTCTGCTTCAGCACGGTGACGCCGTCCGGGCCGCCCTCGGTCTTGAGGCCGAGCTTGTTCATCCAGGCGTAGAACGGATATTCGTTGCCGAAGAACCAGACGCCGAGCGTATGGCCCTTGAAGTCGGCCTCGGTCTTGACCGGGCCGTCCTTCGGGCAGACCAGCTGCATGCCGGCCTTCTTGAACGGCTGGGCGATATTGACCAGCGGCACGCCCTTTTCGCGCGCGGCCAGCGCGCCGCCCATCCAGTCGACGATGACGTCGGCGCCGCCACCGGCGATCACCTGCTCGGGCGCGATATCGGGGCCGCCCGGCTTGATCTCGACGTCGAGGCCCTCTTCCTCATAGAAACCCTTGTCCTTGGCGACGTAGTAGCCGGCGAACTGGGCCTGCGTGACCCATTTCAGCTGCAGCGTCACCTTGTCCGCGGCCATCGCCTGGAACGCGGCAAGCGACATCGCGCCGGCCAGCATCGAAACAACAAGTCTTTTCATGTTTTACCCTCTGAAGTTAAGTGTTCAACCCTCTGGGACCGGGAGCTGTCGATACGCTCCTGATTCCAAACCCGCCACCGCCCTATCCACCACGGACGGAGGGATGCCAAAACGTGACTGCTCTCTCGAAAAGAGCGACCACGCCATAAAAGACCGAACCCGCAAGTGCTGCAACCGCGATTTCGGCCCAGACCATGTCGATGTTCATCCGCCCGACTTCCGTCGAAATCCGGAATCCCATGCCGACCACCGGCGTGCCGAAGAACTCCGCGACGATGGCGCCGATCAGCGCCAGCGTCGAATTGATCTTCAGTGCGTTGAAGATGAAGGGGGCGGCGGCCGGCAACCTGAGTTTGAACAGCGTCTGCCAGTAGCTCGACGCATAGGTGCGCATCAGGTCGCGCTCCATATGGCCGGAGGCGGCAAGCCCGGCGACCGTATTCACCAGCATCGGGAAGAAGGTCATGATGATGACGACGGCGGCCTTCGACTGCCAGTCGAAGCCGAACCACATGACCATGATTGGCGCCACGCCGATGATTGGCAGCGCCGAGACCATGTTGCCGATCGGCAGCAGCCCGCGGCGCAGAAACGGCACGCGGTCGGCCGCGATGGCGGCGAGGAAGCCGGCACCGCTGCCGACGATATAGCCGAAGATAACCGCCTTGAAGATGGTCTGCCGCACGTCGGCGGCCAGCACCGGCAGCGAATTGGCAATACGCGCGCCGATGGCGCTTGGCGGCGGCAATAGGATGAAGGGGATGCCCGCGCCGCGGGTCACCGCCTCCCAGATGATCAGGATCCAGGCACCGAAGATCGTCGGGATGATCAGCCTCAAAGCGGTCGCCGCCCAGCGCGAGGTCGGAAGCATTGCCGACAGCACGCTGACGCAACGCCAGCCGAGCAGCCAGGCTGCCGCAAGCAGCAGAAAGAACGGCGCCAGCGCCGTGCCTTCGAAACCATTTATGCCGCTGATCAACAGCCAGGCGATCCAATGCGCGCCGACGAACAGCACCATGGCTTCGATGACTGGCGGTATCCTGGTCATCGAGACCAGTGCAGTGACGACAAGCAAGCCGAACATCAGCCCTTTCGTGCCGAGATAGGGATAGTCGACGCTTGACGCGGGTTGCGCCAATGCGGCGGCCTCCGGCGCCGACATGGCGCCAAGCACAGCCGCGATCATGCAAAGCACGATTGCCGTTACCGCTTGCCAGGACGGCTTCAGCCAACTCATGCCGGCCTCCCGCCCATGGCGCGGTCGACGAGGCGCCCGGCAATGCCGACCACCATCACCAGCAAGGCCGCCACCACCGAGCCGGCAACCAGCGCCGACCAGATGTCGATCGTCTGGCTGTAATAGGCGCCGGCAAGCAGCTTGGCGCCGATGCCGGCGACGGCGCCGGTCGGCAGTTCGCCGACGATGGCGCCGACGAGGCTGGCGGCCACCGCGACCTTCATCGAGGTGAACAGGAACGGCACGGACGCCGGCACGCGCAATTTCCAGAAGGTCTGCGAAAGGCTGGCATTGTAGGTGTGCATCAGGTCGAGATGGGTAAGCTCGGGCGAGCGCAGCCCCTTCACCGTGCCGACGGCCACCGGGAAGAACGACAGATAGGTCGAGATCAGCGCCTTCGGGATCAGGCCGGTGACGCCGATCGCCGCCAGCACGACGATGATCATCGGCGCCACCGCCAGGATCGGGATGGTCTGCGAGGCGATGATCCAGGGCATCAGGCTTCGGTCGAGCGTCGCCACATGCACGATGCCGACGGCGATGACGATCCCGAGCGCGGTGCCGAAAGCAAAGCCGAGCAGCGTCGAGGACAGCGTCACCCAGGCGTTGTAGACAAGGCTGCGGTTCGAGGTGACGCTGCGCAGAAAGGTGTTCTCGAAGAAATTCACCGCCACCTGGTGCGGTGCCGGCAGCGTCGGCTTCGGCTGCGACATCGTCTTGCCGATGAATTCCACAATGCCCGGGGTCTCATTGGCACGGCGATCCAGATCGCGCTGGAACGGCGCGTTGAGGATGACGGCGAAAACATACCAGACGACCACCACGCCGGCGAGGATCGAAGTCACCGGAACGAGCTTGTCTCGAAAGGAGTCCATCTAGCAGGCCTCGCCAGACTGGCGCACGCTCTGCGTAACGCGAGAGGGTGACCGCGCTTTCGTCATCCTAGGGCGGAGCCGCCGCGAAGCGGCGTGCGTAGACCCTAGGATCCATGCCGTGACGTTAGTCGAAAGGCCAAGGCGGTTCAGAATGTCTGCGACGCGAGTCTCGACGGCCGAAATTCTCTTCGGATCGGGAGCATTATTCCGCACCGTTGCAGAGTTGGGAGGTAACGGCATGGATCCTAGGGTCTGCGCCGCGTCGCTTCGCTCCTTGCTTCGCCCTAGGATGACGAAGGCATGGGTAGGCCCGCTAGCCCCAATGGGGAGAGGAGGAAGCTCATCCTGCGCCCGCTCAATCATCATAGCTGTGCCCTGCCCTGAGCCCGTCGCGCACGCGCGCCGCGATCGCCAGGAACTCCGGCGTCTCGCGGATGTCGAGCGGCCGCTGTTTCGGCAGCGTTGATTCGATGACGTCGCTGACGCGGCCCGGACGCGGCGACATGACGACGATCCGTGTCGACAGATAGACCGCCTCGGGAATGGAATGGGTGACGAAGCAGATGGTTTTGTTGGTCCGTTTCCACAGTTCCAAAAGCTGTTCGTTGAGATGATCGCGCACGATCTCGTCCAGCGCACCAAACGGCTCGTCCATCAAAAGAAGATCGGCGTCGAAGGCCAGCGCCCGCGCGATCGAAGCGCGCTGCTGCATGCCGCCGGAAAGCTGCCAGGGATATTTCTTCTCGAAGCCCGACAGATTGACGAGGTCGAGCGTGCGCTTGATCCGCGCCGCCTGCTCCGCCCTGGACAGGCCCATGATCTCCAGCGGCAGCGCCACATTGCGATCGATCGTGCGCCAGGGATAAAGCGCCGCTGCCTGGAAGACGTAGCCATAGGCGCGGTTTTCGCGCGCCTGCTCCGGCGTCACACCGTTGACGGAGATGCTTCCGGACGTCGGTTTCTCCAGATCGGCGATGACCCGCAGCAAGGTCGTCTTGCCGCAGCCGGACGGCCCGATGAACGACACAAACTCGCCCTTGCCGATGGTCAGGTCGACATCCGACAGCGCCTGCACCGGACCGTCACTGGTCTCGAAGGTCAGGCCGAGCTTGCTTGCCGAAACGACGGTTGGCGATGCTTCCGTCATAGGCTACGGCCTGCCTTCTCGTGCCACTGCCGCGCCGGCCGGAATCCGGTTGATTTTGCCCCGATGTTGCTTTCCACTCGCCCCGTCCTATCCGACTGAGAGTTCCCGCCCGATCGAGAGTTTCCCCGATGCCGCCGAAACCCACTTGCCATCTTATCCGCCCCGAAAGCTCTTATGAAGGCAAGCAGGGACTGAGTTATTTCGCCGGCATCGCCGCCGAGACGGTCGGCTCGTCCGGTATCTGCATGCATCTGCTCACCATGCCGCCCGGTGTCCGCGCCAAGGCGCACATGCATGAAAGCCATGAAACGGCGATCTATGTGCTCTCCGGCGAGGTCCATACCTGGTATGGCGACCGGCTTGAACAGCAGATCGTGGTCAAGGCCGGCGACCTCTTCTACATTCCTGCCGGCGTGCCGCATCTGCCGGCCAACCTGAGCGACAGCCCGGCTTCGGCGGTCATCGCCCGCACCGATCCCAACGAACAGGAAAGCGTCGTCCTGCTGCCGGAACTGGATGGGCTGATCGCCTGAGGTCGGCATCGACGGAGAGGCCGTCATCGGCACCGTCACGGACATGATCTCAACGGCCCTATCTCTTCAAGGCCGGGAATGGTCACGAAGAAACCGTCCGCTCCCTTGTTGGTGACCTTGACGGTCTCTGTCGTCGTTCCCTCCTCGCCTTCAGCGAAACAAGTCGAGCTCAACGACTGCGTACCAGTCGCCGTGACCAGTTGCTGCGCGAACCGGCAGCCGCTGCCATAGGTTTCGACGCCGTCGGCGGTCAGCACGACATAGGCATCGCTGTCCTGGTAACCGAGCCGTACACCGGCACAACCGACATCATTGCCATAGGAGCCGGCAAGGACCTCAGCCGCTGCCGGACCGGCGGCAATGCTCGCCACAACCAGTGAGACGATCGCTAGCGAGTTAGCCAAACTCAAACCCCGGTCACCGGAATGCCGGATCGTTCCACCTTGCGCGGCGCGGAAATTTCCTTCCAGGTCGACAGCGCCCGATTGACCGCCGCATTCGGCTCGCGGCCGACGAACTCGCCATGGCCGGGCTTTGCCTTGATATCAGACTCTTCGATCGACAGTTCGCCACGCGAGAACACGAAGCGCGGCAGGCCGGTTACCTCAAAACCCTCGAAGACGTTGTAGTCGATCACCGACTGCTGCTTCTTGGAAGTGATCTTCTTCTTGCGCTTCGGGTCCCAGACGACGAGGTCGGCGTCCGCCCCTTCGACGATGGCGCCCTTCTTCGGATACATGTTGAGGATCTTCGCGATGTTCGTCGAGGTCACCGCGACGAACTCGTTCATCGTCAGCCGGCCGGTGTTGACGCCGGTGGTCCACAGCACCGGCAGGCGGTCCTCGAGCCCGCCGGTGCCGTTCGGAATCTTGGTGAAATCGCCGACGCCATTGCGCTTTTGCTTGGTGGTGAAGGCGCAATGATCGGTCGCCACCACTTGCAGCGATCCGGCCTGCAGGCCGGCCCACAGCGAATCTTGGTGCAGCTTGTTGCGGAAGGGCGGGCTCATCACCCGGCGCGCCGCATGGTCCCAGTCCTTGTTGAAATACTCGCTTTCGTCGAGCGTCAGGTGCTGGATCAGCGGCTCGCCGAACACGCGCATGCCTTTCTGTCGCGCCCGGCGAATGGCTTCGTGGGCCTGCTCGCAGGAGACGTGCACGACATAAAGCGGCACGCCGGCCATGTCGGCGATCATGATGGCGCGGTTGGTCGCCTCGCCTTCCACTTCCGGCGGACGCGAATAGGCGTGCCCTTCCGGGCCGTTATTGCCCGCGGCCAGCAGCTTTTGCGACAGGGCGGCAACCACGTCGCCGTTCTCGGCATGGACCAGCGGCAGCGCACCAAGATCGGCGCAGCGCTGGAACGACGAATACATCTCGTCGTCGTCGACCATCAGTGCGCCCTTGTAGGCCATGAAATGCTTGAACGAGGTGATGCCCTTGTCGACGACATCAGCCATCTCGTCGAACACCTGCTTGCCCCACCAGGTGATCGCCATGTGGAAGGAATAGTCGCAGGAGGCCTTCGAGGTCTTGTTGTCCCACATCTGCAGGGCCTCGAGCAGTGACTGCTGCGGCGCTGGCAGACAGAAATCGACAACCATCGTCGTGCCGCCGGCAAGGGCTGCGCGCGTGCCACTCTCGAAATCGTCGGCCGAATAAGTGCCCATGAACGGCATTTCGAGATGGGTGTGCGGATCGATGCCGCCCGGCATCACATAGCAGCCGGTGGCGTCGAACTCATGATCGCCATGCAGGTCCGAACCGATGGCAACGATCTTGCCGTGGCTGAACAGCACGTCGGCCTTCCAGGTGCGGTCGGCGGTGACGATGGTGCCGTTCTTGATGACTTTGGTCATTTTCTTGTTCCCTTATTCTTGAAACGCTTCTTTGGGAGCGTTTTGCTTGTTTCAGATCGGTTCAGGATCGAGAAACCTTGAGAGGCCTCTACATGACTCCAACTTCCCGCAATATCTCCTCGATGCACCCATCGAAAGAATTCGCCAGGTCTCCTGTCGAGAACCGCAGCACACGATAGTCTTGTCGGCCAAACCATGCATCGCGCATCCGATCCTTCTCCATTCGCTCCGGCGTAAGGTGATGCTCTCCATCCACCTCGATAACGAGGTTCTTCTCATGCAGAACGAAGTCCACAATGTAAGGGCCGATCGGCGCCTGCTTTCTCGCATGTAGGCCGTAGAGCCGGCGGAATTCCTTCAACTCGGACCAGAGCTTACGCTCGCCTTCCGTCATGTTTCGACGTAGTACCCTGGCACGCTTTATGGCGGCTGGATCGATCGCGGTCGGTGCCAAGACGAGTACCCCCACCCTCAATCCCTCCCCACAAGGGGGAGGGAGGCTTGACGTCGCGCAATCACAGCTGAACCCCTCAAAGCTTTCGCCACAGGAAATGGCGTCGGCATTGCCAGTCCCCCTCCCCCTTGTGGGGAGGGGTTAGGGGTGGGGGTACAGCGCCGACAACTCACCCCACGATCTCCGCCGTCTCCACCACCGCGTGGAACAGCACGTCGGCGCCGGCGGCCGCCCATTCCTTGGATATTTCCTCGGCCTCGTTGTGCGACAGTCCGTCGACACAGGGGCACATCACCATTGCGGTGGGCGCAACGCGATTGATCCAGCACGCGTCATGGCCGGCGCCGGAGACGATGTTGCGGTGCGAGTAGCCGAGCCGTTCGGCGGCATCGCGGATCGCCTTGACGCAGCCGGGGTCGAAGGTCACCGGATCGAAATGGCCGACCTGTTCGATCTTATATTTGATGTCGAGCGCATCGCAGATCGTGTCGATGCCTTCACGGATACGAACGTCCATCGCATCCAGCACTTCCTTTTCCGGCGAGCGGATGTCGATGGTGAAAACGGTGCGACCGGCGATGATGTTGCGCGAGTTCGGATAAACTTCCATGTGGCCGACAGCGCCGACGGCGTCGGGCTGGTAGTCCATGGCGATCTCGTGCACCAGTTCAATCACCCGCGCCATGCCGAGCCCGGCATTGCGGCGCTTGGGCATCGGCGTCGAGCCGGTATGCGCCTCCTTGCCGGTCAGCGTCACTTGCAGCCATTTCAGCCCCTGGCCGTGGGTGACGACACCAATGTCGATCCCCTCATCCTCGAGGATCGGACCTTGCTCGATATGCAGTTCGAAGAAGGCATGGATCTTGCGATCACCGACTTTCTCCGAACCCTTCCAGCCGATGCGTTCGAGCTCCTCGCCGAATTTCTTGCCGTCCTTGTCGACATGAGAATAGACGTCGGCCTGGTCGAGCACGCCGGCGAAGACGCCGGACGCCATCATCGCCGGCGCAAAGCGCGCACCTTCCTCGTTGGTCCAGTTGGTGACGACGATCGGGTGCTTGGTCTTGATGCCGAGATCGTTGAGCGAGCGCACGACTTCCAGGCCACCAAGCACGCCGAGAACGCCGTCATATTTGCCGCCGGTCGGCTGGGTGTCGAGATGGCTGCCGACATAGACCGGCGGCAGGTCGGGCTCGGTGCCCTCGCGGCGGGCAAACATCGTGCCCATCTCGTCGACGCCCATTTCGAGCCCGGCCGCGTCGCACCAGCGCTTGAACAGATGCCGCCCCTCGCCGTCCTCGTCGGTCACGGTCTGGCGATTGTTGCCGCCGGCAATGCCGGGGCCGATCTTCGCCATCTCCATTATCGAATCCCACAAACGGTCTGAATTGATTCGCAGATTCTCGCCGGGAGCAGCCATTCAAGTTCCTCTCATTTATTCACATATTGGGCGACGGTTCCCGTCGCCGCCCTATGCGTTGTGGAGTATCTAGTCCACCGCCCTCAGCACCTCACGCACATGGTCGATCAATTCGTTGATCTGGCCCTTGGTGATGATCAGCGGTGGCGACAGCGCGATGATGTCGCCGGTGGTGCGGATCAGCGCGCCGCGCTCGAACGCCTTGACGAACGCCGAGAAGGCACGCTTGGTCGGACTGCCGGGGATCGGCGCCAGCTCGATCGCGCCGATCAGGCCGATGTTTCTGATATCGATGACGTTCGGCTCGCCCTTCAGCGAATGCAGCGCATCTTCCCAGTACGGCGCCAGTTCCTCGCCACGGGTCAAGAGTCCCTCTTCCTTGTAGGTGTCGAGCGTGCCCAACGCCGCCGCGCAGGCAATCGGATTGCCCGAATAGGTGTAGCCGTGGAAGAATTCGATCATGTGCTCAGGGCCGGTCATGAAGGCGTCGTGGATCTCCTTCTTGACGAACACCGCGCCCATCGGGATGACGCCGTTGGAGACGCCCTTGGCCGTCGTCATGATGTCGGGCGTGACACCGAAATAGTCGGCGGCGAACGGCGCGCCGAGGCGGCCGAAACCGGTGATGACCTCGTCGAAGATCAGCAGGATGCCGTGCTTGGTGCAGATCTCGCGCAGCTTTTGCAGATAGCCTTTCGGCGGCAGGATCACGCCGGTGGAACCGGCCACCGGCTCGACAATGACGGCGGCGATGGTCGAGGCGTCATGCAGCGCGACGATGCGCTCCAGCTCGTTGGCCAATTCCGCGCCATGCTCGGGCACGCCCTTGGTGAACGAATTCTTCTCCGGCAGGTGCGTGTGCGGCATATGGTCGACGCCGCCGAGCAGCGTGCCGAACATCTTGCGGTTGGTGACGATGCCGCCGACCGAGATGCCGCCGAAATTGACGCCGTGATAGCCGCGCTCGCGGCCGATCAGGCGGGTGCGCGAGCCCTCGCCTTTGGCGCGGTGGTAGGCGATCGCCATCTTCAGCGCGGTCTCGACCGATTCCGAGCCGGAATTGGTGAAGAAGACGTGGTCCATGCCCTTCGGCGCGATGTCGACCAGGCGGTTCGCCAATTCGAAGACGATCGGGTGGCCCATCTGGAACGCCGGCGCATAATCGAGTTCGGCGGCTTGGCTCTGGATCGCCTCGGTGATCTTCGGCCGGCAGTGGCCGGCATTGACGCACCACAGGCCGGCGGTGCCGTCCAGAACCTTGCGCCCGTCGCTCGTCGTGTAATGCATGTCCTTGGCGGACACCATCATGCGAGGCGCCTGTTTGAATTGCCGGTTTGCCGTGAACGGCATCCAGAATGCGCTGAGATCGTTCGGCGTGACTTTCAGCCGGTTGGACATGACCAAGACTTCCCCTTGTAACTGTTTCGGTGCGGCTAACGCTTGGTCTTCCCAACACTTGGTCTTCGCTGCGTTTTCGTGCTACGCAAATTTTTGACCGATTGGACAAACGTTAGCACCGCCCTGTCGGCGGTCAAGGGATTACTAGCGGAAATGCGGCATCTGAAGCGCGCTCCACAGGCCGGGGAAAAACTGGTCCAGAGAATTGGTCCAGATGGCCCTCGCGGCAATGTTTTGCGGGGATGACGACTGGCATGGACACAGCAGCCCCTCGCCGCACCCGCATCCAGCAGGAAAAGCGCGAGCTCATCCTGGAGGCGGCGCTCGAGGTCTTCTCGACCAACGGCTTTCGCGGCTCGACCATCGATCAGATCGCCGAAGCCGCCGGCATGTCGAAGCCGAACCTGCTCTACTATTTCCGCCGCAAGGAGGACATCCACGAGACGCTGATGCAGCGGCTTATGGACACCTGGCTGGCGCCGCTGCGCGAACTCGACGACATCGGCGATCCCCTGACCGAATTGCGCAGCTACATCAGGCGCAAGCTCGAAATGGCGCGCGATTACCCCAGGGAAAGCCGGTTGTTCGCCAACGAGATCCTGCAGGGCGCGCCTCGCATCATGCCGATGCTGGAAGGCGAGTTGAAGACGCTGGTCGACGAGAAAGCCGCCGTCATCAAGGGCTGGATGCGCGCCGGCAAGATTGCCAAGACCGATCCATGGCACCTGATCTTCTCGATCTGGGCGACGACGCAGCACTATGCCGATTTCGACGTCCAGGTCCGCGCCGTGCTCGGGCCCAACCGCGGCGGCGACGGCCGTTTCGAGGATGCGGCAAGGTTTCTCGAGCAGCTGTTCATCGACGGGCTGAAGCCGAAGGGCTGATCTGCCGCTCCACCGGCCAAGAAGGTCACCGCAGCTGCCTCCGCGAGGTCGCCGGCAATTGTCAAAGCGGCTGCGCCATCAGCGACAGGAATCCGCCAGTCAGCGCAACATTGGCGACGAAGCCATTGATGCGGGCGGCGCGCTCCGGACCCTGATGATCCCAGAAATTGTCGAACATCGGTGTCGCAACCAGCAGGAAGAGGATCAGACATCCGGCTGCAAAAGCGGTCCAGATGCCCGCAACCACCAGCCCTCCGGCGACGATCTGCACGACGATGCCGAGCCACAGCGTCAGCCGCGCCTGCGGCACGCCACGCGTCGTCATCAGTTGGGTCAGGAAGTCCGCGTTCTGGATATTGCGCAGACCGGCAAAGACAAAGGCACCGCCAACCAGCAGGCGGGCGGCAAACAGAATCTCAATCTCAAAATTTGCGAACATGTTCTTGATCTCCCACCCAAAAAAGGGCGCGCGGATCTCAGCCCGCGTGCCCGGTTGTTCGGTCGCTCAGGCGGCTTTCGCCGCAGGCATCGGATGAATGGCGTGGAAGGAAACGCAGAGCCGGTTCCATGTGTTGATCATGCCGATCGCCACCGTCAGCTTGGCCAGTTCTTCTTCCGAGAAGTGCTCGAGCGTTTTTGCGTAGAGATCGTCCGACACGCCGCTGTCCGCGATCTTCGTCACCGCGTCGGTCCAGGCGAAGGCAGCGCGTTCGCGCTCGGAAAACAGCGGCGATTCCTTCCAGGCGGAGACGAGATAAAGCCGCTGTTCGGTCTCGCCGTCACGGCGCGCCTCGCGGCTGTGCATCTCGACGCAATACGAACAACCATTGATCTGCGAAGCCCGCAGCTTGATCAGGTGCAACAAGCTTTCCTCGAGCCCGCATTCGTCGACCGCCTTGTTGAGCGCCGACACCGCCTTCATGATCTCCGGCGCCTTGGCGAAGAATTGCATCCTCTGTTTCATCGTCTTTCCTTTCACATACTCATGCTTGCTTGGTTGAACTGGATTTCTGCGGCCGCTGATGGCGCGCCACAAAGGCACAGCTCGCCGCGACCGAGCGCGGATCGGCATCGCTCATGAAGTCGGACACGATGTCGGACAGCTTTGCCTCGGCGAGTGCCGTGCGATAGGCCCGCTCCGCCTTGAGCATCGCGGCGTTGATGCCGCAGGGTTTGACGTAGGCAGACGCATCGAGTTTGGCCGGGCCGCGCTGACGAATCTCGCCGCAGCGGAAAGCCGGCTCGCGGCCCTCGACGGCGAGCACGATGTCGAGCAGCGTTATGCGCTCGGCCGACCGCGCCAGCCGATAGCCGCCGGCTGGTCCCGAGACGGATTCCAGGATGCGCGCCGCGCTCAGCATGTTGAGATGTTTCAGCAGATAGCTCGGCGACAGGCCAAAGGCTTCCGCCATGGCGGCACCCGACAGGGTGGCTTCACCCTCGACGCCAGCGAGCATTGCGGCGCAATGGATGGCTGCCTCTACGCCCTCGCCCAGCTTCATGGTGTGGCTCTCCAATTCATTGATACATCTTATCGTGGATATTTATTATCCGCAATAGGAAAATAAAAAACGGCGCCCGCAGGCGCCGCCTTCCTCCCGCCCCTACTCCGCCGCCACCTTGGCCATCGGGTTGTTCGGGTGCGTCGTCCAGTTGGCGTAGACCGGCGACACCGGATTGCCGGTGCGCTGGTCCATCACGCCGACGGCCAGCGGCTCCATGGTGATGCAATTCTCCACCGGGCAGACATTGACGCAGAGATTGCAGCCGACGCATTCGGCCTCGATCACCTCGAAATGCCTCTTGCCGTCGACCATGTTGGTGATTGCCTGGTGCGAAGTGTCCTCGCAGGCGATGTGGCAGCGGCCGCATTTGATGCAGGCCTCCTGGTCGATATGCGCCTTGGCGATGTAATTGAGGTTGAGATACTGCCAGTCGGTGACGTTGGGCGTGGCCCGGCCGACGATGTCGTCGAGCGTGGCATGGCCCTTCTCGTCCATCCAGTTTTCCAGGCCGGCGATCATCTCCTGCACGATCTTGAAGCCATAGGTCATCGCCGCCGTGCACACCTGCACATTGCCGGCGCCGAGCGCCATGAATTCGGCGGCGTCGCGCCACGTGGTGATGCCGCCAATGCCGGAGATCGGCAGGCCGTGCGTTTCCGGATCGCGCGCGATCTCGGCCACCATGTTCATGGCGATCGGCTTCACCGCCGGGCCGCAATAGCCGCCATGCGAACCCTTGCCGTCGATCGTCGGTTCCGGTGCGAAACTGTCGAGATTGACGCCGGTGATCGAGTTGATGGTGTTGATCAGCGACACCGCGTCGGTGCCGCCGGCAAGGGCGGCACGCGCCGGCTTGCGGATATCGGTGATGTTGGGAGTCAGCTTGGTGATCACAGGCATGCGGGTGTTGGCCTTGCACCAGCGCACCACCATTTCGATATATTCCGGCACCTGGCCGACCGCGGCACCCATGCCGCGTTCCGACATGCCGTGCGGGCAGCCGAAATTGAGCTCGATGCCGTCGGCCCCGGTCTCCTCGACCACCGGCAGGATCGCCTTCCACGCATGCTCCTCGCACGGCACCATCAGCGAGACGACGATGGCCCGGTCGGGCCAGTCCTGCTTGACCTGCTTGATCTCGCGCAGATTGACCTGCAGGTCGCGGTCAGTGATCAGCTCGATATTGTTCAAGCCGAGCAGGCGGCGGTCGGCGCCCCAGATCGCGCCGTAGCGCGGGCCGTTGACGTTGACCACCGGCGGGCCCTCTTCTCCAAGCGTCTTCCATACCACGCCGCCCCATCCCGCCTTGAAGGCGCGGATGACGTTGTAGGCCTTGTCGGTCGGCGGCGCCGAGGCCAGCCAGAACGGATTCGGCGATTTGATGCCGACGAAATTGTTGCTTATGTCTGCCATGCTCACGCCCTCCCGTTCGAGGTCAGTGCCCGGTGAATCGATTCGGCCGCATCGCGGCCCTGTGCGACGGCGGAGACGGTGAGGTCGTCGCCGCCAAAGATGCAGTCGCCGCCGGCCCAGACATCGGCCAGCGAGGTGCGGCCTTCGGCATCGACCTTGATGCGGCCGGCTTCCAAAGCAAGCAAGGCACCGCTGCCGTTCAGCGCTGCCGGAACGAAGCTCTGGCCGATCGCCTTGAACACCTGGTCGGCGGTGAGAGTCAGCCGCTCGCCGGTGCCGACGAGCTTGTCGCCCTTCATCGTCGTGTATTCGAGTTCGATGGCGCTGACCTTGCCGCCTTCAGCAACAACCCGCTTCGGCTGCAGCCAGTGACGGATGGTGACGCCGTTGGCGGCGGCCAGATCCTGCTCGAATTCGGAGGCGTTCATGTGCTCCTGGCCGCGCCGGTAGCAGATCGTCACCTCTTCGGCGCCGAGCAGCTTCGACTGCACCGCCGCGTCGATCGCCGTCATGCCGCCGCCAATGACGACGACACGCCGGCCGACCGGCAGGCTCGAGAGATCGCTGGCCTGGCGAAGCTCTGCGATAAACTCCACCGCATTGGTGACGCCTTGCGCTTCCTCGCCATCGGCGCGCAACGCATTGACGCCGCCAAGCCCCATGCCGAGAAACACCGCGTCATAGTTCCTGGTCAGATCCGACAGTTGGTAGTCGCGGCCGAGCGCCGTGCCGTTCTGGACGTCGATGCCGCCGATCGACGTGATATAGTCGACCTCTGCCTGGGCGAAATTGTCGATGCTCTTGTAGGCGGCGATGCCGTATTCATTGAGGCCGCCGGCTTTCGGGCGGGCTTCCAGGATGGTCACGTCGTGGCCATACCGGGCGAGCCGATGAGCAGCGGCAAGGCCGGCCGGTCCGGCGCCGACCACGGCGATCGTCTTGCCGGTCGAAGCCGCGCGCGGATAGAACTGCTTGTCCTGCGCGATGGCCACATCGGTGGCATAACGCTGCAAGCGGCCGATCTGCACCGGCTTGCCTTCCGCCACTTCGCGCACGCAGACTTCTTCGCACAGTGTCTCGGTCGGGCAGACGCGGGCGCACATGCCGCCCAAAATGTTCTGGTCGAAAATCGTCTTGGCCGAGCCAATCGGATTACCGGTCGAGATCTGGCGGATGAACAGCGGGATGTCGATCGAGGTCGGGCATGCGTTCATGCACGGCGCGTCATAGCAGAAATAGCAGCGGTCGGACTCGACCAGCGCCTCGTGATGATCGAGTGGCGGATGCAGGTCGGAAAAATTATCCGCATATTGCTCGGGCGAAAGCCGGCCGCCGGCAATGCCCTGCTTGAAATGACCAGTCGCCATCCCGGTTCCCCATTTTCTTGTGGCTTTGAGGAAGGCTAGCACGTTTTGTTTTTTTATCAATTGGTCAATTTTCAACGCAACGCGCTGAAATATCAGGATAAAACTTGAGACATACACTCATGTTATCTTGTTTGCGCTGTCGAACTTTTGGCTCGGCTGTCGGATTTTCGTCGCGAAGATCGTCCTAGAATAGATCACCCATGATCGATGACTGGAAACCTAAGGAGCACGACAATGCCTGAGTCCCCGATGCCCTTCTTCTGGTACGAACTGATGACGACCGATCTCGACGCCGCCGAAGCGTTCTACACCGCCGTGGTCGGCTGGAAGGCGCAGGCCTTCGACAGCGCGCCAGGCATGCCGCGTTATATCGTCATGAATGTCGGCGAGCGCGGCGTCGGCGGGCTGATGACGTTGCCTGAGGACGCCGCCAAGATGGGCATGCCGCCAGCCTGGCTCGGCTACATTCACACCAAGGATGTCGATGCTTCAACAAAGTCGCTGAAGGCAGCCGGCGGTACGGTTCACCGCGAACCCGACGACATTCCGGGCGTCGGCCGCTTCGCCGTCGTTGCCGATCCGCAAGGTGCGACCTTTATGTTCCTGCAGCCGACCGGCCCAGATCAGCCAACGGTGCCGGCCACCACGCCAGGCCATATCGGCTGGCATGAGCTCTACACGTCGGACTGGAAGGCAGCCTTCGATTTCTATTCCAACCAGTTCGGCTGGACCAAGGGCGATTCGATGGATATGGGGCCGATGGGCACCTACCAGACCTTTGGGGCCGGCCCCGAATCCGGCGGCGGCATGATGAACAAGCCCGAGCAGATCCCGGTGCCGGTGTGGCAGTTCTATTTCAACGTGCCGGCCATCGATGTGGCGGCCAAGCGCGTCACCGACAATGGCGGCAAGATCCTGATGGGTCCGATGGAGGTGCCCGGCGGCAGCTGGATCGTGCAGTGCCAGGATCCGCAAGGCGCGCATTTCGCGCTGATGGCGCCGGTTCGGTAAGATTACTCCGGCGCCAGCACCGCGACCTTGAGGTTCGCCTTCTTGGCACCACTGAGCTGCAGGGTGGCCGGACCAGCCTGCAGCTTGAAGCGCACGCTCTTGCGGATGCCCGGACAACTTCACGGCTTTGCCGTCCTGAACGACATCGATCCAGGCCTCATCGGACAGGCTTATCTGGATTGTCCCTTCGGGCGGGACAACCAGGCTGGCAGTCGCGCCAAAGGCGCCGGACGCCGGTGCCCGTTCCGGCGCAACTTCGAAGGTAACAGAGTCGATCGGCTCCAAAGAAAGGTCCGCGGCCGCACCAACAGCCAGCGCGGTTCCGGACTGTTCCGCTTGTGCCGCCGCAAACAGCGCCTGCTCCCGCGTCACCGGCCATTTGAATGCCGTGCAGCCGGCATCGTCCGCCATGGCGAAGCTGGTACCTGCAAGGATTGCGAAGAGGCTGATGACGGCTTTTTTCATGGCAAAGGGAACCCACATGGTTTGGAGTATCTACATATCAATACAACTATAGCGATATAAATACAACCCTAAATGGAAGTCCATGATGGAGGAACAACTCCAATCACCGATTGTTGATGGCTGGCCATGGGAAGTGAATGGTCCATTGCCAGGCGGTAATCTATGGCCGGGTCGGGCGGAGTGAAATGGAGCCTCATGATGACGGTTTTTGACGGTCTCGCCAAATATCAGCCTCAGGCCCTGGCTGTGCTTCGCATCATGACGGCGCTGCAGTTTATGGAGCATGGCACCCAGAAACTGTTCAATTTTCCCGTCAGCGATCATGCCGGCGCCCTGAGCGGGCTGTCGCTGACCGCGGGCATCCTCGAATTCGCCGGCGGCATCCTGCTGGTATTGGGGCTTTTCACCAGGCCGGTCGCATTCCTTCTCAGCGGCGAGATGGCGATCGCCTATTTCATGGCGCACATGCCGCAGGGCTTCTTCCCGGTCAACAATGGCGGCGACGCGGCGATCTCCTTCTGTTTCATCTTCCTCTATCTGGTGTTCGCCGGTCCCGGCGCCTGGGCGATAGACAACGGCCGCGGCGCCTGAAGCGCCGACAAGCGGCGCCTTCACCCACGCATCCGCTCGAGATTGGCGTCGAACAGCGGCGACGGCTGCACGTGTGCGGGATAGCGCTTGCCGAGCAGCTCGATCTCGAAACCGTCGGCCTCGTCGGCGATCTCCTTCGGCACATAGCCCATGGCGATGGATGTCTTCGAATGATGCGCGTAGCCGCCTGACGTGACCCAGCCGCGCACGGCGCCGTCGAACCAGATCGGCTCGTCGCCGATGACGTCGGCGTCTGCCGCATCGACGACAAAGGCGCGCAGTCGCAGCTTGCCGCCTTGCTGGCGCTCGGCGAGTGCCGCCTGCTTGCCGATGAAATCGGCGTCCTTGCCATAGGCGACGAAACGGTCGAGGCCGGCCTCCAGCGGCCCGTAGATCGGCCGGTATTCGCGCGCCCATGAACCGTAATTCTTCTCCAGTCGAAGCGCGTTGAGCGCGCGCGAGCCGAACAGGCCAATGCCGAATTCTTCGCCCGCCGCCATCAGGGTCTGGTACGCGGCACGCTGATATTCCGGCGCGACCCAGATCTCGTAACCGAGATCGCCGGTGTAGCTGACGCGGCCGACCAGGCATGGCGCCATGTCGATATCCATCTTGCGGACGGCCATGAACGAAAACGCCGCATTCGACATATCCGCCCGCGTAACCCTGGCCAGCACGTCCCGCGCATTCGGTCCGGCGATCGACAGGCCCGTCAACTTCGCGCCCAGCGCCTCGATCGTGACCGAACCGTCCTTCGGCAGATGCGCCTCAAACCAGCGCATATGATACTGCTCGGCAATGCCGGAGCCGGCGAGAAACCAGCCCTCCCCGTTGGAATCGGGACTACCGAGATTGGCCAGCGTGAAATCGCCGATCAGCTTGCCGTCTTCCTTCAGCATCGGCGCCAGCGTCATGCGGCCGGGTTTTGGCAATTTGCAGGCAAGCAACCGGTCGAGCCAGGCCGCCGCGCCCTCGCCGGTCACCCTGTATTTGGCGAAGCTCGAGATCTCCGCCAGGCCGACGCCACCGCGAACCGTCTTCACCTCGCTCGCGACATGCTCGAAATCGCTCGATCGCCGCCACGAGAACTCGTCCTTGACGCCCTCGGGCGCATACCACAGCGGCACTTCCAGGCCATAGGCCACGCCCCATTGCGCGCCCTTGGCCGACAGAAGATCGTAGACCGGCGTGGTCTTGAGCGGCCGCCCGGCAGGCAGCTCCTCATTGGGGAAGCGGATGGAAAAACGCCGCGAATAATTCTCGCGCACCTTGGCGTTGGTATAGGCCATCGTCGCCCAGTCGCCATAGCGCGAGACATCCATCGCCCAGATGTCGGCACCGGGATCGCCCTCGATCATCCAGTTCGACAGCGCCAGACCGACACCGCCGCCCTGTGAAAAGCCGGCCATGACGCCGCAGGCGACCCAGAAACCCGGCAGGCCGCGCACCGGCCCGACCAGCGGGTTGCCGTCCGGCGCGAAGGTGAAGGGACCGTTGATGATCTGCTTGATGCCGGTGTTCTGGAAGGCCGGGAAATGCCGGAAGCCGACTTCCAGCGACGGCGCGATGCGGTCGATATCCGGCTCCAGCAATTCATGGCCGAAGTTCCAAGGCGTCTGGAACTCTGACCACGGCTTGTTGGCCTTCTCATAGGTGCCCATCAGCATGCCGCCGCGCTCCTGGCGCAGATAGAGCTCGCCGTCGAAATCGACCGCGTGGATGATCTCCGTGCCGGTCTTCTGGTTCCAGGCGGCAACCTCCGGCATGTCCTCGGTGATCAGGTACATGTGCTCCATGGCTAGAACCGGCAGCTCCAGCCCGACCATGCGGCCGACCTCGCGCGCCCACAGGCCGCCGGCGTTGACGACATGCTCGGCCACCACCTCACCCTTGTTGGTGAGGACGCGCCACAGCCCGTCGGGACGGCGCACGATATCCTCGACCTTGGTGAAGCGTTCGACCTCGGCGCCCAGTTTTCTGGCCGCCTTGGCATAGGCGTGGGTGACCCCCGAAGGGTCGAGATGGCCGTCCTCCTTGTTGCGGACGGCGCCGACGAACTGCTTGGGGTCGAGCAGCGGCATCAGTTCGGCCGCCTCATCAGGCGAGATTTCTTCAAGATCGATGCCGAGATAGCGGCCCTTGGCGACAACGCCGCGCAGCCAGTCGAGCCGCGCCTCGGTCGCCGCCAGAAGCACGCCACCGGTCAGATGCACGCCGGTCGCCTGGCCGGACAGCTCCTCGATCTCCTTGTAGAGCGAGATCGTGTATTTCTGCAGCTTGGCGACGTTGGGGTCGCCATTGATCGTGTGCATGCCGCCGGCCGCGTGCCAGGTCGAGCCGGAGGTCAGTTCGTCGCGCTCCAGGAGCACGATGTCGGTCCAGCCGTGACGGGCCAGATGGAACAGCACGGAACAGCCGACGACGCCTCCGCCAATGACCACGACCTTTGCATGCGATTTCATGTTTTTCTCGTTATTTCAAGGAATTGGATGGGTGAATTGATTCAGAATGGGAGGAAAACGGATTGGCGTCGCGATCTTTCACGGCTCGCCCTGCCCGATCGCTTCCTTGCGCTTGGCGACATAGGCTTCCAGCGCTTCGCGCACGGAAACATCAATCACCGGCTCGACATGATCTTCCAGCGCCTTCTTCCACAGCCGCGTCGCGCGCGCCGTGGTGTCGAGCCCGCCGGCCTCCTGCCAGGCCTCGTAGTTCTGCCAGTTGGAAAGCATCGGCTGGTAAAAGGCAGTGGCATAGCGCTCCAGCGTATGCGGCTCGCCGAAGAAATGGCCGCCGGTCGGCACCGCACCCAGCGCCTCGACGGCGAGTTCCGCCTCGTTGACCTCGATCGGGCGCAAGAATTCCATCATGTGCTGGATCATTTCGACGTCGATGATGAACTTTTCGAACGACGCGGTCAGCCCGCCTTCCTGCCAGCCGGCGGCGTGGTAGACGAGATTGCCGTGGCCGAGCACCGCGCCCCACAGCGCCATCAGCGTCTCATAGGCGCCCTGCGCGTCGGCGGCGTTGGAGGCCGAGCCCGGCGTCGTCCGGTAGGGCAGTCCATAGCGCCTCGCCAACTGCCCGGAGGCGATGTTGGCTTTGGTGTTCTCCGGCGTGCCGAAGGCCGGCGCGCCCGACTTCATGTCGACATTGGAGGTGAAGGCGCCATACATAACCGGGGCGCCGGGGCGGACAAGCTGCGTCAAGACCACGCCGAACAGCGCCTCGGCATTCTGCTGGGCGAGCGCGCCGGCAAGCGTCACCGGGCTCATCGCTCCCATCAGCGTGAACGGCGTCACCGCCACCGATTGGCCGAACTCAGCCATCGTCATCAGCCCTTCGGCCATCATCTCGTCGAAGCGGCGCGGCGAGTTGACCGAGATGATGGTGGTGACGCCGGGATCGTCGCGCATCTGGTCGGGCGTCAGCCCTCGCGAAACAGCCATCATTTCGATGCCGTCCAGCGCCCTGCCCCGGCCGATCGCCGAGACGTGAAAACTCTTGTCGGTCAGCGTCAGATTGGCGAAATAGGTGTCGAGATGGCGTGAGTTGGCCGGCAGTTCCACCGGTGCGCAGACTTGGTTGCCCAGCATATGAATGCAGTTGAAATGCTGCGCCAGCCGGGTGAGATCGCAATAGTCGCGCAGGTTCCCGGCGCGGCGGCCGCGTTCCATGTCGTGCACGTTGGGCGGCCCGGCGACCAGGGTGAAGTTGATGGTGTTGCCGCCGAGATGGACAGTATGGGCCGGGTTGCGCGGCGTAAGCCGGTAGCTCGATCGTGTCGTCCTCAGTGCCTCGTCGATCATGCCCCGGTCGATGCGGACAGTCATCGACGCATGATCGACCTTGCCCCCGGCCTTCTCGAACAGCGAAAGCGCCCGCGGGCTCATCACCTCGATGCCGAAATTCTCCAGAATGTGCATCGAGGCTTCGTGGATCGCCTCGATCTGGTCGGCCGAGAGCATCGCCATTGGCGGATAGGGATTTGTGACGCGGCGCAACGGCAGTTGCGGAATGGCGGTCGGCCCCCTGTTGCTGGTTCGCTCAGCGCCGCGCTTGCGTCTCGGTTCGGTCATGCGGCGCATCAAAGCGCCGGCACAAGGATCGGGCTGTCAGAAATCCGCCGCCTGCGGACGCGATTTTAGTCAAGGCGGCATTTTTGGAATGTAATTGCGACAAAAACGACAGAAACCGTCGGAATATTGATCCTTGCTTTGCCGGCCAAAGCGACCGATGAGCCGTTAAGAAACGCCGCAAGATTCCTTTTATGTTTTCGGCCTAATCCTGCTCCGATGGGTAGGTCGAGTTTTAGTAAAATTGGAGCCGTCAGCGTACTGCTGGCGCTGTCGGCCTGCGCGACGCCGCCGAGCCATATCAACGATGTCTGCGCCGTATTCGACCAGAATGACGGCTGGTTCGACAATTGGCAGGCGGCGGGCGGCCGAACGCGCCGAGCAGAAATACGGCGTGCCGGTTCCCGTGCTGATGGCGACGGTGCGCAAGGAATCCGGCTTCAAGAGCAACGCCAGGCCGCCGCGCACCAAGCTTCTCGGTTTCATTCCCTGGAAACGTGTCTCCAGCGCCACCGGCTTCTCGCAGGCGCTTGACGGCACCTGGGCGCAATATCAAAGCGAGACGGGCGGCTGGGCGGCGCGCCGCACCAGCTTTGCCGATGCCGTCGATTTCGTCGGCTGGTATCATTCCAGGACCGCCGACACGCTCGGCGTTGCCCGCAACGATACCTACAATCTCTATCTGGCCTATTATCTCGGCTGGACCGCCTACAAGCGCGGCGAACGGGGCGATGCCGGCGTGCAGCGCTATGCGCGGGCCACCGAGCAGATGGCTCGGGATTACGCCGCGCAGCTACGCCAGTGCGCGCCTTGATGGCGCCACGGATCTAGCCGTCCGTCGGCTTCGGCCTCTTGCCGCGCGGACGCTTGGGCGGAGCGCCGGCGAAGCCTGGGCCTATGCCCTGCGGCGCGTCGTCCGGCACCCCCTCATTGGCGGCGTGCTCCTTGTCGAATTTGATCACCGGCTCCATTTTCGCCAGCACGTCGTCGGCAAGCCAGCACAGGCTCATATGGCCATTGCCGAGATTCTTCACCGGCGGCACCTGCGTCTCGCAAAGATTGTCCGGCACCAGCTTCTTGTAACCGCACCGCGTCTGGAACGGACATCCGGTTGGCGGGTTCATCGCCGACGGGATGTCGCCTTCCAGCACGATGTGCTTCTTGATCACTGATGTGTCGGCGATCGGGATCGCCGACAGCAGCGCCTCGGTGTAGGGATGATAGGGCGGCGAAAAGATCTGGTCGGTCGTGCCCTGCTCGACGATGTAGCCAAGATACATGACGACGACGCGGTCGGCGATATAGCGCACCACCGACAGGTCATGGCTGATGAACAGCATCGTCGTCTTGTTCTTGCGCTGGATGTCCATCAAAAGTTCGGTCACCGCAGCCTGCACCGACACGTCGAGCGCCGAGACCGGCTCGTCGGCCACCACCACCTTGGCATCGCCGGCAAAGGCCCGCGCCACGCCGATGCGCTGCTTCTGGCCGCCGGAAAGCTGGCGCGGTTTGCGGGTCTCGAACGCCCGCGGCAGCTTCACCAGGTCGAGAAGCTCCAGCATGCGCTTGCGGCGATCGGCGACGGTCTTGCCGACATTGAACTTTTCCAGCGTGCGGATGATCTGCGAGCCTACCGTGTGGCTGGGATTGAGCGTATCGAACGGATTCTGGAACACCATCTGGATCGACGACACCGTGTCGACGCTGCGTTTCTCGACGCCGGTTGACTGGATCTGCGTGTTGCCGAGCGTCACGCTGCCGGAGCTTGCCGTCTCCAGCCCGAGCAGCACCTTGGCCAGCGTCGACTTTCCGCAACCGGACTCGCCGACGATGGCGACGGTCTCGGATTCGCGTGCCATGAAGGAGATCGTCTCGTTGGCCTTGACGACGCGGCCTCCGCTCGAGCCGAACACTTCGCTGCCGCCGACCTTGTAGTACTTCTTGAGGTCCTCGATCTTGAGCACCGGCGCGCCGGGCTCGACGCGCTCGTTGACCTTCTTGGCGCCGGGCGGCAGCGCTTCCCAGTCGATCTCGTTGAAGCGCACGCAACGCGAAAAATGGCCCTCATGGCCTTCAACCGCGATCATCGGGATTTCGGCCGCGTTGCAGACGCCCTCGACGAAATGGTGGCAGCGGGGGCCGAAATTGCAGCCCTTCGGCCGCTCGTGCGGCAGCGGCAATTGCCCCGGTATGGAAATCAGCGGCCGCGAATTCTTGTCTGCGCCGGGCAGCGGGATCGAGCGGAACAGGCCTTGCGTGTAGGGATGGCGCATCCGGTCGAAGACGTCCTTGATCTTGCCGGTCTCGACCGCTTCGCCCGAATACATCACCGTGATGCGGTCGCAGGTCTCCAGGATCAGGCCGAGATTGTGCGACACGAAGATCATCGAGGTGCCGAACTTCTCGCCGAGCCCCTTGACCAGGTCGACGATGCCGGCTTCCACCGTCACGTCGAGCGCCGTCGTCGGCTCGTCAAGCAGGAGCAGCGCCGGCTTCGACAGCAGCGCCATGGCGATGACGATACGCTGCTGCTGGCCACCCGAAAGCTGGTGCGGAAAGGAGCGCATCATGCGCTCTGGATCGGGCAGCCTGACCGAGCGCACCATTTCGAGCGCTCTCTTATAAGCCTCTTCCTTCGATACCTTGTCGTGGATCAGCGGCACTTCCATCAATTGCTGGCCGACCTTCATCGCCGGGTTCAGGCTGGCCATCGGCTCCTGGTAGATCATCGCGATCTTGTTGCCGCGGATGGAGCGGAGTTCCTCTTCGGACAATTCGCCCATGTCCTTGCCCTGGAACTTTATCCGGCCGCCGACGATCTTTCCGATGTTGGAGAGATCGCGCATGATGCCGAGCGACACGGTCGACTTGCCGCAACCGGATTCGCCGACGATGCCCATCGCTTCACCGGGCATGACCGTGCAGGAAAAGTCCATGACGGCCGGTATCTCGCCCTTGCGTGTAAAGAAGGAGATCGACAGGTTCTCGATCTCGATGATCGGCCCATCGGTAGGCCCATTGGACGGCTTGCCGGGATTTCGAACTGCCTCATTCATGGGTCGCTCCAATCCTTGTTCTTTCAAGTAGGGTCGAAGACCCGTCCATCAATCTTTCATCGCCCGCCCATCAATCTTTCATCGACTGTTCACGCAGCGAGTCGGCCAGGAGATTAAGGCCCAGCACGAACGACATCAGCGCGATCGTCGGCGGCAGCGCGGGGTGAATGAAGGAGCGCAGCAGGCGGCTGGCGTCCTTGATCGCGGTGCCCCAGTCCGGGCTTTCAGGCGCCAGCCCTAGGCCGAAATAACCGAGCGTGCCGAGCAGGATCGTGGTGTAGCCGATACGCAGGCAGGCGTCGACGATCAGCGGCCCCCGCGCATTGGGGAGGATCTCCCAAAGCATGATGTACCAGGGCGATTCACCGCGCGTCTGCGCCGCAGCTACATAGTCGCGCGTCTTGATGTCCATGACCAGGCCGCGCACGATGCGGAACACGCCGGGGCTGGAGGCGAACACCACTGCCACGAAGATGTTGAGCTGGTTGGGATCGATGTGGATGATCCTGAACGGGTCGGCATCGAAGACCAGGCCGGCATAGACCCAGCCGCCAATGATCAGCGTCAGTCCCAGGAGGATATAGAGGCGGTCGGGCCGTTTCTTGTAGCGCGTCCAGAACAGCACGCTGAAGAAGACGATCGGGAACAGGAAGAACAGCCCGGCCATCGCATAGGGGATCGGCGTGTCCATGATGCCCGGCGTCACCAGCAGGTAGAACAGGAGGATCACCGGAAAGGCAAGCACCAGGTTGGCGAGGAAGGACAGCACAGTGTCGATCTTGCCGCCATAATAGCCGGCCGGCAGGCCAAGCGTGATGCCGACCATCAGCGCGAAACCGGTCGCCGCCGGCGCGATGATCAGCACGATCTGGCTGCCATAGACCATGCGGCTGAACACGTCGCGGGCGAGCTTGTCGCCGCCGAAAAGATAGACAAGTCCCGATTGCGGCTCGACCGCGCCCGGCAGCGCATCCTTCATGATCGCCACCTGGGCAAGTGGATTGAAAGGCGCGATGGTCGACGCGAAGATCGCCGTGAACAGCCAGAACAGGCATATGCCGACGCCGGCGATGCCGACGGCGCTGTCGAAGAGCTGCCCGTAGAGGCCGAGCCTCTTCTTGTAGGCGAAGCTTGCCCCCATCACCACGACGAGGGCGACCCAGACCGGCCAGAAACGCGCAAGCACGCCAAGCACCACATCGAAGGCGCCTATATATTCAAGCTGCATCCGCCCGATCCCCTATTGAACTCTGATACGCGGATTGAGAAACGCGTAGCCGACATCGGAAATGAGCTGCGTGATCAGGACGATGAACACCGAGACCAGCGAGCAGCCGAGCAAAAGGTCGATGTCGTTGTTACCGGCCGCCTCGACCAGCGTGTAGCCGAAGCCCTGATAGCGGAACATCACCTCGACGATGACGACGCCGGTGAGCAGCCAGGGAAATTGCAGCATGATGACGGTGAACGGCGCGATCAGCGCGTTGCGCAGCGCATGCTTGACCACGACGCTGCCGAAGGAGAGGCCCTTCAGCCGCGCGGTACGGATATATTGCTGCGTCATCACCTCGACCATCGAGGCGCGGGTCATTCTTGCGATGTAGCCGATGCCGTAGATCGCCAGCGTCATCACCGGCAAGGTGAAGTTGTAGAAGGTGATGCCCCGGCTGGCCGAAGCCGCCGATCCGTTCAGCCAGCCGAGCCAGGAGGCGAAGATAACGGTGAAGATGACACCCGACACATATTCGGGCGTCGCCGTCGAGGCGATGGAGGCGACGGACAGCGTCCGATCGGTTCGCGTGCCCTCGCGCATGCCGGCGAGGATGCCGATCAGCAACGAGATCGGCACCATCACCACAAGCACCCAAAACATCAGGATGCCGGTGGCGCCAAGTGCTGGAAAGAGCTTCGACGCCACTGTGGTCTTGAACTTGGTCGAGCAGCCGAAGTCGCCTTGCAGGACGCCGGAGAATGTCGGCACGACTGGATCGTTGCAGAAGGAGAAACGCTTTGCAGGCGCCCCCGTCGCAGGGTCGATCACCGGCTGCTTGGGCACGATACCCAGCCATTGGCCGTAGCGGGAGAAGAAATTCTGGCGGTAGCCGTGGTTTACCAGCCAGCTTTCGAGCTGCTCGGCCGAGGTGTGCATTTCGGTCTGGCTGATCGCCAGCTTTTTCAGATTGGGATCGAGATTGATCAGGAAGAAGACGACCAACGTCAGGCACAGCATCGTCAATGCCATCGTGCCGAGCCGTCGAAGGATGAAGGAAAGCATGGCGGCCCCCTGCCGGCTGGGTTGGGGTCAGGTGCTGTCAACCCTTGATTTGTCGCATGAACCAGCTCGAAAAGTCAGCAGCCTTTTGCGCTGACCCACATTTGCGGATCATGTTCGAAACAGGAGGGAGGGACGAACGCCCCCCCTCCCCGTTGCTTCGACCGGTCAGGCCTCGTCGAGCCAGATCTTGCCGTAATCGCGCTCGTATGTCGGGTGCATGGCGTAGTTCTTAACGGCAGCCACCGAGTGACTATAGAGCTTACGCCAGTAAGGCTGGATGATGATGCCGGAATCCTGCAGGATCTGCTCGATCTCCTTCATCATCTCCTTGCGCTTGGCCGCGTCGGCGACCGAAAGCGCGGCGTTGAGCTTGGCATCCCATTCGGGATTCGACCAGGCTGTTTCGTTCCAGGCCTCTCCTGTGCGGTAGCCGATCGCCAGAACCTGCACGCCGAGCGGCCGCATGTTCCAGTTGGTCATCGACAGCGGATACTTCGTCCAGTCGTTCCAGAATGTCGAACCCGGCAGCACCGTGCGCTTCACCTTGATGCCGGCGTCGCGCATCTGCGCGGCGATCGCATCGCCGGTATTCTTGTGCCAGTCTTCGTCGACCGTGATCAGCTCGTGCTCGAAGTCAGCTTGACCGGCTTCCTCCATCAGCGCCTTCGCCTTGGCCGGATCCCGGGCAATCTTCGGCAGCTCGTAATATTCCGGATGGATCGGGCAGACATGGTGATTTTCGGCGACGGTGCCGGCATTGCCGTTGCCCAGCTGAAGCACGACAGCGTTGTCCACTGCGAGCTGCAGCGCATTGCGAACCTTTTGGTCCTCGTAGGGCTTGTTGGCCACATTGGTGCGGCAGACGATGGTTGCTGCGGTGACCACCTCGTACTTGACCAGGTCGACACCGTCGAGGATCGACACATAGTCGGCCGACGTCTCGAAATTGGTATGGACCTCTCCCGATTCGAAGGCGCTGACCGTAGCCGCGGGATCGGTGCCGTAGTCGATGAACTCGAT
Organism: Mesorhizobium tianshanense; assembly: GCF_007830515.1. Lineage (GTDB taxonomy): Bacteria > Pseudomonadota > Alphaproteobacteria > Rhizobiales > Rhizobiaceae > Mesorhizobium > Mesorhizobium tianshanense. The sequence goes on from NZ_VLKT01000021.1 coordinate 27,938, forward strand.
GCCGTCGAGAAAGACCTCGCCGTCCCACCACTTGTTGTCTTCGCGGCGCTTGTAGACGACCTTCTGGCCGACATCGTAGGACACCAGTTCGAACGGGCCGGTGCCGATCGGGCAGGCTTTGAAGTCGCCGCCCTTTTCGTCGAAGGTCTTGTGGACGATAAGGCCGGGATAGTCGCACATGTTGGGAATGAGCGCGATATCAGGCGTGCCGAGCTTCAGCTTCACCGTCAAATCGTCGACCTTGGTCACCGCGCTTTCGTCCAGCTTGTCATCCTTGACAAGCGTACCGAGACGGCCGGGCATGGAATTGCCCTCGGCCTTCTTGTCGGCCCAGCGGCGAATGTTGAAGATCACGTCCTCGGCGGTGAACGGATCGCCGTTCGACCACGTCACGTCCTTGCGCACATGCAGCGTGTACTCGGTGGCATCGTCGTTAACGTCCCAACTCTCGAGCAAATAGGGGCGGAACGTGTATTCGGTCGTGTACTTGACCAGCGGCTCGAGCGCCTGGCGCTCGGCATTGGCGATTTCCGACCAGTCGGCCTTGCGCGGATCCTTCGGATCCTTGATCCACATGGCGACCTTCAGTATGCCGCCCTTCTTGCCTTCCGCGTCCTGCGCTCTCGCCGGCGTCGGGTCGGCGAGGCCGAGCATTCCGTAGGCCATCGCCGTGGACGCGCCGAAGACGCTGGCCAAGGCGAGAAATTCGCGGCGATCGACACGCCCGGCCCTGGCTTCCTCGGCCATTGCATGGATGTGATCCGGAACGCGATCGCCATTACTCTTGTAGATTGTCATCACGAACTCCCATTGTTGGCTTTCTGCCTTTTACCATTCCGCATCCGGGCCATGATGTCAAAAACGGCATGGATTGGGAACATGCCAAGGAATGTGCAACTTTGGAAGGGAAGCAGTTCGCGTGATAACGACAGTCTTGGCGCAAAATTGCTACTCCGCAGATTTCTTCGGAAATCTCCAGCATCGATTAAACTGAGACATTCACCGATGTCTGCACAGCGCCAGCCGATCCCGAACATCATGCCAATGCGGCGCTGCCGCCGGCCGACTTTAGTATTCGCGTTCGTAGAAAACGCCGCCCTTGGCTTCGCCGGCGTCGGTGGCCTCACCGCGCAATTTGACGCCGCGCCCGACGTCGAGATCGATCGCCGCCTTGCCCGAGCCCGGCTTGTCGCCCTTCTGTATCGTCACATAGGTGCGGTCGTTCAGATATTTGCCCGCCGAGACGGCGGTGCCGCCCTCGTCGTCCGTCGTCACGTCGAGATCGTCGACGCCGATCGCGCCGCGCAGGTTCTGGAGCAGCGAGGTCGAACCGCCGACACCAGCCAGTTGCGCGGCGGCCTCTGCAAGCTGCGCGATCTGCAGCGGCGACAGGTTCGACATCGAACGGCCGAAGATCAACTGTGCCAGAACCTCGTCCTCCGGCAGGGCGGGCACCGACGAGAAGGTAAATTTCGGATTGGTCGCCTCGCCCGACACCACGATGGTGACGGTGGCGCTGCTCGTCGTCGATGTCGCCGTGAGGTTGAGATAGGGCACCAGCGAGCCCGAAAAGCCGACAGTGCCCTCGGTGAAGGTCAGCCGCTTGCCAAGGATCGACAGCCGCCCGCGCTGCAAGGTGAAGGTGCCGACCGCTTGCGGCGACGCCGCCGGGCCGGTCAGCCGCAGCGAACCGCCAAACTCGGCATCGACGCCCCTGCCCTGGATGAAGATCTGGCTCGGCGCGTTAACCGTGACATCGAGGTTGAGGCCGCCGCCACCGCTGCTGCTGCTCGCCGCCGCCGGGCGCAATGCCTTGTCCTGTGCGCGCACGGCGGCCGGTGCGTTTCTGTGCTTGACGTCGAGCGCCGCCAGCGAGCCCGGCAGCTTTTCGGGAACGGTGATGACGGTCTTGGCCAGGTTGATCGTGCCCGAGATCACCGGCGCCGAAGCAAGCGGCCCCTTGATGGTCAGGTCGCCGCCGAGATTGGCGGTCACCACCCTGCCGTCGGTGTAGCGGCCATCGACGAGCTTGACCGACAGATCGGCCGGAAAACCTTGCGCCGGATCGATACCGACCGTGCCACTGGCCGACAGGCTGCCGCGTGTCGACAGCGTCCCGGTCAGGCGGTTGATCCTGGCGACGCCGCCGCCGATCGCGACATCGGCGGCGATGTCGTTGATCGCAAGGCCCGAGCGTGCATCGACCAGACGGGCGCCTGATGTGCGGACCGTGCCTGAGATCACCGGCGACGTCGCCGGCCCGCGCACCTGCACATTGACGTCGGCCGTGCCGCTCAAGGACAGGCCTTGCGCGGCGAGTGTCCGGGTCAGGAAAGCGAACGGCACCCTGCCGGAAAGGTCGAGATCAAGGGTGGGCGCGCCTGATGTCGTCACCGCGCCGCCGCCCTTGAGGCCAAGGCCGGCTCCGTCGCTTATGTCGGCGTCGAAGGCCAGTCTGTTGCCCGAATACGTGCCGGAGGATGAAACACCGATGCCGCCGAAACCGGCGCCGCGGGTCTGCGACGTCTGGACGCCCGCGGCGTCTATGTTGAAGGCGACGGCCGGATTGGCCGGCGCGCCTGATACCTTCAGCGTGCCCGAGATCGAGCCGGCGGCATCGAGGCCCGGCGAAAAACTATTGGCGAGCGAGATCGGCACTCGCGCCAGCGCCGCGTTGAGATCGAGCGCCTGCCCGACCTTGCCCGAAACCGTCGCCGTGCCGCCACCGAGATTGAGCACGAGCCTGTCCAGGCTGGTCGTGCCGTTGGCGATGGTGATGGTCGACGCCTGGGCGATAGCCGCCTTGATGCCGCGCATGGTCGCCTCGCCGGAAGTGAGCTCGAGCGTCGTCGTGCCGTTGGCGATCCTGACACGGCCGGCGGCCTTGGCCGGAATGTCCTTGACGGTGGCGCCACCGGAAAAGCCGGTCCAGCCGCCGTCACGCTTGAGGTCGACGTCGATGCCGCGGATGACGGTGCCGCCTGAGGTGACGCTATCGGCACGGATTTTTCCGGAGATCACCGGCGCCGCGAGGTAATTGGCGATCAGCGCGTCGATGGTGACTGTCTTCGCTGAAACATCGCCGCGTGAAATCGAAGCCGTCGAAGCCTTGATGGCGACGTTCGGCGCATTGCCGGTCTTCGAGAAGATGATCGTGCCGCGCACGTCGCCTTCCGCCGTTTCCAGGGCCAAGGCTGCGAGCGGTCCGATGTCCGGCAGGTCGAGCGCCACGGCGCCTTCAGGCACGAAGGCCTCATCGAGCGCCAGGTCACCCGATATCCGGTTCTTGCCGAGCGACAGCAAAAGCCCGTCGATGGCACGCTTGCCGTCGGACGTCGCCAGCACAGCACTGCCTTGCAGGACCTGGCCCGCGACATTTCCAGTCAGTTGCACATTAGCCGCCGGGTTGGCGGCATCGGCCTTGCCGGTGGCGGTAAGCTTCAGTCCGGTTATCTCGCGTTCGGCCACCGAAAGCCGATCGCTGTTCACAGTTAGCGACAGGTCGGGCGCGGTGCTGGCGCCTTGCGCGCTCAGCGCGAAAGCAATGGCGCCCTTGGCATCCCCCGACAGAAGCGAGATGTCGGCCAGCGCGCCCTTGATATCGGCGGCGAGCTTGTTGCCGGCAAGGCTGGCCTGCCCGTCGGCGGTCAACGCGCCGGACACCAGTCTGATCGCGTTGGCGGTGACATTGCCATTGGCGTCGCGCTTCAGCGCGGCGCTGAGTTCCGTCCGCTCCGCCAGCACGCCGCGCGCTGCCGCCGGCAACGCCGCGGAAGCGGCATCCGCCTCGAGGTTGAGGTCGATGGCGCCGTCGGCCAGCGAGACCTTTCCGTTGAAGCCGCTGTTCAGCGCGTCGCCCGTCACCGAGCCGCTGTCGATGACGATGGTGTCAGCGGCGAGGCTACCGGCAACCTTGGCGGTGATCCTGCCGGCGATCAGCGGCGCGATGGTCGGATTGTCCAAGCCGATCTTGTCCGCCGTCACCGTGCCGGAAATCCGCCCGCTCCGGCTTTTCACGTCGAAGGCGTCCGAGTGCAGCGCAAATGTGATGCCTTCGACCTTGGTAAAATTCGTCGCGACCGAAGGCAGCGTCGCTGAGATATCGAGCTTCGGCTGCGTGCCCTGGCCTGTCGCCTTTACCGATAGCGCCTGCAGCTCGAGCTTGATTGGGCTTTCTCTGCTGCCAAGCGCTAGCGGCAGGCTCGGGCCGGTCGAGGCAAGGTCGAGCGTAAAATCGCTAGCGCCGTTCGGATTGATCGTGCCGGCCGCCCTTCCGGAAATTTTGTCACCGGCAAGCGTCGCCTGGTCGATGGCAATGCCGCCGGCGGACGAGAAACTGCCTGCCGCATCAAGATTGAGCGGCCCCAGCCTCGCCTGGCGGGTCTGGCTGGTTTCGGCGCCGCTGAGCTGCGTGTTGAAACGAATGTCGGGGGCAGCCGACGATCCGGTGATCTGCGCCGTTCCGCCGAGCGTGCCCGCGGCGTCGAGGCCTGGGGAAAAATCATTGGCAAGGGCGGCCGGCAGCGCGGAAAACTCTGCCGCGAGGTCTAGCGTCTGGCCGGCGGTGCCGGACACGGTCACCGATCCGCCGCCGACATCGAGCATCAATTTCTCGATGCTGGCCGTGCCGTTGGCGATGCTCAGGGTCGATGGCTGCTCGATCGCCGCCTTGATGCCGCGGACGGTCGCCTCGCCCGAGGCGATCTCGACGCTTGTCGTGCCGTCCGCGATCTTCACCCGGCCGGCAGCCGTGGCCGGAATGCCGGCGACGGTGGCGCCGCCGGTAAACCCGGTCCAGTCGCCATCGCGCTTCAAATCGACGCCGATGCCGCTGATCACGGTAGTCCCCGATGTGACGTTATCGGCCTTAATCGTGCCGGAGATCGCTGGGCCTTTGAGATAGTTGGCGACCAGCGCATTGACGGTGATGGTCTTCGCCGCCAGATCGCCGCGCGAGATCGAGGTGCTCGTCATATCGATGGCGACCGCTGGCGCGCCACCATCATTCGAGAGGCGGATGCTGCCTTGCACGTCGCCCGCCGCCGTCTGCCCGGCAAGTGCGGCCAGCGGGCCGATATCGGGCGCATCCAGCGTCAGCGTGCCGAGCGGCAGCAAGCTGTCGTCGAGCGCAAGATCACCCGAGACCTTGTTGTCGGCCAGCGACAGGCTAAGCCCGTCGATTGAACGCTTTCCGTCGCTCGTGACCAATGATGCCCGGAGATCAAGCGGCTGGTCGTCGACGGACCCGGTCAGTGAGACATCGGCGGCGGGATTGGCGATGTCGGCCTTGCCGGTCGCCGCCAGCTTGATCGTCTTGACCGTATGACCGGACGCCGTCAGGCCGTCGCTGTCGGCCGAGATCGAGAAATCCGGCGCCGAGCGCGCGCCGCTCGCCGACAGCGCGAAATCGACGGCCCCGCCGACCGGTACGCCAACCATTGGCGACAGCACCGAAACGTCGCCGAGCGTGCCCTTGATGTCGGCCTGGATGTCGGTGCCCGTCGCGCTGGCGGTGCCGCTGGCGCTGAGCGAGCCGGAAGTGAATTGCAGCGCATTGGCGGCAAATGAGCCTTGCGGATCGCGGGTTGCGGTGGCGGAGAATTGCACGCGCTCGCCGAGAACAGTGCGGATCTGCGGCGGCAGCGCCGTCGACACGGCATCGGCGTTCATCTTCAGCGTCATCGCCAGATCGGCCAGCGTCACCTTGGCCGTCACCGAGGCATTGAGCGCGTCGCTGCGCAGCGTACCTTGATCGAGGACAATCTCGTCCTTGCTGACTGACCCTGCGAGATCCGCGTTCACCCTGCCGGTCACCAGCGGCGCCAGTGTCGCCACGTCGGTGTTCAGGCCGCCGGCTGTAAGCTTGATGGTCACTGGGCCGCTGCGGTCCTGGATGTCGAAGCCGTCGGAATGGATTTCAGCCGCCAGATCGTCCAGCCGCGTGCCGCCCGCCACCACCGAGACCAGGGACGCGCCGATGTCGACGATCGGCGCCTTGCCGCCGCCGAACGCGCGGGCCGTGGCGCCGGTGATCGCAACGGTCACCGGCTGGGCCGCAGTGCCGAGGCTGAGCACGATCGGTGGACCCTTGGCGGCGAGCTCCACCGAAAGGTCGCTGGCACCGTTGGGGTCGACAATACCGGCGGCGGTGCCATGCACGGCATCGCTGTCGATGCTGGCGCGCTCGACATCGACGCCGCCCGCGTCGATCGCGGTTCCGGCGAGGTCGAAGCTGGTCTTGCCCGCAAACAAGGGTTTCAGATTGTCGGGCATGAAGCGCTGGAAGTCGCCATCGCCCTTGGTCTCTATCATGCTGCCCTTATCGGTGAGCTGATGACGGCCGGTGAGCTGGGTGACGATCTGGCCGTCGACAACGAAGGTGCCGATGCCGCTCCAGTTGGCGACCGGCCCCGAGCCGGTGACGACGATGTCGACCGGCGGCGCATCCGGCAAATTGAGCAGATTGGCGATGATGCCGCCGGCCGGCTCGGATGCCTTCAGATCAAGGTCGAGCTTGTTGTCGGCGGGCGCGAAATTGATTTTGGCGTCGACCGTGCCTTGCCTGCCGTCGTGGCGGGTGATGTTGAGGCTGGTTTCGAGCGCCAATGGCGCCGCGTCGGCCTTGAACGAACCCTTGGCCGCGAGTTCGGCGATGCCGCTGCCGGCCAGCGCCTGCCCGAGCGCGATTTCGGGCAGGTCGATCTGCTTGATGTCGAGCGACACCGGCAGCGTGGTGGCACCACCTTTGCTCGGCTGCGTGCCGGCCACCGGCAGCCGCGCCAGCTCGATGCGATCGGCGGCGATGCGGCCTGCACTGAAGTTTTTCGACAGAAGCGCCAGTGGCGACCAGTCGACGGCCACCTTGCGGGCCACCAGCCAGGCACCCTGGCGATCTTCCAGCACCACATGGTCGAGCCTCAGCGCGCCGGACCAGATGCCGTCGATGCCGCTGACCGTGACCTTCTGGTCATCGGTCGACGCCACGGTCGAGATGATGCCGGCGAGGTTCTCGCGGCCGCGCTCGGTCTTGGTCAGCACGACGAGCGCGCCGACCACCGCCGCCACCACGATGAGCAGCGTGTAAAGGACAATGCGGAGGATGCGCTTGAACATCGTCATCAGAACGCCTGGCCGATACCGGCATAAATTCCAAAACGCGGATCGTCGGGATCGCGGTCGAGCGGCACCGCCGCATCGATGCGCAGCGGTCCGAACGGCGTAATATAGCGCAGGCCGACGCCGGCGCCGACCTTCATGTCGGAAAAATCCGGGAACTCCTCGGTCGAGACCGTGCCGGCATCGACGAACGGCACGACGCCGATCGTGTCGGTGATGGCGATCCGCATCTCGACCGATGTCTCGAACAAGGAGAGCCCGCCGATCGGCTGATTGTCGATGTCCTTCGGACCGATGCCCTGATAGGCATAACCGCGTACCGAACCGCCGCCGCCGGCATAGAAGCGCCGGTCGGCAGGAACGTCCTGAAGGCCGGCGCCGACAATCGAGCCGATGGCGACGCGTTCGGCGAAGACGAACTTCGAAGCCGAGTCGAGCGACTGATAAGCCGATCCCTCGCCCCTCAGCTTGACGAAGGCCGCACCACTCAAAATGTCGTAGCTCGGCTCGACGTAGGCCAGCACCCTGAAGCCCTTCGTCGGGTTCAGCCGGTTGTCGCGGTTGTCATAGACATATTGCAGCGGAACGCTGGCGATCAGATAGGTGTGCTTGCCGAAAGAATCCTCGATCCTCGAATAATCGAGCGCGACTTCCGCGGATACCGTCTGCTGCTTGTCGAGTTCATAGGACAAGCCGGTGTTGCCCTTGACCGAGAAATGGTCGTAGGCGTCGGGATGCTCGAACACGGTCTTGACGCCGGCGAAGAATTTCGAAGCCGGCCCGACCACGCCAGGCTTTTCGAACATGATGCCGGCATTGTAGTTGAGCTCGGTCAGCTCGTTGCTGCCGATGCCGCTGATTTTGCCCTCGATGCGCAGTTTTTCGGCACGGCCGAACAGATTGCGGTGACCCCAATAGCCTTCGAGGCCCAGCCCCTCGGTGTTGGAGAAAGTGCCGCCAATACCAAAATAGCGCGGCTTGCGCTCGCTCACCTCGACGCCGATCGGGATGTTGCCGTCGGCGTCGAGACTGTCGGCCTCCTTCAGCGTCACGCTGTTGAAAACTTCCAGCCCGAGCAGCCGGTCGCGCGCGTCGTCGATCTCCTCGGGCGAATATTGGCGGCCGCGCTTCAGGCCGGTCATGTATTCGGTGAAATCGCGGTCCACCTTCTCGGTTCCCTCGACGGTGGTGTCGCCATAGCCGGCAACCGGTCCGGCCGCCACCGTCAGCGTCACGTCGAGCGTCGCGGTGGCGTGGTCGGCGACGATCTCGCGGTCCGTCACCTTGGCCAGCGGCCTGCCTTCCTCCTTGAGCGCCCGCACGATCGACGCCTCGGCCTTGAGCACGGCGCCGGAACCGGCATCGCCGCCTGCGATCAGGCCGAAATCGGCGCTCGCCAGGCCTGCCGCATCGCCCTCCAGCCTGATGTCTCCAAGCGTGAATTTCGGCCCGGTCGCAACGTCGATAACCACCGGGATCGGCTGCGGGCCCGAAAATTCGGCATCGGGCGGCAGATCGTCGAGCGGCTCGCCTTCGATGGTGATGGTGACGACACCCTCGTAGCGGGCGTCCGCGTAGAGCGCGGCGATAAGCTGGTCGCGGTCGCCGCGTGCCTTAGCCAGCAGGCCGAGCGAACCGGAGACCGGACGTTCTTCGTCGGCCTTCAGCGTCGAGGCGTTCTCGAGCTTCTTGACGAGATCCTCGTCGGCATCGGGCGCCTCGATCGTCACGGAATAACGTAGCGGATCGACGATATCGGCGTCTTCGTCCTCCGACGATCCCCACAGCTTGATGCCGAAAATCTCGAAAGCGGCCGCATTTCCGGTTTCGGCAACCAATGCAGTCGAGCATAGCAAAGCCAAAAGCAGGGCGCGCGAAAACACACGCCGTGGCGCAGTTCCTCCCGACATCTGCCTTTCATACGCCGACATTACAACTCTACCCTAGCTCCCAAAGTTAAAATTGGAATGAACTTCTGAATTGCTCGTAAAGGAGCCACAATCCAATTGTCTGAAATGGACAGGGCTTGGAATTCACACCTTCTGCATCGCCGCAAGAAAGCGTGATCCTGTCCTATGGAGGTACTACCGGTCATCGGCCGGAAAGGAAACCGTTGGCAGGCGGAACCTGCCGCGTCATCGTGTTGACAAGTTGGACTGAAGCTTGAACATGTTTGGACGTAACGTAGCAGTGTCGGGAGGGTGTTATGGCAATGCGCGCGGCTCGTGGTCTGTCGGTCCTTTTGCTCCTCTTTTTCGCTCTGGGCAGTGTCGCGCAAGCGGCCGAAGCACGCCGGGTGGTGACATCGGACAATTCCGACTATTTCGGTTTCGATCTCAGATCCGACCAGAATGTCAGCCTCGACCAGTGCAAGACGACATGTCTCGGCGATCCCGCCTGCCGCGCATTCACTTACAACCCCAAGGTCAAATGGTGTTTTCTCAAATCCGACTATAATGCGCTGAAACCCTTCAACGGCGCCGTCGCCGGCAAGGTCGTCAACATCGATGGCGACCCCGATATCGGCGCGCCGCCGGACCTCGCCTTCTTCCCCGCCTGGATGGCCGACCAGGCCCAGCAATACCGCAACAGGGTCACGGACCCGGCCTACACCAAGCCCACCGAAGGGCTGGCGGCGCTGCGGGAGGCGGCCGAACAGGCGTCGCAGACCGGCGACCACCGCTCGGCCATGCAGAAATACGAGGCCTTGGTTTCGGTATTGCCCGACGACGGCCAGCTCTGGTTCGAACTGGCGCGGGAGACACTTGCCGTGCAGCCGGCCGCCAACAGCGCCGAGGCCTCGACCCTGCCGGCAAACGCCACCTCCGCCGGCTTCAACGCCTACAAATTGCTGCGCACCACCAGGACGCGCGCCGACGTGCTGGCGCTGCTCGGCGCCGCGCTCGATCGCCGTGACCTCTCCCGGCCTGCCCTGCAGGCTTACGAAGCGAGCCTCGCGCTGGTCAATTCGCCGGCGGTCAAGGCCGACTATGAAGATTTGAAGGCGCGCAAGGGCTTCCGCGTGGTCGAACACACGGTCGAAGCCGACACCAGTGCGCCGCGCATCTGCGCGCAGTTTTCCGAAGATCTGGTCAAGACCGGCGTCGACTATTCGCAATTCGTCACCGTCGACAACGCCGCCCCCAAGGGCGTCGAGGCCAAGGACAGGCAGATCTGCGTCGAAGGGCTCGAGCACGGCCAGCATTACGACGTGACCTTCCGTTCCGGTCTGCCGGCCGCCATCGGCGAGGTGATCACCGCCCCGGTGGTGCTGTCGATCTATGTGCAGGACCGCGCCCCATCAGCCCGTTTCACCGGCGACAGCTTCGTGCTGCCTGCCGGCGCGCGCCGTGGCATCCCGGTCGTCACCGTCAACATGAACGCCGCCGAAATGAAGCTCTACCGCATCGGCGACCGCTCGTTGACCCAGCTTCTGTCCGGCTACCAGTTCCTGCGCCAGCTTGACGGCTACGACATCTCCAACATTACCGATCAGATGGGCGAGCCGGTCTGGGACGGCCAGCTCGACATCGCCAACGCCATCAACAAGGAAGTCACCACCTCCTTCCCGGTCGACGAAGCCCTGCCGCAGCGCAAGCCCGGCGTCTATGTGCTGACAGCGCAACCGGTCGACGAGAATGGCGACGACTATGATTCGCGCGCCACGCAATGGTTCGTCGTCTCCGACATCGGCCTGTCGACCTATACCGGACAGGATGGGCTGAACGTCTTTGCCCGTTCGCTCGGAACCGCCAAGCCGATCGCCGGTGCTGAACTGACGCTGCTCGCCAGGAACAATGAAATCCTCGGCACCGCGACATCGGATGCGGAAGGCCGCGCCGTCTTCAACCCCGGCCTGACGCGCGGCGAAGGCAGCATGGTGCCGGCGGTGCTGATGGCCAAGCAGGGCGACAGCGACTTCGTCTTCCTCGACATGGGTCGCGCCGGCTTCGACCTGTCCGACCGCGGCGTCACCGGGCGTTCGGCCCCGGGCGCGCTCGACGTCTATGCCTGGACCGAACGCGGCATCTACCGCGCCGGCGAGGACGTCCATGTCGCGGCACTTGCCCGCGACGGCGCCGCCAAGGCGGTCGAGAACCTGCCGCTGACCTTCATCTTCACGCGCCCCGACGGCGTCGAGAACCGCCGCATCGTCAGCGACGGCGCATCGGCCGGCGGCCATGCCGTCGACCTGCCGCTCGAATCCAACGCCATGCGCGGCACCTGGACGGTGGCGATCCACACCGACCCCAAGCAGGCGGCGGTCGCCAGCCAGATGTTCCTGGTCGAGGATTTCGTGCCGGATCGCATCGAGTTCGACCTCGCTTCCGACAAGCAGGAAATCGCGCAGGACGAAACTGCCAACGTCACCGTCGACGGCCGCTTCCTTTATGGCGCGCCGGCCGCCGGGCTGGCGCTCGAAGGCGAGCTGACGCTGTCGACCACCCGCAACTGGGACCGTTTCAAGGGCTATTCCTTCGGCCTCGCCGACGAACAGTCGGCGGAACCGTCAGTCACGCCGTTCGCCGGCCTGCCTGTGGTCGGCGAGGACGGCAAGGCGACCTTCCCGGTTTCCGTCGACCAGTTGCCCTCGACCACCAAGCTCGTCGACGCCAAGGTTACGGTCAGGATGCGCGAGACCGGCGGCCGCGCCGTCGAGCGCTCGCTCAACATCGGCATCCGGCCGCAGGGCCACATGATCGGCATCCGTCCGGATTTCGATGGCGACGAGGTCCCGCAAGGCGGCACGGCGAAGTTCAGCCTGATCGCCGTCGACCCCGACGGCAAACGCGAGGCGCTGCAGGGCGCGCAATGGTCGCTGGTCAAGGTCGAACGCAATTACCAATGGTACCGCTCGAGCAATTCCTGGAACTATGAGCCGGTCACTTTCACCAAGTCGGTGGCCAACGGACAGATCGACATGACCGCCGACGGCGAAGCCACCGTCTCGTTACCGGTCGACTGGGGCCGCTACCGGCTCGAGATCGAGACATCGGATCCGGAAGGCCCGGCAACCAGCTACGAGTTCGACGCCGGTTGGTATGTCAGCTCCACCACCACCGAAACACCTGACGGCCTCGAGATCGCCCTCGACAAGGACACTTATGCGGCAGGCGAAGTGGCCAAGCTCAAAGTGTCGCCGCATTTCGCCGGCGAGCTGCTCGTCACCATCGGCACCGACAAGCTCTTGAAGACCGTCACCGCCAGCGTGCCGGCCGGCGGCAGCACCATCGACATCCCGGTCGCGGACGATTGGGGCGCCGGCGCCTATGTCACGGCAACGCTGTTCAGGCCGGGCGATGCGCAGGAAACGCGCATGCCGGCGCGGGCCATCGGCGTCAAATGGCTGAAGGTCGACCCGGGTTCGAAGAAGCTCGCCGTCGCCTTGGCGCCGCCGGACAAGACCATGCCGCGCCAGCAGCTGTCGATCCCTGTCTCGGTGTCCGGCGTACAGCCGGGCGCCAACGCCTATGTCATGGTCGCGGCCGTCGATGTCGGCATCCTCAACCTCACCAACTACAAGGTGCCGGACCCGGAGACCTGGTTCTTCGGCCAGCGCATGCTCGGCCTTGAAGTGCGCGACCTCTACGGCCGCCTGATCGACGGCTCGCTGGGCACGACCGGCAAGCTGCGCACCGGTGGCGACGGCGCCAACATGCAGTCGCAAGGCAACCCGCCGACCGAAAAACTGGTCGCCTTCTTCTCCGGTCCGGTCCAGCTCGACGCCGACGGCAAGGCGCGGATCGACTTCGATATCCCGCAGTTCAACGGCACCGTGCGCGTCATGGCCGTCGCCTGGACCAGGGACGCGGTCGGCCATGCCCAGTCCGACGTGATCGTGCGCGATCCGGTGGTGATCACCGCCGGCCTGCCGCGCTTCCTGGCGCCTGGCGATTCGGCTGTGATGCGGCTCGACGTCACCGATGCCGACGGTCCGGACGGCGACTATGCATTGTCGATAGATACCACCGGCGATCTTTCGACCGGCAGTGCCGCCCTGCCCGAGAAGCTGACGCTCGCCAAGGGCAAGCGGCAGACGCTGACCGTGCCGCTGATGGCCGAGGCGCCGGGCAACGCCTCGATCACTATCAAGCTCGCCCATGCCGACGGCACCGCCGTCGAGCAGACGCTCTATGTTCCGGTGCGCCCGGCGCAACCGCCGGTGACCACCCGCATGGTGGTCGATCTCAAGGGCAATGGCGGGTCGCTGCGCGTCGACAAGGAACTGCTGGCGGCAAGCCTGCTCGACGGCGCTTCGGTCAGCGTCGGCGTTTCACAGGCGGCCGCCTTCGACGTCCCGTCGCTCCTGATGACGCTCGACCGTTATCCTTATGGCTGCGCCGAGCAGACCACCAGCCGCGCCTTGCCGCTTCTCTATGTCAACGACATGGCGTCGCGCATCGGCATGGCCAGCGACTCCGATCTGCACGGCCGCATCCAGGACGCCATCTACAAGGTGCTGAGCTATCAGGCCTCGGCCGGCAGCTTCGGCCTGTGGGGTCCGGGCTCCGGCGACCTGTGGCTCGACGCCTACGTCACCGATTTCCTGACCCGGGCGCGCGAGCAGAAATACGACGTGCCGGCACCGGCGATGAACCAGGCGCTGAGCAATCTCCAAAACTCGATCGGCTACGATCAGGACGTTCAGGACCGCGGTAGCGAGATCGCCTATGCGCTCTATGTGCTGGCCCGCAACAAGAAGGCCTCGATCGGCGATCTGCGCTACTATGCCGACACCCAACTCGAAGCCTTTACGAGCCCGATGGCCGTCGCCCAGTTGGCGGCGGGCCTGGCGCTTTACGGCGACACGCAGCGCTCGGAAGCCACCTTCCAGGCCGCCCTGCAACTGGCCCAGTCGACCTCCGCATACGACTACTACCGGTCCGACTATGGCTCGCCGCTGCGTGACGGCGCGGCGATGCTGGCGCTTGCCGCGGAATCGAAGCCGGTGCCGACGATCGTGCCGGCGCTGATCAAGCTGGTGACGAAGGAACGCGCCGCCGTCCGATGGACCAGCACGCAGGACGAGTCCTGGATGCTGCTGGCGGCTCGCGCGCTGAAGGCCGGTAATGATGCGATCGCGCTGACCATCAATGGCGCGCCGCATGCCGGCGCCTATTCGGACCAGATCGCCGGCAGCGACCTGGCCGGCAGCCCGCTGACCGTCGCCAACACCGGCAGCAACCCGCTGCAGGCAGTTGTCACTACCGTGGCCTCGCCGATCCAGCCTCTGCCGGCCAGCGGCAACGGCTTCACCATCGGCCGCACCTACTACAAGCTCGACGGCACCGAAGCCAATGTCACGGAGGCAACGCAGAACGAACGTTACGTCGTCGTGCTCAATGTCTATGAGCAGAACAAATGGCCATCGCGGCTGGTGATCACCGATCTGCTGCCGGCCGGCTTCGAGATCGACAATCCGGGCCTGGTTTCCAGCGCCCAGTTGTCGAACTTCTCCTGGCTGGCCCAGACCGATGCCGCCCACCTCGAATTCCGCGACGACCGTTTCATCGCGGCCTTCAACCCCAACGACGGCGACGGCGACCGCAACATCACGCTCGCCTATGTCGTGCGCGCGGTGACGCCGGGCACCTATGCCCATCCGGCGGCAACGGTGGAGGACATGTACCGGCCGCAATATTCGGCCCGCACCGCGACCGGGATGATGGAGGTCAAGGCGCAGTAAGGTTCCGATGGTGGCGAACATGATCATGACGATTGCGCTGCCCCTCATTGCCCTGCCGGGCATTTCTCCCCGTAGAACGGGGAGAAAGAAGCCTGCACCGAAGCCTTCGCCAATCTCGAACGCTGCAGAAAAGGCGCCGAGGGTCGCGACGGCCCCCTTCTCCCCGTCTCTACACGGGGAGAAGGTGCCGGCAGGCGGATGAGGGGCAGCGCCGTGCTCTCCAAAAGATTCCTGCGTCGTTCGGCCATCGCAGCCGCCTCCTTCACCAGCTTCCTTGCCCTCTCGGCCGCTGGCCTCTGGCAGCTCGACCGCGCCTTTCCGCCGCCGCTGCCGGCCGAACTTACCGTGTCGACCGAAGTGCAGGACCGCGACGGTCAACTGTTGCGGGCCTTCGCCACGCCGGACGGCTATTGGCGGCTCGCGACCCGCCTCGACCAGGTCGACAAGCAGTTCGTCGACATGCTGGTCACCTACGAGGACAAGCGCTTCTGGGATCATCGAGGCGTCGACGTGCTGGCGCTGGCCCGCGCCGCCGGTCAGTTCGCGACCAATGGCCGTATCGTCTCCGGCGGCTCGACGCTGTCGATGCAGCTCGCCCGGCTGACCGAACCGCGCGACAGCCGCAGCCTCGGCTCGAAGGTCAAGCAGATGCTGCGCGCCCTGCAGATCGAGCGGCGGCTCACCAAGCGCGAGATCCTCGGACGCTATTTGACGCTGGCCCCCTATGGCGGCAATCTCGAAGGCGTGCGCGCCGCCTCGCTGGCCTATTTCGGCAAGGAGCCGAAGCGGCTGACGGTCTCGGAGGCGGCCCTGCTCGTCGCCCTGCCGCAACTGCCGGAAAAGCGCCGGCCCGACCGCAACCTCACGATCGCCCACGCCGCCCGCGACCGGGTGCTGACGCGCATGGTTACGGCCAGGTTGCTCGGCGAGCGCGAGGCCGCGCGTGCCGCGCTCGACGACGTTTCCGGCATCCGCCGCACGCTGCCGGCGCTCGCCGCCCACGCCGCCTATGCGATGCTGCCCAGGGCCGTTCCCGGCCAGCCGTTGCGACTGACGATCCGCAAAAGCGTCCAGGAAGGGTTGGAACAGGTGGCCAGGGATGCCGCCACCCGCCTCGGGGCCCGCCTGTCCGTCGCCATGGTGCTGGCCGACGCCCGCACCGGCGACATCCTCGGCGAGGTCGGCTCCGCCGACTTTTTCGACGCCAGCCGCTCCGGCTGGATCGACATGACCAGGATCGTCCGCTCGCCTGGTTCGACGCTGAAACCGTTCATCTATGGGCTCGCCTTCGAACAGGGACTGGTCGCGCAGGAAACGCTGATCGACGACAGTCCGACGGATTTCGGGGGCTACCGGCCTAAGAATTTCGACATGGGCTACCAGGGCGACGTCAGCATCCGGCAGGCGCTGCAACTGTCGCTCAACGTACCGGCGATCCGAGTGCTCGACGCGGTCGGGCCGGCGCGGCTGCTCGCGCGCTTCCGCCAGGCCGGCGTGACGCCTGTCCTGCCCGTCAACAAGGCGCCGGGTCTCGCCATCGGCCTTGGCGGCGTCGGCGCGACGCTGCGCGATCTCGTCCAGCTCTATGCCGGGCTTTCCAATGGCGGCAAGGCGCACACGCTGCATGACGGCACCGAGCCGACGAATGCCGAGCGCTCCACCGTGACCATCCTGGACGATCAGGCGAACTGGCAGATCACCGACATATTGTCGGGCGTCAAGCCGCCCGAGGGGGCCGCCCAGCGCGGCATCGCCTACAAGACCGGCACCTCCTACGGCTACCGCGATGCCTGGTCGATCGGCTTCGACGGGCGCTACGTGCTGGGCGTCTGGGTCGGCCGTCCCGATGCCGGCGCGGTGCCCGGCCTGTCCGGCTATGTCTCGGCCGCACCCATCCTGTTCGAGGGCTTTGTCCGCTCCGGCCTGGCTGCCGTGCCGCTGCCAAGCCAGCCGGCGGGCGTGATCAGACCCAGGCGGGACGATCTGCCGGTGACATTGGCGCGCTTCGGTTCCGGCGCCGACGGGCTGGTCCAGGCGACGCCGACCGAGCCCGCGCCGACGATCGTCTTTCCGCCCGACGGCGCCCGCGTCGATCTCGGCACCGCGGCCGCCGAGGCCTCGCCGCTGGTGCTGAAACTGCAAGGCGGCCGTGCGCCGTTCCGCTGGCTGGCCAACGGCAAGCCGCTGGCCGGCATCAACCGGCGGCGCACCGCAACCTGGCAGCCGGACGGCGCCGGCTATTCGACCCTGACAGTGATCGACGCGGCCGGGCGTGCCGCGAGCGTGAAAGTCTTCGTTGAATAGACGGCGCCAAGCGATTCACGGCATTGGCTTTCCGGAAGGCCAGCGGAGAGCGGGATACGCACCAATGCCTGTTCCGAGGCACCCCCTCTGACCTGCCGGGCAGAGGGGGTTGCGCCGGAACGAAACGAGCCGTTTCGAAAGCGGCGCTTCGATTTTTACCGTCACCGCCGAATAAACCACCGGCTACTGCGAGCGCAAATCGTGCCCCGATCACATCCAGCTATTGCCGAGGCGCGACCTGCTCCTTTTCAGCTGCTTCTTGAGCCCGGGTTCCGCATCGCGGCGTGACTAGGAAAGAATTTCCTCATGGGGCCCAACATCCGCGAAAAATTGCTTCAACACGACGAAAAAAGCAACATTGGATGCATCTAATCTCTACTAATTCAGTAGACTTGAGGGGAGTTCAACGGAGGCGTTAATGACCAATCCTCGTTTCAGGAAACTGCTCGGCGCCCTGGTCGCTGCATCGGTCCAGTTCGGAACGCTCGGTTTCGCGTTTGCCGATACCACCATCCTCAATGTGTCGTATGATCCAACACGTGAGCTGTACAAGCAATTCGACGAGGCCTTTGCCGCCCACTGGAAGGCCGAGACCGGCGAGACGGTGACCATCCAGCAGTCGCATGGCGGATCGGGCGCCCAGGCCCGCGCCGTGATCGACGGCCTCGACGCCGACGTGGTGACGCTGGCGCTCGAAGGCGACATCAACGCCATCGTCTCGAAATCGAAGAAGATCTATCCCGACTGGCGGACCAAGTTCGAGAACAATTCGGCGCCCTACACGTCGACCATCATCTTTCTTGTGCGCAAGGGTAATCCGAAGGACATCCAGGACTGGGGCGACCTGGTCAAGGACGACGTCCAGGTGATCACGCCGAATCCCAAGACCTCGGGCGGCGCGCGCTGGAACTATCTCGCCGCCTGGGCCTATGCCAACGCCAAGGATGGCGGCGACGAGGCCAAGACGAAGGAATTCGTCGGCAACCTCTACGCCCATGTTCCGGTGCTCGACACCGGTGCGCGCGGCGCGACCGTGACCTTCGCGCAAAAGGGCCTGGGCGACGTGCTGTTGGCCTGGGAAAACGAGGCTTATCTGGCGCTCGACGAGTTCGGCGCCGACAATTTCGACATCGTCTACCCGCCAACCTCGATCCTGGCCGAGCCGCCGGTCGCCGTGGTCGACGCCAATGTCGATGCCAAGGGCACGCGAAAAGTCGCCGAAGCCTATCTGAGCTTCCTCTATTCCAAGGAAGGCCAGACGCTGATTGCCAAGAACCACTATCGTCCGTCGAAGCCCGAGCTGGTGCCGGCGGAGGACCTTGCCAAACTGCCTGACATCAAGCTGATCACCATCGACGATCCACTTTTTGGCGGCTGGAAGAAGGCGCAGCCTTACCATTTCGGTGACGGCGGTATATTCGACCAGATCTACAAGCCAGCCCAGTAAGACCAGCAAGCCAGACTCGACATGACCACAGCACCCGCCAAGGCGGGGTGGCGGTTCAGACAGCCGAGCGTCATTCCGGGTTTCGGATTGACGCTCGGCTTCTCGCTTGCCTACCTCACCCTCATCATCCTCATTCCCCTGTCGGGGCTGATCTGGCGATCGGCCGCGCTCGGCTGGACCGATTTCTGGGCGATCGCCACCGACCGCCGCACTATCAACGCGCTTCAAATCAGCTTCGGCACAGCCTTCATCGCGGCCGCCGTCAATGTCGTCTTCGGCACGATCGTCGCCTGGGTGCTGGTGCGCTACAACTTTCCTGGCCGCCGCATCGTCGATGCCATGGTCGACCTGCCCTTCGCGCTGCCGACGGCGGTCGCCGGCATCGCGCTGACCACGCTTTACGCGCCGAATGGCTGGCTCGGCAGTTTGCTGGCGCCCCTCGGCATCAAGGTCGCCTACACGCCGCTCGGCATCGTCATCGCGCTGATCTTCATCGGCCTGCCATTTGTGGTGCGCACCGTCCAGCCGATCATGGAAGAGATCGACAAGGAGGTCGAGGAAGTGGCCGCTACACTCGGCGCCAACCGCTTCCAGACCATCGCCCGGGTCCTGCTTCCGGGCCTCGCGCCGGCCATCGTCACCGGTTTCGCGCTGGCTTTCGCGCGCGGCGTCGGCGAATACGGCTCCGTCATCTTCATCGCCGGCAACCTGCCCTACAAATCCGAGATCGCGCCGCTGCTGATCGTCATCCGGCTGGAGGAGTACAATTACGCGGCGGCGACCGCGATCGCGGCCATCATGCTCGCTTTGTCGTTCATGATGCTGCTGGTCATCAATCTGGTGCAGACGTGGAGCCGCAAGCGCTATGGCTGATCCGGAGATCAAATCCTACGCACCGCACCACGAAAGCCAGTCGGCGGCAGTGACCGAAGGCCGCCCGGCGAAAGCCGTGCTGATGATCGTGGCCTTTGCCTTCCTCGGCATTTTCCTGCTCTTGCCGCTGATCGTCGTCTTCAACGAAGCCTTCGCAAAGGGCCTCGATGCTTATACGGAGGCGCTGGCCAGCCCCGACACGCGCTCGGCGATCCGCCTGACGCTGCTGGTGGCGGCGATCTCGGTTCCGCTCAACATCGTCTTCGGCATCTCCGCTGCCTGGGCGATCGCCAAGTTCGAGTTCAAGGGCAAGGCCTTCCTGACCACGCTCATCGACCTGCCGTTTTCGGTCTCGCCGGTCATTTCCGGCCTGGTCTATGTGCTTCTGTTCGGCGCGCAAGGCCTGTTCGGCGCCTGGCTGAAGGCGCATGGCATCGTCATCCTCTTTGCCGTGCCGGGCATCGTGCTCGCCACCGTCTTCGTCACTTTCCCCTTCGTCGCCCGCGAACTGATCCCCTTGATGCAGGAACAGGGCAATGGCGACGAGGAGGCGGCGCTATCGCTCGGCGCCAATGGCTGGCAGGCCTTCTGGTACGTGACGCTGCCCAACGTCAAATGGGGGCTGCTCTACGGCGTGCTGCTGTGCAATGCCCGCGCCATGGGCGAGTTCGGCGCGGTGTCGGTGGTGTCCGGCCACATACGCGGGCTGACCAACACCATGCCGCTGCATGTCGAAATCCTCTACAACGAGTACAATGCCGCCGCCGCCTTCGCCGTCGCTTCGCTGCTTGCCGGCCTGGCGCTCGTCACGCTGGTCTTGAAAACACTTCTCGAGATGCGCTACGGCGCCGAGCTCGCCGCGACGCGCGGACACTGAAAACTGAAAAGGGACGGTTGATGGAAGTTCGCGTTGCCAACGTGCGCAAGGAGTTTGAGCGGTTTCCGGCCCTCCACGATGTCTCGCTCGACATCAAGTCCGGCGAGCTGATCGCGCTGCTCGGGCCTTCCGGTTCCGGCAAGACGACGCTGCTCAGGCTGATCGCCGGGCTGGAGCGGCCGACGAAGGGAAAAATCTTCTTCGGTGAGGAGGATGCGTCGCAAAAGTCGATCCAGGAGCGCAATGTCGGCTTCGTCTTCCAGCATTATGCGCTGTTTCGCCATATGACGGTCGCCGACAATGTCGGCTTCGGCTTAAAAGTTCGGCACGGGCCGACACGCCCGTCGGCGCAGGAAATCCGCCGCCGGGCCTCCGAGCTTCTCGACCTCGTCCAGCTTTCCGGCTTGGAGAAGCGCTATCCGGCGCAGCTTTCGGGTGGCCAGCGCCAGCGCGTGGCACTGGCTCGCGCCATGGCGATCGAACCGCGCGTGCTGTTGCTTGACGAGCCGTTCGGCGCGCTCGACGCCCAGGTCCGCCGCGAGCTGCGCCGCTGGCTGCGCGACATCCATGACGCCACCGGCCACACCACGGTCTTCGTCACCCATGACCAGGAAGAGGCGCTGGAGCTTGCCGACCGCGTGGTGGTGATGAGCCAGGGTAGCATCGAGCAGGTCGGCACCGCCGATGAAATCTACGACACGCCGAACTCGCCCTTCGTCTACGGCTTCATCGGCGAATCGAGCTCGATTCCGGTCAAGGTCGAGGATGGCCAGGTCTGGATTGCCGACCGCCCGATCGGGCTCTCCGCGCCGCAGGCACCGCAGGGCGAAGCGACGCTGTTCTTCCGCCCGCACGATGTGGATCTGGTGGACGAATGCAATGGCTGCATCGCCGGTACGGTCGCCGCCAGCCGCCGAGTCGCCGGCACCAGACGGGTGGAGCTCGAAATCGGCGGCGATCGCCAGCGGGTCGAGATCGAGCTGCCCGTCGACCATCCGGCGGCGCAGAAAAGCCGGGTGGTGTTTCGGCCGCGGCGCTGGAAGCTTTTTCCGGCAGCGTAGCTACAAGGCGATTGCCAACCGTACCGATGGCAGTCGCCTCTTCATGCTGAGCGACACCGACTGCCTTTCAACGCGTCTTCAGCGAGAGCACCAGGGTCATCGGATTTTTCGGGGAAGCCGCAAAGCCGTAGTGCTCGTAGAAGGCTTTCGCTTCAGCCGATATGGCATGAACAAAAATGCCGCGAATCCCGAGGATCGTCGCGGCGTGACCGGTGCGCAGAACGGCGTCTTGCAACAGCGCTGCGCCTAGCCCCTTCCCTTGCCAGCTTGCATCCACGGCGGGACGGCCGAGCACGGCCATCGGAACGGGATCCGGCATGTTGCGGCGAATAGCGCCTGGCGCTTCCGCAAGATCAAGCCCACCCGAGGAGAGACAATAGTAGCCGACAACGCGTGCGCCTTCCGTTACCACATAAGTACGCGACGCGCCGCTGACCTGGTTGGCCCGCGCCCTGCGACGAAGCCATTGATCAAGGCTCTCTGTCCCGCTTTGGAAAAAATCGAGATCGTGATGGTCGGCAAGGGGCGTGGGCGCCGACAGCATCAGCCCTGCCAGGGCTTGGGCGCATTCATAAGGCGTGCAAAACCTTCGCCGCTCGGTGGTTCATCAAGAATGTCGAGATAATGCTGGTAGCTCTCGGGATCCACCTTGACCAGCGCTTGGTCGAGCAGCGTGTCCTCGGCCGCGCGATAGGCGGCATCGATCATAAAGTCGGAGCGGGTCTTCCCGCGTATTTTCGCGGCTCGGTCAATCAGAACGCGCACGTCCTCTCGGATGCGCAGATTGACAGGCTTGGCGTGGGTCTCAGGTGTAGTCTTTGTCATGGAGGGCTCCTCTTCCTCACCATAGCACTCCGCATACACAATGTGTATCTATTTCGTTGACCTGACCAGGGAGGTGATTGGAAAAGCACCAGCGGCGGGGCGAGAAAAGCCGTAATGACCCTGCTTGGAAGAAAATCCTAGCAATTGGCTGTTTCGGCAACGCTTTTTCTCACGGCAACGCCATGGATCCGGCTTGCATGCCTCGTCGCGGCAGGCATCGTCCGATTATCCTTAGGCATTCGATAAACGGCGTTTTCACGGAGCCTGTTTTCATGAAGCGATTTTTGCTTGGCGTCGCCACATTGGCCGGCCTGTTCCTCGCATCCTCCCAAGCCTGGTCAGCCGACAAATTGCTGAACGCTTCCTTCGATGTCGGTCGTGAGTTGTTTGCGCAGGTCAACAAGGCCTTCATATCAGAGCGCCCCGGCGTGACCATTGATCAGTCGCATGCCGGAACCTCGGCGCAGGCGCGTGCCATCGTCGAAGCCTCGGCGCCGACGTCGTCACCTTCAACCAGGTCCCCGATATCGAATTCCTGGTCAAGAATGGCCTCGTCTCCGCCGATTGGCAGAAGGATTTCCCCGACAACGCCTCGCCTTTCTATTCGCTGCCGTCCTTCCTGGTGCGCGCCGGCAATCCGAAGAACATCAAGGATTGGAACGACCTCGTGCGCGCCGACGTCCAGGTGATCTTCCCCAATCCGAAGACATCGGGCAACGCGCGCTACACCTATCTGGCGGCCACCGCCTATGCCAAGGAAGCCTTCAAGGGCGACGACGCCAAGGTGAAGGAATTCGTCACCAAGCTGTTCAACAACGTGCCGATCTTCGATACCGGCGGACGCGCCGCGACCACCACCTTCGTGCAGCGCGAGATCGGCGACGTGCTAATCACCTTCGAGTCGGAAACGCGCGGCATCCGCGGGGAGTATGGCGAGGACAAGTTCGAGCAGGTGACGCCCTCGGTCAGCCTGCTGGCGGAGTTTCCAGTGGCGATCGTCGACACGGTCGCCGACGAGCATGGCACGCGTGACCTCGCCAAGACCTATCTCGACTTCCTCTACACGCCGCAGGGCCGGGACATCCTTGCCGAGAACGGCAACCGGGTTCGCGACCAGACCGTCGCCGCCAAATACAAGGCAGAGTTCCCCGATGTCCGCCTGCTGACGGTGGAAGATGTCTTCGGCGGCTGGGCTAAGATCCAGGCCGAGCATTTCGCCGCGGGCGGACTGCTCGACCAGACCTATGGCAGCCGCTGAAGCAAGCGATCTTCGAACACGATGGGAAGCCGGCTTTTGCTGGCTTTCTTCGTTTTCCGCTCGGGAAAGGTGATTTCCCGCTTTCCAGGCGCCTGCCCTGCAAAACGTTACGAAGAATCAACGCGTTTGCGGGCAATGTGTCATCAGGCGGATTGTCTGCGCGAAACGGCATCGCACGGCTAACCGTCATGATTTGCACACAAACAGCCGCCAGACGCGGGTGGTTGGGGCTTCATGGGTTGACTCGGGCATGCTGACCAAAAAAGGCAAATACGGCCTCAAGGCCCTCGTGCATCTGTCCGGCCTGCCGGTCGGCCAGCTCGCATTCGTCAACGACATCGCGGTCGCCAACAACATCCCGAAGAAATTCCTCGATGCCATCCTGGGCGAGTTGCGCAATGCCGGCTTCGTCCAGAGCCGCAAGGGCAAGGAAGGCGGCTATCGCCTCGCCCGGCCGGCCTCCGAGATCAAGATCGGCCATGTCGTGCGTGTCCTCGACGGGCCGCTGGCGCCGATCCCTTGCGCCAGCCGCACCCAATATCAGCGCTGCGAGGATTGCGACGAGGCGACATGCCAGGTCCGGCACATGATGCTGGAGGTGCGCCAGGCGGTCGCCGAGGTGCTGGACAATCGCAGCCTCGCCGCCATGCGCGATGCCGACAACGACGATTTTCCGGTCGAGCTGACGTCGCAGATCTGATCAACCACACCAAGGCGGGATCAGCGCCGGCGGCTCATGAATTCGCCTCGAACAGGCTTATGACATCGGCGACAATGTCGGCGATCGGGCGCGTCGCATCGAGCGTCAATGCGTTCTCATCCGTTGCCGGCGCTTCAAGCGTGGCGAACTGGCTGTCGACCAGGCTTGCCGGCATGAAATGGCCCTGGCGGGCGCCGACACGCTGCTTTGCGGTCGCGGGATCGATTTCCAGATAGAGGAAAACGATGTCGTGGCAAAAGCCGCGCAGACGCTCGCGGTAGCTGCGCTTCAGCGCCGAGCAGGCGGCGACCACGCCTTGCCCGCTGCCGACCGATCCCGCAATGCGCTGGCCGATCGCGTCGAGCCAACCTTCGCGCAAGGCATCGGTCAGCGGCTCGCCGCTGGCCATGCGCGCGACGTTTTCGGGCGGATGCAGCCGGTCGCCCTCGACGAAGACAGCGCCCAATGCCGCGGCCAGTGCTTCGCCGACGGCCGACTTGCCGCAGCCAGCGACGCCCATCACCACGATGGCCGGTGCGGACCCAACGGGGTCGCTTCGCAGGTGTGCTGCCTTTTCGTCCACGATGCGGGTCAGCGGCTGGCCGGCGCGCGGCCGTAGAGCAGGAGCATGGCGACGATGACCACGCCATAGATGATCTGCCGCCCCGCCTCCGGCATCTGCATGACGGAGAGAATGGATTGCAAAAGCGTGATCAGGATGACGCCCGCGACCGTGCCGAGATAGGAGCCGCGTCCGCCCAGGATCGAGGTGCCGCCAAGCACCACCGCGGCGATCGCCGGCAGCAGATAGGCGTCGCCCATCGACTGCGCCGCCTTGGAGGCATAGCCGGCCAGGAGCACGCCGCCGAAGGCGGAAAGACCGCCGGAGACGGCGAAGGCGATCATGACGACACGCCGCGTATCGATGCCGGAGAGATAGGCGGCACGCTCGCGATTGCCGATGCCGTAGACGGTGCGGCCGAAACCGGTGCGGGTCAGCACGAAAACCATCGCGGCACCGATCAGCGCCCAGATGACGACGGCATTGGGCACCCCCGGAATGGCAAAGCCGGTCGCCAGATAGCGCATCGCCCGGGTCGCCGAATCCTGCGGCGAGAAGCCGCCCGTATAGACCACCATCAGCCCTTGCGCGACGGCATTGGTGGCGAGCGTGATGATCATCGAGGGAATGCGCAGATAAGCGACGCCGATGCCGTTGACGAGGCCGATCAGCATACCGCAGAAAATGCCGAAGGGGATCGCCAGCGCCACGCCGACCGGGCCGTAGGCGGCGGCCGCACAGGCCATCATCGCGCCCGCCGCCACCGACCACGGCACCGACAGGTCGATCTGGCCGAGCAGGATGACCAGCATCATGCCGGTGGCGATGATGCCGAGAAACGAGGCCACCTTGAGCTGCTGCAGCAGATATTCCGGCGACAGGAAGCTGCGTGAGTAGAGGCTGCCGACAAACAGCAACAGCACGATGCAGGCAAAGGCGGTCAACACCGCGGGATCGGCGCGGCGGATGAATTTCGGCATGCGGCCGGCGATGCCGCCGATGGCCGTTTCGCTCATAGGAACCACTCCAGCCGGTTGCGAACCCTGAACAGGGCGAAGGCGCCGAGGCTGACCGCGATCAGCAGGATGACACCCTGGAACAGGGGCTGCCAGAGCGGATCGAAATCGAAGACGAAAAGCAGGTCGCCGATGGTGCGGAAGGCGAGCGCGCCGAAGATCGCGCCGATGGCGCTGCCCTTGCCGCCGAACAGCGAGACGCCGCCAAGCACCACGGCAGCGATCGAGAACAGCGTATAGGCATTGCCGCTGGCATAGGCCGCCTCGCCCGTATAGGTGAAGAAGGTGAGGAACAGCCCACCGATCGCCGCCAGCAGGCCGGCCAGCGCATAGGCGGCGAACTTGCCGCGGCGGATCGGCACGCCGGACATGTAGGCCGCCATCTCCGACGATCCGGCAGCGTAGGCGGCGCGGCCGAGCACCGACCGGCTGAACGGCACCCAGACCACGAGCACGACGGCCATAAGCACCACCAGGCTCGCCGGCACCACGCCGAACAGACGCCCGGTCAGCGCGTCGGCGAGGTCCTCGTTGACCGAGCCGCCCGGAAACGGTCTCAAAAGCAGCGCGATGCCGAAATAGACAGCACCCGTGGCGATAGTGGCGACGATCGGCTGCAGCCGTCCGTAGATGACGATGGCGCCGTTGATCGCCCCGCACAGCAGCCCGGTGCCGAGCACCGCGAACACACCGAACGCGGTCTCGATGCCGGTGCCGATGACCAGCCATGAGGCCAGGCAGTTGGTCAGCAGAAAGATCATGCCGACGGAAAGGTCGATGCCGGCGGTGATCACCACCAGCGTCTGCGCCATGGCGACGAAGGCAAGCAGCACGCCCTTGTTCGAAGCCGTCTGCACGACATTGGCGGTAAAGCCCGCCGGGTGGTTCGAGGTGTAGATGATGAACATCATGATGAAGATGCCGAACGCCAGCAACGTTCCGCGTTGTTCGGCAAGCCAGTAGCGCCAATCTCTCACGCGTCCGCTCCTTGGCCGGCATGCATTTCTTCGCCATGGATGTTGAGCGCGCTGGCGATCAGCGCCCGCTCGGTGATTTCGGCGCCGACCAGCTCGCGCTTGACCGCTCCGTCATAGAGCACCAGCACCCGGTCGCAGCAGCCGATCAACTCGTCATAGTCGGTCGAGTAGAAAAGTATCGCCGCACCCTGGTCGGCGAGCTTGCGCATCAGCTGATACAATTCCTGCTTGGTGCCGACATCGATGCCGCGTGTCGGATCGTTGAGCAGGATGATGCGCGGCTGCCGCATCAGCCATTTGGCGATGACGACCTTCTGCTGGTTGCCGCCGGACAGCGCACCGACTGGAATGTCGAGGCCGGCCGTCTTGATCGCAAGCAGGCCGACCATGTCGTCGATCAGCCGCTGCTCGGCGGCACGGTCGATGATGCCGGCCTTGGATAGCCGGTCGAGCGCGGCGAAGGAGAGGTTTTCGCGCACCGTCATCGGCAGCATCAACCCTTCCGTCTTGCGGTCCTCCGGGATCAGCGCCATGCCAATCCGGTCATCCCGGGCGGCGGCCGGACTGGCGATCGTGACCGGTTTGCCATCGATCAATATCTGACCGGACAGGCCGCGCAGCACGCCGAAGAAGGCGAGCAGCAATTCGCGCTGGCCCTGGCCGTCGAGACCGCCAAGGCCGACGACCTCGCCTGCGGCGACTGTGAGCGAGATATTGTCCAGCCGGTCGGTCCAGGAAAGCTTGCGCGCCTCCAGAACGGGCGCGGCGGTGGCCGGCGCGCGCACCGGCTTCGGTGGGAAAATATGGCTGTATTCACGGCCGATCATCAGCTCGACCACTTCATTGTCGCTCTTCGTGCCTGCCACGTAGCTGGCGACATTGCGGCCATTGCGGAACACCGTGCACTGGTCGGCAAGCTCGGCGATCTCGTTCATCCGGTGCGAGATGTAGAGCAGCGCCAGCCCTTCCGAGCGCAGCCGCTTCAAGACGCCGAAAATCTTGGCGACGTCGGCCGCGGTGAGCGCCGATGTCGCCTCGTCGAGGATCAGGATGCGCGGCTTCCTGGCAAGCGCCTTGGCAATCTCGACCATCTGCCTTCTTGAAAGAGGAAGATCCTTGACCAGCGCCCGCGGGTGGATGTCGGCGGCGCCCGCGCGCGCCAGCGCCTCCTCGGCGATCCTTCGCTGCGCCTTGCGGTCTATCATGCCGAAGCGCTTCGGCGGATCGGAAATGACGATGTTGTCGGCGACGCTGAGTTCGGGGACGAGCGACAGTTCCTGGAAGATGCAGACGATGCCGGCCTGGTTGGCGGCGGCCGGCGAAGCGAAGGTCACCTCGCTTCCGTCCAGCATCATGCGGCCTTCGTCGGGCGCGACGACGCCGGCCATGACCTTGATCAGCGTCGATTTGCCGGCGCCGTTTTCACCGAGAATGGCGTGAATGCTGCCTGATGTGACCGAAAGCTCGGCCTTTTCCAGCGCCCGCACACCGCCATAGCGCTTGGATATGCCCTCCATGCGGAAGAGCGGAACCGCACCGTCCATCGGCCCCTCCCAAGGCGCTCGTTCTTCGGGACCGGCGCCGCGGGATGTCCCGCGGCGCCGAACAATCAGCCTACTGGTTTTCCTTGCTCTGGCCCATGATTTCCTGCGCGGTGAAATTGATGCCGCAGGTCGGGAAGGAGTTGCCGACGAAGAAATTGTCGGACTGGTCGGGGAAATAGTCCTGGCCTTCCTTGAAGTTCGGATCCTCGACGATCGCCAGCGGCAGCTTCACCGCTTGCGGGACGACCTGTCCTTCAAGCGCGGCGATCGCCGTCTTGACGGCGACCGCGACCTGGGCGGGGCCGGTTCCGGCCGACGAGCATTTCAGCCCCTCCGCGGCAAACTTGGCGCAGTATTTGCGGAAGCCATTTTCGGTCTCGCCACCGAACGGCACGAACGGATGCTTGGCGTCGATCATCGCCTGCACGATGCCGGTGTCGCCACCCTGCCCGGTGACGCCGTCGAAGGGGCCGTTGGTGGCGATCGCGTCGGCCGAAGCCTTTTGCGCCACGCCGTCGTCCCACTTGCCGACGACTTCGGTGACCTCCCACTTCTTGCCCGAAGCGTCGAGAACCTCGTGGATGCCGTTGTGGCGATCGGTGTCGACCGACGTGCCGGCAACGCCGCGCACTTCGAGGATCTTGCCGCCATTGGGCACATGCTTGATCAGCCAGTTGCCCCACAGCGCGCCAAGGCCCTTCTGATCGACATTGACGTTGATGGCGTCCTTGGTATCGAGAATGTTGTCGAAGGCGACCAGCACGACGCCGGCTTCCTTGGCGCGCTTGATGACCGGTCCGAACGCCGTCGGATTCTGCGCGTTGACGACGATCGCGTCATAGCCGGAATCGATGAAATTGTTGATCGCCGAAATCTGCGCCGGCACGTCTTCGCCGGTCGAGACGACCTTGAACTCCTTCAGCTTCGCCGCGACCTCCGGCTGTGCCGCATAGGCCTTCGCCGTCTGCACCATCTGGATGCGCCAGGTGTTGGCGATATACCCATTGGCGAGCGCAATGCGGTATGGACCTTCTTTCTTGGGGAATTTGAAGAACTGCGTGTCGGCGGCCCATGGGGCGAAGCAGTCCGGCTCGGCGGACGGGCCTGTGACGATTTCAGGTTCGGCGAGCGCCGACGAGCTCAGCATAACGAATGCAGTGGCAGCAACGATGCCGCCAACGAGTGACTTGATCATCGATATTTCCTCCCAGTTGCAGTTTCTGATTGTTGTTACGCGTCTCGCGCGTCTGGCCCGGCACCTCCCGCCTTGCCCGTCGCGCTTTTCAGGTGGCCGAATGCCGACCCGATCTCCTCCCTTGCCGCTCTGTAAACCTGAGCAAAAACTATCATATTATACATAATAAACAAGTGTGATCTGTCGCTTATATATAATAAACAGACTTGGGTCTTTGCCGCGAGTTTTCGCCCAGAGGTGGATGGTAGCGCTACCATGACGCAGTGTAAAGCGGCATTTCGCGAATGCCTGCAAAGTACTTTCAGCGGGCCGTGCTCTCGCGGCGCTTGAGTTCGAAACCGAGGTCGACGACCGGCTCCTGCGGCCGCTTGCCTGCAATCGCCGCGAGCGCCATGGCGACCGAGCGCCGGCCGATCTCGTAGCGAGGCGTCCGGACGCTGGTGACTGACGGAAAGGCCACTTCCATCATGTCGAGATCGTTGAAGCCGGTGATGCCGATCGTCTTCGGCACGGCGATCGAGGCGCGGTGGCACTCGAACAACACGCCGAGCGCGATGTCGTCATTGTTGCAGAAAACCCCGTCGAGCGTCGGCGCCTTGGCCAACGCGTCGCGAAACAACTCGCGCCCGAGCGTCACGCTGGACGGCACCGGCGTGGTGGTGACCAGCCGCGCGTCGAACAGGCCGGCCGCCTCCATCGCCGCGCGATAGCCGGCCAGACGCCGCTGCGAGCGCGGGTCCATGCGCGCGCCGATGAAGCCGACGCGGTGATAGCCCATTTCGATCATGTGCTCGGTCGCCGCCCTGCCCCCGTCGAAATGCGAGAAGCCGACCATCATGTCGACCGGATCGGGTCCGGTCTCCATGACCTGGACCACAGGGCAGCCGGCCGTCTCGAGCAGTCTTCGCGATGTTGGCGTCTGGTCGATGCCCGCCACGATCAGCGCCGCCGGGCGCTGGGGACCGAACACCTGCAGCAGCCGTTCCTCCTCGAGGCCGGAATAATGGGTGTTGCCGAGCTGGATACGGAAGGAGCTGTCGGACAGGCTGTCATAGATGCCGCGCAGCACTTCGGCAAAGACGCTGTTGGTGAGCGACGGCACCAGCACGCCAAAGACCTCGGCGCGCGCCGAAGCCAGCGCCCGCGCATTCGGATCGGGCAGATAGCCGAGTTCGTCGACGGCGGCCTGGATCTGGCGGCGCAGATCCTCCGAAACGCGCTCCGGCTCGCGTAAGGCGCGGGAAACGGTGATGGCGCCGACGCCGGCCTTGCGCGCGACATCGGCGATGGTCGGACGGCCGCCGCCACGGCGTGAGCGCGGTTTGATCACAGCCTTGTCCCGAACGCGGCGCCTGCGCCGGAGCGCGACCACGCAACGATGTTCAGCGTCTTTGCCACTGTCGCCATGCCAACCCGACCTGCCGCACCCTGTCTGGCGTCGCGCAGCCTTGCGGCATTGTCAAGCGAACGGGCGGAAGAGCCAGGGCGATCGCTTGCTTTGCGCTGCCTCCGATCCGCCCGCCTTCCAGCATTGGTGGTGGCGAAAGCGACATCCAATCTCCCCCCTTGCGTGGAGATCGACGGCTTCGCCGACGGCGCCACTTCGGAATGGGCAGTATCAACTTGACAGGTGACGGCAGTTATGCTAGGAATTTATTCATGGTGCTGATTTGCGCCAACGACCCGCCGCCGAGGCGGTTTTTTGTGCCGGCTCGGGCAGGGTCGCTTCAGGCCATCGCCGCGGCGCTGCGCCGTGCCTTCCACAAAAGCAGCACCATGGCCGCCACATTCAGCAGGTTCCAGGCGATGCCGTTGAGGAACGCGGCGGCGTAGGAGCCGGTCAGATCGTAGATCCAGCCCGACATCCAGCCGCCGATCGCCATGCCGAAGATGGTCGCCATCATGACGATGCCGACGCGCTGGCCGGCCTCTCTGGCGGGCATGTATTCGCGCACGATGATGGCATAGCAAGGCACGATGCCGCCTTGCGACAGGCCGAAGACCAGCGAGACGACATAAAGCGAGGCGAGCCCGTCGAAGGGGATGTAGAGCAGCAGCGACAGGCCCTGCAGCACCGAGCCGATCAGCAGGGTTTTCACGCCGCCGATGCGATCGGCGAGAAAGCCGGAACCCAGCCGGCTGACGACGCCCGCCGCCATCATGATCGACAGCATGTCGGCGCCGCGCGCCACGCCGTAGCCAAGGTCGATGCAATAGGCGACGATATGGACCTGCGGCATCGACATCGCCACACAGCAGCCAAGCCCGGCGACGACGAGCAGCACCTGCAGGGCTGCCGGCGACAGCGATATCGGCTGGACAGGCCGGCTGCCGGGTGAACCGGGAGCGGCGGCGCGTGGTGCGCCGCGCCTGAGCAGCAGGATCAGCGGTACCATGGTCGCGAGGCAGACGACGCCGATCGCGGCATAGGTGAAGCGCCAGCCTTCGCCCTGCATGACATAGGGCATCGCCACCGGCCAGATCGCCCCGGCGAGATAATTGCCGGCAGCGGCGGCCGCCACCGCGACGCCGCGCCGGCGGTTGAACCAATGCGAGATGTCGGCGATCAACGGCCCGAAGATCGCCGACGTGCCGACGCCGATCAAAATCCCCTGGGCAAGGGTGAATTGCAGGATCGAAGTGGTCAGCGACGCCAGCAGGAAACCAGCGCCGAGCGCCACCGAGGCAATGAGCGCCGGGATCCAGTAACCCATGCGGTCGACGGCGCGGCCGACCAGCACATTGCCGGCGGCGAAACCGATCATGGTCGCGGTGTAGGGCATCGACGCGGCCCCGCGATCGACGCCGAATTCGGCCTGCACGGCGGGCAGCACCACGACGACCGCCCACATGCCGACGCCCCCGATCGTCGCCAAAAGCACGGAAATTCCGAGCCGCATCCAGGCGTAGGCGCTGTCGATGCCGGGGCTGCCGGCCCGGCTGGAGACGGTTGTGGTCAAGGCGTTTCCTGTCGCGGTTCTGCGAAATCGACCGGTTCGACACCACTATCGGCACATTCGCGGCGCCGAGCAGCGCCACGACAGGCAAATCCGTGGCTCCAGGGATTTAAGCGGAAGTGGAACAGCAGCCGCCGTCCCGGCGTTTTTCATCAACTCACCAAGGGAAGGAGTTTGTGCATGACCGCGAAAAGGAAATGGTCGGCCGACGTGACCGAGCACAGCGATGCGCTGGACCTCGAGGAACATGTCTTCGAATCCCACGATCCCAAAAAGATCGCGGCCTCGCTCAAGCGATCGGCCGAACACAGCGACCGGCGCAAGGCCGAGCCGTTCCAGTCCGCCATGTCGATGCTGAATTTCTACATCAACCGGGCCGGCAAGAACCTGCCGGCCAAGCAGAAGAAAGTGCTGGAGGACGCCAAGGACGAACTGCGCGCCGCATTTGGGCGCCCGAGAGAGAGCTAAAGGCGCCGGCAATAAACTCGCAAGCGCTGCAATCACATCGCATAAGAAGAGGCCCGGCAGCTATTGGGCCGGGCCTCGGTGTGTCCAAACGATGGTTCAGTCGCAAATCCAGATCTTCTTCCAGAAAACGCCGTGCTTGGTGAAAATCTTCTTCTTGGTCCAGCAGCCATAGCCGTAATCATAGATGGGATAGTAGCTGCCGTAGAAACCGTGGCCGAACTTGTGCCAACGGTGGCCATGACGGTGGTGGCGATGGCCGCGATGCTTTCCGCCGATCTTGACGACGAGGTCGCCGGCGGCTTGGCTCTGCTGCCCGGTGTTGCCGAAGGCCGCCAATGGTGCTGCGGAAGCCGTCGACCCAAGCGCCGCGATGGCGATGGTGGCTGCTGTTGCGATGCCGATAAGTTTGCTGGTCATGTTCGTATCTCCTCCGGGTTTAGCGAAGAGCGCCAACCGCCCTTCAATGGAGATGATCATGCCGCGTGGCGAACTTTCACGATGTGCATTCGGTCACATCATGAACCAGGCCGCTCTTTGCTTGCCAGTCCGGCACCACACGGCCACTATATGCCGGAAGGGTCAGCGCGATTTCTTTGCAGTGGTGGGTTGGGATGATGACCGATCTGGATGCCATTCCAGTGTTCGAGACACTCGACGCCGATACGCGCGTGCATATTTCGCGGCGTTGCCGACGGATGAGCGTAGACGCCAATCAGATGATCATCGACTTCGAGGATCCGAGTACCGACGTCTATTTCATGGTGTCGGGCCGGGTCCGCATTCTTTATCGCTCTCCGGTGGGCAAAGAGGTGATCCTCGGCGAGTTGGGAGCGGGTGGATGTTTCGGCGAACTGGCGGCCATCGACGGCCAGCCGCGCGCCGCGAACGTCACCGCACTCCACCGTTCAGAGCTGATGGTGATGTCTGCTCCGATCTTTTCAGAGTTGCTCGATAGCTATCCGGTGTTCGCCCTGCATTTCCTTGCTTTGCTGGCCGAAAGGATACGCAGCCTGAACACGCGCCTTGCGGAATATTCGTTCCTGCAGGTGAGGCCGAGGCTTTTCTGCGAATTGCTGCGCCTGTCGCGGCAGCGAACCGGAAGCAGCGGTGAGCGGATCATAACGCCGCCGCCGCTGCAGAACGACCTCGCCGCGCGCATAGGGTCCCGGCGTGAGGTGGTGTCACGCGAATTATCGGCGCTTGTCCGGGACGGGCTTGTTGCGAAGACGCGCGGTGCGCTCGTTCTTACAGACCCGGCAGAACTCAACCGACGTATCTCGGTCGCGATGAATGCCTGACGATGGCCGGTCTGCGCGAACTCATCCCCAAAAGCAGACCGCGCCAGCGCCAAGCCCCGCCCTGGATTTCGCGCCTTGTCCAATTGGGTGTCACGGCTGAGGATCCCTATATCCGCCGGCGGCAGATTTTCACCAATATCGGCGCATTCGCCATCGCACTCAACGCCTTCTCGCACCTGTTGCTGAATGCTGTCCTCTTCCCTTGGGAATTGATGCCGCTGCATATTTACAATGCCGTGGTGACCGTTCTCGCCCTGTCCATCCACCGGCTGCATCCTTATGGGGAGAATCTCGGAGCCATGGCGCTGTCGACCCTGACCATCGGCGGCCACACTTACGTGGTTCTGGCACTTGGTCTGAACAGCGGCCTTCAGATCTACTTTACGCTCGCCGGTTTCTTGCTGTTCATTTTCGGCATCGAGCACTGGCGGCAGTTCACGATCTTCTTTGCCGCGGCGTTCCTGGCCTTGATCGCGACCCTTTATTTCGGGCGACCCGCGGGCTTCATGATACCCCAACAAGCCGACTTCCGGGAAACGCTGGCCGTTCAGGCGCTCATAAACACGATGATCATCAACGTGCTGCTGATCGTCTACGCCCTTACGGCGCTGCGGCGTGCCGAGATCGAGCTCTCACAGGAATTCGCCCGCTCGGAATCCCTGATCGACGTGATATTGCCCCGGGCGATAGCGGCACGCCTCAAGCGCGGCGAAGAGCGCCGCATCGCCGACAAGGTCTCTTCGGCGAGCATCATGTTCGCCGACCTCTCGGGCTTCACCGCCGCAACCAATGCAGTCGGACCCGACGAGCTGGTCGGATGGCTCGACGAGCTGTTCTGCAGCTTCGACGAACTCTGCAGCCGCAACGGCGTCGACAAGATCAAGACGATCGGCGACAGCTATATGGCCGTTGGCGGCCTCGACGGAGACGCCGGGCGCGGCGCCGTGGCGATCTGCCGGCTGGCACTCGAGATGCAGCAGCAAATGAGCCGGCACAAGGCATTGGGAAGCCACCGGCTCTCCTTGCGCATCGGCATCCACAACGGCACGGTCGTCGCCGGGGTGATCGGTGACCTGCGCGTCTCCTACGACGTCTGGGGCGACGCGGTGAACGTTGCTCAACGCATGGAAGCTCATGGAGAGCCCGGCCGAATTCAGGTCTCCGCCCAAGTGGTGGCGATGGTCGGCCATCGCTTTGCCTTCGAACGCCGCGGCAGCATCGCCCTTAAGGGATTGGCTGAAACGGAAGCCTGGTTTTTGACCGGCGTGCTTGCCGATGCCGTCAAAGAGACTGCGAACAGCGGAGAAGATCGAGACGAAGCGCTGCGGTGATTTCGGAGTTCGGAAGCCTTGCAATGTCCGCTCCCGTCTCTGGAGCCGTTGGTCGGCTGGAGATTGGCACCCGGCGCGCCTTGTCAGCGCGACCTGATGACGGCGTCGGTGTTGGCCAACAGTTTGCGGACCGCGTTGCGCGCCGCATCCGGCCGCTGCAGGCGGACATTCTTCTCGATCGCCTCGTGCAGCTTCTGAGCATGCTGCAAATCGTCCAGCTCCCGCGTCGTATAGGCGAACAGATGATCGAAAGCCGATTCGATCAGCACGCCGAGCGGCACCAGGAGATCGTTGCCCGAGGCGCGCAGGATGGCCAGATGAAAACGCGTGTCGGCGCGTGTGCGCTCCTGCAACGTCGTCGCCTCGCCCATTTCCCGGCAGGCCTGGCTGATCTCGGCCATCTGCTCGTCGGTGCGGCGCAGGGCGGCAAAAGCTGTCGCTTCAGGCTCGATGATGTGGCGGAACTCTTGCACCGTTTTCAGGAACACCTCGCGGTCGGGCGATGTCGCGTACCAGGCGAGCACGTCGCGATCGAGCAGGTTCCAGCGCTCTTTCGGCTCGACCCAGCTGCCGATCTTCGGGCGCGAGGCGAGCAGGCTCTTGGCCATCAGCATCTTGATCGCCTCGCGCACCGCCGAGCGGCTGACGTCGAAGGTCTCCGACCATTTGGCTTCGTTGGGCAGGATGGTTCCCGGCGGATAATCGCCGCGCACGATTCTCAGGCCGATCTCGTTGGCCAGCGATGCATGCACGCTAGAGCCAGGCATACGCGCGGCGTCGGCACGGCGAACGCCGGCCGGGGCACGGCGAGCGGCGGCCGGACGTTCGGCGGACGCCGCCTTGGCCGGTGTTTCTCCCTTGTTCGGCTTCCCGTCCCGCATGCGTTCACAAAGGCCGGATTGCGAAAGCTGTCAAGCACGGGAAAAGCCTCGCGCCGCCAAGCCCGCTTCTATGCACAGATCAGCCCGGATTCGTCGCCCCGTCAGGCCGTTTTGACGTATTTGCGCCAGCTATGCTCCGGACGAAAACCGAGCACATCCCGCGCCTTGCGGTTGGAGAGCAGCGTCTCGTACTCGCCGAGCTCGCCCTTGACCGGAACATCGGGATAAAACCGCTTCAGCAAGTCGGCCGTCGGCAGGTCGGACGAGGTGTCGTCATTGGCGGCGTTGAAGACCTGATAGCCGAGGCCGTCCTTCTCGATGGCCCGCAGCGTGATCTGGCCGAGGTCGCGCGCGTCGATGTAGCTCCAGGCGATCCGCTTGCGGAAACCCGGATCGGCGAACCATTTCGGAAACAGCGAATATTCGTTTGGCTCGATGACGTTGCCGATGCGCAAGGCATAGATGTCGGTGCCGCTGCGCAGCGCGAAGGCGCGCGCCGTCTTCTCGTTTACGATTTTGGACAGCGCATAGCTGTCCATCGGATCGACGTCATACTCCTCGTCGAGCGGGAAATGCGTCGGATCACGCGGCTCGTTGGCGAAGACCAGCCCGTAGGTCGTCTCGCTGGAGGCGATCACAACCTTGCGGATACCGAGCTTCACCGCCGCCTCGATGACATTGTAGGTGCCGAGCGCGTTGATGCGAAACACCTCGTTGTCGGGCGTGATCATGATGCGCGGGATGGCGGCGAAATGCACCACGGCATCGACCGATTGCGAACGCAGCGACGGGTCGAATTCATGCAGGCCCATATAGCTCGACAGCGCATTGAACACCTGCCCGCTGTCGGTGATGTCGGTGATCAACGTACGCACCTTGGGATTGTCGAGCGGCTTGGTGTCGATGTTGAGCACCTGGCAGCCCTGCTCGACCAGATACTGCACGACATGACGCCCGGCCTTGCCGCTGCCGCCGGTGAACATGATCCGCTTCGTCATTTTGCTCTCCACATTCCTTAGGATTCATGTGTATTGTCAGACAATATCGAACTCCGCAATCGCCTGCCACCGCCTGCGGCAAAAACCCGCTTCAACAATTCGCCTGCCAACGGCGGCGCTGCCATCGACCACCCGCAAACAGGACGAAACGACATGAACACGACTGCCGCGAGCGAGAAGATCGGCTTCATCGGCCTTGGCCTGATGGGACACGGAATCGCGAAGAACATCGTCGACAAGGGCTACGCGCTGACCTTTCTCGGCCGCAAGAACCGCAAGCCGGCGGAAGACCTGCTCGGCCGGGGCGCGAAGGAAGCGGCGACCTCGCGCGACGTGGCGGCGGCATCCGATATCGTCTTCATCTGCGTCACCGGCTCGCGCGAGGTCGAAGCCGTCATCCGCGGGCCCGGCGGCCTCAAGGAGGGCCTCAGGAAAGGCTCGGTGGTCGTCGACTGCTCGACCTCGGATCCGACCTCGACGGTGGCGCTTGCCGCCGAACTCGAGGCGCTCGGCGTCGACTATGTCGACGCTCCGCTCAGCCGCACGCCGAAGGAAGCCTGGGAAGGCACGCTCGACGCCATGGTCGGCGCGTCCGACGCGGTCTTTGCCCGCCTCAAGCCGGTGCTCGACACCTGGGCCGGACGCATCGTCCATATCGGCGACACCGGCGACGGCCACCGCATGAAGCTGCTCAACAATTTCATTTCGCTGGGCTACGCGGCGATCTATTCCGAGGCGCTGGCGCTGGCCGAAAAGGTCGGCATCTCGCCGCCGCGTTTCGACAGCGTCATCCGCAACGGCCGCATGGATTGCGGCTTCTACCAGACCTTCATGCGCTGGACGCTTGAAGGCGACCGCGACGCGCACAAATTCACCATCGCCAACGCCTTCAAGGACCTCACCTATCTCGAATCGATGGCGGGTGCCGCCGGCATTGCCAACCCGCTCGGCAATGCCACGAAGAACGCCTTCGCCGGCGCCTTCGTCGCTGGGCCGGATCAATATGTGCCGATGCTGGCGACCCATATCGGCAAGGTCAACGGCGTCGACCTGAAGCCCGTCAAGGATGGCAGATCGTAGAAGATTTGAGGCGGCCGGGCCTGGTGTTTTGGTCAAGGCCGGCGCCGCCCCTCATCCGGCTGCCTCCACCTTCTCCCCGTATAGAGACGGGGAGAAGGACGCTTTCGCCAATGATTTCGTCAACTACCTGCGTTGCAAGAAGGTGTGCCAAGATCGCGGCCAGCCCCTTCTCCCCGTCAATATACGGGGAGAAGGTGGCGGCAGCCGGATGAGGGGCAGCGCAAACCTATGTGATAAATCACCGGCGCGATCGCCCGATGACGTCGTCGGTGTTGGCGAGCAGCCTGTGCACGGCACTCCTTGCAGCCGCCGGACGCCTGAGACGGATGTTCTTCTCGATCGCCTCGTGCAGTGACTGTGCCCGCCGCTGGTCGCTGGTCTGAAGTGTGACGAAGACGAACAGATGGTCGAGCGCGGATTCGATCAGCACGCCGAGCGGCACCAGAAGATCGTTGCCGGAGGCGCGCAGGATGGCCAGATGAAAACGCGTGTCGGCGCGGGTGCGCTCCGGCAGCGTCGCCGCTTCGCTCATCTCCCGGCAGGCCTGGCTGATCTCGGCCATCTGCTCGTCGCTGTGCCGGATCGCGGCAAAGGCGCTGGCTTCCGGCTCGATGATGTGACGGAACTCCTGGACGGTGCGCAGGAACATTTCGCGGTCGGGCGAGGTCGCGTACCAGGCGAGCACGTCGCGGTCGAGCAGGTTCCAGCGCTCCTTCGGCTCGACCCAGCTGCCGATCTTCGGGCGCGAGGCGAGCAGGCTCTTGGCCATCAGCATCTTGATCGCCTCGCGCACCGCCGAGCGGCTGACGTTGAAAGTCTCGGACCATTTGGCCTCGTTGGGCAGGATGGTTCCCGGCGGATAGTCGCCGCGCACGATCCTGAGGCCGATCTCGTTGGCCAGCGACGCATGCACGCTCGATCCGGGAATGAGCGCCGCGTCGGCACGGCGAGTGCCGGACGGACGGGCTGCCTGTGCCCTGACCTTGGCCGGTGCCCTGACCTTGGCCGGTGCCTTGACCTTGGTAAGTCGTTTTCTTGATCTTGCGTCCGGCATCCACGTTCCCCCGGCACAGGCTGAACTCAAGGCGCGGCAAAGCAGGAGCGTATCGCCCCGGCGCCGTCACCTCGTGCGTTTTTCGTGAACCGGTGTGACGGGGCGCCCGTCGATCGGACGCCCCGAAAACTGCGAACCTACTTCTGGATGCAGGTGTCGACCGTATCCTTGGTGCACTCGTCGAGACCGGTGAAGACCGGATCCTCGACGGGCTTGCCTTCGATCAAATCGATCATCACCGAGGGTGCCTTGTAGCCCATCTCGAACGGCCGCTGGCCGACCAGTGCGGTCACCAGACCCTCCTTGGCAATGGCCACTTCGTCACCGATCGTATCGGCGGCGCCGATGACGAACTCATTCTTGGCGATTTTCTCGGCCATCGGCTTGAACAGGTCGCGATAGGGCTGCGGTGCCCCGAACAGCGGCCAGCCGCCCATGATGCCGAAGGCGTCGAGGTCGGGATTGGCGGCGAGGATATCGGTCATCGCCTGCACGCCCTTGGCGCCGTCGTCATTGGTGAACACCGGGCAGCCGGCGACCTCGGTCCAGCCGCCCTCGCCGGCGAGCGCCGGGAGATCCTTCTGGCCAGAAAGCGCGTCGCGCATGCCCTGGGCGCGGCGCAGGATGTTGTCAGCCGCCGGATTGCCTTCAATGGTGCAGATCTTGCCACCATCCGGCTTGCCCTTCTTGATGTACTCGCCGATCTTGTATCCCATCAGGTAGTTGTCGGTGCCGAGATAGGTCTTGCGCAGCCCCGCATCTTCCTTGCTGAGGTCGGCGTCGAGCGTCATGATCGGGATCGACGGATTGGCGCTTTTGATCGTCTGCGCGATCAGCGGCGCGTTGGACGGCGAAATGGCCATCGCCACTGTATCGGGCTTGCTCAGCATGTCCTGAACGATCTGAGCTTCGCCGGCCTCGTCCGAGGTCGACGCCGGGCCGGTGTAGAAGCACTCATATTCCGAGCTGGCGTTTTCCGAGTTCCATTTCTGGCAACCCTGGTTGATGGCCTCGAAGAACGGATTGTCGAGACCCTTCACGACGATGACGAGCTGTTTCTTAGCCAAAGCCGGCCCGGCGCCCAACGCCATGACGGCGACGGCAGCGAGCAATAGTGATTTCCTCATGTCAGTCCTCCCTTGAAACAGACGGACACGGCGTGCCCGCCACACAGATCAGCCCGGATGCGCGGTGACAGAGGTTCGTTTCGCGAGCGCTCATGTCGCCAAGCCGGGCCGATAAGTATTTCCAGATGCGGTCGCGGACCAGCGCGATACGGTCGCTGCCCGATCCTTGACCGATAAACCTCCGCCGATTCCGCCCGGTGAGCCGAAACAGGAGATCGGCATAATCTCCTCCGACGCTTAGGTAATATCGGCTTGCGACTAACGTCAATGCTATTTGTCCTACAAAACGGATTTTTCGAAAGAAGCCGCTGTTGACGCCAAGGAGGCATATGCGTAAATGGGCGAAATCGCTGTTTCCAGGAGGAGTGGGGAGGAGCGAGGCTGCGGCAGAACCGCAGGCCGGAAAGCACGGGGAGGAAGCAGTCTGGTGGCGGTTCTCGAACTCACCAACATCTCGAAACACTTCGGCGCCATCCAGGCGGTCAACGACGTGTCGCTGTCGATCGAGGCCGGACAGGTGGTCGGCCTGATGGGCGACAACGGCGCCGGCAAGTCGACGCTGGTCAAGATGATCGCCGGCAATTTCCCCCCGAGCCATGGCACGATGCAGATGGACGGCAAGGATCTGGTCCTGCACAAGCCGGTGGAGGCGCGCCAGCACGGCATCGAGATCGTCCATCAGGACCTGGCGCTGTGCAACAATCTGACGGCCGCAGCGAACGTCTATCTCGGCCGCGAGTTGCGCCGCGGCGTCGGGCCGTTCCGCATCCTCGACTACGCCGCGATGTACAAGCGCGCCGGCCAGATCTTCGCCGAGTTGAAATCCGAGACCCGCCCACGCGACCTGGTCAAGCAGATGTCGGGCGGCCAGCGGCAAGCGGTGGCGATCGCCCGCACCATGCTTTCACAGGCCAAGATCGTGCTGATGGACGAGCCAACGGCGGCGATCTCGGTCCGGCAGGTCGCCGAAGTGCTGAACCTGATCCGCCATTTGCGCGACCAGGGCATCGCGGTCGTTCTGATCAGCCACCGCATGCCCGACGTCTTTGACGTTGCCGACCGCGTCATCGTCATGCGGCGCGGCCGCAAGGTTGCCGACAAGACGATCGCGTCGAGTTCGCCCGAGGAAGTCACCGGGCTGATCACCGGCGCTATCGAACAGGTTTGATGTCAGCGGTTTCACCACGCAAGCAGATAAAGGTCGACGATGGCAGTAACTCTTGACCAGACGATCGCACAGAAACAGCACACTTTGCTGTCCAGGGTGTTTGCCAGCCAGACCTTCTGGGTGGTGATCGCGGTCATCCTCGCCTGCCTGTTCCTGTCCGTGGCCACGGATTCCTTCGCCACGACCAAGAACCTCTACAATATCACCCGCAACGTCACCTTCGTCGCCATCGTCGCGCTCGGCATGACCTTCGTCATAATCACCGGCGGCATCGACCTGTCGGTCGGCTCGGTGCTTTGCCTATGTTCGATGGTGCTGGCCGTGACCATGCATGCCGGCTACGGCATCGAGGTTGGCATTGCCGCTTCGATCGCGACAGCGCTGATCATTGGCGGCTTCAACGGTATCCTGATCGCCTATCTCGGCTTTCCGCCCTTCGTGGTGACGCTCGGCATGCTGTCGATAGCGCGCAGCCTCGCCATGGTCGCCTCCAACAACACCGTCGTCTTCCAGTTCGGACCGGACCACGACAAACTTCTGGCGCTGGGCGGCGGCGCCTGGGTGTTCGGCATCGCCAATCCGGTGCTCTATACGATCCTGCTGGCGCTGATCACCGGCTTCACGCTGCGCTGGACGAAGTTCGGCCGGCACATCTTCGCCATTGGCGGCAACGAGCATGCGGCGACGCTGACCGGCGTTCCGGTGCGCCAGATCAAGGTCGCGGTCTACATGATCTCGGCGCTGGCCGCGGGCATTGCCGGCATCATCCAGACCGGCTGGCTGGGCGCCGTTACCACCAATCTCGGCAACGGCATGGAGCTACAGGTGATCGCCGCCACCGTCATCGGTGGCGCCAACCTGGCCGGCGGCATGGGCACGGCATTTGGCGCCGTCGTGGGCGCGGCGCTGATCGAGGTGATCCGCAACAGTCTCGGCCTGCTCGGCATCAATGCCTTCTGGCAAGGCACCTTCATCGGCAGCGCCATTCTGATGGCGGTCCTGTTCGACCGGATACGCAATTTCAGGCGCAACGATTAGGACCATGATCCCCAACCGAAGGCCCGCGTCAGCGAAAAGCGGAAGCCGGTTTTTGCTGCGCTGACCTCCGGTTTGGATAGGGTCATGGTCAAACGAAAGAGAGCCTGGTGACGAAATCGCTATTCAGCCTCGACGGGCGGCTGGTGCTGATTACCGGTTCCGGCCAAGGCATCGGCTTTGCCCTGGCGCGGGGCCTAGCCGAGCATGGCGCGAGCGTGGTGCTGAACGGCCGCGACCCGGGCAAAGTCGGTGGCGCTGTGGCAAGGCTGCGCGAAGCCGGCTTTGAGGCGCATGCATCGATCTTCGACGTGACCGACTTTCATGCGGTCGACCGCGACGTTGCCCGGATCGAGGCCGAGATCGGCGCAATCGACGTGCTCGTCAACAATGCCGGCGTGCAGTTCCGCGCCCCGCTCGAGGATTTTCCCGAGGAGCAGTGGGAACGGCTGTTCAAGACCAATGTCTCCGGCGCCTTCCACGCCGGCAAGGCCGTGGCGCGGCACATGATCCCGCGCGGCAAGGGCAAGATCATCAACATCGGCTCGGTGCAGAGCGAACTGGCGAGAACCGGCATCGCTCCCTATACCGCGACCAAGGGCGCGATCAGGAACCTGACCAGGGGCATGTGCGCCGACTGGGCGAAGCACGGCCTGCAGATCAATGCCATCGCGCCCGGTTATTTCCGCACCGAGATGAACCAGGCGCTGGTCGACAATGCGGAATTCTCCGCCTGGCTGGAGAAGCGCACGCCGGCCGGGCGCTGGGGCAATGTCGACGAACTGATTGGCGCTGCCGTCTTCCTGGCCTCGGACGCGTCGTCCTTCGTCAATGGCCATACGCTCTATGTCGACGGCGGCCTGACCGCTTCGGTCTAGCCATACCGGCCTGGAAACACTCACCTTCTTCCTATCGCTCAGTCTGAAAATCAGCCGGCGCGGCCCATGGCGGGCACCAGGCGTGCGCATGCGCCTTGACGCAGGCCCGAACTGAGCCGCACTATCCCGATTGCAGGCGAAGGGAGGCCAGTCGTCCGCGGGAGGATATACCCATGACGGAAGCGATCAGGCTCTACTGGGGCCGGTTCGGACATGTTTCTGTCCTGAACGTCGCCAGCGACTTCGTCACCCATGCCCATGTCGAGGCGCATATCATCATCTGGCTGGAAGGCACGGCCGGCGAGATGACCATCGGCCGCGAAACGGTGCGGCTTGGACCCGGCACCGCCGCCGGCATCAATTCCTTCCAGCCGCATAGCCACGCTTTGTCCCACGACGGCCGGCCCGGCCTGTTCCTCGCCTTCTACATCGATCCGGACTGGGCGCGCCAGCGCCGCGACCTGCCCTCTTCCGCGCCGCTGTTTTCAGTGCCGGCGATCACGTTGGAGCCCTGGCTGCACCAGGCGGCGGCCAACCTTCTCGACCATCTCAGCGACAATGAGAGCATCGACGACATCGCCAATTACGAGATCGAGCGCTTCATCGACAGCGTGCTCGACGCCGCCGACGCCTCGGCGCCGCAAGTGGCACGCGCCCGCGTCCACACCATGCAGGACTTCCGCGTCCGCAAGGCGATCCAGCTGATGAAGGCCAATGTCTGCGAACGCATCTGCTTCGACGATGTGGCGCGCAGCGTCGGCCTGTCGCGGCCGCATTTCTTCGCCCTGTTCAAGGAGCAGACCAACCTGACGCCCAACGTCTACTGGAACACGCTGCGCATGGAGGAAGCGGTGCGGCAGTTGCAATGGTCGCAAGAGCCGCTGATCTCGGTCGCCTGCAATCTCGGCTTTACCACGCAGGGCAATTTCTCGCGTTTCTTCCGCGACCATGTCGGCGTCCCGCCGACACTCTATCGCGAGGCGGCGCGGGCCATTTCCTGAGCCCACTCTCGTGCCGTTTTTCAGCCTGCCCATTTTCAGACTGCCCGTTTTTCAGACTCATTGATAGGCGTTCAAGACGCATTGATAAGCGCCGTCGGGCTTGCCGCCCTAGCCTTCTGAGGTGCTAACTCGCAAGGGAACGATCATATGGCGAAAGTCACCATCTCCAGCGTCATCGACGCACCGGT
Organism: Mesorhizobium tianshanense; assembly: GCF_007830515.1. Taxonomy (GTDB): domain Bacteria; phylum Pseudomonadota; class Alphaproteobacteria; order Rhizobiales; family Rhizobiaceae; genus Mesorhizobium; species Mesorhizobium tianshanense. Next base: position 72,844 of record NZ_VLKT01000021.1, read on the forward strand.
CGAAAAGGTCTGGGCGCGCATACGCGATTTCAACGGTCTGCCGAGCTGGCATCCGCGCATGGTCGAAAGCCATATCGAGGACGGAAAGGATGCCGAAACGATTGGCTGCGTGCGCAATTTCGAGCTCGCCAGCGGCGCCCGGCTCCGCGAAAAGCTGCTCGACTTCTCCGACGAGAACTTTCTCGTCAGCTACTCCATCCTGGAGACCCCGCAGCCCCTCACCAATCACAAGGCCACGCTGCAGTTGCGCCGGGTGACCGATGGCGACCGCACCTATGCCGAATGGACCGCCAGCTTCGACGCGCCTCCGGAAGAAGCCGACAAATTGGCCGAAGGCATGGGCGCCAACGTCTTCCAGGGTGGCTTCAATGCTTTGAAAAGTCATTTCGCTGGCCAAAGCTAGGCCAAGGGAGCGTTCCATGGCGCTTGCACTGCAAACTTTTTCGACGGTGAAGGACGCGAATGCGGCGCTGAAAGCCGCCGGCACCCGCTATCTCGGCGGCGGCACGCTGGTCGTGCGCGCCGTCAATGAAGGCGATGTCTCGGTCTCTGGCTTCGTCAGGTCGACCGAGCCTTCACTGTCTGCCATCGCCGTTTCCGGCGGCAAGGTCCGCATCGGTGCCTCGGTAACCATGGCCGCGATCGCCCGTCATCCGGATCTCGCACCTCTCGCCCGCGCCGCGCGCGCCGTCGGCGGCCCGGCGATCCGCAACATGGCGACCGTCGGCGGCAATCTCTTCGCCCCGGCGCCCTATGGCGATTTCACCGTCGCGCTGCTGGCGTTGGATGCCACCGTCAGCAGCGATAGCGGTGAGCTGCCGATCGAAACCTTCCTGGCAACACGCGAAAGCAATCACGCCATCGTCACCGCGGTTGGTTTCAGCTTGCCAGTGGAAGGCGGCTTTCGCTTCCTGAAAGTGTCGCGGGTCAAGCCGAAGGGCGTCTCGGTGCTGAGCGTCGCCACTGTTCTGGAACAGGCGCCGGACGGAACCGTATCTTCGGCGCGGATCGCGCTTGGCTGCATGGCCGACCGGCCGATGCGCGCGAGGGCGGCGGAGAAGGCATTGGCAGGCCGGACGCTGACCAGCGACGGCATCGCGCCGGCACTGGCCGTCGCGAGTGATGGCACCTCGCCCGCCACCGATCCGATCGCCAGCGCCTGGTATCGCACGCAAGTCCTGCCGGTCCATCTCGGCCGGCTGCTGCTCGGCTGAAATTGCTCGTTAGGGGCGTGCACTTGCCTTGGCTAGGGCAGCGCGCAAGGAGGAAACATGGCAAAGGTCCCGGTTCAGTTCACGCTCAACGGCGCGGAGAAGGCCGAATTCATCGACAGCGGCACGACGCTGCTCAACGCACTGCGCGACAAGATCGGCGACACCTCGCCGAAAGGCGGCTGCCACCAAGGCACATGCGGCGCCTGCTCGGTCATCATCGACGGTGAGCTCCGGCTCTCCTGCCTGACGCTGGCCGAGACCTGCAACGGCGCCGCCATCACCACGACATCGGGGCTCTCGGAAGGCGGTGTGCTGCATCCTTTGCAGCGCGCCTTCCTCGACGCCTTCGCCACCCAATGCGGCTTCTGCACGCCGGGCATGATCATGGCGGCCAAGGTGCTGCTCGACCACACGCCGAGTCCCAGCCGCGAGGATGTCGTCGAGGCACTGTCGGGCAATATCTGCCGCTGCACCGGCTACGAGCCGATCATCCAGGCGGTGCTGACCGCTGCGCGATCCAATTCGCAGCACGCGGCTTGAGGGGAGTCAAAAAGATGGAACTCCGCAAGAGCTACTTCGCCGACCAGCGCAAGGACGATCTGCACGAAATCGGCCAGCCGCGGCCGCGTTCGGATTCCCCCAGCCATGTCACCGGCAAGACCGCCTATTTTGCCGACCGCAATTTTCCCGGTATGCTGCATCTGAAGATGGTGCGCAGCCCGCACCATCACGCGCGCATCCGCAGCATCGACACGTCGGAGGCGGAGAAGCACCCGGGCGTCGTCAAGGTGCTGACCGCCAAGGACGTGCCCCACAATGTCTACACCATCCTAATCCTCATCCAGATCGGACCGGAGGACGAGACGGTGCTGGCCGACAGCAAGGTGCGCTGGAAGGGCGAGGCGGTGGTGGCGATGCTGGCCGAGACCGAGCGGGCCGCGCAGGAAGCGGCGGCCAAGGTCAAAGTCGACTACGAAGTGCTGCCGGCCGTCTTCGACATGGAGGAAGCGCTGAAGCCCGGCGCGCCGCTGGTCAACGAATATCACGGCCAGAACCACTATCTCTATGACAGCGGCGAATGCCGCAAGGTGCGCTTCGGCGATGTCGATGCCGGCTTCGCCGGCGCCGACCACATCCTGGAACAGACCTACCAGTCCTCACCGATCGAGCACGCGCCGACCGAGACGACCGGCTGCATCGTCGCGCCCGAAGGCAATGACCGCTTCACCTGCTATACCAACACGCAGGCGATGTTCTTCACCCTCGACAATGCCTCGATCATCCTGCAGATGCCCGGTAGCAAGCTGCATTTCGTCGGCGGCACCGTCGGCGGCGGCTTTGGCGGCAAGGTCGACGTCATCGTCGAGCCGATCGCCATACTCGGCGCCAAGCTCACCGGGCGTCCGGTCTCCTTCATCTACAGCCGCGAGGAAGAGATGCAGATCTCCTCGCCGCGCGCTGCCGAGAAGGTCGTCATCAAGGACGGCGTCATGAAGGACGGCCGCATCGTCGCCCGCAAGGTCACCGGCTACACCGATGCCGGCGCCTATTCGCGCCATTCGCCCTATGGCGCGCAGAAGGGCGCCGGCCACTATCCCGGCCCCTACACGATCCCGAATGTCTGGATCGACACCTATTGCGTCTACACCAACCGCACTCCCTCCTCCGCGATGCGCGGCTTCGGCGTCACCATAGGCGATTTCGCGCTTGAGGTGCAGATGGACAAGCTCGCTCGGCTGATCGGCATGGACCCGCTCGAATTCCGCTTCATCAACGCCTATCGCGACGGCGACATGAAGGCGCATCGCCAGCCGACCGAGGGTGCCGCGCTGATCGAGTGCATGCAGGAAGCCTCGCGCGCGGCCAACTGGCCGGTGGCGGAGAAGTACCTCTCCATGTCGTCCTACGCGAAGGGAGCTTGAGATGGCGATCAGGCGCGGACGCGGCGTCGCCGCGATCAACTATCCGACCGGCATGAATCTCGGCGGCGACCCGACCCAGGCGCTGGTGCATTCGACGCCGACCGGCAATTTCATGGTGACGCTGTCGAGCGTCGATCTCGGCCAGGGCATGAAGCAGATCATGGCGCAGATCTGCGCCGAGACGATCGGCGTGCCGACCGACCGCGTCGTCGTCGACACCGCCGACACCGACACCGGCCCGCACTGCATGGGCACCTTCGCTTCGCGCGGCACGCACCGCGCCGGCAATGCCGTCATCCAGGCGGCCAGGGAAGCCCGCCAGGTGATGCTGGAAGTGGCGGCCGAGGAACTGGAAGTCAACACGTCGGACCTCGAGACCGACGGCCAGGGCAACATCCTGGTCAAGGGCGCGCCGCAAAGATCGATCTCGATCTTCGATGTCGCGCTGTCGGCGCATTTCAAGCGCGGCCGCTCTATTTCCGGCCGCGGCATGTTCCTCATCCCGCGCTCCTATCCGGAGAAGGAGACCGGCGCGATGAAGCCATCGACCTGCTATGCCCATGCCTGCACCGTCGCCGAGGTCGAGGTCGACGACGAGACCGGCGAAGTCACCGTGCTGACGGTGAAGAACGTCTTCGAGATCGGCCGCGCGTTGAACCCGAAAATGGTCGAGCAGCAGCTTGTCGGCGGCTCATGGATGGGCATCAGCCATGCGCTCTACGAGGCGACCGAGCCTTATTATCCCAATCGCGACCATGGCGGCACCGACTTCAACCAGTATCTGATGCCGGGGCCGGGCGACCTCGCGCAAACCGAGATCATCGTGCTGGAACGGCCGTCGGCCGACGGGCCTTACGGCGCCAAGGGGCCGGGCGAAATGTGCGCCAACCCGCAAATCCCGGCGGTCGCCAATGCCGTCTTCGACGCGGTCGGCGTGCGCATCGACACGCTGCCGATCACGCCGGAGCGCATCCTGAGGGCGCTGAAGGCGCAGGCATCGAACTGAGTGCTGGAAATGCCCAAGAGAAGCGCCCGGACTACAAGCGCCCGGACTACAAGCGCCCGGACTGGAAGCGCCGAGACTGTCGCGACCTCGCCGGAGGCGGTGGCGTCCCGCCTCGCCGCCTCGCGCTATCTGGCCGATGAAAGCCTGGCGACCGCCATCTTCCTGGCGATAAGGCTGGGCAAGCCGCTGCTGCTGGAAGGCGCGCCCGGCGTCGGCAAGACGGAGGCGGCGAAGGCAATAGCCGACCTGCTCGGGCGCGACCTGGTGCGGCTGCAATGCTATGAGGGCATCGACGCAGCACACGCGCTCTACGAATGGAACTACCAGCGCCAGTTGCTCGCCATCCGCCACGCTGGCGAGCATGAGATCGACATCTATGACGACCGTTTCCTGATCGCGCGGCCGCTGCTGCAGGTGCTGAAGGCGCCGGAAAAGCGCGTGCTGCTGGTCGACGAGATCGACCGTTCGGACCATGAGTTCGAAGCGCTGCTCCTGGAATTCCTTTCCGATTTCCAGATCAGCATCCCTGAGAGAGGCACCATTCGCGCGACGGCACAGCCGATCGTCATCCTCACCTCGAACCGCACCCGTGAACTGGCGGAAGCGCTGCGGCGGCGCTGCGTCTATCACTGGATCACCTATCCCGACGCCGAGCGCGAGGCCGCCATCATCATGCTGCGTGCCGGCGATGTGGCGCAAGCCACTGCGCGCGCCGTGGCCTCTGCCGTGCGCGACATCCGCGCCCGCCCGCTGGCCAAGCCGCCCGGCATCGCCGAAGCGGTCGAATGGGCCAATGCCGCGACAATCCTCGAAAAGGGTGGCAGTCCGTGGCCGGAAGCCTTTCGCCGCGCCATCGGCGTGCTGATCAAGGACGAGGAGGACCTGTCCTACATCGCGCCCGAGCTTGGCCGGATCGTCGAGGAGGCATTGGCGTGAGCGCCACAGCCTTGCCCCAAGCGGCCGCGCCCTTGCTCGGTTTCGGTCGGCTGCTGCGCCACTTCGGTTTTCCTGTCGCGCCCGAACAGGTGTCGGGCTTCATGCAGGCGGTGACGCTGCTTGGTCCCCGCTCGATGAATGACATCCATGAGGCAGCCCTAGCCACGCTGGCGCCGCCGCCCGACCGCCGCGACGAATTCGAAGCGCATTTCCAGAGCCATTTCTACGGCAGCACCGCTGCCGTGGTCGAAGGCGACAGCGACGAGGAGACCCGCATCAAGGACGACGGCGGCGCCAGCGACGAAGCGAGCGAGGTGGTGCGCCAGGAGGAAGGCGGCGAGCTGGCGTCCAGCGCCGAACGGTTGAGCGCCCGCGACTTCCAGCGCGACGGCGACGGATTGACCGCCTTCCGCCGCAAACTCTCGGCTGCCCTGCCCGCCCGCCGCTCCTTCCGCACCGTGCGCACGCACGCGCGCGGCAAACTCGATCTGCGCCGTTCGCTGCGCGAAATCGTCAGCGCCGACGGCGATATCCCCTCGCCGCTGCTGCGCCGCAGGCAGATCGTTCCGCGCAAGCTGCTGATGCTGATCGACGTGTCGGGCTCGATGAAGCTGCACACGTCAGGCTATCTCAAACTGGCGCATGCGGCGGTGCAAGGCGCGGACCGGGCGGAGATCTTCACCTTCGGCACGCGGCTGACCCGCATCACCTCGGCGCTGCGCATCCGCGATCGCGACCAGGCGCTGGCCCGCGTGGCGGCACTGGTCGACGACTGGGACGGCGGCACACGTATGGGGCCGACGCTGCTCGCCTTCCTGTCGGTGCCGCGCTTTTCCGCGTTCGCGCGCGGGGCGATGGTCGTCATCCTTTCGGACGCGCTGGAGCGCGGCGATCATGCCGAGCTGGAAATGGCGATGCGCCGGCTGAGCGCCCGCGCCTTCCGGCTTACGCTGGCGACGCCGCTGGCCGGCGATCCGCGCTTCCAGCCGGCGACGTCAGCGCTGCGCGCCATCCTGCCGGTGCTCGACGATCTCGTCGACGGCTCGTCCATCGCCGGTCTCACCGAATTCATCCTGTCGCTCGCCCGCCCCGCCCCGGCGGCCGCGGCAATCTGGAAAAGGGTTTCATGATGCAGAAGGCGATCGACGCGCATTTCCACATCTGGCGCCAACAGGACCAGCCCTGGCTGGTCGGCCCGATGGTGCCGCGCATCTTCGGTCCTTACGAACCGATCCGCCGCGACTATCCGATCGAGGAATTCCTCGCCGACCAGAAAGGCTCGGGCGTCGAAAAGGCGGTCTACGTCCAGACCAACTGGGCCAAGGAGGATTTCGAGAACGAGGTCGCCTTCCTGCAGAAGACGGCAGAGGAGACCGGCTGGCCGCACGCCATCGTCAGCTATGCCGACATGACGGTGGACGATGTGCGCCCCCAGATCGACCGGTTGAAAAAGTATCCGCTGCTGCGCGGCGTGCGCATGCAACTGCACTGGCACGAAACGCCGGCCTTCCGCTTCGCCGCTTCGGCAGGCCAGGTCATCGATCCGAAGGTAAGGGCCAATGTGGCGCGGCTGAAGGACTACGGCCTGTCCTTCGACCTGCAGCTTTTCCCGGCCCAGATGCAGGACGGGCTGGCGCTTATCAGCGAGAACCCCAAGACCAATTTCATCCTCACCCATGCCGGTATGCTCACCGACATGTCGGAGGAAACCACTGAAGCCTGGAAGGCCGGGCTGCGCACCCTGTCGGCGGCGCCCAACCTCTATGCCAAGCTCTCCGGCCTCGGCACCTTCGTCCATCGCAACGATCCGGCGCTGATCGCCTATATCGTCGACAACGCGATCGACATCCTCGGCAGCGACCACCTGATGTTCGGTTCGAACTTCCCGATCGAGAAACTGTGGACCAGCCACGCCGAACTGATCAAGGCGCATCGCGACGCGGTGGCCAACCATGGCGCGGCCGCCGAGGCGGATATCTTCTGGAACACGGCGGAGCGGGTTTACAGGCCGGTGTGAGAGTACGCGCCTTCCCTACTCCAGCCTCCGCCGACACAGGGCGGACAACTACCGTAGAATTTCGATGTCAATTCCGCGGCAAATGACCCGAAACCTCGGCGCCCGCGGCCGGCGGCAGCGCCAGGAAACGGAACGAGGCCGCGAGCCCGATCACACCGATCGCCAGGAAAGCGATGCGAAAGTCGACGAGGTCGAGCGCCGGGACGCCCCTCGCGATCTGCGACAGGTTGAGCAGCGCCGCCGCGACCGCCACGCCGAACAGCATCGCCACCTGCTGCAGCATGCTGGACAAGGTCGACGCCGAACTGCGCTGCGATGAGGCGACGTCGGCGAAGGCCAGCGTGTTGAGGGCGGTGAACTGCATCGAACGCGTCAATCCGGCGATCAGCATCAGTGCCACCACCAGCGCTTGCGGGGTCTGCGGCGAGATCGCCGCGCAAGCCATGATCGACAAAGAGGCGATCACGCCGTTGACGACCAGCACCGAGCGGAACCCGAAACGCCTCAGCGTCGGTGTCGTCACCGTCTTCATGCCGAGATTGCCGAGGAAATAAGCGAGGATCAGCATGCCGGCATCGACGGGTCTCAGGCCGAAGCCGACCTGGAACAGCAGCGGCAGCAGGAACGGCGTTGCGTTGATGGCGACCCGGAAAATGGTGCCCGCCGACAACGTCGAGATGGCGAAAGTCTGCACCTTGAACGCTGTGAGGTCGAGCAGCGGATTTTTTGCACGCACCAGATGCCGCACTGCCAGCCAGCCGACCAGACTACCCGTGCTGATCAGCGCCACGGTCGGCAAGGCGCCGTCTTCGGTATGGGCGATGCGCTCGAGGCCGTAGAGCATCGAGGCGAGTCCCATCGACGTCCACAGGAAGCCCGGCCAGTCGAACGGCCTGGTTTCGGAATCGCGGTCGCCGGGAATGTAGCGGGCGACCAGCGCGAGGCCGGCCACGCCGAGCGGAATGTTGATGAAGAAATTCCAGTGCCAGGAGAGATAGGTGGTGATGAAGCCGCCCAGCACCGGTCCGATCACCGGCGCGAACAGCGCCGGCCAGGTGATCAGCGCGGTGGCGTTGAGGAGTTCCGATTTCGGCGCGTTGCGCAGCACCAGGATGCGGCCGACCGGCGTCATCAGCGCACTGCCCAGACCTTGTGCGGCACGCGCGGCGACGAACTGGGTCAGGTTCTGCGAGATGCCGCAGGCGATCGAGGCCAGCGTGAACAGCGTGATCGCCACGAGGAAGATGTTGCGCGCGCCAAAGCGGTCGGCGAGCCAGCCCGACAGCGGCACGAATACCGCCATGGTCAGCATATAGACGGTGATGCCGATGCTCATCGCCACCGCCGGCACGCCGAAGGAGTCTCCCATCTGCGGCAGCGATGTCGAGATGATCGTCGAATCCAGAAGCTGCATGAAGAAGGCGACGGCGACGATCAGCGCCACGCGCCGCGCTTGCCGCGCCGCCGTTTCGGCCAAGACTTTGTTTTCGGCAATGGCGGTCATGCGCAGAACTGTACGAAAGTTTTTCCCGCGCCACTGGGAACCAAGCAATTGTCCGGCAAATCGATGACGCAGCGGTTTGAACAGCATTTGGGCGGCGCCGTCCAGACATGGACCAACAAACTTTCGTGTCGTATCGCGACCTGTTATGCGATGACTGAACCTCGCCATCGAACCAGCCTTTGACACTTCGCGATTTCGTTTCGCCTCTTCTGACTAGGAACTGTGTGCGCATGAAGCCCATTTACATCGATTATCTCAACGCCCTCGACATCGAAGCACTTGATATGACCGATGCGGAAATCATCGAAGCGGTCGAGGCCGGGCTGGTGGCGCAGGGCAACGGCCAGACGGTGATCGAGCCCCGCGTCCATCTCGAGCCCGACCCGTCCTTCAACGGCCATTTCAATGTCCTGCGCGGCTACGTCGCGCCGCTCGATGCGGCCGGCGTCAAGATCGTCGGCGACTATGTCGACAATTACCTGCACGGCCTGCCGTCGGAATTCGGCATCCTCAACCTGTTCGATCCACGCACCGGCACGCCACGCGCCATCCTCGACGCCACCGTCATCACCGACATGCGCACCGGTGCTGTCACCGCCGTCGGCGCGAAACATCTGGCGAAAAAGACGTCGAAGATCCTCGGCCATATCGGCGCGCGCGGCACCGCCTACTGGAACGTGCGCCTGCTCGATCATCTCTTCGACTTTGACGAGATCCGCGTGCATTCGCGCCGGCCAGAAAGCCGCGACGGCTTTGCTGCAAAACTTACCGCCGATCTCGGCAAGCCGGTCACGGCGGTCGCCCACTGGCGCTCCTGCGTCGAGGGCGCCGACATCGTCGTCGAGGCCTCGCGGCTGCCGGAACCGCAGCCGCTGCTGAAGACCGAATGGATCAAGCCCGGCGCGCTGGTGATGCCCTATGGCACGATGAGCGCGGTGGAGCTGTCGCTGACCGACATCATGGCCAAGATCGTCGTCGACGACTGGGGCCAGTGCAAGGGCGGCAAATTCGGCTCGCTGCGCGCCCATGTCGAGACCGGACGGCTGAGCGAACAGACGCTGCACGCCGAACTTGGCCAGATCGCCGCCGGGCTCAAGGCTGGGCGCCAGAGCGACGACGAGACGATCCTGTTCTGGCATCGCGGCCTGTCGCTCTCCGACATAGCGCTGGGCAAGGCGATGCTGGCCAAGGCGCAAGCGCAAGGCATCGGCCAGCGGCTGCGCTTCGCATGAGTGCGCTCATCCTCACCGGGGCCGACATCCGCGTCGAGGATGTCGCGGCGGTTGCCCGCGACGGCCGCAAGGTGGAGGTGGCCCCCACGGTCATGGAGAGGCTGGACCGAGCACGAAAAGTGCTCGACCGGGCCGCCGCCTCCGGTCAGTCGATCTATGGGCTCAACACCGGCCTCGGCGCCAATCTCGGCACGTCGGTCAGCGGCGACGCCAGCGCGTTCCAGCGCCAGTTGCTGGAGGGACGCAGCGGCGCGGTGGGTGACGCGCTGCCGCAAGACATCGTGCGGGCGACGATGCTTGCCCGCGCGGCGATGTTTTCGGCCGGCGGTTCGGGCATTTCATCAGGGGTTTTCGTCGCACTCATTGAAGCGCTCAATGCCGGCGTGCATCCGGTGATGCCATCGCTGGGCTCGATCGGCGACAGCGACCTCGTACTGATGGCAACGTTCGGCCGCATGCTGACCGGCGACGGCGAAGCCAACTTTCAGGGCCGGCGCATGCCGGCGGCCAAGGCGCTGGCGATGGCGCGCCTCGCCCCTGTCAGCCTCGCGCCCAAGGACGGGCTGTCGCTGATAAACGCCTCGGCGGTGTCCGCCGGCGGCGGCGCACTGGCGGTGGCCGACGCACTGTCGGCCTTCGCACAACAACAGCACGCGGGCGCGCTGACTATGGAAGCCATCGGCGCCAACCAGACGATCCTCGATCCTCGCTTGCATGCGGCGCGGCCGGCCGCCGGCCAGAAGCAGGCCGCGCAAGGCTTGCGCGATCTTCTGACGCGCGAAGAGACGGCGGCGCCGACGACCTTGCAGGACCCACTGTCGATCCGCTGCATGCCGTCGATCCATGGCGCGCTGCTACAGGCAATCGATCAGGCTAGGCAAGCTGTCGAGATCGAGCTCAACGCCGCCGCCGACAACCCACTGGTGCTGGGCGACGACGACATGGTGCTGTCGACCGGCAATTTCCACACCGCGTCACTGTCGCTGGCTTTCGAGACGCTTGGCCTGGCCATCGCTCAATGTGCGGCCGCCTCCACCGCCCGCTTTATCCAGCTCACCGGCTCGGGCCGCAACGGCCTGCCCAAATATCTTTCGCCGGTCGGCTGCGCCTCGGCTGGCTTCGTGCCGCTGCAAAAGACTGTGACCGCTATCCTCGCCGCCATCCGCCACAAGGCCAATCCGGTGATGCTCGACTTCCTGCCGGTCTCGGAGGGCGTCGAGGACCACGCGACGCAAACACCTCTGGCCGTTTCGAAATGCGCCGACATGATCGTGCTGTGGCAGCGGCTGATCGCCTTCGAGCTAATGGCTGCCGCACAAGCCATAGACCTGCGCAACGGGATGACGCTGGCGCCGGCGACCGCCGCGATTCATGCAGCGGTGCGCGCGCTTGTTCTGCCGCTCAACGAGGACCGGCCGCTCGGCATCGACGCCGAGGCGATTTACGCCGCGCTCGCCAGTGGGGAGTGGCGGGCCTAGAGAGCCGAACGACCGCTCGTCAAAAGACGATTGTCTTGTGACCGTTGAGCATGACGCGGGCTTCAAGATGCAGCTTGACGGCCCGTGCCAGCACACGGCTTTCGATGTCGCGACCGACGGCCACGAAATCCTCCGCGCTCATCGCATGGGTGACGCGCTCTGTTTCCTGTTCGATGATCGGGCCTTCGTCGATATCCGATGTCACGTAATGCGCTGTCGCGCCGATCAGCTTGACGCCGCGGTCGAAGGCCTGGTGATAGGGTTTTGCGCCCTTGAAGCTCGGCAGAAAGGAATGGTGGATGTTGATCGCCCGCCCGTAAAGCCGGTCTGACAGGCCCCGCGAAAAGACCTGCATGTAACGCGCCAGGACAACGAGCTCCGACCCCGTCCCCTGCACGAGATCCAGCAGCTTCTGCTCCTGTTCGGCCTTGTTTTCCCTGGTCGTCGGCCAATGATGGTAGGGGACATCCTCCATCTCGGCGAAGCGCCGGGCGTCTTCATGATTGGAGACGACGGCGGCGACCTCAGCATTCAGCCAGCCGACCCTGATCTGGTAAAGCAGATGGAGAAGCGCATGGTCGAACTTCGAGACCATGACGACGATCTTCGGGCGGCGCGACTGATCGACCAGCGCGGTTTTCATCCCGAACCGATCGACCGACGATTTCAGGGCTCGCTCCAGATCGTCCTTCGTCGAGCCTGCCGGGCTTGTGAAGGCGATCCGCATGAAGAAGCGATTGCTCTGCCGGTCCCAGAACTGGCTGCTTTCGGCAATGTTGGCGCCGTTCGCGGCAAGCTCCGTGGTGACCGCGGCAACGACCCCCGGCCGGTCTTCGCACGATAGATTGAGAATATGAACCGGCCTCACATCGCCAGTTGCAGCATTGCCGTCAGGTTTCACGCGCCATCGACCCTTTTCATGAACAGACCGAGTTGGTCCGGGTCCATATGCACCACATGCTTGTCTTCGGGATAGGCCAGGCTGTTCACATCGGCGACATACTCGGAAAAAGCAGCCACGCGTTCCGCCTGCAGGCGGTCATATTCAGCGGCGAAATTGCGATAGACCTTGGAATGGCGGGGCATATGGCCGCGGTTCTGACCAAGGATGTCGTCGGCGAACAGATATTGCGCGTCGCAGCCGGTACCCGCTCCCATCGACAGCATGATCAGCGAGGTCCGTTCCGAAATCGCCTTGGCCGCCTCGACCGGCACCACTTCGATCTCGGCTCCGACAGCACCTGCGGCCTGGTACTGCTTGACCGCCTCGAAAATCTGCATGGCGCTGTCGGCGGTCTTGCCGACGGCCTTGAAGCCGCCGGTCCAGGTGGCGCGCGACGGGATCAGGCCGACATGGCCGATCACCGGGATATTGTCATCGGCCAGTCGCTTGACGGTGGCGAAGCCGGCGCTGCAGTAGACCGCGTCGGCGCTGGCCTTGTAGAGCCGGAACGCCCAGCGCACGAAGTCGTCGGCGGTGCCGATCTCGTAGAAATTGTCGCCCGGCATGGTGAACAGGCTGGGCGCCGCATCGCGGTATTGCGGGTTCAGCACCAGCTCCGGCGGCACCGAGACGATGTCGACCCCGGCTCTTTCGGCGGCCTCGGCCTCGTCCATCGTCAAAACGCGCAGCATGGTCAGCTGCCGTTTGCCCTTCATGGCGCGCAGATCTGCGATCGTGGGTCTTTTCCGGCTCATCGATTTTGATTCCTTTTGTTGCGTGCTGCGGCTGGCCGATCAGGCGATCTGGATCATCACCTTGCCCGCTTCGACCTTGACCGGATAGGTCTGCAAATTAACGCAGATCGGAGCGCCCTTGGCCTGGCCGGTCTTGTAGTTGAAGCGGCCATTGTGCTTGGGGCATTCGATGATGTCGTCCATCACCAGCCCGTCAGCCAGATGGGCCTTCTCATGGGTGCAAAACCCGTCGGTGGCGAAGAATTCGTCGTCCGGGGAACGGTAGATCGCGAAGGTGCGGCCGCCATGATCGAAGCGGATCACGTCCTCTTCCTCGACATCGTCCACGGCGCACGCCTCAACCCAATCGGCCATCTCTGTCTCCTGAAATCTGGTCCGCGCAACCGGCAGGCCGCAGGCGAAAACCTATTCCGCCGCCGCCGCCGAGACGTTCACGTCATGGAACTCGCCACGGTAGGGCTGCGCCGTCGACGGCAGCTCGCGCTTGAGGAAGTAGTCCTCATATCTAAGCTGCTTGAGCAGGACCGGCCAGACCTCGCGATAGGCATGCCACATCGACGGGTTCGGCTCCGGCAAATCATGCTTAATCAGCTCATGCAGCCTGGGCAGCGCATGGTAGGGCACCATCGGGAACATGTGGTGCTCGACGTGGTAGTTCATGTTCCAGTAGATGAACCGGCTGATCGGATTCATGTAGACGGTCCGGCTGTTGAGCCGATGGTCGATCACATTGTCGGCCAGGCCGATATGCTGCAGCAGGCCGGTCAGCACCATGTGCCAGGTGCCATAGAGGCGCGGCAGGCCGATCAGCACCAGCGGCAGCCACGACCACATGTAAAGAGCGACCGCGATGGTCGTGACGTAGATGCCGACATGCCAGCGCGCGGCGGTGACGACCTTCGGCAGCTCCATCTCCGGAATATAACTCCTCTCATCAGGCGAGATGTTGCCAAACGCGTTGCGCACCAGCGTCGGCAGCGAATAGCGGAAATCAAGAATACCGGTGAAGGCAAGCATTGCGCGCACAAGGTCTGGCGGGCGCATCACCGCGATCTCGGCGTCGCGTCCGACGATGATCGTATCGGTGTGATGGCGGGCATGGCTCCAGCGCCACGTCACCGGATTGCGCATCAGCATGAAGCTGGCGATCTGGTAGACCACATCGTTCATCCAGCGCGTCCGGAAGGCCGTGCCATGGCCGCATTCGTGCCAGCGCGAGTCGCTGGCGGAGGCGTAGAGCACGCCATAGACGAAGAAGAACGGCACGCACCACCAGGTGCCCCAGAAATAGATACCGCCTGCAGCGGAACCCAGGATGGCCGCGATCCAGATGATCGTATCGCGGATCGCCGGACCGTCGGAACGCTGCATCAACTCCTTCATCGCCTTGCGGGAAACGTCCGTGTGGTACCATTCGGCCGACGCCAGCCCCGTCTCGATCGCCCTGCGCATGCTTTCGCCGACCAGGCTGTAGTCGCGTTTCATTGTGCCAGCCATTGTGACCTCCAAATCCCAATGGGCCGCGAGCCCTCTCCGCTCCGGCCGGATCCAACCTTGAAACTGGCGCTTTCCATCGTCCCCGCCATCATCACGACCTGCCTCCGAGAACCGGAAAATTGCCTGACGGCTGCGGATAATCCTGCTGCGGCTGCCTGGCGATCGCCGCGATCCGGCTTTCAGCGGCCGCGATATCGCCGGCGCCATCGAGAACCCGGAACACCGCATTATAGGAGCGGCTTTCGCCATGCTCCAGCCAGATCATCTCGCCGCGTTCGCGCGCGGCCAGATTGCCGAGCACGTGATGCGTCGACGGCTCTATGCCCAGCGCATACTGTCCCGCCTGGAAATTCTGCCACTCATAGGCACAAGGCAGCTGGTCCTTGCGCGTGATGACCTCAAGGCCGAGGCCAAGACGGTCGTTGACCACCGCTACCGGCACATCGCCCTTGGCGTCGGCGCCGAGTTCGTGCTGCCAGACCTGTTCCTTGAAACCCAGTTGCGGCGCCGGCACCGTGCGGTAGCCGACCTTCTGCGCCTCGTAGCGGTCGCCGGCATGCCCGGCCCAGACCACATCCCGGATCGGCGCCAGATAGCGCGAGCCTTCGTCGACCACGGGGTGGCTGACATTGATGTGGTAGAAATACATATGCGGCGTCCGGTTGAAGCCGTGATTGACGACGCGGTCCGAAAGCCGGATCTCGTTGCCGCCGACATCGGCCTCGATCCGCCGCAACAGATGCAGATCCTCGCCGAACACCGTCGATTGCTGGACGATCGCCTCGGCCCAAAGCACGCAGCGGTCGCCGTCCCATGTCTCGCCATAGCCGGTCAATCGCGCCGGGATGGTGCCGACGCGGCCGTGCAGCGAGTGGCGCACCGTCTTCTTCGGCGGATAGTTATAGCTGTCGGCCGGCACTTCATTCATGAACAGGATGTGGTCGAGACCGCAGGTCAGCAGCAGGCCTGAAAACGACCGCGCCCAAGCCAGCCCCTCCTCGCCTTCGTACTCGTGCAGGCCGGGATGGCGAAAGCCGCTCGGCGAATGCCAGCCGATCGACTGCCCCTTGAAGTCGCAGTCGGCAATATCGAGCGCCCGGTCGACGAGCGCGGTGAAGCGCAGGCCGGAGCCGGTGCGGAATTCGAGCATGCGGATGCCGCGCTCCACGCCGTCGCCAAGCGTCATCAGCCGCACGCCGGCGAATTGCGACAGCATGCCGGACCGCTCCGACACCTGCCGGCGCGACAGCGCCTTGCCGTAAAGCTCTACCATGTGACGGCCAGTTCCTTCACTTTGCTCTCGTCTCCTTGAGCAGGGCTGACATGTCAGCACCGGTGATGATGCTCTCCACGGTCAACAGGTCGGTATCGGCGACCGTCTGCTCGGCGACGATCTCGCCGCGGCGCATGACGATGATGCGGTCGGCGACCTGGAAGACGTGGTGGATGTTGTGGGTGATCAAAAGCACGGAATGACCGGCCGCTCGGACCTCCTTGACGAAGCGCAGCACGCCGTGTGTCTCCTCGACGCCGAGATTGTTGGTCGGCTCGTCGAGGATGATGACCTTGGCGGCGAACTGCATGGCGCGCGAAATCGCGATCGACTGGCGCTCACCGCCCGACAGCGTGCTGACCAGCGCATCGGCGTCGAGTTTTTTCGAGATGCCGACGCGCTTCAAAAGCGCCGAAGCGGCATCCCGCAATTTGGCGAGATCGAGCGGCGCGAACACGCCCAGCCATTTCAGATTGACCGGTTCGCGACCAAGAAACAGGTTGCGCGCGATGCTGAGATCCGGCGCCAGCGATGTGTCCTGGTGGATGGTTTCGATACCGAGATCCATCGCGTCGCGCGTCGAGCGAATGGAGACCTTCTGTCCCCGCACATAGATGTCGCCGCGGTCGACGGGAAACACGCCCGAGATCGCCTTGATCAGTGTGGATTTGCCCGCACCATTGTCGCCGAGCAAGGCCACCACCTCACCTTCGCCAAGCGTGAAGGAGGCGTTCTTCAGCGCACGCACGCTGCCGAAGGACTTTTGCAGATTTTGCAGCCTGAGCACTTCCTGCACCATCTTCAACCTCTTGCGGCGTTCTTCTGCAGCAAGGCGTGCAGGATGAGCATGGCGAGGATGATGACGCCGACGAAGATATTGTAGGCGAGCCCCGGCACGCCGATCAGCACGATGCCGTTGCGGATGCTGCGCAGCATCAGCGCACCGACGATCGTTCCCAGGATCGTGCCGCGTCCGCCGGTCAGAGCCGTGCCGCCGACCACCACCATCGCGATCACCTCGAGCTCATAGCCGGTGCCGGCCACCGGCGAGGCAGCCGAGATGCGAAAGGCGCTGATCATGCCGGCCAGCCCCGCCAGCACCGAGGTCAGGATGAACAGGCAGATCTTGACCGCATCGGCCGGCACGCCACGCGCCACCGCCGCGTTGCGATTGGAGCCGATGGCACTGATCCAGTTGCCGAGCTTGGCGTAGCGCAGAATGTAGATGGCCAGCAGCGACAGGCCGACGAACCACCACAGCGAGGTGTAGAAGCGGAACGAGCCGATGTTGAAACTGCCGGCGAGCAGCGTCACGAAGAAGCCGGGCTGGTCCCAGGATTTCAGCGGAAAGCCTTGAGTGATGTAGAGCGCGGCACCCCGCACGACGAGCAGCATCGACAGCGTGACCAGGAAGGAAGAAATGCCGATCTTGGTGACGATGACGCCGTTGATGGCCCCGATCGCCACGCACAGTATGAGCCCGGCGAGCAATGCGACGCCAATGCTGGCCTCGCCATTCTGCACCAGGAGCATGACCACAACCGGCGCCAAGCCGAAAACGGCACCGACCGACAGGTCGAATTCGCCTGCCGTGAGAAGCAGCGTCATGCCGAGCGCGATGATGCCGAGCTCGGGCAGGAACGCCATCATGTTGGAGATGTTGAGCGGCGACAGGAAATTGGCGTCGGCGATGGCGAACACCGCCAGCAGCACGATGAGGATGATGAGCGAGGAGAATTGCGGCGAGCGGACCAGGCTCGACCCGCGTTTCCCGACAGGCATTTCCTCTTCTGCGGCGATTGTCATGACGGATGGACCATATCTGGGCGTGACGCCCGCCGCCTGCACGGCGGGCGTCAGTTTCAATCACTTGTTGTAGAGTTTCAGGATCGGTTCGACGCTTGTCGCGTCGTAGAGGCTGAACGTGTGGATGTCGTAGCCGATCGGTTCGCCCGAGGCGGCGAGCCCGAGCAGCGCGACCGGCATGAAGCCTTGCGCCGAAGGGAACTGCCAGGCGGCCGCGTTGACGAAGCCGGCCTTGACGGCTTCCGCGGTTTCCCTGGAGTTGCCCCAGCCGACGACCGGGATTTTGCCAGCCGGCACGCCGGCGCCGTCGAATACCCGCTTGACGCTGGCCGCGACGGAATCGCCGAGCGCGATGATTGCCGGCGGATTGTTGGCGACCATGTAGTCGGTCATCTTGGCGATGATGCCGGCCGGATCGGTGCCGCAATCGACCACGTCGTATTTGATGCCGAGCGGATCGAAGACGCTGGCGATGCCTTCGGTCTCGAGCTGCTGGTAGCTGGCGCCCGGCACTTCCACCGGCAGGAACACCTTGTCGCCCTCCTTCACCATCTTGTTGTCGACGAGGTACTTGGCCCAGACGGCGCCGGCCTCCTTGAGGTCGGCGCCGACATAGGCCTGTCGGCCGGTCGCCGGATCGTCGGTGTTGAAGAACACGATCGGAATGCCTGCAGCCTTCGCCGCCTTTACCTCTTCCGTCCACAGCCCGGGCTGAGCCGAGGTGGTGCCGATGCCGTCGGGCTTGGCGGCAAGCGCCGAGTTGAAGGCTTCCTTCTGCGCCGCCATGTCGCCGCCGCTGAAGGAGATCTTGCAGGTCACCTTGAGCTGGTCGCAAGCCTTGGTGGCGCCGGCATTCCAGTCGAGCCAGAATGCATCCGACGGGCCGCCATGCGACAGCAGATAGAACGTCTTCTGGTTGTCCTGCGCCAGCGCCGGCGTACTGATTGCGAGGCCGGCGAGCACCGTCGCGGCTGCCGCCACTTTCAATCCGAATTTCAACATTTCACTTCCTCCATTGTAGTGCGCGGCCTGTTAGAGGCCGTTGGCGCGGAACTTGCCGTCGAGGAATTTCTTGGCGCGCGGCACGTCATCCTCCGAGAGATGCTCGATGATGACCGGGATGTTCGGGTGCTTTTCGGCAAGCCGCTGCAGATAGAGGTCGTAGTTCAGCGAACCGAGGCCGGGCGCCGGCAGCTCGATCTCGCCGACGCCACGGAAAGTGTGGCTCTCCAGCGCGTCCTCGTCGCCGATGTCGGCGTGCTTCTCCGACTTGTCGCCGCCCGAGCGCTTGACGTCCTTGGCGTGGGCTATTCTGATCTTGTCGGTCAGCGTGTCGAACACCTGGTTCAGGATCTGGTCCATCCTGTCGATGTTGTGCGTCTCGAAATAGTTGGTCGGATCCATCAACAGGCCGAGGCCGGGATGGTCGACCTGCGCGAACATCTTCACTGTCTCCTCGACCGAGCCGACGACATTGTTGACATAGGTTTCGAGCAGGAAGACCGCGCCGTGGTCGTAGGCCGTCTGGGCAAGGTCGGCGATGACCTTGCGGCATTCCTCGAACCCTTCCTCGGTCTTGTTCTTGGGATGGTGCACCCAATCGGACTCGGTGTTGTAGGTGCCGGTTTCCGAGATCACGTAAGGCGAGCCGAAATCGCGGGCACTGCGGATGATCTCCTTGAGATAGCCGACGCGCTTCTCGCGCTCCGCCTTGTCCGGATGGATGATGTTGGTGTAGCCCGACACGCAGCACACCGGCAGATTGTGGTCGCGGAAGGTGTCGCGAACAGTTCTGGCCTTTTCCTTGGTGATCTGCCCGGCCGACAGGTCGACATCCCTAAAATGCAGGTCGAGCTGCACCGTGTTGAAATCGAGCGCGCGGATCTTCTGCGCGGTTTCCTTGAGGCTGTACGGGAAATAGCCCGTGAAAATACCTGCCTGCATCATGATGTGAGATCCTCCCTGTAAGTGATTCAGTTGACTGGGTTTGTCGAAATTTCGGAGAGCTTGACAGTGCGGCCCTCGTCGATCGAGCGATAGCCAGCTTCGATCAGCGCCATGGTCTTGACGTTGTCGGCGACGGAAAGCGCGGGCGGCTCGCCCGACTTCACCGCGTGCTGTAGCTGCTCCATCACGCCGATGAAGGCATGCGGGAACCACATCGTGTCCCAGCTGGGCGTCACCCATTCACCGCCGGTGGTCTCGGTCGAGGCATAGGTCAGCGTCGAGGCAGAACCCGTCGGCCAGCCGATCGTGCCCTTGGCGACACCCTTCGTGCCGTCGACGCGCCAGTGGATGTGCTGGTCGTCCTTGTAGCCGTGCTGGCGCGGGCCGGACCAGACATCCTCCAGCGACACGGCAAGCACGCCTGACGGGAACCGCATCGTCGACACGGTGATGCCGTCGGAATGGTCGAACCGGGTGCGCGGATCCTTGCGGGTCAACGTCGTGATCTCGTCCGGATCGCCGAACAGGAAACGCAGCACGTCGAGATGGTGGACGCTCATATTGGCGAGCGTCAGCCGGTCGTAGTCCTTGAGAAAGCTCTGCCAATGTGGGATCGCATGCATGTCGATCTGCGCGAAGACGATGTCGCCAAGCGCGCCGCTGTCCATGATCTGCTTCAGCACGCGCATCGACTGGTCGTAGCGCATGTTCTGGTTGACCGAGAGGATCTTGCCGGCCTTGGCAGCCTCGTCGCGCAGTTCGATCGCATCCTTGAGCGACAGCGCCAGCGGCTTTTGCGCCAGGATCGCCTTGATGTGCTTCTGCTTCAGCGCATGGCGGATCAGCGCCGGCTGCTGGTCCGGCGGAAAGGCAAGATCGATGATCTCGACATTTTCGTCCTCGATGAGCTGTTCCGGCGTGTCGTGGACGGTCGGGATTTCCCAGCGCCTGGCGACCTTCTCGGCGCTGGCCTTGGTGCGCGAGGCGATCGCCACCACCGGAAAGCCGGCTTCCTTATAGGCGGCAAGATGGCATTCGGCCATGATCATGCCAGCGCCGACACAGCCGATCTTGTATTCTCTGGTGCGAACCGTCACGTCCGGCTCGAAACCCTTGCTCACCATGTCTTCCTCCCGAAGCTCGTCTCTTGCAGCTGCTGTCATCGTGCCAGCGCTCCCCCGCTTTGCCCGAAATAATGCACACGGCTGGGATCGCAGGATATGGCCACCATCGCCTCCGGCCTGATGTCCGGCTGGCCGCGCAGCAGCGCCCTGAGGCGCGCCTGCCCGGCGGCGAGCGTCACCACGGTGTAGCCGCCGAGCGGTTCGACCTCGAACACGCGCGCCGGGCGGCCCACGCCCCCATCGGATCTTGCGGCTCCCTCATCAAGCCAGGGTCGCACCTTGATGTCTTCCGGCCTGAGCCCGATCTCTACGGCATCGGCTGGAGCCGCCTTGTCCGCGATACGGATCGTCCCTTCGGCCGCCTCGACAACGCCCTCGCCGCGCACCGACTTCAAAATATTCATCATCGGTGACCCCAGCAGCCGCGCCACATAGGTGCTCGCCGGCCGGTCATAGATCTCGGTCGGCGCGCCGATCTGCCTGATCTTGCCGTTCTCCAGTATGGCGATGCGGTCGGCGACCGACATCGCCTCTTCCTGGTCGTGCGTGACATAGATCAGCGTCTTGCCGAGCTCGCGCTGGATACGCTTGAGCTCGACGCGCGTCTCCTCGCGCAACCGGGCATCGAGCGCCGAGATCGGGTCGTCCATCAGATAGGCGGCGGGATCGCGCACCAGCGCGCGGGCGATCGCCACGCGTTGCCGCTCGCCGCCTGAAAGCTGTGCCGGCGGCTTGTGCAGGATATGGCCGATATGCAGCTTGGACGCGACATCGGCGACGCGCTTTTCGATCTCGGCCTCGGCAACCCTGCGTTCGACCAGGGGAAAGCGGACATTGTCGCGCGCACTCATATGCGGAAACAGCGCCAGGTTCTGGAACACCATGGCGACGTTGCGCTCGGCCGGCGACACCGTATTCACCGGCCTGCCGCCGATCAGGATCTCGCCGGTGTCAGGCGTTTCCAGCCCGAGCACCAGGCGCAATATCGTCGACTTGCCCGATAGCGGCGGTCCGAAGAAGCAGAAGAATTCGTTGTCGTTGACCGTGAACGAGGCATCGTCGACGGCGAGCGTGTTGCCGTAACGTTTCGTCACATTGCTGAAGACGATGTTGGCCATGATCTCAACCCGCTCTCAAGGCAAGGCCGGTGGCGGCGTCGAAGACGCGCACCGACGGTGCGCCGGGCGCGACGACCGCTGTCTGCCCGATCGCCAGCCCGACATCATTGTCGAACACCGCCTTCACCGCGCTCTCGCCCTGGCCGAGATGGACGATCGTGCGCGCACCGATGCGCTCGACGAACGTCACCGGCAAGGAAAGACCCTGGCCGCGCTTGACCAGCGCCACCTGTTCCGGGCGGAAGCCGTAGAGCACGTCGCCGCGCGCGCCCCGCACCGCGTCGGCGATTACGGCCGGAAGCGGCGGCGTGGCACCGATCGGCCCGAGGTCGATGACCAGGCCACGGTCGCTTTCCGCCGGCCGGCCCTTGAGCAGGTTCATGCCTGGCGCACCGATGAAGCGAGCGACGAAGACATTGGCCGGATTGTTGTAGACCTCGAGCGGCGTGCCGACCTGCTGCAGCACGCCGTGGTCCATCACCGCGATGCGATCGGCCATGGTCATCGCTTCGAGCTGGTCGTGGGTGACATAGACCATGGTCTGCCGGAACTGCCGCTGCAGCTGCTTCAGTTCGGTCCGCATCACCGCCCGAAAAGCGGCGTCGACATTGGACAGCGGCTCGTCCAGAAGGAAGATCGCCGGCTCCATGATCGCCGAACGGCCGATCGCCACCCGCTGCAATATGTTGACCGACAGCCTGTCGGCCTTGCGGTCGAGCAGCGGCGTCAGTTGCAGCATCTCGGCAATGGTGCCGACGCGGCGGTCGATCTCGGCCCTTGGTGCGCCACGCATCTTCGGGCCATAGGCGAGGTTCTGCCGCACGCTCATATGCGTGAAGATCGCATAGTTCTGGAAGACGAAGCCAACGCCGCGCCGGCCCATCGGCACACCGGCCATGTCGCGCTCGCCAAACAGGATCTTGCCGCTGGTCGGTTCCTCCATGCCGGCGATCATGTTCATCGTCGTCGACTTGCCGCAGCCCGATGGCCCTAGCAGCGCCATGAACTCGCCATCGGCGATGGCGAGATCCATCGTCTTCAGCGCGGTAAAGTCGCCGAACCTCTTGACCAGATTCTGCAGATGGATCGCGCTCATGCCGGCACCTCCCGTGCCCGGGCCATGCGCTTCATGGCAAAGACCGCGGCGATCGACAGCACGATCAATATGGCCAGCGCGATCGCCGCCACATAGCCCCAGATCAGGTCCTGCGTGGTGAGCTTGTAGATGTAGACGGAGATGGTCTCGGTGGCGACGCCGGGACCGCCGCCGGTCATGATGTAGAGCGTGTCGAATATCTTGAAGTTCTCGATCACTCTGATCGCCAGTGCGATGATAATGATCGTCTTCATCTTCGGCAGCACGATGGTGACGAAGCGCTGCCAGGGATTGGCGCCGAGCAGCGTCGCCGCCTTGATCTGGTCCTCGGGCACCCCGACCAGGCCGGCGAGCAGGATGAGGAACATCAGCGGCGTCCACTGCCAGATGTCGGCCACCATCACGGCGATAAGCGCCAGCGTCGGGTCCGACAGCCAGGCGATGGTGACGGGAAAGCCCGATATCGACGACAGGATGTCGTTGACCGGTCCGCCCGACTGGAACAGCATGAAGAACATGTAGCCGGCCACCGCTGGCACCACCATCATCGGCATCAGCAGGATCGAGTAGAAGATCCGCTTGCCTGGAAATTCGTCGGCAAACAGCGTGGCGAGCGCCAAGCCCAGCAGGAATTCCGCTGGCACGCAGACGATCATGACGATCGCCGTGCGCTTCAGCGCGCTCCAGAAGCGCGCGTCGGTGGCAAGGTCGGTGTAGTTGGCGAAATTGTTCCACAGCGACCAGGCGCTCCACCAGCCGAGGCCCGACAGCGGCGACCAGTCGGTGAGGCTGATGTAGAGCTGCATCAAGAGCGGGAAGACGGCGATGAACAGCACCAGGATCTGCGCCGGCAGCGTCAGCCGGAAGCCGAGCTTTGCGCCTTCGTCCCGAAGGGCCGGCTTTGCCTGGACGGTTTTCATCACGTCCTCCGAAATCGTCGCAGTCACCGCGCTCATTGCTTGAGCGCCCCGAAGGTCAACCCGCGCACCAGATGGCGCTGGATGGCGATGCCCATGATGACCGGCGGCACCGCGGCGATGAGGCCAAGTGCTGCCTTGGCGCCGTAGAGCTGACCGGTCATCGAGGACGACAGCGACGCCATGTAGACGGGCACCGTCACCCATTCGCGCGTCGTCAGAAGCAGCGCGATCAGATAGTCCGACCAGTTGAGGATGAAGACGAAGAGCGCGGCGCTGGCCAGCGGCGCGCGCATCATCGGCAGCGTGATGCGGGTGAAGACGCGCAGCCGCGAGCAGCCCTCGACCAGCGCCGCCTCCTCGATCTCGCGCGGCATGTCGTCGAAGAAGGTCTTCATCAGCCAGAAAGCGAAAGGCAGCGTGACGATGCCATAGATCAGCGACAGTCCCCACCAGCTGTCGGTGAAATTGAGGAAGGCCCACATGATCATCACCGGGGTCATCACCGCCATCGGCGGAAACAGGCGAAGCTGGATCAGCGCCAGCGGCAGGTTCTGGCCCGAACCGAAGCGCGACAGCCCATAGGCCGCCGCGGTGCCCGCCGACATCGCGATCGCCGTTCCGAACACCGCCGACAGCAGCGACGAGGCGATCGGCTTCAGGGCGGTGCGGTCGAGCGCGACGATCAGATTGTTGGTCGATTCACCGAAGACAAAGCGGAAATTGCTGAGCGTCGGCTCCTTCGGCCACCAGGTCAGATCGGCGCCGGTCGCCGACCATTCGGCGATTGGCTTGAAGGCCATCGACACCATCCACAGGATCGGCACCAGCGTCACCGCCATGGCCGCAAGGATCGCCGCGTAGCGGAATATTTCGAAGGGAACGGAACGCTTCATCTTGCAGCTTTGCTGGAGTCATCGTTTGCGGAGGGGAAGAACAATCTCTCCTCCCCTCCATTCGGATCCTGGGAGGAAGGATCAGCTGATAGGATCGAGAACGGTGGGCCATGCCTCCTTGTTGGTCTTGATGGCTTCGAGAAGCTTGTCCTCGCCGGTGCGCCGCGCGATCTTCTTCCATTCCGCCTCGGTGTCGGCCATCGCCTGCTCGGCGGTCTTGGCCTTGGTAAGTGCTGCGACAAGGTTCTCGTCCAGCGCATTGTGGAAGGCGGTGGCGCCGGGATAGTTGATGGTCGGCACGGTGCGGGCGACCGTCTCGCGCACCACATCCATGTGATAGGCGTGATAGGTCTGACGGACCAGCGTGTCGGAGAAATCCGACAGCCGGAACGGATCGAAATAGCCGCCTGGATTGGCCGTCATCCAGGCATAGATGCGGCTCGATCCCAGCCACTGCAGGAAGAGATAGCAGGCCTCCGGGTTTTTGGCCTGCGAGGAGACCGAAGCCGACAAATTGAGCCACAGCACCGAGCGGCTGATCAGCTTGCCGTCGATCTCGCGGCCGGGCGGCAGCATCGAGCCGATCTTGCCAGTGACCTGCGAGTCCTTGTTGCCGGCATTGTCGAGGAATTTCGGCAGGTTGGAGAAGGCGCAGGTCATGGCGGCGCCGCCCTTGGCAAAATTGCCATACTGCTCCGGCCAACCCCAGGAGATCGCATCGGGCGAATGATGGACCAGGGATGCGATGTACTCGTTGGTCGCAGCTACGCCTTGCTCGGAATTGATCAGCGGCTTGCCGGTATCGTCGAACAGGAACTGATTGGGCGAAGCCATTGAGACATAACGCTGGTACCAGTTCGTGTAGCCCCAGCCCTGGTTGCGCAGATCGGTCGACCCGAACAGGCCCTTGTCCGGGCGCTGGAAGAAGGCCGCGATCTCATCGTGCTGTTTCCAGGTCTTGGGCGGCGCCAACTCGTAGCCGTGCTTGTCGGAGAAGGCTTTCTTCTCGGCCGCGTCGCCGAACAGATCGGTGCGGTAGACCCAGGTCTGGAAATCGCCGTCCAGCGACACGCCATAGGTCGAGCCGCGATACTGGTTGAGCAGCGAGACGCCCTTGGCGCCGTTGACATAGCCGCGTTCGGGATCGTCCCATTCCGGCTTGTACTGGGCGACGAAGTCGTCGAGCTTCAGGATACCGCCGGTTTCGGCGAGGTCGCCGAGGCGGTTCCATTCGACCGCGTAGATGTCATAGGCTCCACCCTTGGTGGAGATGTCCTGCATCGTCTTGGTGAATTCCTGGCCGTTCGGCACGCCGACGATTTCGAGCGGAATCCCGGTTTCCTTCTCCCACAGATCCTTGATCGAAGGCGCGCCGGCGGGAAATGGCTGCGTCAACTGGCCGATCGAACCGTCGGACAGGCCGAGCACGATCTTGACCGGCGCCTTGCCGGCGCCCTTCATCGCTTTGGCCGCCTCGATGGCGCGGCCTTCCGGCGTGTCGGGGCCGTACTGGTAGCGCTCCGAGCCGTCGAAGCCCGTCGGGCCGCCGATCATGCCGGGCGCCAGCGCATCGGCCGCATAGGCGCGGCTGGGGCGAATGAATTTCGGCGCGATACCTGCGGCGGCGACAAGCACTGCGGCCTTTCCACCGGACGCCAGCAGACGGCGCCGCGACATGCGGATCAAATTTGACATTGGAAGTCCTCCCTCGGGGCCTTGTTCCTCCACGGCCCCTCATGATGGATATTGACGGCAGGATAAGAAGCCTGTCAACATCATAAATAATCAAAACACGTCACAACATCGCAAATGAGGGAGAGAATGCTGTCCACCAAGGTTGTCGCATCGCGCCCATTGCTTGAATTTGAGGGAACTCGATACCGATCCCGCTCTTTTCCATGCTGTCCGGCGATTTGGTTTAGCCCGGCGGCTTGCGCATCGGCCAAGGCCGGTTACATCATTTCCCATCAGAATCGCTGCTGGCGACGAGCCGTTCTCCGGCTTCGAAGGAAATCTGCGCGATATTGATGCTTGCAATGAGGTAGTCGACTGTGCGGTCCACCCTGACAGACATAGCCCGCGAAGCTGGCGTTTCCGCCGCCACGGTTGACCGTGTGCTGAACAACCGTCCGGGCGTGCGGGCGCGCACGCGCGAGATCGTGCTCGAGATGGCGCAGCGGCTTGGCTATATTGCTGAGAACTCGAACAGCCCGATCCAGCGCCCCACCTTGCCCGGCGCTGTCATACGGCTCGACTTCGCGCTGCCCGCCGGCACCAATTCCTTCATCAAGATGCTGCACAGACACATCGAAGTGCAGGCGCAGTCGCGACCCGATCTCGATGTCCGCGTCGCCACGATCGAAGGCTTCAATCCGGACCGGCTAGCCCGGCTGCTGCACGATCTGCACGGCCAGACGCAAGGCGTCGGCGTCATCGCGCTCGACCATCCGACGGTTCGCGAGGCGATCCGCTCGCTATCGGCCAGCGGCGTCAAGGTCGTCACCATCGCCTCCGACATCCTGCATGTGCCCAGGGTCGCCTATATCGGCATCGACAACCGCGCCGCCGGCCGGCTCGCCGGCTATCTGCTCAATCGCTTCATGGGCGCCGGGCATCCGGGCAAGGTCGCGCTGTTCGCCGGCTCGCTCTCCTATCGCGGCCATGAGGAACGCGAGATGGGCTTCCGCCACATCCTGACGGAGGAATCGCCCAATCTGCAGATCGTCGAGATGCGCGAGATGCTCGACGATCGGGAAAAGGCCTATTCAGAGGCCTCCGCCCTGCTGGACCGGCACCCGGACCTGGCGGCAATCTACAATGTCGGCGCCGGCAACACCGGCATCGCCCGCGCGCTCAAGGAGCGAGGGCGCGCGCTGTCGACGGTGTTCCTTGGCCATGAGGTGACGGAAGGCACCAAGGACCTTTTGCTCGACGGCACGCTCGACGCCGTCATCGACCAGAATCCGCGCGTCGAGGCGCGCGAAGCGCTCAACGCGTTGAGCCACGCGGTCAGGGGCTTGCCTTACGAGTTGCACCAGCCGAGGCTGCAGGTGATTTTCAGGGAGAGCATCCCGGAGATCTGAACGGAGCTCTGGGACAGGAGGGCCGCGCCGACCAGCACCGGGTGTGGCCTAACCTAGTCCGCGCCCGCCACCTCCGGATAAAGTGCCTCCGCCAGGTCGCGGATCGCATCGGCGGTGCGCGGGCCGAAGCCGATCATGTAGGCGCCGTCCAATACGATCAGCGCCTTCTTTTCCCCCGCTGGCGTGGCGCTCAGCGCACGCGTGCCGAACACCTGCTCGGTATCAGGCCCGCCCTTGCCGTCGTTCATCATCAGGATGACATCGGGCGCCATTTCGATCAGCTTTTCCTCTGACGCTGCCTTGTAGCCCTGCACCACGGCCATGGGATTGATGCCGCCGGCATAGCGGATGATCGCGTCGGCCGCGGTGCCCGCGCCGGCAGCACTCAGCCGCACCAGGCCATGGAAGAACACCACCTTCTTGCGGTGCTCCGGCGCAATTTTCGCGGCGAGATCCGCGGCTGACTGGAAGGCATCGAGCACATCCGTTGAAAGCTCCCTGCCCTTGTCCTCGAGGTGAAGGGCGGCGGCGATCAGGGTAATCTTGCGCTCGATGCCGTGCGGGCTGTTGTCTTCCGGAATGAAGACGACCGGGATCGCCAGCGATTTGAGCACCTCGATAGCCTCCGGCGGCCCGCTGTCCTGCGCAGCCAGGATCAGATCGGGGCGGAGCGCGACCAACCCTTCCACCGAGAGCTGGCGCCGGTAGCCGACATCAGGCTTTTGCGCGACGGAGGCGGGATACTTGCTGCCGCGATCGACGGCGATGATCCGCTCCCCGGCGCCAAGCGCATGCACGATCTCGGTGACATCGGAACCAAGTGTCAGGATTCTCGTCGCCGGTCCCGGCGCGACGGTGCGCCCCAGCGCATCCACCACCGTCTCGGCGGCCAGCGCCTTGAAGCCGCAGGAAGGCGCCAGGACGGACAACGCCAGAAACAGCGCCATCGCGATCTTGCCCGGTTGAAACCAGTGCATCCACCCGCCCTCACTGCCGACCATGCCGTTCACCCCCGTCCAGGATGCCTTCGCCATTGGTGTGGCCTATAAATTTAAAGTTGACTTATGTCATCATGTTTTAATATGTGACCCATGCCCCGACCGATCGGTCGAGGGATTTCCATCATGCCAGCCAAGGCCGTTCAGCCACCGCCAGCGTTTGCTTTGCCTGGGGGCTGGGATCACATGAAACTGACAAACAATACGACCTTGATGGCGAGCACCGCGCTCGCCTTCGCGCTCGGCCTGTGCGCCGCGCCGCAGGCCAACGCGCAGGAACAGGAAAAGAAGGCTGCCGCGAAGACCGGCCGCCTGGCGCCGGCCAATGCAGCACAGGATCAGCCGGCGACCACGCTCGATGTCATCACCATTTCAGCGACGATGATCAAGACAGCGGTGATCGAATCGATGGCCGCCATCAGCGCCATCGATCAGGAAGAGCTCGACCGCATCCAGCCCGACACCGCCGCCGACATCTTTCGCACCACGCCCGGTGTCGCCGCCTCGATGAACGGCGACGATCCGGCCACCGCCATCAACATTCGTGGCCTGGAACAATATGGCCGCGTGGTGGTGACGCTCGACGGTGCGCGCCAGGACTATTGGCGCGTCGGCCATGGTTCGGGATCGTTCTATGTCGAGCCCGACCTGATCAAGGAAGCCACCGTCATTCGCGGCCCGGTGTCCAACGCCTATGGCTCGGGTGGCATCGGCGGCGTTGTCTCCTTCGAGACCAAGGATGCCGGCGACTTCCTCAAGCCGGAGGAGCGCTGGGCGCTGAGCGAGAAGCTTGGCTATGAAAGCAATGGCGACGGCTTCACCACCAGCACCACAGGCGCCTACCGCTTCAGCGACGACGCCGATATCATCGGCAATCTCATCTGCCGCGACCGAGACAGCTACACCGACGGCAATGGCGACACGGTGCCATGGACCGGCGAGAGCATCACCAGCGGCTATATGAAGGCAACGCTGCGGCCGGCCGACGGCCACGAGCTGAAGCTCGGCGCCATCCTGCAACGCTACAGCGACCAGATCACCGGTTCGAGCGGCTCGACCTCGCCGACGCTCAGTCGCTACGACACCAACACGACCAACCAGACCTACACAGCAGCCTACACCTGGAAGCCTGATGACAACGCGCTGATCGACTTCAGCGCCAACGCCTACCACAACCGCACGCGCGCCGAGCAGACGCAGGTCTGGCCGATTTCCGCGATCGGTAACTTCCGCTACTACGACGTCGCCACGACGGGCTTCAACGTCAAGAACTCTTCGCGTTTCGATGCCTGGGAGATGGCCCACACGCTGACCTACGGGCTCGACTACTACTATCTGGAGGCCTCGTCGGAAGCCGCGCATTTCGGCGCCGGCGAGCAGCAGGGCTACGGTGGCTTCCTGCAATGGCAGGGCGACTATGAGAACTGGCTGCAGCTCATCGCCACCATGCGCTATGACGGCTATCAGCTCGACGGCGAGACCAACACCGTGCCGCCGGAGGAAGCCTCGATCTCGGGGCACCGATGGTCGCCGCGCCTCACCGTAGGCGTGACGCCGCTCGAAGGCTTTCAGCTCTACGGCACCTATTCCGAAGGCTACCGGGCGCCAGGCCTGCAGGACGTTTATCGCGGCGGCGGTGCGCATGGTGGTGCCGACACCTACGAGCCTAACCTGCTCCTCCAGCCCGAAACGGCGAAAAGCTGGGAGGCGGGCGTCAATTTAAAATACGACGACGTGCTGAGCCCGGGCGACCTGTTTCGCGCCAAGGTCAACGTCTTCCACACCGATATCGAGGACTATATCGATGTCGACCTGACCGTCCTGCCGCGCACGGCGATCAATATCGGGGACGCACGGCTGAAGGGCATCGAGGCCGAAGCCGTCTACGACTATGGCTGGGGCTTTGTGAACCTGGCCGGCGCCCTGATCGACGCCAAGGTCGTCAGCGGCGTTTACTCCGGCCAAGCGCTGAACAACACGCCGCTCGACCGCTTCTCGGCGACCCTCGGCTTCAGGATGCTGGAAGACCAGCTCACCGTCGGCGCGCAATATCTGAGCATAGGAAAGATAACCCGCACAAGCCGCACCAATCCGAACGCCGTGCCGGTCGTCAATGACGGCTTTGACCTCGTCAATGTCTTCGCGAACTGGCGCATCAATGACCATGCCAGGCTCGATTTCGGCGTCGATAACATCTTCAACACCGCCTACACCGACCCGCAAAGCGCCTGGTCGACGTCGGCGGCAACGGAACAGGGCAAGGGCCGCAACTTCAAGGTGGCGCTGACCGGCAGGATCGGAGGTTGAGGGTGACGGAAGCATCGGCAAGCGAACTGGCCTGCGAGGCACGCCTAAACCTGCGCAACCTGCCGCTTTACATGGACCGCATCAGCGACAGGCTGCAGAGCTTCGATGCCGATGCCTCGAAGGAGGGACAGCGGATCGATTTCCGCTTCGCCTTTGGCGGCGCGTCCTTCGACATGGACCGGCTGGTGATGCGGGCCAACGCCGCCGACCGCGATGGGCTGGCGCGCATCAAGGATCTGCTGGCCACCGCGGTCGAGGTCTATGCCAGGGATGAAAACCCCGAGATCGTCTGGACCGGCGATCTCGCCGATGACACTCGCCTCGCCCAGTTCCGCGAGATGGTCGTCACCCAAGTCGGCGATCTTACGCCGCTTATGCGCCGCATCCGCTTCGCAGGCGAGGATCTGGAACGTTTTGCGAAATTTGGCGGCATGCACATCCGCATGCTGTTCCCGACCAGCGAAGTGCCCGATCCGCTCTGGCCCGTGCTCGGCAGCAATGGTCTGCCGATCTGGCCATCGGATGACCGGCGCCCGGTGGCGCGCGTGTATACGATACGGGCGCTCGACTTGGAAAAGGGCATCATCGACGTCGATTTCCTGATCCACCCCGGCGACAGCGTCGGCGCGCACTGGGCCATGCGCGCG
The DNA here is from genome assembly GCF_007830515.1 of Mesorhizobium tianshanense. Lineage (GTDB taxonomy): Bacteria > Pseudomonadota > Alphaproteobacteria > Rhizobiales > Rhizobiaceae > Mesorhizobium > Mesorhizobium tianshanense. The sequence goes on from NZ_VLKT01000021.1 coordinate 104,560, forward strand.
GCACCAGGCATGAAAATCGGCATCATGGGGCCGGTTGGCCGCCCGGTGCGGCAGGCATCTTGGTATCTCATGGGCGCCGACGAAACCGGCCTGCCGGCGCTGGCGCGGCTATTGGAGACGCTGCCGGCCGAGACCAACGGCATTGCCTTCGTCGAGATCGCCGATGATGGCGAACGACAGGAGATCGCCAATGCCACTGGCATCGAGCTGCACTGGCTGACACGGAACGGTGTCGCGGCCGAAGCCGACGAGCGGCTGACGAATGCCGTGCGGTCCGTGGAGTGGCCTCGCAACGGCTCGGCCTTCGGCTGGTTTGCGGCGGAAGCGGCTGCCGCGAGGACGGTGCGCGAGCACTGGCGCGGCACGCTCGGGCTTGGCCGCGACCAGACGTTGGCTGCGGCCTATTGGCGGCGCGGTGCTGCCGGACTGATGGCCGGCTAGAGCATGATCCCGAAAAGTTGCAGACTTTTCGGACAAGATCATGCGTAAAAACAAATACTTAGGTCAGGCTCACTATCGCTTGCGCACCCTCGCCGACGCCGATCGCGATCCGGTCGCCGGAGACAATGCCTGATATGTCGCAGACGACCAGCGGCATGCTGATGTCGTAGAGGAATTCGGCGACGATGGCGCCGACGGCAAGGATCGGATCCGGCCGCTCCAGGATGATACCGGCTGGCGCCGTGCCCTTGCGGATCGCCTCGGCAAGAACCGACGAGGACGACGACGAGCCTCGCCCGCTCGCCATGACCAGGATCTGGCCGGCGACATTGCCGCCCAGCTCGGCAAGCGAATGGTCGATGATATCGCCGGTCTCGGCATCGACACCGCCCCAGAAACTGAGCGCTTGCGAAAGCACAAGCGCCGAGCCTTGCGCCTCGCCGGCAAGTTGGAAAATGCCAATTCTGTCCCGGGCTCGCCTGTCTTGCTCACTCATCGCGCACCCCGCACGACATGGCCGGCCGCGGCGGAACGGATGCAGTCTGTCATGTCGCCGAAGGCCACCGAGACGCCGATATTGCCGGGCGCATAATGCGCCCATTTGCCGGAATTGGTCATCACCACGCCGTCGAGCCGCTCGAGGATCGCGGTGACGTAGGTGCAGGTGTCGGCGACTGGAATAAGCCCGAACACCTCCATGCCGGCCAGCACCCCCTCATCCTGCAAACGCGTCAGCGTCGCGCGCCCGGTGTTGACGTAGATCGGAATGCCCCTGCCCGGCGCGACCTTTCGCAGCAATGGCAACAGCCGCATCCATTCGTCATGCGAGAAATGCGGCGTGCCCAGTGACACGGCCGCCAAAGGCGCACCGTCGGCTACGCTCGATAACCTGGTCAGCGCATCGTCGAGGTCGGCACGCGTGATGCGGATTACCTCCTCTGGCGCCATGCCATGAAACGCCTCTTCGAGCGTGTTCGCTTCCGGCGTGATGCCACCCGCATGGAATAGCGCCACAGCGCCGGTCGTCGCCGCTGCGGCGCCAAGCGCTTTCAACTGATCCTCATCGCGCGGTCTTGGCAGGCCCGAGATCACGGGGATGCGATCGCCACTCGCTTGCCCGATGATCAGCCCGACGCCGACGAACAGGGCATCGCGCGGTTCCGGGTCAGGATCGACCAACTCGAACAGAACCTGGCCGCGCCGGTTTTCGCTCAAGTGCAGGCCCCATGCCGGCGCGCGTCCGGTCATCGCGCAGCACAAATCGATGAAATCGCCATAGCGGTTGGTCCGTGCCCCGATCACCGAATTGGCAAAGACGATGGCATTGGATTCCCCCCACGCAATCTGCTGGCCGAAACGTGGCCGGAACCGCGTCTGATAGGGCGCGCAGGTGAAGGTCGCCTGGCAGCCGAGTTCCAGATGCGCCTTCATCAGCCGGCGCGCCGGCGCCTCTTGCGACGGCGGCATCTTCATCATGCCGGGATGGATGAGATCGAACGAGCCGACATTGAGAGTTGTCGGCACCTTGACCCGCCCTCCGCCCTCGACAAGCCGCTCAACGAAATCAAGGCCAGCCTTGCCGTGATAGAGGCAGCCATCGATATGGGCTCCAGCAATATCCAGCAGCTTCCGCGCCCCGATCGCGTTGGAAAAGGCGACCAGTATCTTCATGGCGGCGGTCACGGCCGGGCCTTGCTCGCCCTGCAGCATCGACTGGTCATCGGCCATCAATTCCAGCGTCATCGGCATGCTCCGGTGCCCCACTATGCCCGACAGAGGGAGTGGGAGGATCGCCAACTTTTCAGCTTAGTTCGCCGCGATCAACACCGTGCTCTCCGGCGACCAGCTGAGCATCACATCCTGCCCCTCCGCCAGCCGCTCGATGCCGGTGTTCTGCACGATGACCTTGAGCGTCTGGCCGTCGCGTTCGACGAAATAGGTGCTGTTGTTGCCGGCGAAGATGCGCTTGGAAACCTGGCCACGCAGCATATTGCCATTGGTCTGGTCCGCGCTTCCGGCATTGGTGGCGATGCGGATCCGTTCGGGCCGCACGGCGCAGCTCGCCTTGGCGCCGGCTGCGAGCGTCGCGCCAGCCCCTGCGGCGATCGCCGTGCCGTCGGGCAGTCGGATGCCGGTGCCGGTGGTGTCGCCGCGCAATATGTTGGCATCGCCGAGGAAGGTCGCAGCGAACTCGCTCTTCGGGCTGTCGTAGATCTCCTCCGGCGGCCCCTCCTGCACCAGCCGACCGTCGCGCAAGATGCCGATGCGGTCGCTCATCGTCAGCGCCTCTTCCTGGTCGTGGGTGACGAAGATGGTGGTGATGCCGATCTCGCGCTGGATGCGTTTCAACTCGATCTGCATGTCGACGCGCAGCGCCTTGTCGAGCGCGCCCAATGGCTCGTCGAGCAAAAGCACGCGCGGCTTGGTGACGATGGCGCGCGCCAGCGCGACGCGTTGGCGCTGACCGCCGGACAGTTGGTGCGGTCTCCGGCTGCCGAGCTTGCCGAGCTGCACGAGGTCGAGCGCGCGCTGTACCTCGGCGGCAATCACCGCCTTGGCTTCGCCACGCACCGACAGGCCGAAGGCGACATTGTCGGCAACGCTCATATTGGGAAACAGCGCGTAGTTCTGGAACACCATGCCGATGCGCCGCTTTTCGACCGGCACCCGCTCGACGCTCTCGCCGCCGATCGCAATGCGGCCGGAGTCGGGAAAATCGAAGCCGGCGATCTGTCGCAAGAGCGTGGTCTTGCCGCTACCGGACGGGCCAAGCAGCGCGTAGAAGCCGCCATCGGCGAAATCGATGGAGACGTCGTCCAGCGCCTTGTGCGCTCCAAAACTGCGCGACACGTTCGATACCTGCACGCCGGCCATTATTTCTCTCCGCCGAATTTGAAGAAGCGCGCCGTAAGCAGCATCAGCGCCATGGAGACGACGATGATGATCGTCGAGACCGCGTTGATCTCGGGCGTGAAACCCTTGCGGATCGCGGCGTAGATTTCGACCGGCAACGTCGTCTGGCCCGGCGTCGACAGGAAGTAGGAGACCACGAACTGGTCGAACGACACGGCAAAGGCAAACAAGCCGCCGGCGATGACGCCCGGCATGATCCAGGGCAGCGTCACGCGCGAAGTCACCTGCCACTGGGTGGCGCCGAGCGAGCGCGCCGCCTCTTCCAGTTCCGGCGCAAAGGTCTGCAGCCGGGCCGAGACGACGACGATGACATAGGGCAGCGCCAACGCCACATGGCCGAGCAGGATTGCAAACAGCCCCCGCCCGATGCCGACACCGAAGAAGAAGATCAGCATCGCCGTGCCGGTGATCAGCCACGGAATGGCGATCGGCGGAAACAACAGTGCCTGCAGGAATTTCTTGCCGCGAAATTCATAGCGGTAGAGCGCCAGAGATGCCGCCGAGCCAAGCACCGTGCAAATCACGGTGGTGATGACCGCAATCTTGATGCTGTTCCAAGTTGCCGAGATCAACTGGTCGTTCTGCCACAGCGAGGCATACCACTCCGTCGTCCATTCGAACGGCAATTGGTAGAAGGGCGAGACGTTGAACGACATCAGCGCCATGATGATGATCGGGAGATAGAGGAAGGCGAGCAGCAGCCAGACGTAGACACGGCCAAGCCATTCCAGGATACGCGTCGTCGCCATCACGCAGCCCTCTTCAGCACCGGCGATGCCAGCGCCAGCATAACCAGCACGACGGCCAGCAGGATGAAGGAGAGTGCCGCGCCGAGCGGCCAGTTGAAGACGGCGACGAACTGGTCCTCGATGATCGTACCGTAAAAAGTACCGGTACGGCCGCCGAGGATGCGCGGTTCCATGAAGGAGCCAACAACAGGCACGAAAATGAGTGCGGCGCCGGCCACCAATCCGGGCATGGCCAGCGGGACGATCACCCGTTTCAGCATTTGCAGCCGCGAGGCGCCAAGCGAGCGCCCGGCCTCGATCAGCGAATCGTCGATCGCCTGAAGTGTGAGATAACAGGTCAGCACCATGTAGGGCACGTAGGAATGGACCAGCCCGATGATGACGGCTGGATAGGAATACATAAGGTCGATGTTGATCTCGAACGGCAGCGCGGCGTTGAGCGCCGTGTCGAGAATGCCGCCTTCGCGAAGCACCATCGCCCACGAGAAGATGCGCACCAGCCCGTTCGACCAGAACGGCAGGATGACGAGCAGGAAGATTGCCTCGCGGCTGCGCCCCTTCAGCACCTTGGCCAGCACATAGGCCGCGGGATAGCCGATGACGACACACCACAGCGTCACTTCGAGCCCGAGCCTGAGCGACGCCAGCAGCAGCGTCGGATACAGCCCTTGCGAGAAGAAGGTCATGTAGTTGTCTAGCGTGAACGACCACGCCTTCCCCGACAGCGGCAGATCCGTCATGAACGAGAAGAACACCATGGCCGACAGCGGCAGAAAGATCGCCACCGTCAGCCAGAGATAGGCGGGCAGGAGCAAAGGCAAAGCCGATCGCAATCCGCTCCTCGAACCGACAGCGACCTGTCCGGCCATACGCCGCTCCTCCCCGAAAGCCTGCCGTTACTTCACGTTGACCTTCAACTCCTGCCACAGCGCCAAATAGGCCTCGCGCTGCGCGTCGGTGATCGGCGCCTGGAACTGGATGCGCTTGGCGACATCAGGATCGCCCATCACCTTGCGGTTGAAAGCGTCTTCGGGAAGCGCTTCCACCGCCTTGGTGTTGGCCGACACCGGCGCGCCAACCTTGGTGACCCATTCGACATAGAAGCCAGGGTCGATCATATAGTTGATGAAGGCCTCGGCGCCGGCGACGTTCTTGGACCCGACCGGAATGGAAAAGGCGTCGAGCCAGGCGACGGCACCTTCCTGCGGGATGACCAGCGAGACCGGCAGCTTGAAATGCGTCTTGGCGCGATCGGCCGAGCCGCTCCAGTAGGTGCCGATGTCGATCTGGTTGGAGGCAACCATCTGGTTCCAGTCGTTCTCCGAGCTCCAGAATGTCTTGATCTGCGGCATGAGCGAGGTCAATTTCGCCTTGACCGCCTCCATGTCCTTGATGTCGTTGATGTTCTGGCCGGTGGCGATGGCTCCGAACTGAACCGCTTCGACAGCGTCGTCGCGAATGACCACGCGGCCCTTATGGGCTTCGTTCCACATTTCGGCGATGCTGGTCGGCGGCGTCTCGAAGGACTTCTCGTTGATGGCGAGCGCCGTAAGGCCCCACACCCATGGCACGCCATTGACCTTGCCGTCACGGGCGAGCATCGGCGAGCCCGCCTTGTCCGGGCTGATATCGGCATAGTTGGGAATCTTGGAAACATCGATCGGCTGGATCAGTTTTTCCGCCATCGCCTGGTCGTTGAAGGCGGCGTTGATCATGACGACGTCGTAGAGGCCGGGATTGGTCCTGAGCTTGGTCAGCATTTCCTGTTCGGAATTGAAGAAGTCATTGACGACTTTGTTGCCGGTCGCCTTCTCGAAGGCGGCGACGGCCCACGGCTCGTCGGCGCCGTAGCCCTTCCAGTTGAGCACATGCACCTCGTCGGCCTTGGCAGCCAGCGTCAGTGCAGAAGCGAAGACGGCGATTGACGTCAGAAAAGCAGTCGGTTTGGGCATGCGCATGTTCGTTCCTCTCATTGTCTGCCCGGTTGGCGGGCTTGTTACGTCATTCAGGCTGTCAGAAACGGGCCTCTTGCTTCCGGCCATGCGCGGTCGTCGACCGATCGCCATGGCTGAGGAATGTCTGGATCTCCTGATCGGTTGGCGCCGACGACCCGCCATGGCGGGTGACCGAGAGCGCCGCCGCCGCATTGGCGTAGCGCGCTGCCTCGAAAGGCTGCACACCGCGAGACAGCGCGCTGACGAAGGCGCCGATATGCGTGTCGCCGGCGCCGTTGGTGTCTATTGCCTCGACCTTGAAGCCGGACACGGACTGCGCGGTGCCGTCAGCCAGCCGCAAGAAGCAGCCTTTTGCACCGGCGCGGACGACCACGCCAATCGCCTTCGGACAGTGGTCGGCCAGAAGCCTTGCCGCGACAGCTTCGATATCGCCAGGACAAGCGATCTCGGCCGCTTCCGTTGCGTTGCAGCTCAGCCAGGTTGTACAAGCGAGCACGCGGGAAAGGATGCCACGTGGAATGTCTGATATTATCGGGGTCGGGTCGAAGACGAAGGGCGTTTCAGCCGGCAGCGTCTCGATCCAGTCGGTGAGCGCATCACGGCTGCCGGGATAGCTCAGCGTGTAGCCGGAGGTGAATACCCAATCCCCCGGCTCGACCGACACCGGCGCCATCAGGGCGCGGGTGAGCACGCCTTCCGCGCCCGGCCACGACACGAAAGTGCGTTCCGCATCTCTGCTGATCAGCGCGACGCAATTGCCGCTGTCCATCACCGGGGATGGCGGCGTCAGCGTTTCGATGCCTTCGGCAGCGAAGGCAGCGCGCAGGAAATCGCCATTGGGTCCGCTGCCGAGCTGGCCGCCGAACACGACCTTCATGCCGGTTCGGCTGGCCGCGACCATCATATTGAAGCCGCCGCCGGCAACCTGGGCAAAACTCGATGCCGTCTTCTCCGTGCCGGGCGCTGGCAAGGCGTCGATGCGGTAGACATAGTCCACCACCGCGCTGCCGACATGGACGAGACGCCCGCTCATGCCGCCGCGTCCTTGCCTGAACTGCTTTTCGCCATCCGCGCCGCGACCAGGTCGGCGGCGAGCGCGCGCACCTGCACAATGTCGATGCCTTTGAGTCGGGCGATGTGCTCCTGTGGCAATCGGGAAAAACCCGTGCAGGCGCCGGCCATGCCGGCGGCGATAGCGCCGATCGTATCGGTGTCGCCGCCGAGATTGGCGCTGATGATGGCCGCCTGCCAGGGATCGCCGCCTGCGATTTCCAGCACCGCGAAGGCCGCGGGAACCGATTCCTGGCAGGCAACGCCGGTGCCGATCAGGTCGACGATCAGCCGGATTCCATCGGCGACAGCCTTGCCGCGAACGAGGCCCCTCGCCCAGTCGATGCGCGCGGCGATGTCGCCCCCGGTGATCCAATGGCCGAGTGCCGCGCCGCGCTTCGCAGCCGCGACCGCACGATCCGAGGCCGCACGCCAGTCGCCGCCGACAACGCCGCAGCTGACGGCGGCGGCAACGGCTGCAGCCGAGGCAATGGCGATCGAGGTGTTGTGCGTCGCGCGGCAAGTTTCCGCAACCTTGGCGACCAGTGCGTCGAGCGGCTCCAGAGGCATCATGATGCCGACCGGCGCGATGCGCATCGCCGCACCATTGGTGTCGCCGCCGCTCCCCGCTTCCTCGGCCGGCACGCCGTCATTGATGGCGTCGATGGCGCGCTTGGTCGATGGTCCGAGCAGATCGTAGCTGCCGCGCGCCTTGACCTCGCGCTCCCAGTCGAGCAGCGCGTTTACCCAGCCCGTGTGATCGAAGCCATCGCCTGAAACAACGAGGATACGGCCAAGCAGCAGCGCCTGTTCGGTGTCGTCGGTAATGGTGCCGGCCGGCAGCCCTTTCGACACCGGATGGTCGGCGACGGGCGCAACGAAATCCTCGACATGGCCATAGAGCTCGGCGATGCGTGCTGGCGACAGCAACTGCGTTGGCATGCCGAGCGCATCGCCCAGCGCACCGCCGATGAACGCGCCCATCGCCCGGTCGATCGTCTCGGCCAAAGCCATGTCCGGCATGGGTCAGAACTCCAGATGAAGGGCGAAATGCGCCGGATTGAGCAGGCTGGCGACATACTCGATGGCGCGACCGTCGGCGGCCCGCGTCAACCGCCGCGTGCGCAGGAACGGTGCGCCAGGCGAACAGTCGAGAATGGCCGCGTCCTCGGCGCTCAGCATCTCGATATCGACCCATTCCTCGCCGTGATCGGGGACCAGCCCCGCCCCACGCAACGTCTGGTGCAGCGAGCCCTCGCGCAGGCCGCGCAACGGCACATCCTCCAGTTCGGGCGATAGCGGCAACCGGCTGCGCTCGATCGAGATGGCATGGCCGTCTTCAGCGTTGGTGCGGACACGGTCAACGGCGATGAAGAACGGACTTTCAACGCCGAGCCTGACAGCGAGATCGGCATCCTGCATGACTTCGAGCCTGAGCGTGCGCGTGTCGGCATTCGCGCCGGCGTTGGCCAGCGCCCGCGACCAGCCGACCGCGTCGTCGACCGGCATGCCATCGAAGGTGACGAACGAACCGATGCCGACCCTGGTGGTGATCAGTCCGCGGCTCGACAGTTCTTCGAGACCCTTACGGATGGTGTTGCGGCTGACGGAAAAGCGTTGGACGAGCGCGTTCTCGCTCTGCAGGCGGTCGCCGAAACCGAGCACGCCGGAGCGGATCTCGTGTTCGAGGACGGTTGCGATCCGCTCCGGCTTGCCCGTTCCGGGAGACGATAGATTGGTGCGGCGCGCCATGGAATACCTGTTCAGTATACCTGTATAATCCTGTTCAATATCGTGGCGCGGCAGTCATGTCAACGGCTCGTGGCTAGTACGCTTATTGCGTTCCCCGGCATCCCCTCGCCGGGCAAGCCCTCATGCCGGCACGATTGCGTCAAGAACGCAAAAAGCCCGCCACTCGGCGTGGCGGGCTTTTTTGACGAACCGTAGGCTAGGAGAGTGTAAACGAAGCCTCACGGCTGGTTCGACACTTCCATTCCGGTAGCATCTGGCGCTCCGGATGCACCTGGCTTAGCGGCGCGCGACCAGCAGGCACAGCTGGCGCAGGTCGCGATCGTAGATCCCTTCGCTGCTGAGTACATCCACGCAACGCTTCTTCATCCTCATCAACTGGCTCTTCGACATGTCGGCGACGACGCCGGGGAGGCCGGGATTATTCGGGTTGCTCGGATTGCTCGGACTGGTTGGGCTGGTTCCACCGATACCGATGCCGAGACCGGCATTGATGCCGCTGCCAACACCGACGCCGGCACCAGCGGTGAGGCCGCTCGAACCGCCAACCGATGCGCCGGCGCCAGCATTAATACCCTCGTTGCCGCCAACCGACGCCCCCAGGCCAGCATTGATGCCACTGCCGCCACCGACAGAGGCGCCCAGTCCAGCGTTGATGCCACCGCCGCCACCGACGGAGGCGCCCAGTCCAGCGTTGATGCCACCGCCGCCGCCGACGGAGGCACCAGCGCCGACGCTAATTCCGCCGGCATTCGCCGGCATTGAAAGCATGAAGATAACTGCACCGCTCACCAGCGCGCCGGGGATTGTTTTCAGTGTAAATGTCATAACACTCTCCTTGCTGTATTTACCGAGCAGACGGGAATATCGCCGGCCGCGTTACATAGTGCACACAAGGAAAGTTACCGATTTCTTTTCAGGAATCCTTCCTTAAAATTATAGTGTAAATTTGCAAAATAGTTGATAAAAACTTTTATTGAAAATTTTCGATAACTTTCTACACCTGGACGGCGAATGGCGCGTCAAGAAAAAGTCTGATGATCTTTTGATATTCGTGACGTCTTCAGCCACGATCGGACAGGTGATCTCACTGATCGAGGAACTCGCGCATCAGGCACAGAGGAACGATACTTGCGGCGCAGCTGATCACCAATGGTTCGTTGCTGTCTTGAATTTTATGGGAACCTTCGCCACTCCGAGCGGTTTTTTCTATAGTCGCAAATGCGGCGACAAGCGAAAAATGGAGACAAACCATGCTTACAAAAATCCTCGCAGCGTCCGTGCTCGCCGCCGGTCTGGCCACCTCTGCGATGGCCCAGAATGCCAGCGACCCAGACGCTGACATGGGTACCGGCAGCGATAGAAGCGTCGTCACCGACCCGGCCCCGATCGATCCGAACCTGGCCGATCCGAATGCTGTCGATTACGGAACTACCGGTAGCATCATGGGGCCTGACGGCTTGAATTCCAATGCCGATCAGAACTGCCCTATAAGCCCGCAGGGCGCGATGCCTGATGCGTCGAATAAGGCCCCTGGCACGGTTTCACCGACCGTCAACGACAACCATTGCGGCAAGTAGCCGAGATCGAACTTCGGAAATTCACGCTTTTGCTTTTCGGCCGCGGCACGGACAGAGTTTCGTCCCGCGGCCGAAACGCCATATGTTCGGCTGTTCAGATAGCTGATCGCCAATAAAGCTGATCGCCGATTTTGTGCTGGAGACTGCCCGGTGATGCTAGCTCGCTGCAGCCTTGCGCGGCCGGGCAGCCTTTGGCTTGGTGTTCTTAGGCCTGCCATCCTTGGCCTTGTCGGCCGCCGGCTTTTTCGGCTGAGCCGCCTTCGCTTTTGGCTTGCCCTCCTCACTGTCGATCTCGGCGGTGGCCTGGTCCCAATGCTGCTGATGCGCGCCGTCGGGCCGACCGGCTTGCTCCCAGATCGTGTGGGCCCGCCGACGAATGCGTTCCTGCCTGTCGTCCGTCATTGTCGCCTCCATCGCATCAAATCCTTGAGCGACAACTGTTTAGCTGAAATTTCGATCGGCGTCTTGAGCGGCCCCAGCCTAGTCGGCCAGAAGCCTAGTCGGACAGAACCGCGACACCGAGGAGTGCTGCCTTCTTGGTGATCAGCCCCGCCAGATCCGCGTCCGAGCGCTCCGTTCCAGTTCGCTCACGCACCGCTGCAATCAGTTCCTTCATCGACAACAGGGCAGTGCCCCGTTCAGCAAGCAATTTGTCGACAGATGCGGCCACATTGGCTGACTCGACATGCGGCAACATGGAAATGGCCCCTTTCCGTCCCGCGACAGGACGATCAGCAGCCGGCGGCCCGCCGGCGAGCCGCCGCTCCCTCCTTGCGTCTTCCCGAGAGAGAGCGGCGGGTGAGGTTAATCGATAACCTGCACGATCCTGCGTGTGCCGGGGTCGACCAGCACGGTGTGATTGTCGACGACCACATATCTGTATTCCACGTCGGGAATCGGCTGAAGTTCAACCGTGTCGGGCAATGTGGAACCGACATTGAGCTCCACACCCAGAAGGCTGATCGAGGCCAGCGGCTGCCTGTCCACATATTCGCGGATGACCGTCTGCTGCTCGGGCGTGACAATCACCTGGTCTGCGGTGGCCACGCCGACACCGGCGAGCAGAACCAGCCCGGCGGCGGCAGGAACAAGGTGGATTTTCATCGTCTTCTCCTGTCTGGTTGCGGGCTCCGCCTTCCACACTCGGGAACGGCGGGCCTAGATTGCAAACGCCCACGCAACCTTCTTGTTCCGTCAGTGGCGGCTAATTGATCGCAGGCCTGATGCGTTGCGGCGAGCAATCGCAATGACCCGCGTTCCTGTCGCAGGAACGCGGGCCGATCGGATTTCCCGATCAGCAGCGATACCGGTGGGGGGATGATATCGACTGCATCGGAAGAAACATTTAGCAAATACTAATGTTCCGCCTGACAGCGAAAAAAGCCGGCCGACGTCGGGCACCGTCAGGCGCGGGACAGGCAAATGGCCAGCCTATTGTTTCGGCGGCTGCGCCGGCACCTCGCCGGGCTTGATCACCGGCGTCTTGCCTTCGTCCGAAGGCAGTGCGGTCATACCTTGATCGCCCGTCGGAGGCGGCAGCAGCACGCCGTTGCAGGGGTCAAGCGTGTCAGTCAAGCTATTGTTGCTGACACCGTTGTTGACGGGCGGCTTCTGCTGCTGGCCGTTCTGCGGTTCGGCCTGGCAGGGTCCGGAATGGGTAGGCGCCTGGTCGGGTGCCTGGTTGTCCGTCTGGGCGGCAACCGGCGCCGCCAATGCCAGTGCGCCCAGCACGCCCATCCTCAACGTGCTTGGCAAGAAAACAAAAGATCTCATGTCGGGCTCCTTCCCGCGAAGGATCATCTCCTTGCCAAAGCAGGAGGGCCGCGATTGGTTCCCGCATGCGGCAACGCGCCCCGAATCCATACTGGCTCCGTTACTCCTGTTCGACCGACGATAGCTTTTTGGCCGGCAACGGAGATGACATACGTCGAAGACGCAAAAAACGCCCCGTTTCCGGGGCGGGGCATGTTGAGAAATCGTTAATCAGCGATTGCTACTATAGCGGATCATGACCAAGGACCTCGGAAACGCCGTCAGGAACATCCCCAGGGAACCGGCCCGGAGCTCCGCTCTCAGCCGGGTGGCGCCGGCCTTGTTTCCCCTGGTGGTCGTCGCGCTTGGATATCTGGTCGGCTGGCAATTCTTCGGCTTCTAGAGCATCGGATCCCTCGGCTTCGCGCGAAAATCCTTGAATCGGGCGCCGGCCGCCTCTCAGTCCGGAAAATCGAAGACCGGTTCCTCGCATCGATGGACCCGACATTGACCGTCACGCGTCCAGACATAGGCGGCGGTCGGCACCTCGGGCCAGTCGCACTCATTGCCGAATTGGCGGACATATCGATCATAGGTGTTGCGGCCGGTCGTCAGGACGACCGCGCGTCGGCTCTGGATCAGCTGCTGCGTCTGTTCGCATGTCATGGTGCGCGCATCCGGCCGGGCGTGGGCCATGCTTGTGGCCGCAAGCAGGATCGCTGCGGCTGTCGAGGCTATCGGGCGAGCTGGCATGGTGTATCCTCACGAGGGTCGTGCCTAACGCGCACCTTCGCTCGTGGTTCCGCAACCTTCAACCGGAGCGGCATCTCTCGCGGGAAGGCTGTTACGGCGGTGCAATAAGACAGGCGCTCACTCCTCCTTCTCCGGCTTGAACCGCTTCACCACCACCTCGAAGACGATGTCCGAGATCCACATCGCCGACACGCCGATGAGGAACGCCGCGGCCAGCGTCGTGGTGTCATCGTCGGCCGACGGAACAGACAGGCCGGTGGCACGGAAATATTGCACCACCGGAAGCGTCAGGTACGCTGCCGCCAGCGCGCCGCAGATCGGCGACGCAACCATCTCGCGGACCTTGTAGCGGTGGCGCGACAAGGCGCGCAAAATGCCGCCGGAAAGGCCGGCGACCACGACCGGCGCCTTGATGCCGAGCGTATCGAGGAGCTCGTGTATCATGGCCTCCACCCGCACCATCTGGCGCCCTTCCCATTGTAGGCATTCACTTCGTCGAGCTCGGGCCGCGTCATGGCGGCGACGACGACCGCGGACGGACGGCGCGGCTCGTTATGGTCGCACCAGACCTGACGCGCCGGCGAAACCGGCGTTGTGCATCCGGCGAGCAATAGACAGAGGATCAGTGCCTTGCCCATCGCATTGCCTCCCGCCGCGCCGCTTCGTCCGGAAGGTCGCGCGCCGCGCGTTCGGCATCGGTCGCCTCGCGGTCCATTTCGAGGCGATCCTGCGCGGCGGCGAGTTTTTCCGCCGCCTGTTTCGCCGCGTCCTGCTTCGCCCGGCTGATGCCACCGGCGACGTAGAGGCCGATGTCGCCGGCCAGCGCGGCGAAGATCGCCATGATCGTCTTGTTGTCGGCGAGCGCGCTCAGCATGGAGAGCACCCACATCTCAATTGCCCTCCACTGCAGGCTGTTTTCTGACGAGGCCGGCGATGCCGTCGCGGACAACATTCATCAGGATCTTGAGCAGGCTCAGCACCCCGGTGACCTTGAGCGCTAGGGCGGCGTCGATGCCGAACATCGTCCAGTCGAAACCGACCAGACTGGTAAGCAGCAGGATCAGCACATTGATCAGATTGTGTGCGGCATTCGTATTGAACCACTTCATGGTTTTGCCTTTCGAAACAAAGAGGGGGCCTTTCGAAACAAAGAGAGGATTGCGGCGACCAAGGGGGCCAGGACTGCGGCCCAGAGTCCGGACCGGTCCGTAGACTTGCCCGGCTCTGCCTTCGGAAGCGAGGGCGTGGGACCGTTCAGTTGCGGAGCCTGTGGGGTCGGGACAGGCGCTGGCTGTGGAGGCTGCGCTGGGGCAACGGGCTGCCACGGCGTGTCCTTGATGCGCGACCACTTGCGGAACGCGTCGGCAAGCCGGGTGTCGTAGGCGTTCTTCCTGTAGGACGCGCCATTGTAGCCCTTGGCAAAGCCTGCCCAATCGTGATTGCGCAGTTTGTCGTCGAGCCGGTTCGCGGCGATGAAATTGACCGCCGCCGCCAGCTGCAGCGCCTCGTCCTCCATCATGGCTTCGACCATGGCCTGCACGGTGAGGAAGCCGGCCGCCTTGAAATTTTCGCCGAGAACCTGGCCGAGACCCCACGACGCCGATCTGAGCGCCGCGGTCTCGTCGATCGCGCAGGCGGCTTTCAGGCGCGGGTAGCTGTCCCGGGGATAAGGTTTTTCGCCCCAACGGGGATAGGCAAGGCCAGCCGCGACAGCTTGCGCCCGCGCCGCCCCCGACAGGTTGCGGAAGAAGACATGCGGCTCGAACAGGATGATCGGCCGGCCCTGGGCGTCGAAGCCGTGCCCGCCGGTCTCGACATCGAGAAAGGCGTGGATCTCATCCTCGCCGACGCCGATCCTGGCGCCAAGCCTCGGCAGATCGAGATCGTCCAGGCGCCTGGCGGCGCCCTTGAAAATGGTGTCCATGCTTGTCCTTTCCGCCCTCGCGGGCAGGTTGATGTTTGCGAGCGATTGTGTGAAATGAGACCAAGGGGGATGACAGGGGAGGATTTGCCCATGTCGCAAGGCGAAGGAACGGCCGCGGCGCGCTGGACGGTGAAGGCCGAACTCCGCGCAGTGGGCCGCGACAAGACCCTGCTTGTGGCGCTGGCAGCGGTCGTCTGTCTCTATAGCGGTCTGGTCGCCGGCCCGATCCTCTATGCGTTCCTGGCCATCCAGGGCATGGCGGATTTCTTCAAGTGACGGTGTCGGGCATTTGAGAACAGCTCCATACGTGTCGCCGCCTGAACCGAAATTGCTTGGCCGGTATGAAACTGCTCCCATGAACCGTTCGTACCTTGTGGGAGACAAGGTGCGGGAGGGCACGTGACAATCAGGATCAGGCTTCCGGGCGGAACCCTTAAGATCAAGAAAAAAGACGAGCTGCGCCGCCGCGAGCAAAAGCGCCAGGTTCCGGTCTGGCAGGTCGGAAGTTACTTCATCGTCTGGTGGCCGAGCAGCATGTCGGATCGTCCGTCCTCGATCAAAAAACGCGGGGCACACGACCGCGCACCGGATGATCCTGACCACGCCCCGCACTGACGTTCGCGCCGGCTTCCTTTCGGAAATAGCCCCCAGAAATAGTCAAGGATCGGCCATTGACTCTTCCGCAACGGAAGCTCTCTTATTGCTGCGTTGCACAATGGGGTTGGGAGCAATGGCAGTGCGTATCAGGTTGCCGGGCGGCACCTTGAAGATGAAGATTTATCGTGAATTGCGCGCCCGCGAGCGCGAGCGCCGCGTACCTGTCGTCAAGATCGGTTCGGTCTATTTAACCTGGTGGTCGAACAGTCGGCCTCCTTTGAACGACCAACTGGGTGCGCCCGACGATCCTGACCGGCCCAAGCCAACGCCTTGAGCCTCATCGGGCGCCTGCGCTCAAATCCTTCCGGAAATAGTCAGAAAATCTCGCCCATCGGCTGTTGACTCTTCCGCAAGGGAAGTTCTCTAATTGCTGCATTGCACATCAATCTTGCGTTGCACGGCGGGAATTGAACCGATGGCAGTGCGTATCAAATTGCCGGGCGGCACTCTGAAGATGAAAGTCTATCGCGAATTGCGGGGACGGGAACGCGAGCGCCGCGTGCCGGTCATGAAGATCGGTTCGCTGTATTTTATCTGGTGGTCGAACAGCCAGCACGGCTCCCACGACAAGCCGCAAAACAGCCATCAGTAGGCGTTGCGCCATCCGGCTGCGTATTGGGCTTCAGCCGAGCGTGGCTTCGGATGCGCAAAAAAGTCGGCAGCCAGATGCGCCAGCAGACGCCGCCCAGATTATCGACCGGCGAGACGGAAGCCGCTTGGTACAAGTCTATCTGCAGCTCTTTTGCCACAGGCCGTGTCGAGGCAAATGAATTGGAGCGTGAACACCCTACCGTCACGCTTGCAAAGCGCCGCCGCTTGCCGCAAATGATGGGGTTGGGCCAAGAGGATCGCCAGACCGTGAATACGGACTTGCCGAGAGAGAGAATACCAACCTGCGATTTTCGGTCCAGGCGATCGACAATCGGCGAATTCCTATGGCTTTGATGCAGAAGAATGACGAGAGCGAGGCAAAGAAAGCCTTCGATGATCTCTGTGCCCACTTCTACTGGCGACACCTATTCCCTTGTGATGGAGGTAACATCATCGTCGACCGGCCGCGGCTGAGACCGCTAAAGCGTGTCGCGATTAATCGGCCTCATATCCAGCAGCTTTGAAGAAGTTTCGGCACTGAGTGGGGTCGAAGAGGTCGCAGATGTCGCCGAGCGCATGGCAGAGCGCCTCGAAGGTTCTGGCCGCCTTCTTGCGCAGCAGCGTCTTGAGCTTCGAGAAAGCCATTTCGATCGGGTTGAGATCAGGTGAGTATGGCGGCAGGAACAGCATCCATGCGCCGCGTCGGCGCACCAGTTCGTGGGCCCGCTCGCTCTTGTGGAACCCGACATTGTCGAGGATGACGACATCGCCGGGCTCAAGTTCGGGCGCCAGTTGCGTCTCGACCCAGCTCTCGAAGCG